>NZ_BAAABW010000053.1:0-1321 GCF_039521185.1 Streptomyces blastmyceticus | reverse complement strand
CACGGATCAGGGCCCACAGGACGTTCACCCGCCGCCGGGCCAGCGCGAGGACAGCCTGGGTGTGCCGTTTGCCTTCGGCGCGCTTGCGTTCGTAGAAGCGCCGCGAGGCGTCGCAGCTGCGGATGCTGATGAGCGCGGAGGTGTAGAAGACACGTTGCAGGCCGCGGTGGTAGCGCCGGGGGCGGTGCAGGTTGCCGCTGACGTTGCCGGAGTCGCGGGGTACCGGGGCGACTCCGGCAAGGCTGGCGAGGCGGTCGGCAGTGCCGTAGCGGCTCATGTCGCCCGCGGTAGCGGCGAGGAACTCGGCGCCCAGCAGCGGGCCGATGCCGGGCATACTGGAGATCACTTCGGCGAGTTCATGGTCGCGAAACCGGGCCGCAATGAGTTTGTCGGTCTCGGTGATCTGCTCGTTGAGGCCCATCACCTCCTTCGCGAGGGTGTGGATCACCTGCGCGATGATCTTCTCCCCGGGGACGGCGGTGTGCTGGCGTTCGGCTGCCTCCAGGGCGGCTGTG
The DNA here is from genome assembly GCF_039521185.1 of Streptomyces blastmyceticus. Taxonomy (NCBI): domain Bacteria; kingdom Bacillati; phylum Actinomycetota; class Actinomycetes; order Kitasatosporales; family Streptomycetaceae; genus Streptomyces; species Streptomyces blastmyceticus. The sequence goes on along the minus strand of NZ_BAAABW010000053.1, from coordinate 806 downwards.
GCGAGGGCCTCGGGACTGCGGACGTGGCGGTTGCCCAGCCAGGTTTCCAGCCGCTTGCGGCCGGTGCGGCGCAGGGCGGCCGGGGTCTGGTACCCGGTCAGCAGGATGAGCGGGCCGACGTTGCCCAGATCCAGAGTCCGCTCCAACGCGGGGAAGACGCCGGTGAGCTGACCGCGCAGGCGGTTGATCCGGCGGGTGCGGTCGGCGTTCAGGTCGGCCCGGCGGTTGGTGAGGACCCGCAGTTCGATGGCGTGTTCGTCGTCCGGCCGCAGGACGGCCAGGTCGCGGCGCATCCGGGCCTGGTCGGCGATGACGGTGGCGTCCTTGGCGTCGGTCTTCCCGGTGCCCCGGTAGCCGGCAGCGGCGCGGTTGACCGCGAGGCCGGGGATGTAGACGAGCTGCTGGCCGTGGTTGAGCAGGATGTTGATCCACAGGGCAGCCATGCCGTCAGCAACGTCAACGGCCCAGACCACGTCCTCGCCGATGGCCAGCACGTCGGCGAGCAGAGCCAGCAGCTCCGGCTCGTCGTTCAGCACGCGCCGCGACAGCAGCCGTTTGCCCTCGACGTCCAGCACCACGGTGTGGTGGTGGGTCTTGCCAATGTCCGTTCCCACCCAGATCCGGGTCACTTGTTCCTCCGGTCGTTCGACGCGCGCTGTTCGTCCGGACGACCTCGCCAGCATGGTCCTACTCAGCGATGCACCCGCAGGGGCCCGCAGCTCCTAATCAGCGGCCGAGTCGTCGTGAGACGCCGGGCGGCCAGGTGAACTGAACCATCTTGGGCAACCGGCTGAAAGCCATACCCG
>NZ_BAAABW010000052.1:0-1035 GCF_039521185.1 Streptomyces blastmyceticus | reverse complement strand
ATTCTCGACGCGCTCCTCAAAGAGGACCCGACCTCGCGCGTCGCCGTCGAGACCTTGATCACCACCGGCCTGGTGCACGTCGCCGGCGAGGTGACGACGAAGGCCTACGCCCCGATCGCCACGCTCGTCCGCAACAAGATCCTCGAGATCGGCTACGACTCCTCCAAGAAGGGCTTCGACGGCGCCTCCTGCGGCGTGTCGGTGTCCATCGGCGCGCAGTCCGCGGACATCGCGCAGGGCGTCGACACGGCGTACGAGAGCCGCGTCGAGGGCGACGAGGACGAGCTCGACAAGCAGGGCGCGGGCGACCAGGGCCTGATGTTCGGCTACGCCTGCGACGAGACGCCGGAGCTGATGCCGCTCCCGATCCACCTCGCGCACCGCCTGTCCCGCCGCCTGTCGGAGGTCCGCAAGAACGGGACCATCCCCTACCTGCGTCCCGACGGCAAGACCCAGGTCACCATCGAGTACGACGGCAACAAGGCCGTCCGCCTGGACACCGTGGTGGTCTCCTCCCAGCACGCGTCCGACATCGACCTGGACTCGCTGCTCGCGCCCGACATCCGCGAGTTCGTCGTCGAGCACGTCCTCAAGGAGCTGGTCGAGGACGGCATCAAGCTGGACACCGAGGGCTACCGCCTCCTGGTGAACCCGACCGGCCGCTTCGAGATCGGCGGCCCGATGGGCGACGCCGGCCTCACCGGCCGCAAGATCATCATCGACACCTACGGCGGCATGGCCCGCCACGGCGGCGGTGCCTTCTCCGGCAAGGACCCGTCCAAGGTCGACCGCTCCGCCGCGTACGCGATGCGCTGGGTCGCCAAGAACGTCGTCGCCGCCGGTCTGGCCACCCGCTGCGAGGTGCAGGTCGCGTACGCGATCGGCAAGGCCGAGCCGGTGGGCCTGTTCGTCGAGACCTTCGGCACCGCCACCGTCGACGTCGAGAAGATCGAGACGGCGATCGCCGAGGTCTTCGACCTCCGCCCGGCCGCGATCATCCGCGACCTGGACCTCCTGCGCCCGATCTACGCGCAG
>NZ_BAAABW010000051.1:0-997 GCF_039521185.1 Streptomyces blastmyceticus | reverse complement strand
CGTCGGTCGTGCTGCCGGCGGGAGTGTTGTCAGCCATGGCTGTCGTCGTGCTCTCTTCCTGTCACAAAAAGTCGGGTCGCTGCTGCTGGTGGGGGTGGGCGGTCAGCCGACCGCGCCTTCCATCTGCAGCTCGATCAGCCGGTTGAGCTCCAGTGCGTACTCCATCGGCAGCTCCCGGGCGATGGGCTCGACGAAGCCGCGCACGATCATCGCCATCGCCTCGAACTCCGTCAGCCCCCGGCTCATCAGGTAGAAGAGCTGGTCGTCGCTGACCTTGGAGACGGTCGCCTCGTGGCCCATGGAGACGTCGTCCTCGCGGACGTCGACGTAGGGGTAGGTGTCCGACCGGGAGATGGTGTCCACCAGCAGGGCGTCGCAGAGCACGTTCGACTTGGAGCCGTGGGCGCCCTCGCCGATCTCGATCAGGCCGCGGTAGGAGGTGCGGCCGCCGCCTCGTGCCACCGACTTGGAGACGATGTTGGAGGAGGTGTTCGGCGCCATGTGGACCATCTTCGCGCCGGCGTCCTGGTGCTGGCCCTCGCCGGAGAAGGCGATGGAGAGGGTCTCGCCCTTGGCGTGCTCGCCCATCAGGTAGACGGCCGGGTACTTCATGGTCACCTTGGAGCCGATGTTGCCGTCGACCCACTCCATGGTCGCGCCCTCATAGGCCACGGCCCGCTTGGTGACCAGGTTGTAGACGTTGTTCGACCAGTTCTGGATCGTCGTGTAGCGGCAGCGGCCGCCCTTCTTCACGATGATCTCGACCACGGCGCTGTGCAGCGAGTCCGAGGAATAGATCGGAGCCGTGCAGCCCTCGACGTAATGCACATAGGCGTTCTCGTCGACGATGATCAGCGTCCGCTCGAACTGGCCCATGTTCTCCGTGTTGATACGGAAGTACGCCTGCAGCGGGATGTCGACGTGGACGCCCGGCGGGACGTAGATGAAGGAGCCGCCCGACCACACGGCGGTGTTCAGCGACGCGAACTTGTTGTCA
>NZ_BAAABW010000050.1:0-685 GCF_039521185.1 Streptomyces blastmyceticus | reverse complement strand
CGCGGTCAGCCAGCTCACCACGGCCGTGGAATCCTCCGGCGGATCCGTGACCGGCCTCGACGTCACCGCCTCGGGCCACGAGAAGCTGCGGATCGACGTGACCGTCGCCGCGACCTCCACCGACCACGCCGACGAGATCGTGGAAAAACTCCGCGGCATCGAAGGCGTGACCCTCGGCAAGGTCTCCGACCGCACCTTCCTGATGCACCTCGGCGGCAAGATCGAGATGGCGTCCAAACACCCCATCCGCAACCGCGACGACCTCTCCATGATCTACACCCCCGGCGTCGCCCGCGTCTGCATGGCCATCGCCGAAAACCCCGAGGACGCCCGCCGCCTGACCATCAAGCGCAACAGCGTCGCCGTGGTCACCGACGGCTCCGCCGTCCTCGGTCTGGGCAACATCGGCCCCAAGGCCGCACTGCCCGTCATGGAGGGCAAGGCCGCCCTCTTCAAGCGCTTCGCCGGCATCGACGCCTGGCCCATCTGCCTCGACACCCAGGACTCCGACGCCATCGTCGAGATCGTAAAAGCCATCGCCCCCGGCTTCGCCGGCATCAACCTCGAGGACATCTCCGCCCCCCGCTGCTTCGAGATCGAAGCCCGCCTGCGCGAAGCCCTCGACATCCCCGTCTTCCACGACGACCAGCACGGCACCGCCATCGTCGTCCTCGCCGCCCTCACC
>NZ_BAAABW010000049.1:0-1345 GCF_039521185.1 Streptomyces blastmyceticus | reverse complement strand
GACGTCCTCGCCGTCGAGGGTGACGGTGCCACCGGTGATCGTGTACTTCGGGTGACCGGCCAGGGAGTAGGCGAGGGTCGACTTGCCGGAGCCGTTGGGGCCCATGATGGCGTGGGTCTCGCCCTGCTTCACGGTCAGGTCGACGCCGCGCAGGATCTCCCGCGGGCCGTTCTCGGCCTCGACGGAAACGTGCAGGTCGTGGATCTCAAGCGTTGCCATGGGGAACTCAGGACTCCTGGGTGAGGGAGACGAGCACGTCGTCCCCTTCGATCTTGACGGGGTATACGGGGACGGGACGCGTGGCGGGCAGGCCGGAGGGCTTGCCGGTGCGCAGGTCGAAGCTGGAGCCGTGCAGCCAGCACTCGATGGCGCAGTCCTCCACCTCGCCCTCGGAGAGCGAGACGTTCGCGTGGGAGCAGATGTCGTTGATGGCGAACACCTCTCCCTCGGTACGGACGACCGAGACCGGCGTGCCGTGGAGTTCCACCCGCTTCGGGGTGTCCTCCTCCAGCTCGCTCAGGCCGCAGGCGCGTACGTACGTTGCCTCGCTCATGCCACGGACGCTTCCAGCTCGGCCTCGATCTTGGTGATGAGGCGTTCTTCCAGGTCGGGAATGCCGATCTGCTGGACGAGCTCGGCGAAGAAACCACGGACGACCAGACGACGGGCCTCATCCGCCGGGATGCCGCGGGCCATCAGGTAGAACAGCTGCTCGTCGTCGAACCGGCCGGTCGCCGAAGCATGCCCGGCGCCGACGATCTCGCCGGTCTCGATCTCCAGGTTCGGCACCGAGTCGACCCGCGCACCGTCCGACAGGACAAGGTTGCGGTTCAGCTCGTAGGTGTCCGTGCCCTCGGCGGCGGCGCGGATGAGGACGTCGCCGATCCATACCGCGTGGGCGCCCTCGCCCTGCAGCGCACCCTTGTAGGCGACATTGGAGCGGCAGTGCGGGGTGTCATGATCGACGAAGAGACGGTGCTCCTGGTGCTGGCCCTTGTCGGTGAAGTACAGGCCGTACAGCTCGGCCTCGCCGCCGGGGGCGCCGTAGACGACCCGGGGGTGGAGGCGGACCAGGTCGCCGCCGAAGGTGACGATCACGGACTTGAACGAGGCGTCCCGGCCGACCAGCGCGGTGTGCTGGGCAACGTGCACCGCGGTCGCGTCCCAGTCCTGGATGGAGACGACGGTGAGCTTGGCGCCGTCGCCGATCAGGTACTCGACGTTGGCGGCAAGGGTGGCGTCGCCGGTGTGGTCCAGGACCACCATCGCCTCGGCGAACGCGCCGAGCTCGATCACCTGGTGGCCGAAGGCCACACCGCCCGCACCGTGCACGGAGATGCGGACG
>NZ_BAAABW010000048.1:0-18950 GCF_039521185.1 Streptomyces blastmyceticus | reverse complement strand
GACCGCCGCCTACGGCCACTTCGGCCGCGAGCTCCCGGACTTCACCTGGGAGCGCACGGACCGCGTCGACGCCCTGCGCAAGGCTGCGGGGGTTTGACCGATGGCCGCAGACATAGCCGACGACTGGATGTCGCTGCCCGCTGCTCAGCAACCCGCCTGGCCGGACCCTGATGCTCTGCGAGAGGTTCTGGCGTTCCTCCGGTCGAGCCCGCCTTTGGTCTACGCGGCCGAGTGCGACCAGTTGCGGGCGCGGCTTGCGGCGGTGGCGCGGGGTGAGGCGTTCCTCCTTCAGGCGGGCGACTGTGCGGAGACCTTCGATGGTGTGAGCGCCGAGCAGATCGACAACAAACTCCGCACCATCCTGCAGATGGCGGCCGTCTTGACCTACGCAGCCTCTGTACCTGTCGTCAAGGTGGGCAGGATGGCCGGGCAGTACGCCAAACCACGCTCGAGCGAGGTCGAGATCCGTGACGGTGTCACGCTGCCCTCCTATCGGGGAGACGCCGTGAACGGCCTGGCCTTCGACCAGGCGGCCAGAGTGCTGGACCCGCACCGGCTGAGCCGGATGTACCACGCGTCCGCTGTCACCTTGAATCTCGTACGGGCCTTCACCACTGGGGGATACGCCGACCTGCGCAGGGTGCATGCCTGGAATCGGGACTTCGTGGCGCTCTCCCCTGCTGGTGAACGCTACGAAAGCCTGGCCAGGCAGATCGACTCCGCGCTCGCCTTCATGCGGTCCTGCGGCCCCCTGCCCCGGGAGATCGAGACGGTCGAGTTCTATGCCAGCCATGAAGCGCTGCTGCTGGACTACGAGGCTGCGCTGACGCGCGTGGACTCCCGAAGTGGATACCTGTATGACGTGTCGGCCCACATGGTGTGGATCGGGGAACGTACCCGACAACTGGACGGCGCGCACGTGGAGTTCGCCGCCCGGGTCAGGAATCCGATCGGTGTAAAACTCGGGCCGACCTCGACGGCGGACGACGCACTCGCCCTGATCGACAGGCTCGACCCGGAGCGGCAGCCCGGCCGGTTGACGTTCATCACCAGAATGGGTGCGGGAAGGATACGGGACGTGCTGCCGGCCTTCGTGGAGAAGGTCACGGCTTCCGGCGCCCAGGTGGTATGGGCGTGCGACCCGATGCACGGGAACACCTACGAGTCGGAAAGTGGGTACAAGACTCGCCAGTTCAACCGCATTCTCGACGAGATCCGTGGTTTCTTCGAGGTGCACCAGTACCTGGGGACGCATCCGGGTGGCATCCACGTAGAGCTGACGGGTGATGATGTCACGGAGTGCGTCGGCGGCGCGCACGAGATCGCGGACGCCGACCTTCGGCAGCGCTACGAGACCGCCTGCGATCCTCGTCTGAACCGCAGCCAGTCGCTCGAACTAGCCTTCATGATCGCCGAGATGTACGGGAGCAGTGGCAGGTCCACGAGCGCGCACAGCCGTGGGCACTGCGGTCAGGGGCGCTGATGAGCCGGTTGCGCTGGCTGACCGCGGGAGAGTCGCACGGCCCCGCACTGGTGGCAACGTTGGAAGGCCTTCCTGCCGGTGTCCCGGTCACCACGCAGATGGTGGCGGGCCACCTGGCTCGGCGGCGCCTCGGCTATGGGCGCGGCGCGCGGATGAATTTCGAGCGGGACGAGGTCACGTTTCTTGGCGGCGTTCGGCACGGTCTGACCATGGGCTCGCCGGTCGCGATCACTGTGGGCAACACAGAGTGGCACAAGTGGAAGAAAGTTATGGCGGCTGATCCGGTGGATCCGGCCGAGTTGGCCGACTTGGCGCGTAACGCTCCATTGACCCGGCCACGTCCCGGCCACGCCGATCTGGCGGGGATGCAGAAGTACGGCTTCGACGAGGCCCGCCCGATCCTGGAGCGTGCCAGTGCTCGGGAGACTGCCGCGCGCCTCGCGCTGGGTGCGGTGGCCTGTTCGTACCTGAAGGAGACGGCCGGGATCGAGATCGTCAGCCATGTCGTAGAGCTGGCGGGCGCCAAGGCCCCGTACGGGGTGTACCCGACCCCGGCGGACGTCGGGAAGCTGGACGCCGATCCGGTGCGCTGCTTGGACGGGGATGCGTCGAAGGCGATGGTCGCGGCAATCGATCAGGCATACAAGGACGGCAACACACTCGGTGGCGTGGTGGAGGTCCTGGCGTACGACGTGCCAGTGGGTCTTGGCTCACATGTCCACTGGGACCGGCGTCTTGATGCCCGCCTCGCGGCCGCACTCATGGGCATCCAGGCGATCAAGGGCGTGGAGGTCGGTGACGGATTCGAGCTCGCACGCGTGCCGGGCTCGAGGGCCCACGACGAGATCGTCTCCACGCCGGAGGGCATCAAGCGAGTGACGGGCCGTTCAGGTGGAACCGAGGGCGGCCTCACGACCGGTGAGCTGCTACGGGTGCGGGCAGCGATGAAGCCTATCGCGACCGTGCCCCGCGCCCTCGCCACTGTCGATGTCGCCACAGGTGAGGCCGCAAAGGCCCATCACCAGCGCTCCGACGTGTGCGCCGTGCCGGCTGCTGGCGTCGTCGCCGAGGCCATGGTGGCGCTGGTCCTCGCGGACGCTGTCGCCGAGAAGTTCGGCGGCGACAGTGTCACCGAGACCCGCCGCAATATCCGGTCCTACCTCGAACACCAGGAGTACCCGTGCGCGTAGCGGTCTCCGGCTCCATAGCCACCGACCATCTCATGGTATTTCCCGGGGTCTTCGCAGATCAGCTGATCCCTGACCGGCTGGACTCCCTCTCCCTCTCGTTCCTGGTTGACGACCTGGAGGTCCGGCACGGCGGGGTTGCGGCGAACATTGCGTACGGGCTCGGCAGCCTGGGCCATGCACCGGTCCTGGTCGGCGCTGCTGGACCCGATTTCGGCGACTACCGTATCCGACTCGAGGAATGCGGGGTTGATACGGACTTCGTGCATATCTCGTCCGAGCGTCAGACGGCTCGTTTTACATGCTTGACGGATCGTCGGGAGAATCAGATTGCGTCGTTCTACTCCGGGGCCATGGCAGAGGCCCGGGACATCGATCTTCGGCAGGTGGTCTGTCGGACGGGCGACATCGGCGTCGTTCTCGTATCCCCGAACGACCCGGCCGCCATGCTCAAGCACGCGGAGCAAACCCGTTCCCTGGGTGTCGCGTTCGCAGTCGACCCCTCACAGCAGCTTGCCCGGCTCGACCGTGACGAGACGCGGCAGCTCGTGACCGGAGCGCGGTGGCTCTTCACCAACGAGTACGAAGCGTCCTTGCTCCAGGAACGAACGGGCTGGACGCATGCCGACATCCTCTCCCGCGTTGGGGTATGGGTGACCACACTCGGCGCGGAGGGCGTGCGTACGGAGGCCGTCGGCGAACAGCCGCGCACGGTCCACGCGGTGGTGCCACGGGGCATCGTCGACCCGACCGGTGCCGGAGACGCCTTCCGCGCCGGATTCTTGGCCGCAGTGTGCTGGGGACAAACGCTGGATCTTTCTGTTCGGCTGGGGTGCGCCGTTGCCTCCCTCTCCTTGGAAGGGATCGGCGCGCAGGGTTACACGCTCGACCCGGCGAGCTTGCTCCAGCGCATCGAGAATGCCTACGGGTCGGCACCGGCCGGGGCCGTCGCACAGCATCTGGAGAAGCTGAGGCCATGAATCCCCTGATGCCGTCCCGTCGACTACTGGAACCAGCCCGGATCTCGTACTCGTTCGAGTTCTTCCCTCCCCAGTCCCCGCAGGCCGAGAAGCTGTTGTGGCGCTCGATACGACGTATCGAAGCGTACGCCCCGACCTTCGTGTCGGTGACCTACGGAGCCGGAGGCTCCTCACGGGAACGGACCATCGAACTGACCCGTCGAATCGCCGCGGAATCCACCCTGCGCCCGGTCGCTCATCTCGCCGCAGTAGGCCACTCGGTGGCCGAACTCCGGCACATCATCGGCTCCTACGCGGCAGTCGGCGTGCACGACATGCTGGCTCTGCGGGGTGACCCGCCCGGCGATCCGCTGGGACAGTGGGTGCCGCACCATGAGGGGTTCACCTATGCCCATCAACTCGTGCGTCTGGTAAGGGAGACAGGGAACTTCAGTGTCGGTGTGGCAGTATTTCCTGAACGCCATCCGAGGTCGCCGGACTGGGAGAGCGAAATCCGGTACTTCGTGGCCAAGTGCCGTGCGGGCGCCGAGTATGCCATCACTCAGATGTTTTTCCACGTCGATGACTACTTTCGGTTGCGCGACCGCGTGGCCGCGGCGGGCTGCGACGTTCCGATCATCCCGGCGATCATGCCTGCCACCGATGTGCGGCAGATTCGGCGACTGGCAGAACTGAGCAGCGCCGTGTTTCCCGCCCCTCTGGCCGAGGCGCTTGACGGCGCACGGGATGACCCGGACGCTGCGCACAGCATCGGCGTCGAGCACGTCACTGTACTGAGCGAGCGTCTGCTGGCGGAGGGTGCACCAGGGCTGCACTACATCACGCTTAACCGCTCTTCTGCCGCTCTCGACATCCACGAGAATCTCGGCCTGCACCGCCTGCCAGCCGTACGGTCAGCGGCCCTGTCGCTCACCGGCTGATCGTTCCACCGTATGCCGGAGGCCGCATCGGTGCAGGGTCCTCGAGGTCGGAGCGCTTTTGGTGTGCGCTGCGTCGTTCGCTTGAGCAGGCAACATGCACCCGGGTGTATGGGGCCTGGGCCCCAAGCGGTCCCCGGACCACCGGCCACGTGAGTGCCGGGCATGAACGACTTCGGCCTTCACAGACCGCGCAATGCTTCGTAGAGATCGCCGTAGGCACTCCAGCAATTGGCGCTGCCGTCATCGTTCAGATGGCCCATGTACCAGTCCGGGTCGTCGGCGGCCTGCACGAGACACAGGTTGCCGAACCCCAGCACGATCGCGGGCCGTATGACCTCGTCAACCGCGGGAACTGCTGGAGAGCTGGACCACGTCATGGTCCGGTCGGTGTGGAGTGCGACGGCATCCCGGTCCCCGGACACGTCGTGGATCTGCTGGAGGGTCCACCCTGCGGGTAGTCGTGCGTCGGCCATGCAGCGATGATCTCAGCCCGGACCCCACGCAAAAAGGCCTGTCGACCTGGAAGAACCTTCCAGGTCGACAGGCCTTACTGCACCGTCGGGACGACAGGATTTGAACCTGCGACCCCTTGACCCCCAGTCAAGTGCGCTACCAAGCTGCGCCACGTCCCGGTGCCGATTCCCTCCGGGCTTTTCTTCCCGGCGGGGCGTGCAAGAAGAAAATATCCTGTTTGGCGCCGTGATCCAAATCCGGGTCCGGCCGCCCCCGACATGCCCGCCCCCCGGCTATTGACGAAACATACGGAGCAGTGCATAGTTATACCCATCAGCGTATGCATCGTAAGGAGAAACCCGTGACCGAGCGCGTCGTACTCGCCTACTCCGGCGGTCTGGACACCTCCGTCGCCATCGGCTGGATCGCCGAGGAGACGGGTGCCGAGGTCATCGCCGTTGCCGTGGACGTCGGCCAGGGCGGCGAGGACCTGGACGTCATCCGCAAGCGCGCGCTCGCCTGCGGTGCGGTGGAGGCGGAGGTCGCCGACGCCAAGGACGAGTTCGCCGAGGAGTACTGCCTCCCGGCGATCAAGGCCAACGCCCTCTACATGGACCGCTATCCGCTGGTCTCCGCGCTCTCCCGGCCGACGATCGTCAAGCACCTCGTCGCCGCCGCCAAGAAGCACGGCGCGAGCACCGTCGCCCACGGCTGCACCGGCAAGGGCAACGACCAGGTGCGGTTCGAGGCGGGCATCTCCTCCCTCGCGCCGGAGCTCACCTGCATCGCCCCGGTCCGGGACTACGCCATGACCCGGGACAAGGCCATCGCCTTCTGCGAGGCCAAGCAGCTCCCGATCGCGACCACCAAGAAGTCGCCGTACTCCATCGACCAGAACGTCTTCGGGCGGGCTGTGGAGACCGGCTTCCTGGAGGACATCTGGAACGCCCCGATCGAGGACGTCTACGACTACACGGCGAACCCGGCCACCCCCCGGGAGGCCGACGAGGTGATCATCACCTTCGAGCAGGGCGTCCCGGTGGCCATCGACGGCAAGCCCGTCACCGTGCTCCAGGCCATCCAGCAGCTGAACGACCGGGCCGGCGCCCAGGGCATCGGCCGGCTCGACATGGTCGAGGACCGCCTCGTCGGCATCAAGTCCCGGGAGATCTACGAGGCGCCCGGCGCGATCGCGCTGATCACCGCCCACCAGGAGCTGGAGTCCGTCACCGTCGAGCGCGAGCTGGCCCGCTACAAGAGGCAGGTCGAGCAGCGGTGGAGCGAGCTGGTCTACGACGGCCTGTGGTTCTCGCCGCTCAAGCGGGCGCTGGACGGCTTCATCGCCGAGGCCAACCAGCACGTCTCCGGCGACATCCGGATGACGCTGCACGGCGGCCGCGCCGTCGTCACCGGCCGGAAGTCCGAGCAGTCGCTCTACGACTTCAACCTCGCCACCTACGACACCGGCGACACCTTCGACCAGTCGCTCTCCAAGGGCTTCATCGAGATCTTCGGCCTTTCGTCGAAGATCGCCGCCAAGCGTGACCTGGTCTGACCCCGGGCTCGTTGAACCCTCTGCAAGAACGCCGCCTCCCCGCCCGAAGCGGGGAGGCGGCCGCACACCACCAGCCTTGAGGAGCAGCAAGTGAGCAACGGCAACAGCGGCGGCGACGTACGGCTGTGGGGCGGCCGGTTCGCGGACGGGCCCGCCGAGGCACTGGCCAAGCTCTCCGCCTCCGTCCACTTCGACTGGCGCCTCGCCCCGTACGACATCGCGGGCTCCCGTGCGCACGCGCGCGTGCTGCACAAGGCCGGGCTGCTCGACGCCGACGAGCTCCAGCGCATGATCGACGGCCTGGGGCTGCTGGAGGCCGACGTCGCGGCGGGCACCTTCACCGGCACCATCGCCGACGAGGACGTGCACACCGCCCTGGAGCGCGGCCTGCTGGAGCGGCTCGGGCCCGACCTCGGCGGCAAGCTGCGCGCCGGGCGGTCCCGCAACGACCAGGTCGCCACCCTCTTCCGGATGTATCTGCGCGACCACGCCCGGATCATCGGCGGGCTCCTCACCGACCTCCAGGAGGCCCTGGTCGGCCTGGCCGAGGCGCACGCGGACGTCGCCATGCCGGGGCGCACGCACCTCCAGCACGCCCAGCCCGTGCTCTTCGCCCACCATGTCCTCGCCCACGTCCAGGCGCTCGGCCGGGACGCGGAGCGGCTGCGGCAGTGGGACGAGCGCACGGCCGTCTCCCCGTACGGCTCGGGGGCGCTCGCCGGGTCCTCGCTCGGCCTGGATCCGGAGGCGGTCGCCGCCGACCTGGGCTTCGAGCGCGGCTCGGTCGGCAACTCCATCGACGGGACGGCCGCCCGGGACTTCGTCGCGGAGTTCGCCTTCATCACGGCGATGATCGGCGTCGACCTGTCGCGGATCGCCGAGGAGGTCATCATCTGGAACACGAAGGAGTTCTCCTTCGTGACCCTCCACGACGCCTTCTCCACCGGCTCCTCGATCATGCCGCAGAAGAAGAACCCCGACATCGCCGAGCTGGCGCGGGGCAAGTCCGGGCGGCTCATCGGCAATCTGACCGGCCTGCTGGCGACGCTCAAGGCGCTGCCGCTCGCCTACAACCGCGACCTCCAGGAGGACAAGGAGCCCGTCTTCGACTCCTGCGACCAGCTGGAGATCCTGCTCCCGGCCTTCACGGGGATGATGGCGACCCTCACGGTCAACCGCGCCCGGATGGAGGAACTTGCGCCGGCCGGTTTCTCACTGGCCACCGACATCGCGGAGTGGCTGGTCAAGCAGGGGGTGCCGTTCCGGGTCGCGCACGAGGTCGCGGGGGAGTGCGTCAAGGAGTGCGAGGCCCACGGCATCGAGCTCGACCAGCTCACGGACGAGCAGTTCGCCGCGATCTCGCCGCACCTGACCCCCGAGGTCCGCACGGTCCTCGACGTGCCCGGAGCGCTCGCCTCGCGCAGCGGACGGGGCGGCACGGCGCCCTCGGCGGTCGCCGTGCAGCTGGGCGAGGTCAAGGCCGATCTGGCGGTGCAGCGCGAGTGGGCGGAGGCCAAGCGCGGCTAGGACGCCCATGGGGCGCTCGATGAGACGCCGACCACCCGAATGAGACATCACTGTCTCATTCGGGTTAGGGTCGTCTCATGAGTGTCGACCCTGACCATGTGCTCGAAGCAGCCGCCGGGCTGCTCACCCGCAAGGCGACCGCCTCCATGGACGAGATCGCCAGAGCGGCGGGGATCAGCCGCGCCACCCTCCACCGCCACTTCTCCGGGCGCGACGCGCTCGTGCGCGCCCTGGAGGACCTCAGCATCCGGCAGTTCGAGCACGCCCTGGACGAAGCCCGCACCGAGGAGGGCGACGCGGCCGACGCCGTCCGCCGGCTGATCGCGAAGACCGAGCCGGCGGCCGGGCTCATGGCGTTCCTGTTCACCGAGAACCAGCTCTACGAAGCCGGTGTCAACGAGGGCTGGAACCGGCTCGACGCCCGCGTCACCGCCCTCTTCCTGCGCGGCCAGGAGGAGGGCACCTTCCGGCTCGACCTCTCGCCCGCGTGGCTCACCGAGGCGCTCTACGGGCTGATCGGCTCCGGCGCCTGGGCCGTGCAGGAGGGCAGGGTCGCGGCCAAGGACCGCACCCGCATGGTCGCCGAGCTGCTGCTCGGCGGAGCGGAGCGGAGGATGAAGCCGTGACCGGTCACACCGACACCCCGCAGTCGGCCGCCGCGCCGGAAGCGCCGCGTCCGGGGCGCTGGCTGGCGCTGGCCGTCCTCGTCCTGGCCGTCCTCCTGGTCGCCGTCGACGCGACCGTGCTGGGCCTCGCGACCCCCTTCCTCAGCGAGGACCTGCGCCCCTCGGGCACCCAGCTGCTGTGGATCGGCGACATCTACTCCTTCGTCATCGCCGGGCTCCTGGTCTCCATGGGCAGCCTCGGCGACCGCCTCGGCCGCAAGAAACTGCTGCTCACGGGCGCAGTGGCGTTCGGTGGCGTCTCCGTGCTCAACGCCTATGCGACGACCCCGGAGATGATGATCGCCGCCCGGGCCCTGCTGGGCGTGGCGGGCGCGACCCTGATGCCCTCGACCCTCGCCCTGATCCGCAACCTCTTCCACGACCCCAAGGAGCGCAGCTTCGCGATCGGCATCTGGGGCGCGATGGCCTCCGCCGGCGCGGCCGTGGGCCCGGTGGTGGGCGGCTTCCTGCTGGAGAACTTCTGGTGGGGCTCGGTCTTCCTGATCAACCTGCCGGTCATGGCCGTCCTCGTCCTCGTCGGCGTCAAGCTGCTGCCCGAGTCCAAGGACCCCTCGCCCGGCCCCTGGGACCTGCTCAGCGTGGGCCTGTCGATGGTCGGCATCGTGGCGGTCGTCTACGCCGTCAAGGAGTCGGCGGCGAACGGCTTCCGCTGGTACTACCTCCTGGCGGGCGTCGCGGGACTGCTGGTGATGGTGTGGTTCGTACGGCGCCAGCTCAAGCTGCCCAAGCCGCTGCTGGACATGCGCCTCTTCCACCACCGCGGCTTCTCCGGGGCGGTCCTCGCCGATCTGCTGACCATCCTGGGCCTGTCGGGGCTGGTCTTCTTCCTGTCGCAGTTCCTCCAGCTGGTCCAGGGCCGCAATCCGCTGCAGGCGGGGCTCGCCGAACTGCCCGCCGCCGTCGGCGCGGTGACCGCCGGCCTGCTCGCCGGGCGCGCCGCCCGGCGCTGGTCCGTGCGGTCGGTGGTGGCGGGCGGGCTCGCCGCGATCGGCGTCGCGCTCGCCGTGCTCACCTGGCTGCACGCGGGCACCGCCTATCCGGTCCTGGGCGCGGTGCTGCTCGTGGTCGGCGTCGGCGCGGGATTCTCCTTCACCGTCACCGCCGACGTGATCCTCTCCAGCGTCCCCAAGGAACAGGCGGGCGCCGCCTCCGCGGTATCCGAGACGGCGTACGAGCTCGGCGCGGCGCTCGGCATCGCGCTGCTCGGCTCGATCGTCACCGGCGTCTACCGCGGCTTCGACGTGTCCGCCGCAGTGCCGGACCGGGCCGCGGCCGAGGCCCACGACTCCCTGGGCGGCGCGGTCGAGGCGGCGGCCGGGCTGCCGCGCGAGACGGGCGACGCCCTGCTCGCCTCGGCGCAGGACGCCTTCGTCGAGGGGCTGCGGATCGCCTCCGGCATCGGCGCGGCGGTGCTGCTGGCGACGGCGGTCGCGGCCTGGTTCCTGCTGCGCGGCCAGCGGCTGGAGGAAGGCGCGGGAGGCCACTGAGCGGCGCACAGCTCGGATGAGCAGCAAACCGCACACGGGCCGGGGCGACAAGCCCCGGCCCGTGTGACATTTACCGGAAACAATTGCCCTTGACGCGATCCTTATGCGCACGCAAACATCTCGTCCACCGGTCGACATTGTCGAACATGGTTCGGACGAGAGTCCCGTTGCCCAAAGGACCCCCCATGCGTCTGCGTAGAACTGTCAGGCTCCTCCTCGCCGCCGCGGCCACCGCGACCCTCGGCCTCGCGGGCCTCGCCTCCCCGGCCTCCGCCTCCGTCCTCGACATACCGCCGCGCGGCGCCAACGACTGGTCGTGCAAGCCGGATTCGGCCCACCCCCAGCCGGTGGTGCTGGTCAACGGCACCTTCAAGCTGATGGCCGAGAACTGGGCCGCCCTCTCGCCCAAGCTGAAGTCCGCGGGCTACTGCGTCTTCGCCTTCAACTACGGGCACATGGAGACCGACCCGATCCCCCAGGCGGCCGCCGAGCTGCGGGACTTCGTCGAGGCCGTGCGGGGCGCGACGGGTGCCGCCAAGGTCGACATCGTCGGTCACAGCCAGGGCGGCATGATGCCGCGCTACTACGTGAAGTTCCTGGGCGGCGCGGACAAGGTGGACGACCTCATCGGCATCGTCCCGTCCAACCACGGCACAAAGAACCCGCTCGCGATCCCCGCGGGCTGGACCTTCTGTCCGTCCTGCGTGGACCAGCAGGTCGGCTCCGACCTGCTGAAGAAGCTCAACGCGGGCGACGAGACCCCGGCCGGCCCGGACTACACGGTGATCACCACCCGGCACGACGAGGTCGTCATCCCCTACACCAGCGCCCTGCTGACCGGGCCCGCCGAGCACCTCACCAACGTGGTGCTCCAGGACAAGTGCCCGCTCGACCCCTTCATGCACGACCAGGCCACCAAGGACCCGGTCGTCGCACAGTGGGTGCTCAACGCCCTGGCACGCAAGGGCCCGGCCGACCCGGGCTTCCAGCCCGCGTGCGTCGGCCGGGCCTAGAGCGATCCCGGGTCAGGAGTGCGTGCGTGCCGTCAGGCGGCCTTCGCCTTGGTGGCGTACATGTCCACGTACTCCTGGCCCGACAGGCCCATGACCTCGGTCATCACCTCGTCGGTGACGGCCCGCAGCACATAGCGGTCGCGGTCCATGCCCTCGTAGCGGGAGAAGTCCAGCGGCTTGCCGAAGCGGATCGTCACCGGGGAGATGCGGAGCTTGCCCTTGCCGCCCGGCTGGACCTTGTCCATCCCGAGCATCGCGAACGGCACCACCGGGGCGCCCGTCATCAGCGTCAGCCGGGCGATGCCCGTACGGCCGCGGTAGAGGCGGCCGTCGGGGGAGCGGGTGCCCTCGGGGTAGATCCCGAAGACCTGGCCCTCGTCCAGCACCCGCTTGCCCGTCATCAGGGCGGCGACGCCGCCGCGGCCACCGTCGCGGTCCACCGGGATCATCCCGGAGCTGCCGAAGAACCAGGCCATCAGCCGGCCCTTGATCCCCTTGCCCGTGACGTACTCGTCCTTGCCGATGAAGAACACCTGCCGCTTGACCACCAGCGCGAGGAACAGCGAGTCGACGAAGGTGACATGGCTGCCGGCCAGGATCACCGGGCCGCTCTCGGCGATGTGCTCCGCGCCCTCCACCTTGGGGCGGTACAGGACGCGCATGAGCAATCCGAGAAACGCCTTGAGCAAGATGCGGGACAACGGGCCCTCCGGTCGTGATGGTCGAGGTGGCGCACGCCTGCGCAGGGGCTGACCATACTCGCCGGTACCCCGGGTGCGCACGCCGGGTTCATGGACCCGATACGCAGTGTTGGCGCGAGGTTGACGTGAGTTTGCACCCTGTTTGACCTTCGTCTTCCCATCGGAAAGTCGTACGTGCCTACGATCGGCGCGTCTGACAGGTGCCGCACAGGCACTTGAGAGCAACACAACGCTAGGAGCGTTCATGGAGCAGGAGCAGCGGCCGGGCAGGCGCACCCTTCTGGGGGCCGCGGCGGCCCTCGGGGCCGGGGCGGTCGTCCTCGGCGGCGGAGCGGGCACGGCGACGGCCGCGCAGCGCGGGCCGGGCGCGCCGTCGGGCGCGGACCCCGCGGCGTACGGGCGCGGGCACGGTGACTCCGGCTCGTACAAGGACCTGCCGACACCGACCGTCATAGGCCACCGCGGCGCCTGCGGGTACCGCCCCGAGCACACCTTCGGCTCCTACGAGTACGCCCTGGCCAACGGCGCGGACGTCATCGAGCAGGACCTGGTGCCCACCAAGGACGGGCACCTGGTCTGCCGGCACGAGAACGACATCACCGCCACCACCGACGTCGCCTCCCGCAAGGAGTTCGCCTCCCGCAGGACGACCAAGACGGTCGACGGCGAGGCGCACACCGGCTGGTTCACCGAGGACTTCACGCTGGCCGAGCTGAAGACGCTGCGGGCCATCGAGCGCATTCCGGGCAGCCGGCAGCACAACACCCTCTACGACGGCCGCTGGGACGTGCCGACCTTCGAAGAGGTCCTCAAGTGGGCCGACGAGCAGGGCCGCAAGCGCGGCCGCAAGATCTGGCTGCACGTCGAGACCAAGCACCCCACGTACTTCCGCAAGGCCGGGCTCGGCCTGGAGGAGCGCCTCGCCAAGCTGCTGCGCCGCTACGGGCGGGCCGGCCGCAACGGGCACACCTTCCTCCAGTCCTTCGAGCCCAGCAGCCTCCAGCGGCTGGGCAAGCTGGGCGTCGACTGCCCCAAGGTGCTGCTGCTGGACGACCTCCCCACCCGCTCCTGGGACTTCGTCGAGGCCAAGGACCCGCGCACGGTCGCGGACCTCATCACTCCCGAGGGCCTGAAGTGGATCTCCGGCTTCGCCCAGGGCATCGGCCCGTGGGTGAACCTGATCATCCCCCGCGACAAGAACGACCGGCTCACCAAGCCGACCACGCTGGTCCGCGACGCGCACGCGCAGGGCCTGATCCTGCACCCCTACACGATGCGCAACGAGAACAGCTTCCTGCCCGCCGACTTCCGGCGCGGCACGGACCCCAACGCCTACGGCGACGCGTTCGGCGCGTTCAAGACCTACTTCGCCACCGGCATCGACGGGATCTTCTCCGACAACTGCGACACGGCGGCGCTCGCGCGGGCGGACTTCCGCAAGTAGTGGCGCACGCACGTCAACCGTAAGCACGGCGCGCGATCTCACCCGGAAGGGTGGCCGCGCGCCCTGGTGGCAACCGGCGGGCGGGCCGGTCACGTCCCGCCCGTCATGACACCGAACGATCTTCTGACCGCACTGCGGCCGCTGCTGGCGGCCGAGTGCGCGGCGGAGGCGCCGGCCGCGGGCATCGAGGCCGCCGACCTCGAACAGTCCGTCTGGGTACGGCTGCTGAGCGACCGGCGCGCCGCCCGCGGCCGGTGGTCCGTCTCCGCGCTGCGGCTGCGCGCGGCCGTACGGGCCGAGGCCCGCGTCGCGCGCCGCCGGGCCCGCCGTGAGGTGCCCTTCGACCCGACCGCGGACGAACCGCCCGGCGAGTCCTGCGTGGAGCAGGCGGTGCTCGCCGCCGAGGAGAGCCGCGCGCTGCGCGCCACCGTGCGCCGCCTGCCCGGCAGATGCCCGGGGCTGCTGGGCGCGCTGCTCTCCCGGAACGACCCGACCTACCGGGAAATCGCAGGTGAGTTGGGTATCTCACAAGGATCTTTGGGGCCCGTGCGTTCCCGTTGCCTTGGTTGTCTGCGCAGAATGCTCACGGCGGAGGTTGCGGCTTCTGAACGTGGGGGAAAGGAGCGTTAGACAGCCGGCGCCATGGAGGCGGCGTACATCGCGACGGCTCCTGTCAGGGCGGACCGAACCGGAAAAGGGGAGGCGTGCGCACATGGGCATGAGCGTGACCATCTCTGCGGCGACCGAAGACGATGCCGAGCAGATCCTCAAGCTCCAGTACCTCTGTTACCAGGGCGAGGCCGAGCTCTACGGCGACTATTCCATCGAACCCCTCACCCAGACCCTCGACGGGCTCCGCACGGAGCTGGCCGCCGGCTGTGTGCTGGTGGCCCGGCTCGGCGACGAGGTCGTCGGCTCGGTGCGCGGCACGGTCGACGCGGACGGCACGGCGTCCATCGCGGGCCTGATCGTCCACCCGCGGATGCAGCGGCACGGTCTGGGCGGGCGGCTGCTGGGCGCGGTCGAGGACCGGCTCGCGGACGAGTGGTCCGCGCTGCGCTTCCGGCTGGCGACGGGCCACCGCAATGAGGGCAACCTGCGCCTTTATCGCAAGTGGGGGTACGCGCAGGTGGGTACGGAGCGGGTCTCCGCGAAGGTCACGCTGGTGACGCTGGAAAAGGGCGTGACCGCGCTGGTCGGCAGCGCGTAGCCGGAAGTCCTCAGGCGCCGGACGGGTCGGCCTCGCCGGTCCGTCCGGCACCCGACGGCGCGCGCCGCAGCCACATCATCGCCGTCACCGGGAGGATCACCGGGATGAAGAGGTAGCCCATCCCGTAGTCCGACCACACCGTCGCGTCGGGGAAGGCGGACGGTGCGACCAGGGTCCAGGTCCCGACGACGAGCACGCCGGCCAGCTCCGCCCCGCAGCACACCAGCGCCGCCCTGCGGGCCGCGGGCCCGCCCCGTACCAGCGAGTACGTGATGAAGGCGTAGACCACCGCGGCCACCGCCGACAGCACGTACGCCAGCGGCGCCCTGCCGAAGTCCAGGATCATCTGGACGATCGAGCGGGAGGCCGCCGCGACGGTGAAGACGCCGTAGAGCCAGACCAGCAGCCGGCCCGGCCCCTGGCCGAGGTCGAAGGCGGCCTTGGCGGGCGCCTCGGAGGATCGGGTCATGGTTCAGCCTCCCCAGATGTCGTAGAGCCGGACTTCGAGCACGGCCAGGATCACGCCGCCCGCCGCTACGGTCGCCGAGCCCCAGCGCGTGCGCTCCACGAGCGACATGAAGCCGGCGGCGGGCACGGCGGCGGCCGAGCCGATCAGATAGGCGACGAAGATGGCCATGCCCTGCGCCGGCTTGTCGCCGCCCGCCAGCCGTACGACGCCGATGACGAGCTGGACGAGGGCCAGGACGGACACCACGGCCATGCCGATGAAGTGCCAGTCCTTGGTGGACTGGTCGCGCGAGAAGGCGAAGCCGCACCAGGCGGCCAGCGCGAGGGCGGTCAGGCCGACCGCGAGCGTCAGCGCGTCGATCACCGCGGCCGCCGGGCGGCGCGGGCATGCGGAGGGGGCTGGACAAGCATGGGACGACTTTAATGGCCCGCCGTGACCGCCCCGCGCGCGACCCCGGGCCCGGCGCCCGGCCCCGCCCGCCGGGCCGGGCGCCGTGGTCTTGGCCACATGCGGCGGGTCGCCGGCCCCCGTACGGCATGCCACCCACGCGCCCTCCGGCCACATCCGCGCAGGCCACGGGGGTGCCCTCAAGATCATCGGCAATCGGCCGGTGATGTCCACGCTTCGGCCAATCGCGTCCGCTATTCGGACAGGCTTGGCCGACTCGCACGCGCTTCTGTTTTACTTTCCCGCATGACCACGACGAGCAGCCGCACCCTTGCGACCGAGGCGATGATGACGCCCGGTGCTCGTTGCATGTGTCGAATGTGTGACCGCTGAGGGCCCCCGTTCTGTGCCTCGCGCCCCGAAGCGAGACCCCTAGAGCCCGACCCGTGTCCCCACCGGACCGGACCGGAGCTCCGCCCCGCGTCACCAGGACCCCGAAGCCGCGCGCCACGCGCCCGCCGGGGATCACCGATGCCGCGTTCCGCAATGAATTCCCGTGCCCGGCACCACCACCGCCGCGCACTCGACAGTGACGGAATCCCCTGTGATCACCACTACGGGCCTGACAAAGGTCTACCGCTCACGCGGCCGCGAGGTCACCGCCCTCGACGGCGTCGACCTCCACGTGCGCGAGGGCGAGGTGTACGGCGTCGTGGGCCAGAGCGGCGCCGGCAAGTCGACCCTCATCCGCTGCGTCAACCTCCTGGAGCGCCCCAGCTCCGGCACGGTCACCGTGGCCGGACAGGACCTCACCGCGCTCGCCGGCCGCGGCCCCCGCGCGGGCGCCGAACTGCGCAAGGCCCGCAGCCGCATCGGCATGGTCTTCCAGCACTTCAACCTGCTCTCCTCGCGCACGGTCCAGAGCAACATCGAGCTCCCGCTCGAGATCCTCGGCATCTCCGGCAAGGAACGCAGCCGCAAGGCCCTCGAACTCCTCGACCTCGTCGGCCTCGCCGACAAGGCCAAGGCCTACCCCGCCCAGCTCTCCGGCGGCCAGAAGCAGCGCGTCGGCATCGCCCGCGCCCTGGCCGGCGACCCCAAGGTGCTGCTCTCCGACGAGTCGACCTCCGCGCTCGACCCGGAGACCACCCGCTCCATCCTGACGCTGCTGCGCGACCTCAACCGGCAGCTCGGCCTGACCGTCCTCCTCATCACCCACGAGATGGAGGTCGTCAAGACCATCTGCGACTCCGCGGCCCTCATGAAGGGCGGCCGCGTCGTGGAGTCCGGCACCGTCTCCGAACTGCTCGCCACCCCCGGCTCCGAGCTGGCG
Source organism: Streptomyces blastmyceticus (assembly GCF_039521185.1). Taxonomy (NCBI): domain Bacteria; kingdom Bacillati; phylum Actinomycetota; class Actinomycetes; order Kitasatosporales; family Streptomycetaceae; genus Streptomyces; species Streptomyces blastmyceticus. The sequence goes on along the minus strand of NZ_BAAABW010000048.1, from coordinate 2,115 downwards.
GCCGAGCTCTTCCCCGTCGGCGGCGAGCCCTCCGGCGAGGACCGCACGGTCGTCGACATCACCTTCCACGGCGAGGCCGCGACCCAGCCGGTCATCTCCCAGCTGTCGCGCACCTACAACGTCGACATCTCGATCCTGGGCGCCGCGATGGACACCGTCTGCGGCAAGCAGGTCGGCCGGATGCGCATCGAGCTCCCCGGCCGCTTCGAGGAGAACGTCGTCCCCATCGGCTTCCTGCGGGAACAGGGCCTCCAGGTCGAGGTCGCCCCCGTAAAGACACCGGCGCCCGCCGACGAGCTCCTCAAGGAAGGTGCCAAGTGACCTGGTCCGAAATGCAGCCCCTGCTGCGCGACGCGTGTCTGGACACCCTCTTCATGGTGTGGTGGTCCACCATCTACGCCGTCATCGGCGGCCTGCCGCTCGGCCTCCTGCTGGTCCTCACCGACCGCGGCGCGCTGCTCCAGAACGTCGTGGTGAACAAGGTCATCGGCGCGGTCGTCAACCTCGGCCGCTCCCTGCCCTTCATCATCCTCCTCGTCTGGCTGATCCCCTTCAGCCGCTTCGTGGTCGGCACCTCCATCGGCCCCAGCGCCGCCGTCGTCGCCCTCGCCGTCGGCGCCATCCCCTTCTTCGCCCGCCTGGTGGAGACCGCCGTCCGCGAGGTCGACCACGGACTGGTCGAAGCCGTCCAGTCGATGGGCGGCGGCACCTGGACCGTCGTCCGCAAGGTGCTGCTCCCGCAGGCGCTGCCCTCGATCGTCGCGGGCCTGACCACCACCGTGATCGCCCTCATCGGCTACTCCGCCATGGCCGGCGCCGTCGGCGGCGGCGGGCTCGGCAACCTCGCCATCTCCTACGGCTTCCAGCGCCACGAGACGGGCCTGATGAACATCACCATCGTGCTGCTCATCGTCATCGTCACCGCCGTCCAGCTCGCCGGCGACCTCGTCGTACGGCGCCTCGCCGGACGCGGCGCCCGCCAGACGGCCTCCGTCGGACTGCGCGGACTCCTGCCCTCCGCCCGCAGGGCCACCCCGGCGAAGACGCCGGACCCGGCCGTGGGCGAGACCGCGGCGCTCACCGAGACCCGCTGAACAAACGGGCCCCGGCCCACCAGAACTCCACGAGCCCGGACCCTTTGCCGGGCGGCAACACCTCGTGAGATCAAGAAAGAGGCACTCTTCGTGCGTACCACCATCAAGATCACCACCGCCGTCGCCGCAGCCGCCTTCACCCTCGGCCTGAGCGCGTGCAGCGCCCCCTCCGACACCTCCAGCAGCTCGGAGAAGAAGGGCAAGGACGCCGACCCCGAGGCCACCCTCGTCGTCGCCGCCAGCCCCACGCCGCACGCCGACATCCTGAACTTCGTGCGCGACAACCTCGCCAAGAAGGCCGGGCTCAACCTCAAGGTGCGGGAGTTCAGCGACTACGTCCTCCCCAACACCGCCACCCAGAACGGTGAGGTCGACGCCAACTTCTTCCAGCACAAGCCCTACCTCGACGACTTCAACAAGAAGAACAAGACGGACATCGTGCCCGTCGTCAACGTCGAGCTCGAGCCGCTCGGCCTCTACTCCAAGAAGGTCAAGAAGGTCTCCGACCTCTCCGACGGCTCCACCGTCGCCGTGCCCAACGACGCCACCAACGAGGGCCGCGCCCTCAAGCTGCTGGCCGACAACGGCGTCATCAAGCTGAAGGACGGCGTGGGCGCCGAGGCCAAGCTCTCGGACGTCGAGGACAAGAAGGGCGTCAAGTTCACCGAGCTCGCCGCCGACCAGATCCCCTCGCGCCTGGCCGACGTCGACGCCGCCGTCATCAACGGCAACTTCGCCATCGGCGCCAAGCTCAACCCGGCCAAGGACTCCATCGCCCTGGAGAAGGCCGACGGCAACCCCTACGCCAACTTCCTCGCCGTGAAGAAGGGCAACGAGGCCGACCCGCGCATCGCCAAGCTCGCCAAGCTCCTCAACTCCGACGAGGTCAAGAAGTTCATCGAGCAGAAGTACAGCAACGGCGCCGTCCTGCCCGCCTTCGGGCCCGTGAAGGGCTGACCCCGGCCCCGCGACCGGACACCCACCGTCGCCCGTACGGCCGCAGGCCCGCGCACCCCCGGAG
>NZ_BAAABW010000047.1:0-27233 GCF_039521185.1 Streptomyces blastmyceticus | reverse complement strand
TGGCGTTGGTGACGGCGTTGGGGCCGTTGTGTTTTTGGTGGGTGGGCCGCCTGCGAGGTGATGGTGCGGGGGGTGATGCGGCGCCGGTGGTGACGTCGGAAGGCGGTGTTCCCCGGTTGTCGGACGGACTTGGTGTCTCCGCACGTGATCGTCAACGTGCGGCGTCTTCAGGCCAGTCCGGCGTCTGAAGTCGGGTCAGGTCCCGTTTCGACGCCACCCGGCCGTCGTTGTGTTCCGTCGCCGGATCCGAGGGCAGCGCCGTCGGATTCCGTGCGGCCGCGTGGACACGCTCCGCGCCGCGCGTGAAGAATTCCGTGAGAAGCGCCCGCCCTCTTCCCGGCCCTTTCTCCGGCGGCCGCGTCGCTCCGCGGCTCGCCGTCCGCACTCCCGCCCGTCCCTACCCGGATCCGTACGACCCGGTGGGAGTGCGGAGCGGGGCGAAAGAGCGGACGCTGGACGCGGAATCACCATGAGGAGGGCTCGTATGGTCACCGATGCTTCGCCCCCGCCGATGGACGTACTCGTCCTCGGCGCCTCGCTCCGGGCCGGCTCGCTCAACGCGCGGCTGGCCGCGCTGGTGGCCCGGCTGGTCCAGGAGGCCGGGGCCACCGTGCACCTCGCCCATATGGGGGAGTTCGTCATGCCGGTGTACGACGGCGACATAGAGGCCGCCGAGGGTCTGCCTCCCGGGGCGCTGGCGCTGAGCGAGCGGCTGAGGCTCAGCGACGCGGTCGTGATCGCCTCGCCGGAGTACAACGCCTCGGTTCCGGGCGGGCTCAAGAACGCCATCGACTGGGTGTCCCGGATCCGGCCGCAGCCGTTCAAGGACAAGCACGCGCTGCTGGTCTCGGCGTCGCCCTCCCTCGTCGGCGGCAACCGCGGCCTGTGGGCCCTGCGCGTGCCGCTCGAACACCTCGGCACCCGCGTCTACCCCGACATGTTCAGCCTCGCCCAGGCGCACGAGGGCTTCACCGACGGCGGGGACCTCACCGACAGCGGGCTCCACGAGCGGCTGGTCGAGGCGGTCGCCGCGTTCCTCCAGCTGGTGGAGGCGGACACCCGCTACGTATGCCTGCGGCGCCGCTGGTACGAGTTCCTCGGCGACCGCACGAACGCCGAGGTCACCCAGCGCGCCCAGGACTGACCCGCCGCCACCGGCCCGTACGGCTGTGATCAGTCGCCGAGGACGTCGGCGAGGTCGAAGCGGACCGTCTCCTCCAGTTGTGCGTACGTGCACTGTCCGGGTTCCCGGTCGGGGCGCCAGCGGCGGAACTGGGTGGTGTGGCGGAAGCGGTCCCCCTGGAGGTGGTCGTAGGCGACCTCGCAGACCCGCTCCGGACGCAGGGGGAGCCAGGAGAGGTCCTTGGTCCCGGTCCACCGGGACGGGCCGCCGGGCAGCCTCCCCGTGGCCTGCGCCTGCGGGTCGGTCCACTGCTGCCAGGGGTGGCCCTCGGCACTCTCCATGCGCAGCGGCTCCAGCTCGGTCATCAGCTCCTGGCGGCGGCGCATGGGGAACGCCGCGCACACGCCGACGTGCTGGAGCCGGCCCGTCGCGTCGTACAGCCCCAGCAGCAGGGAGCCGACGACGGGCCCGCTCTTGTGCAGCCGCAGGCCCGCGACCACGCAGTCGGCGGTCCGCTCGTGCTTGACCTTGATCATGACGCGTTCGCCGGGCCGGTACGGGAGGTCCGGCGGTTTGGCGATCACGCCGTCCAGACCGGCCCCTTCGAACTGCTCGAACCACGCCTGGGCGACGGCCGGGTCGTGGGTCACCGGCGCGAGGTGCAGCGGCGCCGAGGCGCCGCGGAGCGCGGCGGCGAGTGCCTCGCGGCGGGCGTGCTGCGGGGTGTCGAGCAGCGAGTCGTCGCCGAGGGCGAGCAGATCGAAGGCGACGAAGCTCGCCGGGGTGACCTCGGCCAAGTGGGTGACGCGGGAGGCGGCCGGGTGAATGCGTTCGAGCAGGGCGTCGAAGTCCAGGCGGCCGCCCCGGGCGATGACGATCTCGCCGTCCACGACGCAGCGCGGCGGGAGTTGCGCGAGCAGCGTGCGGACGACCTCGGGGAAATAGCGGGTCAGCGGCTTGGTGGTACGGCTGCCCAGTTCGATGGAGTCGCCGTCGCGGAACACGACGGCCCGGAAGCCGTCCCATTTCGCTTCGTACTGCATGCCGGGCGGAATGGCCGACGCCGTCTTCGCCAGCATCGGCCGCAGCGGCGGCATGACGGGGAGTTCCATGACCGCGATTGTGCGGGCTCGTGGAATCCCGCGCCCGTCGGCCCCTTCGCGCCGGGTACGGGGACGCGGACGCGGTGTGTTGTGGTGCGCCGGGGGCGCGCTTAGCGTGAGTGCATGGGCGAGGCAATGGAACTCACCATCGGTGAACGGGTCGTGCGGCTGTCGAACCCGGACAAGGTGTATTTCCCGGAGCGCGGCTTCACCAAATACGACGTGGCCCGCTATTACCTCGCCGTCGGGGACGGAATCGTCCGCGCCCTGCGGGACCGGCCGACGACGCTGGAGCGCTATCCGGACGGGGTCGGCGGCGAGTCGTTCTTCCAGAAGCGCGCGCCGCGCAACCTCCCCGACTGGATCCCCACCGGCCGGATCGCCTTCCCCAGCGGCCGTTACGCCGACGAGCTGTGCCCCGGCGAGGTCGCGGCCGTGGTGTGGGCGGCGAACCTGGGGTGCCTCACCTTCCACCCCTGGCCCGTGCGGCGCGGCGACACCGACCACCCCGACGAGCTGCGCATCGATCTGGACCCGCAGCCCGGCACGTCGTACGCGGACGCGGTACGGGCCGCCCTCGATCTGCGCGGCGTGCTGGAGGAACTGGGGCTCTTCGGCTGGCCGAAGACCTCCGGCGGGCGGGGCCTGCACGTGTTCGTGCCGATCCTGCCCCGGTGGACGTTCGTCCAGGTGCGGCGCGCGGCCATCGCCGTCGCCCGTGAGCTGGAACGCCGGACACCGCTGACCGTCACCACGAAATGGTGGAAGGAGGAGCGCGGGGAGAGGATCTTCGTCGACTACAACCAGACCGCGCGCGACCGCACCATCGCCAGCGCCTATTCCGTACGCCCCCGCCCGCACGCCCCGGTGTCCGCGCCCCTCCTGTGGGAGGAGGTGCCCAGTGCCGTGCCGGAGGACTTCGACCTCGGCAGCATGCCGGCCCGCTTTGCGGACATGGGGGACGTGCACGTCGGCATGGAGGATCGGCCCTGCGGCCTGGAGGCGGCCCTGGAGCTCGCGGACCGCGACGAGCGCGACCACGGCCTGGGCGATCTGCCGTATCCGCCGGAGCACCCCAAGATGAAGGGCGAGCCGAAGCGGGTCCAGCCCAGCCGTGCCCGCAAGGAGGCGCCGCCGGCCGAGCCCGGCGGCTGAACCGGCCGCCCGCCGGGAGCGGGACGGAAGGGCGCGGTCCGGGCAACCATGAGGTCTGGATGGGTTTGTCTGTGTTTATTCCGGTTTACTGCTGCTTGAGGGGTGGGAAATTGGGCAGTGCGTTATCCACTCCGGACAACAGGGAGCTGTTTATGACCCAGACACTCGTGGCCCGTGGCGTGGCATTCTCGGTGGCCGTGCTGGCCGGGGGGATGCTGGCCGCCACGCCCGTACAGGCGTCGGCGCCGGTCCCGGTACCGGGCAAACCGTACGGCACCGTCAGCAGCACGACGGGCCTCAACGAGCGTGCTTACCCCAGCACCGACTCCGCGGTACGGTCCACCCTCGCCCGCGGGACCAAGACCGCGCTGCGCTGCAAGGTCCGCGCACAGGAGGTCGGCGGCAACAACGTGTGGTACCAGCTGAAGGACCGCCCCACCTGGGTGCACGCGTCGTTCGTCACCAGCAACGGCGCCGTCCCGCTCTGCCGGGACATCAACCGCACCGCGCTGGACGACAGCCCGACCGTCCGGGCCGCGATGGGCTGACGCGGATCGGGCGGGGGCGGCGGCGCGCGGCGTCGCCGCCCCTCTCAGCTGCGGTCATCGCGCCCGGATCGCACCGATTCCGGTAGCAGGGGCCGGATTTCGGCGCGTCCCGGGCGCGGTGGCCGTGGGGCATCCCGCCCCCGACGGGGGCCATGGCCTCTACAGTTGCTGTTGCCTCCCCGTGCCGCCCGGGGTGGGCGGGGGTGCGGCTGGGGGAGCGCGGTCGATGCACTGGCAGGCCGGAGGGATGTGGGCTGTGAATCACCCGAGTCGGGGTTGTGTGCTGTTGCTGGACGGCACGCCTGACCGGCGTCGTGGTGCGGTGCCGAATCCGACATTGCACGCAGTGGTGGGGGCGGATCCACGGGGGCTGGTGGCTGCGGACGCGGTCGACGTCGTCCAACTCCCCGGTGCGGCGGGCCAGCAGAGCGTACTGGCCTATCTCCAGCACGCCGCCGCGGGCCCCGGCCCGCTGCTGGTATGGGTGACCGGGCGCCTGATGGCGTCCTCCTCGCGCCGAGGCGGCGGTGAGGTGCACCTCGCCCTGTCGGGCAGCACCCCCGGGAACGTCCGCTATACGGGACTGCCGTGGTCGTGGCTGACGCGCACGCTCGGCGCGCACGAGGGCCCCGCGCTGCTGGTCGCCGATGTCGAGGCCGACGCGGCCGCCTGGCCGAAGGTCGTGGCCGCCGCGGAGAGCGGGCAACTGTCCGAGGGCATCGCGCTGTTCGGCGTCGTCACCCCCGCTCCGCCCGCGCCCGCGCAGGAGGCCGGGCCGTACACCCGCGGTTTCCTCGGCGCGCTGCGCGCGGGCAGTCCGGGTGCGGGGCCCGCCGTGGACGTGGCGGCGGTGCACCAGTGGGCGCTCGCCGAGCCGGGGCCGGCCGGCCAAGTGCTGCCTCTGGCCTACGGTACGCCGGGACCGGTCCTGAACAACGCCGCCCACCAGGCCCGTTCGCACCGCCCCGATCCCGTGCCCGAGGCGGCGCCGGTGCGCGACGCCGTGCCGGCGCCCCGGGCAGAGCCCGCACCGGCCGTGCCCGCCGATGCCGTGCCCGCCTCCGCCGTGCCCGCCTCCGCCGTGCCCGTGCAGGACGACCTGCTGGCCGGGATCCTCGCCTCCGCCCGCGCCGGGCGGCACAACGAGGCGGCCGCGATGGCCGCGGCGTGGGAACAGCAGGCGCTGCGTCAGTACGGTCCGCACAGCCCGGAAGCGGGGCTCTGGACGGAAGTGCGGGCCGACCTGGCCCGGCTGGCGGGCGATCACGGCCGGGCGGCCGAGCTGTGGATGTCGGCCGCGCACGCGCGGCTGGAGCGCGGCGGGGCCGGGGACGTCGAGGCGGTCGCCGCGGTGAAGCGGGCGCACTACTGCTGGCAGCACAGCGGTGAACAGGCGCCCGGCCTGGCCGCCGAACTGCTCGCCCTGTGGGAGCGGGTGCCCGGTGGCGCGGGCGCCGCCGACCATGTCCGCACGCACCTGCGCGCCCTCCAGGGCGTACCGCCCGCGGCCGCCCGCTGAGGCGCCGGCCTTCCGCAGCGCCAGGTGGGCGGGAAGAGCGGCGGGTGGTGGCCTGGACCCAGCGGGCCGCGTGGGACACACTCAGCCCATGCAGTGGACTGACATCGATCGGATCGCCGCGGGCCTCGCCGAGAAGCACCCCGCCGCGGAGCCCCTGAAGGTCGACTTCCTGGACCTCCGCGACCGGGTCGCCGGGCTGAGCGGCTTCAGCGGCGACCCCACCCGGGTGAACATGCGCATCCTCGAATCCATCCAGCTGGCCTGGCTCGACCGGATGGGCATGGGCTGACCGCCGGTCACGTCTTCCCCGGTGGGGCCGCTTTTTGCCGATCGGCGGGCTGCCGTGGATCATGCTCCTCATGCACAGCGACCTCTTTGCCGCCGAGAACATGGTCACGCCCGCCACCGCGCCGGGCATGACCCTCCAGAACGCCAAGTCGATCAAGTACGTCGTCCAGGGCGAGTGTTACGCACGCCAGGGAGCGATGGTCGCCTTCCGCGGCAACCTGCAGTTCGAGAAGCTCGGTCAGGGCGTGGGGAAGTTCCTCAAGCGCGCCGTGACCGGCGAGGGCCTCGCGCTGATGACCGTGAAGGGGCAGGGCGACGTGTGGTTCGCGCACGAGGCCGCGAATTGCTTCATCGCGGACATCACGCCGGGGCAGAGCCTCACCATCAACGGGCGTAACGTCCTCTGCTTCGACCCCACCCTCTCCTACGACATCAAGGTCGTGAAGGGCGCGGGCATGACCGGCGGCGGACTCTTCAACTCCGTTTTCACCGGCCACGGCAAGCTCGGCGTCATCTGCGAGGGCAACCCCATCGTCATCCCCGTCGCCCCCGGCGCCCCGGTCTTCGTCGACACCGACGCCGTCGTCGGCTGGACCAACGACCTGCACACCTCCCTCCACCGCTCGCAGAGCCTCGGCTCCATGCTGCGCGGGGGATCGGGTGAAGCGGTCCAGCTGAAGCTGGAGGGGCAGGGTCACGTCATCGTGCGGCCCAGTGAGGCCAAGCCGGAGCGCTCCGGCGGGCACTGACCGGGTGAGGCCCGGGGCGGCCCCGTCGCTGTCCCCTCGGGTCAGCTGAACGGGGCCGCCGCTGCTGGGCCGGCGGTCAGGTGAGCAGGGTTTCGAGGAGCCCTCTGACCAGGAACGACAGGCCGTTGGCCAAGGGGCTGAGGGCGCCGACGAGGCCGCCGACGAGACGGGTCGCCACGGTCAGCAGGCCACCGCCGGTGTGGAACCCGTTCATGCCGCGCGCGCCCGGGGCGATGCCGATGTCGTCCTTGGCGAGCTGCGCCGTCGCCCCGACGGCGCCGGTCGTCGCCCCCGCGATGGCGTTGACGTCGGGCGCCGCGGCCGTCGCCTGCTGCTGGAGCGCGGCGCGCGCCGTGGTGAGCGCGGCCAGCTGCTGCTTGACGGCGGCACAGTTGCGGACGTCCTTCTGGGGCGCAGGCTGCGCCGCGTCGCAACTCTGCGCGGCCGTGTTGGCCGCCGCCGTGACGCTGCTGGTGTCGATGGCCTTCACGCCGTCGGCGGCGGCCCGCCGCAGCGCGTCGGGTGCCGGAACGGCGGATGCGGTGTGTGCGGCGGGTGCTGCCGGTGCGACAGGCGCGGTGACCGCGGCCTTGGTGATGTGCGGGGGAGCCGCGGGTGCGGGCGTCGCCAGAGTGGTCGTCATGACGAGGGCGACGGTGCCGCACGCCGCGGTGACGAGGGCGAGGCCGGTGGTGCGAGGAGCGGGCATGGACGTACTCCTTGGAGCGGAGGGATCTTCACGATCACCTTGCGGCCGCCCCTGGGACCCCGCAATCGGACAGCGGCCAAGGGGGTACCCCACGGCCGCTTCCCGCGCATTCTTTCCCTCCGTCAGAAACCCCGCCGATCCTCCATTTCTCCTGTGTTCACGGCCCCTTGACGGGATGCCAGTCACATTTTCGGCACCTGATGGGCCGTCCGGTACGAGGGTGACGCCCTGTCGGCCGATCAGCCGAAAGCCCGTCAGGGAAGCGTCAGTGGGCGGCCGCGTAGACCCTCGCCGCGAACTCCGCGATCTGCTCGTCGCTGAGGTTCTTCGCGAGGTTTGCCTCCGTGATCATGCCGACCAGGCGGTGGTCGTTGCGGACGTCGATGACCGGGAGGCGCTTGATCTGGTGCCGTTCCATGGTCTCCAGCGCCTCGGTGGCGTCCGCCTCGGCGTCGATCCAGTGCAGCTGCGAGCCCAGCTCACCGGCCTTCATGCCCGCCGGGTCGTGGCCCTCCGCCACACACTTGACGACGATGTCCCGGTCGGTGATCAGACCCTTGAGGCGGTTGTCGGAGCCGCAGATGGGCAGGCAGCCGACCGCCAGGTCGCGCATCATCTCCGCCGCGTCGGCCAGCGACTGCTGCTCGTCGACACACTGCACGCCCGCGGACATGATCTCGCGGGCCTTGAGCTGCTTTCTCATAGCCATGATCGCTCCTGACTTGCGCGCACGACGACGGTGTGCGGCGGGCCGCGTCCGGCGGCCCGCCGGGCCCCGGGCCGTGAACGGACCGGCCGGCGGGCCCTCCGCCTCCTCCATCGCAACACGGATGGCCCAACGCCGCCACGCTGGACGTCACCCCGCGGCGTAGCCGTCCGGAACGTGCCGCTCCATGAGCGCGATCTTGCCGTCGAGCGGGCGCTCCATCCCCGGCCACAGATCGGCCTGGAGGACGAGCTGGACCCGCGGCGCCCTGGCGGCCACGGCCTCGGTGGCGCGCTTGACGACGTCCATCACCTCGTCCCACTCGCCCTCGATCACCGTGGACATCGCATTGGAGCGGGTCGGCAGCCCCGACTCGCGAATGATCTTCACCGCGTCGGCGATGTGTTCCGGGAAGGACTCCCCGACGCCCAGCGGCGTCAGCGTGAAAGAGATGAGCACAGTGCTTTTCCTTTGCCGAGAAACAGAGAGAGGGGGCGGAACGGGAACCGGATCAGGCCGGGCCGCCCAGCGAGGCACGGTAGGCGTGCACGGCCGGCGAGCGGTACGCCGACGCGACCTCGAGCAGACTGCCGATCTCCTCCACGAGATCCTGCGCCCCCGGGCCCGCCAGATTGGCCGTCTGCGCCTGCGGGTCCTGCCCGGAGCGCTTGGCGTGCAGGGCCGCGGCCAGCCAGCACGCCGTCACATGCGCGTCGACCAGGGGCTCTGGCACCCCCTGGCCCGCGACGTGCGTACGGACGACGCCGAGGGTCGAGGGCGGCACGTAGTTCCGCAGCACGATCATCGCGTCCCTGATCTCGATGACCCTGCGGTAGAGCAGCAGCTGGAGCGGCACCGCCGCAGCGCCCAGCCGGTTGCCCGGCCGCAGCACCACGTCCGGCGTGGTCGACGTCAGGTCCTGCCACAGCCGGTCAAGACCGCGGTACGACCTGCGGTCCCGCAGGTGGTCCCGGGTCCGGGCCAGTACGGGCAGCGCCGCCCCGACCGCCATGAACGCCGCCTCCACGCCGGTCACCGGCGAGAACAGCGGGGCGAAGACCGTGGAACGCGTCTGCAGATAGAACAGCTTCAGCACCCACAGCAGGGACGCCAGCAGGATGCCCGTGCCGAACAGCCGCAGCCCGAGGCGCAGCAGCCGTGGCGTGCCCGGTCTGCGGCCGTAGCTCCAGCACACGATGCCGCACGTGGTGTCGGCGGTCAGATGGAAGGCGAAGAACACCCACCAGTAGGCGTCCGGCACGCTCGCGATGTCCCGGGACGGGGCGATCTGGTTGCGGGCGTGCGCGGGCCCGCCGAGGTCGAGCAGCACCAGCGTCACCATCACCGCGAGCGCGGCGCCGAACACCGGTGCCGTACGGCGCTGCCTGCCCGCCGCGCCGAAGATGAACCACAGCACCGCGGCCGCGTCGACGATGCTGAACAGATGCGTGGACAGGTCGATCCAGTGCGCGTCCGCGATCAGCCGCGACAGCACGGCGGTGACCGGGTCCAGATGCATCGACATCGCCAGCGCGATCATCACGATCGCGAACCACAACGGCCGCTGCTCGCGGTGCCGGATGCCCTGCGGGGCCCGGACGAGCGCCACCGCCCACAGCGCGACGATGCCGGCGTTCTCCACCCACGGCTGGTCTAACCAGCTGAACACGACGCCCCCGTACGATGGCCCGTCCGCAGCCCCATGGCCGATTCCAGCCCGCCCAGCATCCCCGACAGCAGCGTCGGCGCGGGGACCCGGCCGGCGGCCTCCAGGATGAGGGTGGCGATCATCTCCGCCTCCTGTTCCTGTTCGTCGCCGTAGCGGATGCGGGCCAGCACCTGCCGGACGGACCGCGGGTCGCTGATGTCGAGGTGGCGGTGGAGCTCCAGGTCGTCCACCGCCGAGCGGTGGTTGCAGACCAGGTGCCCGATCTCGTGCACGATGATGTGTTCCTGGTGCAGGGGGCTGGTCTGAGCGTCGTAGAGGATGAAGTCCTCCGTGTCCACCGCCAGCAGCAGTCCTGACGGAGTGCCGGGAACCGTCGGGGTGGGCAGCGCGAGCAGCCGCAGCGGCCGATCGCGCTCGGCCGCGAGCCGGGCGCACAGCTCCTGGGCGGAGAACGGGTCGGGGATCGGAATGCCGCCGATGACCTGCTGACATCGACGGCGCAGACGCCTCCAGTGCATCTCGGTCGGCTCTCCAGGAAGGGTCGGGACGGGGGGACACAGAACCCGGTAGCCGCGGCGCGTCACGGTGCCACCGCGAGAGAACGGCGGCCGGGCGTGCGCACGGTACGGCTCCCTCGCTGCCTCTTCCCCCGGACAGTCACTGGCAGCATCACGAGCCCCTTCGCACTTGTGCCCCGGCCGGTGCGATCGTAGATCGTCACGACGTCTCCTGCCAGGTCCTGGGCCATAGTTGACCGTTACCGTCCGTACTGTCACGCCAACTTCGCGCAATGTGACCCGTATTCCCGGCCCTGCGTCCGGCGGCGGCTCAGCCCAGGGTGCTGCGGCGGCCGAAACGGCTGCTGCGCATGCGGCGCTTGAGGCTTTCGAGCACCGGGTGGCGTTCGCGCTGCTCCTGCGATCGGCGGTCGAGTTCCTCCACGAGGCGCTGCGAGCGCTTCTCCACGTCCAGCTCGTCCAGGATCCGGTCGACCTCGGCCAGCAGCGCCCCGTGCAGCTGCCACTGGCGCGGGTGTTCCAGGACCTTGTCGAGCAGCAGGTCGGCCGCCCGGTCGCGGGCGGCGCGCCCGTCGGCCAGCGCCCGGCCCAGCCGGGCCTCCGCGTCCCGCGCGTTCGTCGTCACCTGGGTGGTGATGACCACGGCGAAGCTCTCCACCGCCCGCGCGAGCCGGTCGAAGACCTCTTTGAGCGCCGCCGCCACGTCCTCGGGGAACAGCGGCTCGCCGGTGCGCTCCTTGGCCAGGTCGGTCAGCGTCCTGGCGGTGACCCGCAGCACCACCGCCGAGATCTCCAGCGCGTCCAGCCCCGTCCGCAGCACCACCCGGAACAGCAGGCCCTCCCGTACGCGGGGGTTGAGCCGCAGGCTGTCCTCCGCCTGCCGCAGCGCGGCGTCGACCTCGACGATGTCGTGGTCCAGTCTGCGCGCCTCGTGCAGCCGGGCCGCCGCCTGGGCGACGGAGGTGTGACCGCTGACCTCGCCGCCGATGTCCTGGAGCAGCCGGCGCATCCGGCCCGCCAGGTCCTCGATGGCCTCACCGGCCGGCTGCACCCACACCGGCGGCACGAACAGGACGTTGAACAGCATCCCCACGACCGCGCCGATCAGCGTCTCCAGCACTCGGTCCCAGGAGGTCTCCGCGACCCGGGTGACGCCGAGCACGAGCATCGCGCTGATCGCCACCTCGGGGACGAACTCCCCCACCCGCACGAACCGGCCGATGACCAGCGACGCCAGGATGATCAGCCCGAGGCTCCACCACGTCAGCCCCACGAGCACGCTGAAGCCGATGGCGATGAGCACGCCCGCCACCACGGAGTTGACCCTGCGGATTCCGGTGGTCAGCGTGGCGTACAGCGTCACCTGCACCACCAGCAGCGCGGTGAGCGGCGCGGTCAGCGGCGCCGGTTCCCGGCTGAGCCACAGCGCCACGACGTAGGAGATCACCGCGGCCAGCGTGGAGCGCACCGTCTGCACGACCGCCGGTTCCCGGCCGCGCCGCACCAGTGTCGTCAGAGGGTCGGAGAGCGCGGGCACCCTGTGCCCCTTCCCCCTCACCACCACCCCGGACACCCCATGGGCCGTCGCGCCACTCGGGCGGTCGCCCGTCACCGGGCCGGTTCCCGTACGCGATAGCGTCCAGGGGCGGCTCCGGGTGGCCAGACGGCCGATGATAAGATACGAACTGGCCGGTTTTATTTTCGTGCGACACAGGAGGTGCCCTCGTGGCGAAACAGGCGCGGGCGATCCAGACCCGCCGCACGATCCTGGAAGCGGCCGGTGCCGTCTTCGACGAGTTCGGATACGAGTCCGCGACGATCGCGGAGATCCTCTCGCGGGCGGGCGTGACCAAGGGCGCGCTGTACTTCCACTTCGCGTCCAAGGAGGAGCTGGCGCGCGGGGTGCTCGACGCGGCGATCACCACCGAGGGCGTCATACCGCAGGAGTCCAAGCTCCAGGAGTGGGTGGACGTGGGGATGGTGCTCGCCCACAGGCTGCCGCAGGAGCCGCTGCTCAGCGCCCCGATCCGGCTGTCCGCCGACCGCAGGGCGCGGGAGCTGTTCGGTACGTCGTGGGCGGGCTGGATCGACTATCTCGCCGAGATGCTGACCGTGGCCAAGGAGCAGGGCGAGCTGCTGCCGCATGTCGACCCGCGGCAGATCTCGATGCTGTTCGTGAGCGCGTGGACCGGTGTGGAGATCGTCGCCACGGCGGCGGTCAGCGACGGCGACGCGCTGGAGGACCGCATCGCGATGCTCTACGACTGCTTCCTGCCGAGCATCGCCGTGCCCGGCGTCCTGGGTCGGCTGGACACCGCCCCGGACCGCGGCGGCCGGATCTGGGCGGCGCACAAGGCGCAGGCGCGGGCGGCCGCCGATGGTGACGGGCAGGTCGTGCGGGGCTGATTTTCCGGCAAGGAGGCCGGGTCGCGGAGGGGCGGCCCGGCCTTTTGTGTGCCTGGAATCAGGCTAGAAAACCGTCTGGTTGGTTTTCTGTGCGTCTGTTGACTTCTCGGCCAGGTGGTGGGACTCATGACGCGTACACGTCACTCGGCTTTTCGTGTCCGTCCGGCAACCCCACCCCGGACAGGAAGGAAGCACACGATGCGTACGACCAAGAGACCCCCCAACCGCACCCGGACGATCGCCGGGGCGGCCATGGCCGTCGTCCTCGCGGGCGCCGGCGTCGGGCTCGCCGCGCCGCCCGCGCTGGCCGACACCGTCGCCGTCCAGTACACCTGCACCGGACCGGGCGCCCCCAGCGGTGTCCAGTCCCTGAGCATCGCCGTGACGGCTCCGGCCAGTGTCCAGCAGGGCGGCACCGCGGACCTCACCGTCGACGTGATCACGACCCTCACCGCCCCCATCGACATCCCGGCGGGCAGCGTGAGCGGGGAGTTGACCCTCAACCTCGGCGGGACGGCCACGGGCAGCGTCACCGCGACCGGCTTCAGCAACGCCGACACGATCCCGAGCGGCACCCCGGTCACGGTGACCGGCGGCAAGGCGTCGGCCCGGCTCGACAGCGCGGGCTCCGCGACCTTCTCGCCCGGCGACGCCACCGTGCACGTCTTCGGCATCACCGTCGCCTGCTCGATATCGGGCACCGCCCCGGTCGCCGCCACGACCGAGGTCGTGGGCTCCTGACCCATGGACGTAGCCGCCGGGCCGCACGTCAGACGCGGGTGAGCCCGGCGGCGCCGAACGAGACGTCGAAGCGGTCGCACCAGATGCTGACGCTCGTGAACCGGTCGAGGTCCAGACCGGCGGGCAGGGCGTAGTTCTGGTCACCCTTGTTGCCCTTGAGGGCGCCGAGGCTGCGGTGGGCCCCGTCGTCGAAGACGTACCAGCCGGCCCGGCCCTCCTTCACCGGGGCGTCGGTGATCAGGACGCGCAGGTCCGGGCCGTTGCTGGTGTCGAGGTTCTCCAGCCGCAAGGTGCGGGTGCCGTCGGGCAGTTCGAGGATGCGCACCGTGCCGCTCGTGCTGTGCTCATGACTGATCAGCTCGCCCACGGCCAGGGTCCGCGGGCCGCGCCCCGGCCCGTCCGCCGCCGCGGGCACGGTCTCCCGCACCGTGGTGTCCACCCACAGCTTCCACGGCTGGAACCAGACCACCCCCGCGCCGACCGCCACCAGCCCGGCCACCAGCAGCCCCACCACGACCGGCCTGCCGAGTATCCGTCGTACGCGTCCCATCTCGTCCTCCTGAAAGCCATGCGCTGTCAGTGGTTCCAACGGGCCACGGCGGCGGATGCGATCCGGGATGCCGATGACGAAAGTCTTACGCGCCCTCCCGGCGTGCGGAGGCCGGGGCGGGTGCCGTCCGCGCCCCGGGAACGGCCGGGGCACCGGAGCGGAACTCCACCGCCGCCACCCGCTGCCGCGACACCCGGTCGAGCAGGACGACCGAGGCCGCCTCCGGGACGGCGCCCGCTCCGCCGGGGCCGGACAGCGCCCGCAGCAGCAGGCCGAGCCGCCGGTCGTGCCGGGCGAAGACCCGGCCCGGGGCCCACCGGCCCCGGGCGTCCTGGCCCGCCAGCGCCTCGGCCGCCCCGACGTCCAGCAGTACCAGATGCAGCTCGCGGCCCTGCCGCCCGGCGCTCCGGGCGAGCCACCGCCGCAGCCACGGGCGGCTGCCGCAGTCGTGCACCAGCATCGGGTCCCCGGCGCGCACCGCCGCGCGCAGCCACCGGACGTGCTCCAGACGTGCCCACGGCCGGTAGACCGCGTACGGCAGACGCGCGGGCATCACCGCCTCGCACGCCTCGTGGACGTCGCGCGGGTCCACCGCGGTGGCGGCCGCCGACCAGCGGCGCAGCAGGGTGCTCTTGCCGCTGCCGGGCAGGCCCGACACGACGACCACGGCGCCGGGCGGATACGACAGCAGCTCGGGAGCGCCGCCCGAACCCCGGAAATCCACCAGGCCGCGCGGCCGCAACCGCCCCGCCGCCTCCCCGCCGACCGTGCCCGACCTGCCCGAATCGCTCATCACTGCCCCCTGCCCGAACCGTTGACCACAGCTTCGCACGGGCGGTCGTCATCAGATCTGACACGCCGTCGACGGCCGGACGGGACCGGTGGTGCGGACCGTACGCGCGCTCCGGCCCGTCCGGTGCTCACCGCCGTGGGGCAGTGACCTGCCGCAGGAATATCCGTTTACCAGGACATGAAGCGCATTTCCGCAGTTCTCGTACTCGCCGCCTCGGCGCTGGCCCTCGCACCCACCGCTCACGCGGACGACCCCGTGTCCCGGCTGGCCCGGCTGGGCGACGCCCCGAAGCGGCTGCCCGTCAGCGGCATCCACAAGATCAAGGGCGTGGGCGACGCCCTCACGAGCCATATCGAACAAGGGAAGTTGGTGCCCGACAGCGAAGCCTCCCTCCGCCTGACCCACCCCTGAGAACCGCGCCCCACCGGGGACGGACACCTCGCGCCCCGGCCCTGCACCTGTCGGCAGGGCCGGGGCGACGCCCTACGGAAGGTCGCCGGCGCCGCCGAGATTGGCGACCATCCGCCGCAGCACATCGACCGCGGCCGCGTACTCCTCCGCCGCGATCCCCGCGTGCATCTGCTCGTGTGCCCGCCTGTTCCGCTCCGCCGCACGGATCCGGCCCGCCTCGCCCTCGGCGGTGAGCGTCAGCCGCCCCGCCTCCTCCCGCATCCACCCGCGCGCGAACAAGTCGTCGTAGACCGCCTCGAAGTCGATCCCGAGGTCGTCGAACGGGCGCAGCCGCTCGGTGAGTCGCGCGCGGTCCCACGTGCCCGGTGCGCCCGCGACGTGGTTGAGCGTCCACCAGTGCGGCTGGGTGAGCTCCTCCACGGCCAGCTCGGCGCGGAGCCGGCCGACCACCGCACGGTGGGCCTCGCCGCTCCAGTGGCCGATCGGCTGCGCGGCCAGTTCCTCCCGCGTGTACTCCTTGATGGTCACAGCCGCTCCTCTTTCTCCTCGCCCGCGTCCCTGATGCGATCACCGTAGAAGCTCTAGCAAGGTTGAGGTCAAGGCGCTTTTCCCGCCCGGTTTTCCTGCCCGGAAGCGGAAACACTTCGTGCGCGGTCCGTGTTACTCCCGTGACGGCCGGAGTCCACGACACCCGCCGGCCTACCCCCGTAGCGCGACACGGAAGGTGCGTCACATGAAGATCGGCATCATCGGAGCGGGCAACATCGGCGGCAATCTCACCCGTCGGCTCACCGCCGTCGGCCACGACGTGGCGGTCGCGAACTCCCGTGGCCCGCAGACCCTCACCGAACTGGCCGACGAGACAGGCGCCACCCCCGTCACCGTCGAGGAGGCCCCGCGCGGCGCGCGCGTCGTCATCGTCACCATCCCGCTCAAGAACATCCCCGGCCTGCCCGCCGGGCTGTTCGACGGCGCCCCCGAGGACCTGGTCGTCATCGACACCGGCAACTACTACCCCCAGCAGCGCGACGGCCGCATCGCCGAGATCGAGGAAGGGCTGCCGGAGAGCCGCTGGACCGAGCGGCACCTCGGCCGTCCCGTCGTCAAGGCGTTCAACGGCACCTACGCCCAGGACCTGCTCGACCGCCCCCGCCCCAAGGGCGACCCCGGCCGGGTCGCGCTCCCCGTGGCCGGTGACGACCCGGAGGCCAAGCGGGTCGTCCGGGCCCTCATCGACGAACTGGGCTTCGACACCGTCGACACCGGCGGTCTCGACGACTCCTGGCGCCAGCAGCCGGGGACGCCGGTGTACGGGGAGGCGGCAGACGCGGAGACGGTGCGCAAGCTCCTCGCGGAGGCGACCCCCGAGCGCACGGCGGAGTGGCGCGCCTGACCCCCGGCGAGGTCGGACGGGCCGGACCTTCCGGCCCGTCCGGCACAATGACCAAGGTCACGGCCTTTGGCGGGAACCCCCGGCGGGCTTCGGAGCTCCAGTAGGACGGAACAGACCATCATGTCCTTCGGGGCAACAGCATCATCCGGAGCGACGCGATGACGCACTCACCTTCCGAGGCCTACCGGTCCCGGGGCCACCGCCGTGCAACCCGCGCCAAACGATGGACCATCGTTGTGGCGTCCATAGCCGTACTCGGGCTGATCACCGGGGGCGTTCTCGACTACCTCAAGATCGGCCCGTTCTCCGACAAGGGTGAGAAGGTCAGCTTCGGCCAGCAGGCGCCCGCCGGGAACGGCGGCCAGGCCGGCGGGAACAACGGCGCCCAGCCCGCCGCGGACTCCAAGGTCCTGATGCCGACCGGCCCCGCCGCCGAGTTCAAGAACGTCAACACCCTGGGCGACGGCACGCACATCGCCGTGACCACCCTGGAGGGCAAGAAGTCCGGCTTCACGGGCAAGGTCTGGGTCTGGGCCCCGAAGGAGTACGGGGACCCCAAGTTCGCGAACAGCGGCTTCCCCGTCCTCGTCGCCCTGCCCGGCGGCCCCGGCTTCCCGGACAACTACTGGATGGGCACCAACCTCAAGCTCCAGTCGTCCATCTCCAAGTGGTACGCGGAGGGCAAGAGCAAGCCCTTCCTGCTGGCCATGCCGGTGCTGAACCCGAAGAACAACGGGACCTACTGGGACGGCAGCGACATCCCCAACCAGCCGAAGATGGGCACCTGGCTCACCGACGACGTCCCGGACCTGATGAAGCAGAACTTCCGGACCATCAAGTCGCGTGACGGCTGGGCCTTCATGGGCTCCTCCTCCGGCGGCTTCGCGGGCATGAAGGCCGTCCTGAAGCACCCCGACCGCTTCAAGGCGGCCATCGCCTCCGGCCCGGACATCGTCCCCGACTCCCCGCTGTGGAAGGGCCACCAGAAGGAGATGGACGAGAACAACCCCGAGCTGCTGGCCAAGGACCTCATCGCCAAGGGCGGCCCGGACGTCTACATCGCGTTCCAGTACGGCACGCGGGAGGACCCCATCACGATCAACGGCGTCAAGAAGTTCGTCGCCACCTACGGCAAGGGCCCGGTGCACACCAACGTGAAGGTGATCGAGGGCGGCAAGCACGACGCCTACACCTACGTCCCGAGCATGGGCCAGGGGCCGATCCAGTGGATCAGCGAGCAGCTGGAGGGCCCGGTCCCGGCCTCCTGACGAAAGCGCCCCTCCCGAAGCCGCGAGACCCACAGCCGGTCTCGCGGCTTTCCGCTTCTCAGGGGCCTCGTACACCACGCCGCAGGCCGGAACCGTCCGTCGCACGGCGGTTCCCGCCCGGCACACTCACCGGCACTTACCCTGTGATCAGGGAAACTTTGTGCGAATAGGGGCTTTGGGCATGGGTGGGGCAGAACCCGCGGATCCGATGCGTTTCACCGTCCTCGGACCGGTCCGCGCCTGGCGGGGAGTCACGGAACTGCCGCTGGGCGCGCGCCAGCAGCGCTGCGTCCTGGCCGTGCTGCTCCTGCGCGGCGGCACGACCGTCTCGGTGGAGGAACTCGTCGACGCCCTCTGGGGCGACCGGCCGCCGCCCTCGGCCCTGGGCACCGTGCGCACCTACGCCTACCGGCTGCGCAGGGTCCTGGGGCACGGCACGCTCGGCCCCGACGCCGGCGGCTACCGCATCGTGACCGCACCCGGGCACCTCGACTCCGCGGAGTGCGAACGCCTGGCGGCGGAGGCGGCCCGCCACCGCGCCGCCGGGCGTACGGGAGAGGCCCTCACGGCCCTGCGCCAGGCCCTCGCGCTGTGGCGCGGCGAAGCGCTGCCGGGCCTTCCCGGCCCGTACGCCGAACGGCAGCGCGTCCGTTGGTCGGAGCGCCGCCTCGAACTCCTCGAAGCCCGGCTGGAAGCCGAGCTGGACCTCGGCCGCCACGACCGGATCACCGGCGAGCTCGCCGAGCTGGCCGACGAGCACCCGATGCGCGAGCGCGTCTCCCAGCTGTGGATGCTCGCCCTCTACCGCGCCGGACGCCAGGCCGAGGCCCTGGACGCGTACGCCGCCGCGCGCCGCACCCTGGTCGCCGAGCTCGGCGTCGAACCCGGCCCGGAGCTGCGGGAACTGCACTGCCGGATCCTCGCCGCGGACCCCGCGCTCGCCCTGCCCACCGACTCCGCGGACCTCGTGGCGGCGCCGCCCCACTCCTTCGGGGAGCCGGCCGACGCCCCGCCTGCCGAGCCCGCACCCCCGCCCGCACCCCGGCAACTCCCCTCCAGATCGGCCGACTTCGTCGGGCGGCAGGCCGAGACGGCCGCGCTGCGCGAGACCCTCCTCGCCCCCGACGCCACGCCCGTCGTGGCCGTCTGCGGCCTCGGCGGCGTCGGCAAGACCGAGCTCGCCGTCCACCTCGCCCACTCCCTGGCCCCGCGCTTCCCCGACGGCCAGCTCTACGCCGACCTGCACGGCGAGGACGGCCGGCCCGTCCCGCCCGAGGAGGTCCTCGGCTCCTTCCTCCGGGCCTTCGGCCTCGCCCGCGAGGCGCTGCCCACCGGGCTCACCGAGCGGTCCCTCCTCCTGCGCTCCGTCCTCGCCGGACGCAAGGTCCTCCTCGTCCTCGACAACGCGCGGGACGCCCGGCAGGTGCGGCCGCTGCTGCCGGGCGCGCCCGGCTCCGCCGTCCTGGTCACCAGCCGCGCCCGGCTCGCCTCCCTGACCACCGCCCGCTCCACCGAACTGGGCGTCCTCGCCCCCGCCGAGGCCCTCCGGCTGTTCACCGGCATCGTCGGCGAGGACCGCGTACGGGCGGAGGAGACCGCCGCGCGGGAACTGATGGCAGCCTGCGGCCACCTCCCCCTGGCCATCAGGATCGTCGGCGCGCGGCTCGTCAACCGGCCGTACTGGACCCTCGCCGGACTCCTCGACCGCCTCGCCGACGACCGGCGCCGCCTCGACGTCCTGCGCACCGGCGACCTCGCCGTGGAGAGCACCTTCCGCCTCGGCTACGACCGGTTGGCGCCCGCCCAGGCCCGCGCCTTCCGGCTGCTGGCCGTCCCCGCGACCCCCGACCTGCCGGTCGACGCCGTCGCCGCCGTGCTCGACCTGCCCCGCCATGCGGCGGAGGACCTCGCCGAATCGCTCGCGGACGCCTCCATGCTGGAGACCCCCGCCCCCGAGCGCTACCGCTTCCACCCGCTCCTGCGCGACTTCGCCCGAGGCCTCGGCGCGGACCGGACCGGCGCGCTGGACCGGCTCGTCCACCACTACCGCACCGCCACGGCCGCCGCCCTCGGCCCGACCGCCGCACGCCGCGCCGGACTCCACGCGCCGGACGTCTCCGGCGCGCCGGGCCCCGTACGGACCGGACACCGGGGCATCGCCGAACTGATCGTCCAGTGCGCCGGGGAACCCGATCCCGGCCCCGACCTGCGCCCGGTCGGTGAACTCCTGCTGGGCGCCGCCCTGTTGTGCGAGTCCGGGCAGGCCGCCCGCGAACTGGCCCGTGCCGCGAACGCGCTCCTGCCCGCCGTCCGGCAGCGCAGGGACCACTGCGGCGAGGCCCGCGTCCGCCTCGCCCTCGGCAGACTGCTGCTGGAAGCCGGCTCCGCCGCCCCTGCCCTCGCCGAACTGCTGCGGGCCCGCGAGCTGTGCGGCACGCACGACCTGCCCGGCGCCCTGCACGCGCACATCCACGCGGCGCTCGGCGCCTGCCACGCCCACAGCGGCCGACACGAGGACGCGATCACCTGCTTCACGGCCGCCGCCGACATCCGCCGCGGCCTCGGAGATCCCGCCGGAGCCGCCGTCGAATCCCTCGGCCTCGCCGGGGCGCTCGCCGGACTCGGCCGCTTCGACGACGCCGAGCGCGTCGCGGCCGCCGCCCGGACGGTCTGTCACCAGCACGCCGACACCGACGGCGAGGCCCTCGCCGGGAACGCCCTGGGACGCATCGCGCGGGAGCGCGCCGACCACGCGCGGGCCGCCGGGCACCACAGCGCCGCACCGGGCCCGGACTGCGAGACGGCGCACGACCTCCTCGCCGTGATCGGCGCCTCCGAGGCCGGCACGCCGCCCTGGCTGTCCCGGACACCGCGTCAGGACGCGGGCGGAGCCGTCTGAGCGTGGCCGAGTGTCATACGCAGGAAGCGGGGCCGGTAGATGTCCGCGCGCCGGATGACGTCGTCCGGGACGAGGCTGTTGACGTTGTAGGAGACGACGAGCTCGCCACGGCCTTCGAGCTCCGGGTGCTCATGGGGGTTGTAGGCGAAGACGTTCCGGTTGCGGTAGGTGCCCGTCGGCCCGGCCTCCGGGGCGGTGAACACCGTACGGGGCCGGGTGAACGGCCCGTTGGGCGTACGGGACCAGGCGAGCTGCACCTCGGCGCTGAACGGCTGGTCCGCGCGCTGGGTGCACAGCGCGTACCAGCCGCCGTGCCGCACCACGCTCACCTCGTCGGAGGCGCGCAGCGCGGACCCGTCGGGCCCGGACAGCCGGGCGGAGCGCCGCTCGTCGCCGGACCAGGTGCCGCGGCCGGTCCAGAACTGCCAGGGCCCGCGCAGGTCCTGCCCGGAGACCCGGGCCAGGTGGAGGTGGTTGCCGGGGCCGGGCGCCTTCTCGGTGCCGTAGACATAGGTGTGCCCGTCCTCCCTGGACAGCCACGCGCCCCAGGAGATGCCGGCCGACGACGGCAGCGGGGTCAGCGACCGCGGCCGGGACATGCCGCCGGGGCCGAACCGGCCCAGCGCGTTGCCCCGCCAGGCGATGTCCAGGGGGCCGGGCCCGGTCCGCGCGTAGCGGGCGTAGACCACCTCGACCCCGCCGCCGTCGGGGATGCCGGCCCGCGACCAGTACCAGTCGCCGGGCCCCGCACCCGACACGACCGACGCGGGTGCACCGGCCGCGTCCCGCCCGGTGACGGTGTGCGGGCCGGTGGCGTCCCAGCGGACGAAGCTGTTGTGGACGAAGGGCGTCGAACCGCCGTCGTCGGTGACCGGGGGGCGCGACCCGTCGGGCCGTACGGTGCCGAGGAAGGTGTCGGAGAAGACCCACAGCTCGCCCCCGCGCACGGGCACGGAGTATGTGCTGTCGCCGCCCGTCCAGTGCCCCGGCGCGCGGTCCCGCTCGGCGTACCTCCCGAACGCCCGGGCCGTCGCCGCGTCCGCCCGCACTCGGGTGACCTCCGGCGGTCGTGCCGCGGACGGCCCGAACGCGCAGGTCGCGACGAGAGCACAGACCAGCAGCCCGGGGGAGCGCAGGCGGCGGAGGAGACGGGGAGTTCGCATCGCCAGTCCCAACGAGCGAACGCCCACGGGGTTGTCACCGGCCGGCCGCCCCCTGTCGCGTCAGCCGGCCGGCACCGAGTCCAGCGCCACCTTCAGCAGCTCGTCCGGCGCGTTCCCCATGACGTTGTGCGTGGACGCCAGCGCGTGCACCCTCCACTCCGGGTCGTCGAGCAACCGCTCGTACGTGGGCCGGAACGGCGTCTCCCCCTCCCAGAGCTCCGCGTACACGTAGTCCCTGCGCCGGACCCGGTCGAGGCCGCCGCGCAGGCGGATCGACTGGAGCAGGCTCGCCAGCGGGTGCGCGGTCGCGCGCGGGTCGAGGAACGGCAGGGGCGCGGTCGCGTACCCCAGGGTGCCCACACCCCGCAGATACCAGCCCCGGACACCGTCGTTGGCCAGCGTCCAGCAGGAATCGCCGTCCGCGGGCACAAAGGCGTCGACGTATATCAGGCCCGCCACGCGCTCGGGCAGCCGGTCGGCGGCGCCCGTGATCACCATGCCGCCGTAGCTGTGCCCGACCAGCACCGCGTCGGTGATGTCCTCGTCCACCAGCAGGTTCACCACGTCGTCGATGTGCGTATCGAGATTCACCGAGGCGCCGAGCAGGTGCTTGCGCGCCCCGAGTCCGGTCAGCGTGAGCGGATACGCCTCGTGACCGTGCTGCCGCAGTCGGCGCGCCAGCGGTTCGAAGCACCAGGCGCCGTGCCAGGCGCCGGGAACGAGTACGAAAGTGGCCATGCGAAGCTCCTTGTGACGGAAGGTCAGATCGCCGAGGTGTCGAGTCGACGAGGTGTCAGGGAAGCGCGTGCGTTGAGCGCGTCCACGTCGCTCCCCGTGGTGTGCCGGTAGGTGTCGGTGATGCGGGCCAGGTCGTACGGGGTCCGGCCGTCCGCACGGTTCATTGTGCGGTTGGCCAGCACGACGGCCGACGTCGCCTCCCGGCGGGCGTCCTCATAACGGGCGAGTCCCTGGGCCGCGTCGTCGGCCCGCGCGAGTTCGTACGCGAGCACCCGCGCGTCGACGACCGCCTGCGAGGCGCCGTTGGCGCCCACGGGGTACATCGGGTGCGCCGCGTCACCGAGCAGCGTGACCCGTCCGCGGCCCCAGGCCGGGAGCGGGTCGCGGTCGACCATGGGGTAGGTGAGGATCTCCCCGCCGCCGGCCAGCAGGGCGGGCACGTCGAGCCCGCCGAGCCGCCACCCTTCGTAGTGCGGCAGCACGTCGGCCGCGCGGGCGGTACGGTTCCAGCCCGCTTCCCCGGCGAGGGGCCCGGGAGCGGACTCCCGCACCTGGCACACCCAGTTGAGCCGGTCCCGCCCGATCGGGTAGGCGATCAGCTGGGTGTCGCCGTCCCGCAGGATCGCCATGGAGCGCCCCGCGCGGAACGGTTCGGCCCGGGTCGTGCCCCGCCACATCCGGATGCCCGACCACAGCAGCGGCCCGCCGTCCGGGTGCAGCCGGGCGCGCACCGCCGAGTGCAGCCCGTCGGCGCCGACGAGGACGTCGGCGGCTGTGGTGACGGTGGCTCCCGTCGCCCGGTCGAGGAGGCGGGCCCGTACGCCGCCCGCCTCCTCCTCGAAGTCCGTCAGGCGGGTTCCGGTACGGACCGCCGCGGCGCCCAGCCGCTCGCGGACCGCCGACAGGAGCAGCATCTGGAGTTCGCCGCGGTGGACCGAGTACTGCGGCCAGCGGTAGCCCTGGGCGACGCCGCGCGGTTCGGAGAAGATCTCCCGGCCGTGCCGGTCGCAGTGGACGATCTCGGCGGCCGCCACCCCGAGGGCGGCGAGGGCGTCGCCGAGGCCGAGTTCGGTCAGTTCGCGCACGGCGTGCGGCAGCAGGTTGATCCCGACGCCGAGCGGCCGGATCTCCCGGGCACTCTCCACCACGACCGCCTCGATGCCCGCGGCGTGCAGGCTCAGCGCGGCGGTCAGGCCGCCGATGCCCGCCCCGGCGATCAGCGCGGTCACCGGTCGGCCGGGAGCTCGGGGCGGTCGACGACGCGCAGCCAGGTGCCGTCCGGCTGACGGCGCGCCACCTGGACGCGGCCGCCCGTGCCGTCGGCGGGGCGGGTGGAGGTGAGGGCGAGATCGCCGTAGCGGACCGTCGGCAGGGGCTCCTCCACCACGAAGGGCAACGGTGCGTGGGCCACCATCCGCTCGCACACGGCGCGGATCGCCTCCCTGCCGACCGTCACGGTCCCGGGCGGGAAGGCGAGCACGGCGTCGGGGGCGTAGAGCTCGGCCAGGCCCTCGGCGTCGCGGGCGTTGGCGCGCTCCACGAACAGGCGGGCCAGGTCTTCGGGGGTGCGGGCGGGTTCACGGTTGTCGGTCATGGTGACGTCCTTTCTCGTGCCTCCACTCTGTGCCCGTGATGATCAGAAGTCCAAGAGATGATTTTTCTGATTGCTAGAATCAACAGTTATGGAACTCCGTCAGCTCGCCTACTTCGTGGCCGTGGCCGAAGAGCGCAACTTCACCCGCGCCGCGGAGAAGGCCCACGTGGCCCAGCCCGGCGTCAGCGCCCAGATCCGCAAGCTCGAACGGGAGCTCGGCCAGGAGCTGTTGGACCGCTCGGGCCGGGAGGTGCGGCTCACCGAAGCGGGCGAGACCGTCCTCCCGTACGCCCGGGCCGCCCTCGCCGCGGTCGAAGGCGCCCGGCTCGCCGTCGACGAACTCACCGGACTCGTCCGCGGACACGTCGCCGTGGGGACCGTGACCTCGCACAACGTCGACCTGCCCGGACTGCTCGCAGGATTCCACGACGACCACCCGGCGGTGGAGATCACCCTGACCGAGGCGAACTCGGACCAGCTCATGGACGAACTGCGGGCCGGCCTCCTCGACGCGGCGATCATCAGCATCGGCGGCACCGCCCCCGCCGGGCTCGACATCCGGGTGGTCGACGACCAGCCGATCGTCGTCGCCGTCGCCCACGACCACGAACTCGCCATCCACCAGGCCGTGTCGGTCGACACCCTGCGCGAACGCCCCCTCATCAGCCTGCCCAGGGGCACGGGCCTGCGCACCCGGCTCGACGAGGCCTGCGCGGCCGCGGGCTTCACCCCGCGGATCGCCTTCGAGGCGAGCGACCCCGGCGCCCTCGCCCAGCTCGCCGCCCGCGGCCTGGGCGCGGCGATCCTGCCGGGCGCCTTCGCCGAGGCGCGGGCGGACGAACTGCGCAGCATCGCGATCGACCGCCCGGCGCTCCGCGGCCGCCTCGCCTTCGCCTGGCGCACCGACGGCCCGAGCAGCCCCGCGGGCCGCGCCCTCGTCGCCCGGGCCCGCGCCACGCTGGGCGGCCCCGGCAGCGGCCACACCCGCCGCGCGGGCCGATGAGCGTACCCCCGGCGGCGGCCCGCCGCCATGACCGGCATCGCACCATCCGCCCCTGGTGACGCCCGCGCACCGTGCCCGAGACTGACCGTGCGACGACGCACCGACCACACGGCGACGAGGTGAGGCGCTCACATGACGTCAGGCTCCACACGACTGCCCGAGTCCTTCTACCGGCACACCGGCCACGGGAGTTACCACAGCACACCCGCCACCGCGGGCCCGTGGAGCCCGAAGACCCAGCACGCGGGCCCGCCGTCCGCCCTGCTCGGCCGCGCCCTCGAACGGCACGACGCGCGCGACGGCTTCCGGGTCGCGCGCGTCACCCTGGAGATCCCGCGCCCCGTCCCCGTCGCCGAACTGCGCGTCGACGTCCGTACGATCCACTCCGGCGGACGCACCGAACTCCTCGAGGGCGAACTCACCGCGGACGGCAGGACCGTCATGCTGGCACGGGCCTGGCGCATCGCCTCCGGCCCGGCCGACACCCCCGCGCTGCGCCCCGAGCCGGTCCCGCCGCCGGTACCGGCACCCCAGCCGTCACCCACGATGACCGGCGCCCACCTCGACGGCTACATCGCGGCGATGGAGTGGCGCTTCGTGTCCGGCGGGGGATTCGACACCCCCGGACCCGGCACGGCCTGGGCGCGCCAGCGCATCCCGCTCGTCGCGGGCGAGGACGACACCCCGCTGACCCGCGCCCTCACCCTCGCCGACAGCAACTGGGCCGTGGCCTCCGAACTCGACCACATCCGCAGGCTCGTCATCAACACCGACATCACCCTCGCCCTGCACCGCGAACCCGTCGGCGAGTGGCTCTGCCTGCGCGCGACGACCGCCGCGAGCCCCACCGGCTCGGGCCTGGCATCCGGCCGCCTCGACGACGAGTCCGGGGACTGCGGCCGCATCCTCCAGACCCTCCTCGTCGCCGAACGCTGACCCCGGCCCGCCCCGTCACGTCCCCTCCGCGCGGCCCGGCAGCCGGGGGAGCACCTTCGTGCGGTAGAAGTCGAAGAAACCCTGCTGGTCGGCGCCGATCTGGTGGACGTAGACCGTGTCGAAGCCCGCGTCCGCGTACGCCGCGACCGCCTCGATGTGCGCCTCCGCGTCGTCGCCGCAGAGCACCGCGTCCGCCACCTGATCCATCGTCACCAGTTCACAGGCCTGCTCGAAGTGGTGGGGCGTCGGCAGGAGTTGGGGAAGCTCGCCGGGGAGCCGCTCGACGGCCCACAGGCGGTGTGCCGTGCGGACGGCCTCGTCGCGGTCCGGCCCCCAGCACACCCTCAGCCCGGCCTGTGCCGGCTTCACCCCGCCGCCGCTGCGCCGGAAGCGGTCCACCGCCTCGCCGTCGGGCGCCATGGTGATGAAGCCGTCCCCGATCCGCCCGGCGAGCTCGGTCGCCGCCGGGCCGAACGCCGAGATGTCGATGGGCACGGGGTCGTCCGGCACCGTGTGGAGCCTGGCGTTCTCCACCGTGTAGTGCTTGCCGTGGTGGCTGACCTCGCCGCCCTCGAACAGGAGCCGCATCACGTGGACGGCCTCCTGGAGCATCTCCAGCCGCACGGCCGCCTGGGGCCAGGGGGCGCCGAGTATGTGCTCGTCGAGCGCCAGACCGCTGCCCACACCGAGCCGGAACCGCCCGCCCAGCTGCACGGCACAGGTGGCGGCGGCCTGCGCCGTCACCGCCGGGTGCATCCGCATCGTCGGACACGTCACCGCCGTCTGCACCGGCAGGGACGTGGCCTGGGACAGCGCGCCGATCACCGACCACACGAAGGGGCTCCGGCCCTGCGCCGCATTCCACGGGTGGTAGTGGTCGGAGATCCACAGCCCGGTGAAGCCCGCCTGCTCGGCCATCCGCGCCTGCTCCACCAGCTCGTCCGGCCCGTGTTCCTCGCTGGAGAGGAAATAGCCGTATTCCGTCATCGGGATGACCTCCTGGAGAGCGGCTCTCAGCCACCGGGTAACCATCCGGCCGTACGGGAAACCCCCGGTCATCGGTTGCGCCGCCCGCGATCCCGGTACAGGCTGGAACGGACCGCTTCCCGTGCGAGCCCCACGGCCGCTCCTCGATGAACAAGTCCGAGCTCAAGCGGTCCCTGGGACGCTGACCCGTCACCCTCCTCAGCCGGTCCTACGTTGTTGGCGGGTTGGACGGGCCGTCGTAAGGTCCAGAGATCCAGAGACGCC
>NZ_BAAABW010000046.1:0-4771 GCF_039521185.1 Streptomyces blastmyceticus | reverse complement strand
ACAAATTTTGAGAAATGCCCTGATGGGAACTCCGGTTCCTGCCAGGGCATTTCTGCGTTTACGGCCACTTTTTGTTCAGCGGCGGGAAGCGCCGAACGTGCCTATCAGCCCGGTGACGACCGCCACCAGGGCCCCGCGCCACAGGCCGTCCCACACACTGCTGAAGAATGCCTCGTCGGTCAGGACCTGTCGCATGACCAGGTCGCTCACCAGCAGGGCGCCGGCGGGGACCACGGCCACCTGCCAGGGGTGGGCGCGGGCCCACCGACGGATGCGATGCTCCGAAGAGTTGGTGCTCCGGTCGCCGAGCACCCCGCCGATGCCGCCGACCAGGAAGAACAACATCAGCCCCACCGACAGCGCGCCCGCCACCACGGCCAGGCCGAAGTCACCGGTGACCGTGTGGAGGCCGAGGGAGACGGCGCTGCCGATGGCGGCGACCGCGCCGGCCGCCCGCCAAGGGCCGAGGGTGGCCGAGGCGAAGGCCAACTGCCGTGCCTCGGACGGGGATACGGGATTCCGGCCTGAACCGTGTGAGCGCTTCATAGGGCCAGGGTCCCGCCGTGCCGACACGGTCGCCATGGGTGAAGACCCTGACCCGACCCTGAGCCGACCCCCACCCGGGGCTCCGCCCAGGGCCGGGATCCGTCATGGAGTCGGCGGTGGGAGCGTCGTCACCGCGGCCGACGGCGCCGCGTTCCGTTCGGACCAGGCCGTCAGCGCCGTCCTGCACGCGTGGTCCATGTGGCGGAGGCCGCTGAGGTCGAGCTCCACGCCGTGACCCGGCCGCGGAAGTTCCTCCAACTCGTCCAACAGCTCAGGCAACTTGAGGAAGTTGGCGTTGCCGAGCACCCTGGCCCGTACGACACCGTCCACTGTGCCCACCGTCTCCACATGCACGTGCGAGGTTTCCCAGGCCGCCTTCGCGACGGCCATCAGGAGCCCGGTGATCACGCCCTCGAACAGGTTCGTCACCACGATCGCGCCCGTGGTCACCACCAGCACCACCGCCTCACCGCGATGCTCCCGCCACAGCCGGACGACATCCCGTACGGGAATGAGCTTCCAGCCCGCGTGGATCAGCACGCCCGCCAGCGCGGCGACGGGGATGATCTCCAGCGCCCAGGGCAGCACGGCCGCGAAGACCAGCAGCCACAGTCCGTGCAGCACCCGGGAAGCCTTCGTCCGGGCGCCCGCCTGCACATTGGCCGCGCTGCGTACGATCACGGCGGTCATGGGCAGGGCGCCGAGCACCCCGCACACGGTGTTGCCCGCACCCTGGGCGATCAGCTCTTTGTCGTAGTCGGTGCGCGGTCCGTCGTGCAGTCGGTCGACCGCGGCCGCGCTGAACAGCGACTCCGCGGAAGCGATGAGCGCGAAGGCAAGGACCGTGCCCAGCACCCCGATCTCGCCCAGCCGCGCGAAGTCGTCGCCGCCCGGCGGCTGGACCGCGTCGAGCAGGCCGTTCACCTCGACCCGGGCCACCGGCAGGGACAGCGCGGCCACCGCCGCCGTCGCCAGCGCGACCGCGGCCAGTGGCGCGGGCACCGCCCGCGCACCCTGCCGCCACCGGAGCCACAGGGCCAGCACCACTGTCGTACCGACGCCCACCGAGACGGCGGACAGTGCGTCCGCCGAGGTCACGGTGTCGGTGATCAGAGCGGGCAGCCCACCGAGCTTCTCCAGGCCGCCGGCAGGTGGGTGCGTGTCGGTCAGCGCGTACAGCTGTCCGGCGATGAGCACCAGACCGATGCCCGCCAGCATCCCCTGCACCACCGACACGGAGATCGCCCGGAACCACCGCCCCAGGTGCAGCAGTCCCATGGCGATCTGGAGCACGCCCGCGGCGAGCACCAGGACGCCGAGCGCCCCGAGCCCGTAGTCCCGCACGGCCTCGTACACGAGCACGGTCAGCCCGGCTGCGGGCCCGCTGACCTGGAGGCTGCTGCCCGGCAGCAGCCCGGTGAGGAGTCCGCCGACCACACCGGTGACGAGCCCCAGCTCGACCGGGACTCCGGAGGCGACGGCGATGCCCACGGAGAGCGGTACGGCGATGAGGAAGACGACGAGGGACGCGGTGAAGTCGGCGCGGAGGTCGGCGAGTTGGATCAGGGGACGACGGTTTGACCGGAGCTTGGCCCGCAGCAGAACTTTCCGGGCACGGCCGAAGGGTATTTTCTCCATGAGGTTGCCTCCAGTGCGCGGTGCGGCGCACAGCGATGCGGATCGTTTGCCTGTCGGATGAGAGATCGGGCAGCGGAAGACGTCGAGGTGGGGGCAGGCCGGACGGTAGAGGGTGACGGAGCGTGCCGTGGACACCCGCGGTCATTCTGTCCAAGGGGAGCTGTCCGTTGGACAGTTGGCGTGTTACCACGATGTAAACGTGGAATCGGCCACCAGGAATATCCCGTCCCGTTCACTCCGGCGTGAGCCCTCATGGTCCGCCGGGTTCCGTACGCCGCCTCATGGAGTGCGCGCCGGGTGCGAAGATGGCTCGGCACGCCCCCTGAACTCCAGCGCAGAAGAGGTGAGCGAGCCCCGTGGCCCAGAAAGTCGCCGTCCTCGGCACAGGAAAGATCGGCGAGGCACTCCTCAGCGGCATGATCCGCGCCGGCTGGTCGACCGACGACCTGCTGGTCACGGCCCGCCGCCCCGAGCGGGCCGAAGCACTCCACGCCCGCTACGGCGTCGACACCGTCACCAACGTCGAGGCCGCCAAGTCCGCCGACACCCTCATCCTCGCCGTGAAGCCGCAGGACATGGCCGCGCTCCTCGACGAGCTCGCCCCTCACCTGCCGGCCGACAGACTGGTGATCAGTGCGGCGGCCGGTGTCCCCACGGCCTTCTTCGAGGAGAAGCTGCCGGCCGGCGTCCCCGTCGTACGCGTCATGCCCAACACTCCCGTCCTCGTGGACGAGGGCATGTCCGTCATCTCCGCGGGCACCCACGCCACGGAGGACCACCTCCTCCGCACCGAAGCGATCTTCAAGCCGGTCGGCAAGACGCTCCGGGTGCCGGAGTCCCAGCAGGACGCGGCCACCGCCCTCTCCGGCTCCGGCCCCGCGTACTTCTACTTCCTCGTCGAGGCGATGACCGACGCCGGCATCCTTCTCGGCCTTCCCCGGGACAAGGCCCACGACCTCATCGTCCAGGCGGCCATCGGCGCGGCCGTCATGCTGCGCGACAGCGGCGAACACCCGGTCAAGCTCCGCGAGGCCGTCACCTCGCCCGCGGGCACGACGATCAGCGCGATCCGGGAGCTGGAGCGCCACGGCGTACGGGCCGCTCTGATCGCCGCCCTCGAGGCGGCTCGCGACCGCAGCCGGGAACTGGCCTCCGGACAGGCCTGACGGTGCGAGCAGAACGGCCTCGGAGAATCCCTTTCGATCTCCGAGGCCGTTCTTCGTGCATTCAGGCGGGCGGCATCAGACCGATCGCCGCGTACGCCGCGTCGACGGTCGGCCGCGCCACCTGCCGGGCCCGTTCGGCCCCGGCACGCAGAACCGCGTCCACATATCCCGGGTCGGCGCACAATTCCGCGTGTCGCTCCCGCACCGGCCGCAGCAGTTCCAGCACGGCATCGGCGGTGTCCCGTTTCAGAGCGCCGTACGAGTCGTACCGCTCGGCCAGGTCCGCGGGCTTTCCGCCGGTGCACGAAGCGAGGATCTCCAGGAGATTCGCGACCCCGGGCTGGGCCTCCCGGTCGTATACGACCGAGCTGCCGCTGTCGGTCACCGCACGCATGATCTTCTTGCGGACGACGTCCGCCTCGTCGAGCAGATAGACGATGCCACTCGTCTCCGCGTGCGACTTCCCCATTTTCGTGGTGGGGTCCTGGAGGTCCATGACCCGGGCGGCCACCGTCGGGAGGACGGCCTTCGGCACCGTGAAGGTGTGCCCGTACCGGTGGTTGAACCGCACCGCCAGGTCCCGGGTGAGTTCCACGTGCTGGGCCTGGTCGTCGCCCACCGGCACCTCGTCGGCCGAATAGGCGAGGATGTCGGCCGCCATCAGCACCGGATACGTCAGCAGCGAGAGCCGTACGCTCCCGCCCGACGCCCGTTCGCGCGCCGACTTCTCCTTGTACTGGATCATCCGGCGCATCTCGCCGTCGGACGCCGTGCACTCCAGCAGATAGGAGAGCCGGGTGTGCTCGTCCACATGACTCTGCACGAACATCGTGCAGCGGGCCGGCTCCAGCCCCGCGGCGAGCAGCAGGGTCGCGGCCTGCCGGCTGAGCCTCCGGACCCTGGCGGGATCGTGGTCGACGGTCAGGGCGTGCAGGTCCACGACGCAGAAGAGCGCGTCGGCCTTGTGCTGGTCCGTCTCGACCCACTGGCGTACGGCCCCGAGATAGTTGCCGAGGGTGAGGTGGCCGGTGGGCTTGATGCCGCTGAAGATCCGTGTCATGGGGTCTTGCCTCCCTTGGAGAGGGACCACCGCCACGGACAGCAAAAAGGCCGCCTAGGCGGCGGCCGTTGGATGCATGCGCAGAGTCGGGCCGCCGGTCAGGCGGCCCACCACTGCCGAGTGCTGCGGCACGCATGCTGAGTCATGCGCCGACCGTACCCCTGTGAAACCCCCTTGCGCCACGGGTTTGATGCGTCCTACGGGCTCGTGTAGAGTTCTTCGAGTTGCCACGGAGTCCGCGAGGACGGCGAGGCAACCACTCATGCCGCATCGGCGGCAATCTCTACTGCTTGATCCCTGAACGGGATGGATTTCGGCGTGCCGAATTCCGGACCGGGTTCCGATTAGGAGCCGCCGGGGA
>NZ_BAAABW010000045.1:0-5882 GCF_039521185.1 Streptomyces blastmyceticus | reverse complement strand
GTTACGGGAAGGGGCGGGGTGGGGAACAAGCCCGCGGCAGCGTTTACGCCTGGCGTACCGGGATGGACGTGAACGTCGGGGCCGGGGACGGGTCGACGAAGAAGTCGTTGCCCTTGTCGTCCACGACGATGAACGCCGGGAAGTCCTCGACCTCGATCCGCCAGACCGCCTCCATGCCGAGCTCCTCGTACTCCAGGACCTCGACCTTCTTGATGCAGTCCTGCGCGAGACGCGCCGCGGGACCACCGATCGACCCGAGGTAGAAGCCACCATGAGCGGCACACGCGTCGGTGACCTGCTTCGAGCGGTTGCCCTTGGCGAGCATGACCTTGGAGCCGCCCGCGGCCTGGAACTGCTCGACGTACGCGTCCATCCGGCCGGCCGTCGTCGGGCCGAAGGAGCCGGACGCGTAGCCCTCGGGCGTCTTCGCCGGGCCCGCGTAGTAGACCGGGTGGTTCTTGAGGTACGCGGGCATCTCCTCGCCCGCGTCCAGCAGTTCCTTGATCTTGGCGTGGGCGATGTCACGGGCGACGACCAGCGTGCCGGTCAGCGACAGCCGGGTCTTGACCGGGTGCCTGGACAGCTCGGCGAGGATCTCGTCCATCGGCCGGTCGAGGTCGACGGCGACCGCGTCGAGGTCGGGGCCCGCGCCCGCGGTCAGCTCCTCCTCGGTGGTGTCCGGCAGGAAGCGCGCCGGGTCGGTCTCCAGCTGCTCCAGGAAGACGCCCTCCGGCGTGATCTTCGCCAGGGCCTGGCGGTCGGCGGAGCAGGAGACGGCGATGGCGACCGGGCAGGAGGCGCCGTGCCGCGGCAGCCGGACGACGCGCACGTCGTGGCAGAAGTACTTGCCGCCGAACTGCGCGCCGATGCCGATCTTCTGCGTCAGCTCGAAGACCTTCTCCTCCAGCTCCTTGTCACGGAAGCCGTGACCGAGCGGGGAGCCCTCCTCGGGCAGCTCGTCGAGGTAGTGCGCGGAGGCGTACTTCGCGGTCTTCAGCGCGTACTCCGCGCTGGTGCCGCCGACGACGATCGCCAGGTGGTACGGCGGGCACGCGGCGGTGCCCAGGGAGCGGATCTTCTCCTCCAGGAACTTCATCATGGAGGACTCGTTGAGTACGGCCTTCGTCTCCTGGTAGAGGAAGGACTTGTTGGCCGAGCCGCCGCCCTTGGCCATGAAGAGGAACTTGTACGCGCCGCCGTCGGTCGCGTACAGCTCGATCTGCGCGGGCAGGTTCGAGCCGGTGTTCTTCTCGTCCCACATGGTCAGCGGCGCCATCTGGGAGTAGCGCAGGTTGAGCTCGGTGTAGGCGTCGTAGATGCCGTGCGAGAGCGCTTCCTCGTCCCCTCCCTCGGTGAGGACGTTCTGGCCGCGCTTGCCCATGACGATCGCCGTGCCGGTGTCCTGGCACATCGGCAGCACGCCGGCCGCCGCGATGTTGGCGTTCTTCAGCAGGTCGAGCGCGACGAAGCGGTCGTTGGCCGAGGCCTCGGGGTCGTCGAGGATGCGGCGCAGCTGCGCGAGGTGCGCGGGGCGCAGGTAGTGCGAGATGTCGTGCATGGCCTCGGCGGCCAGCTTCCGCAGCGCCTCCGGCTCCACCTTGAGGAACGTACGGCCGTCGGCCTCGAAGGTGCTCACGCCCTCCGAAGTCACCAGACGGTACGGAGTGTTGTCCTCGCCCAGGGGCAGAAGATCCGTGTAGGCAAACTCTGGCATTGCGGCCATTCCTCACTCGGCAGACATGCTGGCTACTGCGACAGCACCCACAAGCGTAGAGCGCGGGGCCAGGGGCGCGGCTGTGAGGTAAGGCTCACCGGCACGCACACCTGTCGCGATCTATCGCGTTTCGCTACCCTGGCGGGGTGGACGAGTCATCGCGCGAGAAGCGCTCCCCGGTGAAGCTGGAGAAGACCGCCCCGGCGGAGGCGGCGCTGCGCGCCTCCGATGCCGACCGGGACCGGACGGCGGACATCCTGCGCGAGGCGCTGGGCGAGGGCCGGATCACGGCCGAGGAGCACGCCGAGCGGGTCGGCGCGGTGTACGAGGCGCGCACCGTCGGCGAGCTGGAGCCGCTGATCCGCGACCTCCCCCTCCCGGACCGGCCCGCGCCCGCTGCGGTCACGCGCCCGTACGACGCATCGGTGCGCCCCGGTGGTGAGCCCGCCGAGAATCTCATCGCCGTCTTCGGCGGCGCCACGCGCAAGGGCCGCTGGCGCGTTCCCCGGCGGACCAATGCCTTCGCCCTGTTCGGAGGGGTGGAGATCGACCTGACGGAGGCGGTCTTCGAGCAGCGGGAGATCGTCATCAACGCCACCGCGATCTTCGGCGGCGTCGAGATCAAGGTGCCGGAGAACGTCACCCTGCGGTCCACGGGCACCGGCATTTTCGGCGGTTTCGAGGTGAAGGTCTCCGAGGCGCCGGACGAGGGTGCCCCGGTCGTGACGGTGATGGGCTTCGCGATCTTCGGGGGCGTGGAGGCCAAGCCCAAGCGCGGCAAGCGCCTGCGGAACCTCCGGGCGCGCGCCTGATCGCGGGTCACTCCGTTCCGCTCATGGCAACGGTGTGAATAAGCACGCGCACAGCGGGTAAAGCTTGGTGCATCGTCTCTCGTACGGCTGCCGGTGCGAATGGCCGTGCGCAGTGGAGGCGGGCAAAGGTGACTCAATCGGCCAAGCTAAGCCGTCGTCAGGAGTAGACCGTGCTGCTACCGCATCAGCCCCTGCCTGAAGCCGCCGTACCGTCCCAGCGGATGCCCGCTCGGGATCAGGCCGGCCCCTGGCATTCGGAGGCGGTGTGCCGCCGGGATGAAGCCGGGCTCTTCTTCGCACCATCCAAGGAACCAACGGCCGCGCGGCTCTCCCGGGAGGAGGCCGCCAAGCGGGTCTGCGCGCGCTGCCCCGTGATGGTCGAGTGCCGGGAGCACGCGCTGCTCCAGCCCGAGCCCTATGGAGTGTGGGGCGGGCTGACCGCGGCGGAGCGCCGCGTCGTCCTGGCCCGGCGCCGTCGGCGCGAGGCGGAACTGCAGCGTACGACGCGCATCGCCGCGGCGGGCTGACCGTTCGGCCGTGCCCGGGCAGGCAGGGGGCAGCCCGGGTGCGGATCTCGTCCGGGCCGCCGGACGGGCTCGGGGGTGCGGGCGCCGGCCCGCACCGATGGAGCCCGCCCGGCGGCCTCGGCGTGTGACCCGGCGCGTGCGCGGACCGCCGGGGCGGAGCGTCAGCTGGGGCGCTCGAAGTCGACCGTGCTGTAGGCGCGCAGCTTCGACAGCCGGTGCGTGGAGTCGATCTGCCGGATGGTGCCCGACTTGGACCGCATCACCAGGGACTGCGTGGTCGCCGTCTCCGCGCGGTAGCGCACCCCGCGCAGCAGCTCGCCGTCCGTGATGCCGGTGGCCACGAAGAACACGTTCTCGCCGCTGACCAGGTCGTTCGTGTGCAGGACCTTGCCGAGGTCGTGGCCCGCGCCCAGCGCGCGCTCCCGCTCCTCCTCGTCCTTGGGCCACAGCTTGGCCTGGATCGTGCCGCCGAGGCACTTGATGGCACAGGCCGTGATGATGCCCTCGGGCGTACCGCCGATGCCGAGCAGCAGGTCCACGCCCGTGCCCTCGCGCACGGCCATGATGGCGCCGGCCACGTCGCCGTCGGAGATGAACTTGATGCGGGCGCCGGCCTCGCGGATCTCCTTGACGATGCCGTCGTGGCGGGGGCGGTCGAGGACGACGACGGTCACGTCCTCCGGCGAGGAGTGCTTCGCCTTCGCAACGCGGCGGATGTTGACGCCCACCGGGGCGTCGATGTCGACGTAGTCGGCGGCCTCCGGGCCGGTGACCAGTTTGTCCATGTAGAAGACCGCGGACGGGTCGAACATGGAGCCCCGGTCGGCGACGGCCATGACGGAGACCGCGTTGGCCATGCCCTTGGCCGTGAGGGTCGTGCCGTCCACCGGGTCCACGGCGACGTCGCACTCGGCGCCGGTCCCGTCGCCCACGCGCTCACCGTTGTAGAGCATGGGGGCGTTGTCCTTCTCGCCCTCGCCGATGACGACGACGCCGTTCATGGAGACGGTGCCGATGAGGGCGCGCATGGCCTTGACCGCGGCGCCGTCCGCGCCGTTCTTGTCACCGCGCCCGACCCAGCGGCCCGACGCCATGGCGCCGGCCTCGGTGACCCGGACGAGCTCCAGGGCGAGGTTGCGGTCGGGGGCCTCGGGGCTGACCTCGAGCGAGGACGGCAGATGATTTTCGGTCATCGGAGCGCACCTTTCTGTACGGCGACGGCCGTGGAGCCTCTTGTCCCCCGAAGGGGGCAGAGGGTGAGGGTGCTGCTGACTTTATCTGTTGACCGCGAGAGTGAGCAGGCCACCCCACGCATGAGCGGCGTCAAGGTCGCCCGGTGACTCCCGGTGCGGCACCGGCGTAAAGATCGGTGCGGCCATGAGGGACGATGGGGGGCGTGGCAGGTAGGAACCCTAAGGCGCAGACCGTACGGAACATGTTGCTGGCACTGGCGGTGATCGTCCCGGTCGCCCTGGTCAGCTATGTCTTCATCCCGCACGACGACAAGAAGGACCCGGTCAGGACCGTCGACTACCGGGTGGAGCTCGACACGGCCCGGCGCGCCGCGCCGTACCCCGTCGCCGCGCCCGTGGGGCTGGCCGCGGACTGGCGCGCGACCTCGGTCTCGTACCGCGCGGGCGGCAAGGACGGCTCTGCCTGGCACCTCGGCTTCCTCGACCCGGACACGCAGTACGTCGCGGTCGAGCAGAGCGACGGCCCGCCCGCGCCGTTCATCGACGACGTGACGCAGGGCGCGGCGAAGACCCCGGGCACCGAGAAGGTGGGGGACGCCACCTGGCGGCGCTACGAGGGTGAGAAGTACAACGCCCTGGTGCGCGAGGAGCACGGCGTGACGACGGTGGTCACCGGCACCGCCACGCCGGAGCGGCTGACGAAAATGGCCGCCGCGCTCAAGGCCGCAAAGGGCTGAGCGCGACGGCCGGCTGTGTCTTCCGGGGGGTAACCCCCGGACCCCCAGCCGGGGGTCGGAGGCGCGTCTCCCGTCGGTTCTCAGACGGTGGTGACGACCTCGTCGTACGACAGGCGCGGCGAGCGCGGGAACCACGGGTTCTCGCCCGGCTTGCCGATGTTGACGACCATCAGCGGGGTGTGGTCGTCGTCCAGGAACTCCTTCTGGACGCCCGCGAAGTCGAAGCCGGTCATCGGGCCCGCGGCCAGACCGGCGGCGCGGATGCCGAGGATGAAGTAGGCGGCCTGGAGGGCGCCGTTGACCGAGGCCGCACCCTCACGGGCCGAGCGCTCGCTGAAGAAGACGTCCTTGGCCTGCGGGAAGTGCGGGAACAGCGTCGGGAGCTCCTCGTGGAACTCGTTGTCCGCGGCGAGGATCGCGACGAGCGGCGCCGTGCGGGTCTTGGGCTGGTTGCCCTCCGCCATGTGCGCCACCAGGCGCTCACGGGCCTCCTCGGAGCGGACCAGGACGACGCGCAGCGGCGACCCGTTGAACGCGGTCGGGGCGTACTTCACCAGGTCGTAGACGGCCTGGATCTGCTCGTCGGTCACCGGCTCGTCGGAGAAGGTGTTGGCCGTGCGGGCCTCACGGAAGAGCAGGTCCTGGGCGGCGGAGTCGAGTGCGAGGGTCATCGGGGGCACGCCTTCTCTTTGTGTGCGGAAATGTGTGCGGTAAGAGTTACTTTGGCGCGCGGTACGTTAACTTTCAACTAAATCGGGGGCACTGTGACGCGACTCACCTCCGGTGGGGGGCGCGGTCGTTGGGGTTGCTGTTCCGTTGCCACCTGCGGCGGGAGCTCCCCCAGCTACCGCTGGGAGGTGCCCCCAGCGGGCGCGTCCTCAAACGCCGGACGGGCTGAA
>NZ_BAAABW010000044.1:0-37515 GCF_039521185.1 Streptomyces blastmyceticus | reverse complement strand
TGACGTGGGTCCTATGCGGGGGCTCACACCCGGGAGGTGTGCGGGTCACTGCGCGTGAGCGCCCGTACGCGCCGGGGAGAACGGTTCTGTTCCCCAGCCCCGCCCCTTC
Source organism: Streptomyces blastmyceticus (assembly GCF_039521185.1). Lineage (NCBI taxonomy): Bacteria > Bacillati > Actinomycetota > Actinomycetes > Kitasatosporales > Streptomycetaceae > Streptomyces > Streptomyces blastmyceticus. The sequence continues at coordinate 37,406 of NZ_BAAABW010000044.1, read as the reverse complement.
CCGAACTGGGGCGCGTGCCCCAGACCCCGGAGCACGCTCCGCGCGCTGTCCTCAATCGCCGGACGGGCTGATTTCGCTGGTTACGGTCCGCGAAATCCAGCCCGTCCGGCGCCGCAGGCGCAACGTACCCGGAAGCGAACCGCACCCTCCTACATGGCGAGCCCCCGGAGTCGCTCCACATCCGCCAAGATGTCGATCGTCGTGACCTTGCCATCCGTGATCGTGAAGCCGAGCACCGCCATCGCCTGCCCGTCCACATCGGTGACGATCCCGACGGAACCGTTCACGAGCGCGGGCCGCGCGAAGCGGGCCATGCGCTGGAAGGTGAGCGCCTGACCGGCGACGGCCGCGGCGCCGCGTACCTCGAGCGGGGCCCCCGCGCCCGTGTCCGCGCGGAGCACGACGGCCGGGTCGAGCACGGCGACGAGCGCGTCGAAGTCGCCGCCGCGCGCCGCGGTGAGGAAGGCGTCCACGACCTGCCGCTGCCGGGTGAGGTCGCTGTCGGGCGTGGGCACGGACCCCTGCACGCGGCGGCGTGCCCGGCTGGCCAGCTGCCGCGCCGCCGCGGGGGTGCGCCCGACCATAGGGGCGATCTCGTCGAACGGCACGGCGAACATGTCGTGCAGCACGAACGCGAGCCGCTCCGCGGGCGCCAGCGTCTCCAGGACGACCAGCAGCGCGAGGCCGACGGAGTCGGCGAGCAGTGCCTGGTGCTCGGGGTCGACGCCGTCCACGCTGTCGACGATGGGGTCGGGCACCCGCGCGTCCAGTGACTCCTCGCCGCGTGAGCTGCGCGAACGCAGCATGTCCAGGCACACCCGGCCGACGACGGTGGTCAGCCAGCCGCCGAGGTTCTCGACGCTGTCGCTGTCGGAGCGGCTGAGCCGCAGCCATGCCTCCTGCACGGCGTCGTCGGCCTCGGTCAGCGAGCCGAGCATCCGGTAGGCCACCGCGCGCAGGTGGCTGCGGTGCGCCTCGAATCGCTCCGCCAGCACGTTCTTGTCGTCCATCTGTCACATTCTCCCGTCGCGATCCGTCAGTGCTGTGACGGATCGGAGCCCGTCGATGTGACAGAGACAGATGAGGAGACCGCCATGGAAGCGCGACTGCAGAACCCCGCAGTGATCATTCCCGAGGCCCTGCCCGCCGTTCTCAGCGTGATGAAGGCGGCGAAGAAGGGCGGTGTGCCCGACGCGACGCTCGAACTCGTCCACCTCCGGGCCAGCCAGATCAACGGCTGTGGCTACTGCGTCGACGGGGGAGTGAAGAGCGCCAGGAAGGCGGGCGAGAGCGACGAGCGGCTCGCCGCCGTCGCGGCCTGGCGGGACACGCCCTATTTCACCGACGCCGAGCGCGCGGCGCTGGCCCTCGCCGAGTGCGTGACCCGGCTCAGCGACCGGCCGGACCCGGTGCCGGACGAGATCTGGGCCGAGGCGGCCGAGCACTACGACGAGCGGCAGCTCGCGGGCCTGACCCTGTGGATCGGTCTGACCAACCTCTTCAACCGCATCAACGTCACCACGAAGCAGCCGGCCGGCGCGGGCTGGTGACCGGCCCGCGCCCTACAGGGTCCGGGGGAGTTACGAAGCGGCCGTGAAGACGAGTGACGCGTTGTGGCCGCCGAAGCCGAACGAGTTCGTCAGGGCCGCCGTCACCGCGCCGTACCTCGGCCGCCCGGTGACGACGTCGAGCTTGACGGCCGGGTCGAGGGTGTCGAGGTTCTGCGTCGCGGGGATCACGCCTTCGCGGACCGCGAGGATCGAGGCGAGCGCGCCCATCGCCCCGGCCGCGCCGAAGAGGTGGCCGGTCATGGACTTGGTCGCGGTCACGGCCGGGTGGAGGCCGATGGCCTCGGCGACCGACTCCGCCTCGACCAGGTCGCCCTTGGGCGTGGACGTCGCGTGCGCGTGCACGTGGTCGATCGCCAGCGGCGAAAGACCGGCCTCGGCCAGGGCCTTGCGCATGGCGCGCACCTGACCCTCGGGGTGCGCGGCCGTGATGTGGTGGGCGTCCGACGTCACACCGGCTCCGGCGAGGCGGGCGTGCCGGCGGGCGGCCCGGGCGGCGGCGAACCCGGCGCGCTCCAGGACGACCACGACCGACCCCTCGCCGATGACGAAGCCGTCCCGGTCCACGTCGAAGGGCCGTGACGCCCGCTGCGGGTCGTCGTTGCGCGTCGAGTGGGCCCTGGCCTGGGCGAACCCGGCCAGCGGCAGCGGGTGGACGCACGCCTCCGTGCCGCCCGCGACGACCACGTCGGCCCGGCCGAGGCGGATCAGGTCAAGGCCCATCGCGATCGCCTCGGCCCCGGACGCGCAGGCACTGACCGGCGTGTGGGCGCCGCCGCGCGCCCCCAGCTCGATGCTGACCCAGGCCGCGGGGCCGTTCGCCATCAGCATCGGGACGGTGTGCGGGGACACCTTCCGCACCCCGGACGCCTCCAGGACGTCGTCCTGGCCGAGCAGGGTGAGCGCGCCGCCGGTGCCCGTGCCGATCACTACGGCCAGCCGCTCCGGATCGACGTCCGGCCGCCCCGCGTCCGCCCACGCCTCGCGCGCGGCGACCAGCGCGATCTGTTCGCAGCGGTCCATGCGGCGGGCCTGCACCCGGTCCAGCACCTCGGTCGGCTCGACCGCGAGCCTGCCCGCGATCCGCACCGGCAGGGCGGCCGCCCACTCCTCCTCGATCGCGCCGATCCCCGACCGGCCCGCCAGCAACGCGGACCAGGTCGAGGCGACGTCCCCGCCGAGCGGTGTCGTGGCCCCGAGACCGGTGACCACCACGTCCTTGCTGTCAGCACTCATTGGCTGAACCCCCATTTGTCGTAGAGATACAACTCCTCGCGCGAAGTCGCCACGGGAGAAGATCGGCTCACCGGCCACTCTGCCAAGGCGGATGAGGTGACCCAGGTGCGGTGATCGACGGAGTCCGGCGCGCGGGTCTTGTGGGGTTCGGCTATTCACTGGAAGAGGGAGTGCGGCCCGGCGCGCGGGCCGCGACCCCCTACCCGTCATACCCCGGAGCTACGCGGAAGTGGGCTCCCTGGTGGGACGCCGACCACACGGCCTGATCCATAACTTCCCTATCGGATGCACGACCGGCATCCGGTACGGAAGGAACCTCCCGCCATGACGCCCCGCCCCCACCGCAGCCGCCTGCGCCGCGCCCTGCTCGCCGCGCTCGTCGCCGCCTCGGTGGCGGTCCCGGTCTCCGGCATGGCCCGCCCCGCCGCCGTACCGGCACCGGCCCCCGCCGCCCTCGCCCCGCTCCGGGCCGCGACCCCGGTCGCGCTCGCCGAGCGGTACGCCGCCGCCCGGGACGCCGTCGAGGCGGCCGAGCGGGCGGCCGACGGCCACGGCGACCACCGGCGGGCCGCCGCGCTGCGCGCCATGGCGGACCCGGCGCGCCACTTCCTCTCCTTCGACGGCCGCGACGGCGGCCGCACCGCCGAGGTCTTCGGCGACCTGTCCCGGGCCGACCGCATCGCCGTCCTCGTCCCGGGCTCGGACACCAACCTCGACACGTACGAGCGCTTCCGGGCCGGTGCCACGGCGCTCCGGCAGGAGCTCGGCGCCCGGGTCGCCGTCGTCGCCTGGCTCGGCTACAAGACGCCGGGCACGATCAGCACGGAGGTGCTGACACCGGGCCGGGCCGACGGCGCCGCGAGTGAACTGCGCGCGTTCGTACGCCAGTTGGGCGAGCTCAAGCCCGCCGCCCGGATCTCCCTCCTGTGCCACTCCTACGGCTCGGTGGTCTGCGGGCGGGCCGCGCCCGGCCTGGGCGTCGCGGACATCGTCCTCTTCGGCAGCCCCGGCACCGGCGCCGACGACGTCGCCGCGCTGCACACCCGGGCCGTCGTCTGGGCGGGCCGGGGTGCCGACGACTGGATCGCCGACGTGCCGCACGTACGGCTCGACCTGCCGTTCGCCACGGTCGGCTTCGGGACGGACCCGGTCTCGCCGGAGTTCGGCGCCCGGGTCTTCGCGGCGGGCGACGGCGGCCACAGCGACTACCTCAAGCCCGGCTCCACCGCCCTGAAGAACATCGCCCGGATCGTCTCCGGAGAACTCCCTTCCGAGGAGGGCCGTCATGCGTGACCTCGTCCGGCGGATCGACGCCGCCACCCCGCCCGGCCGCGACCGCGCCGTCGACGCCCTGCGCGCCTTCGCCATCCTCGGCGTGGTGCTCGGCCACTGGCTGGTGACCGCCCTGGTCGCCGACAGCGGCACGGTGCGCGCCGCGAGCCCGCTCCAGTTCATGCCCGGCCTGGCCCCGGTCTCCTGGCTCGTCCAGACCCTCGCGGTGTTCTTCCTGGTCGGCGGCCGGGTGGCGGCGAAGAGCCACGCCTCGGCCGCCGCCCGGGGCGAGACGTACGGCCGGTGGCTCCGCGCCCGGCTGGGCCGGCTGTTCCGGCCGGTCGCCGCCCTCCTGGTGGTGTGGGCCGCGGCCGTGGGCGGAATGCTCGTCTCCGGGGTGGGCCCGGACACCGTTTACACCCTGGGCAAGCTGGTGCTCTCCCCGCTCTGGTTCCTCCTGGTCTTCGCCGCGCTGACGGCTGCGACCCCGCTCGTCGCGAAGCTGCACCCGCTGTGGCCGCTCGCCGTCGTGCTGCACGTCGACCTGATCCGCTTCGGCCTGGACGGGCCCGCCGCGCTCGGCTGGATCAATGTAGCGGCGGGCTGGCTGGTCCCGTACTGCCTGGGCGCCGCGTGGGCGCGCGGCCGTACGAGCGGCCGTGCCACCGGCTGGACGCTGCTGCTCGGCGGGGCGTCCGCCACGGCCCTGCTCGTGCTGTTCGCGGGCTACCCCGCCGCCATGGTCGGGGTCCCCGGCGCCGCGATATCCAACCTCAACCCGCCCACCCTCGCGGCCGTCACCTTCGGCCTCGCCCAGTGCGGGGCGGCCCTGCTGCTCCTCGGCCCGCTGCGGCGGGTACTCGCGCGGCCCGCCGCCTGGGCGGCGGTGGCGCTGGTCAACCTCTCCGCGATGACGATCTTCCTCTGGCACCAGACGGCGATGATGGCGGTCACCGCGACGGGCCTGCTCACGGGCGGGGCCCTGCCCGGCCTGCACACCCTCCCCGACGGCCCCGGCTGGATACTCGCCCGCCTGGCATGGCTGCCGGTGTTCGGCGCGGCGCTGCTGATCTGCTGGGCGACGTTCCGCACGTACGAACAGGGGCGGCCGCGCGGGGGCGGGCGGGCCGCGAACCGGCCCGCCCGGCGGGCGGGGGAAGGAGCAGCGCCGCGCCCGCCTAGGGTTGATCTTGGAATGAGGGGGACACGATGAAGCGCCTGACGGCAGCGCTGAAGGCCGCGCCGCGCACGCTGCGCGAGGACCTGTGGCCGGTGAACGCCGCTCCGCCGCCCCGCGCCGGGCGGCCGCGCTGGCTCGACTGGCGACCCGCCATCGTCGTGCCCCTCGTGCTGGTCGCGCTGCTCCTCGCCATCCCGAGCGTGAACTTCTACGCCTTCAACTACCGGCTGGGCGGCCCGGTGGGGGCCCTGCTCGCCGTGATCCAGTCGGCGGCGCTCGTCGTCGCGCTGTTCCGGCCGGTCCCGGCCTGGTGGGCGTCGACGGTCGTCATGATCACGGTCACGCTGTCCGCGGAGACCCCCGCGGTCTTCCCTATGGGCAACACGCTGTCCCCCTGGGCGGGCCCCGGACTCGCTGTGCAGGCCGGGGTGCTGTTCCTGGCCGCGCTGCGGGTCCGCCCCCGGGTCGCGGTCGAGATGCTGGTCGTCAGCGTGCTGGCGGGCCTGGCCTGCGAGACGACCCTCACCGGCTACGCCGACAACCCGCGCCTGACCGCCGCGTCCCTCGCGATCGCCGTGCTGGTCGGCGCCCTGCTGCGCGGCCGCCAAGTGGCCCGTACGGAGCTGGTCGTCCAGGAGGAGCTCACCGCCGAAGAGCGGGCCCGGCGCACGCTCCTGGAGGAGCGCAACCGCATCGCCCGCGAGCTGCACGACGTCGTGGCCCACCACATGTCGGTCATCTCCATCCAGGCACAGGTCGCCCCGCACCTGGTCGAGAACCCGTCCGAGGAGCTCAAGGAGAACCTCGCGGGAATCCGGGAGAACGCGGTCGAGGCGCTCACCGAACTCCGCCGCGTACTGGGCGTGCTGCGCTCCGAGGACGCCCTCGCGGACGGCGTGCGGCACACCCCCCAGCCCACCCTCGACCGGCTGGACGAGCTGGTCGCGAACGTCCGCGGCGCCGGGCTCACGGTCGTCACCGAGACCGCCGGCACACCGCGCACGCTGTCGCCGGGCGTCGAACTGTCGGCGTTCCGCATCGTGCAGGAGGCGCTCAGCAACGCGATGCGGCACGCGCCCGGGTCGGCGGTGCGGGTGGAGATCGGATACCGCAGGACCGGGCTGACGGTACGGGTCACCAACACCGCGCCGGGCAGCGCCGCCCCGCCCTCGCCGGGCGCAGGCCAGGGCCTGCTCGGCATGCGCGAGCGCACTGCGATGCTGGGGGGCGAACTGGCCACCGGAGCCACCCCCGACGGCGGCTACGAAGTGACCGCGCTGCTGCCCGTACAGCCCCCCGCCGAACCCGTTGAGGACACCGCATGACCACGATCCGCGTCCTGATAGCCGACGACCAGATGATGGTCCGTCAGGGCTTCACGGTGCTGCTCAACGCCGAACCCGGCATCGAGGTCGTCGGGCAGGCCGTGGACGGCCTCGACGCCGTCGCCAAGGTCGCCGAACTCGCCCCCGACGTCGTCCTGATGGACATCCGGATGCCCGGCCTCGGCGGCATCGAGGCGACCCGCCGCATCACCGGCCCGGACGGCGCGGCCGTCAAGGTCCTCGTCCTGACCACCTTCGACCTCGACGAGTACGTCTACGAGGCGCTGCGCGCGGGCGCGTCCGGGTTCCTGCTGAAGGACGCGTCGGCCGCCGAACTCGCCCAGGCCGTACGCGTCGTGGCCGCCGGGGACGCCCTGCTCGCCCCGAACATCACCAAGCGCCTGATCGCCGAGTTCTCCCGCATGACCGGCACGCCCCGCGCCCCGCTCAAGGACCGCGTCGGCGGCCTCACGGAACGCGAGACCGAGGTCCTGTCCCTGGTCGCCCAGGGCCTGTCGAACGGCGAGATCGCCGAGCGCTTGGTAGTGGCGGAACAGACGGTGAAGACCCACGTGAGCCGCATCTTGGTCAAGCTGGGCCTGCGAGACCGCACGCAGGCGACGGTCTTCGCATACGAATCGGGCCTGGTACGGCCGACGGGTTACTGAGAAGCCGTCCCGCATCCTCGCTCTGAGTAGTCCGGCCTGGTCAGCTGTGGACAGGGTCCTGGGTGTTCACCTGGGTGGGTGGTGTGGGTCGCTTGTGGTGGGTGGGCGTGCTGGACTGCTGGGGATAGCCGGCCCGGAGCGTGGTTCCGTGGTCGGGAGGGCAGTCGAAGGAGCCCCATGATGAAGCTTTCCCGTCTGGCATGCGCTGCCCTGCCGCTCGCTCTGGTCGCCTCGGTCGGTGGTGCTACGGCGGCGGAGGCGCGGCCGCCCTCTGCGCAGCATCGCGGCGGGGGCTGTCAGGAGCGGGGGGCGGGGTACAGGGACGTGAAGATGGACACCATCGGTCAGACGTGGGCGGTGGACTTCGGCGTCGACACTCCTCTGGGCGCGGGCCCGTTCGTGGCGACGATCAGGTTCGATTCCACGTCGAAAGCGGTCATCGTGGTGACCAAGGGCCCCGGCACGCTCCAGGGCCTCACGCAGGACATCACGTACACCAGCACGCGGCTGCGGCCCTGCCAGTACGCCATCACGTGGCACGAGCCGAAGACCGGGGCGTACGTCACCCAGGTGGAGGACTTCACCGCCCGCCGCGTGTACGACAACATCCTCTACGGCACCAAGTTCTTCCACATGACCGGCAAGCTCTCCCGCGTACGGTGACATCCCTTGCCGGGGTGCGGGCCGACAGGCGGCGCCCCGGCCTATGTGCGACGGTGAACGCATGAAGGTCGGAATCATTGGTGCCGGACGCATCGGCACGGCCCTGGCCCGGCATTTCACCCGGGCCGGGCACCAGGTCAGGCTGGCGAACTCCCATGACCCGCAGACCTTGGCTCCCCTCGTGGGCGAGCTCGGCGAGAACGCGTCGGCCGGCACGCCCCAGGAAGCCGCGGACTTCGGTGACGTGGTCGTCCTGGCCGTGCAGTGGAGCCAGAAGGAGAGCGCGGCGGCCTCCGTCTCCTCCTGGGAGGGCAAGGTCGTCCTGACCCCGGTCAACCCGCTGCGCGACACCCCCGGCGGTATCGAGGTCGTCGACACCGGAGACCGCCGGCCCAGCGAGATCGTCGCCTCCCTCGTGCCGGGCGCCCACCTGGTGAAAGGCTTCAACACCTACCTGGCCCAGGTCCTCGCCGAGGACCCCGCCGTGGACGGCGGACGCCGCGTCGTGCTGCTCGCGGGCGACGACGTCCAGGCCAAGCGGATGGTCGCCGAGCTGGCTACCAGCTGCGGTTTCCAGCCCGTCGACACCGGCACCCTCGCTGAAGGCGGCCCTCTCTTCGAGACGGGCGGGCCACTGGCCGGGCCCCGTCCTGCGCTGATCGCCCTCTGACAGTGATCGTGTGACTGGTGGTTCTGCTGATGAGCCTGACTCGCCCTCTCACTGACGTCGCCGACTGTCCTGCGGACTCACTCATCTAGCGGGTCAGCGGTGCGGGGGCGAGGCGGACGGTCCAGGGACGGAGGCGGATCCGCAGTGGCGGGGCCGGTGGGGGTGGCGGGGGTTTGGGTTCGCGCCAGTCGGCCACGGGTTTCGTCAGCCGGCGGGTCATCAGAGCCATGACGGTCCAGGCGAGATGAGCCTCGGCGTGCTGGGGGAGTTTTTCGTAGTCGCGGCAGTTCCGGCGGGATCTCATCAGCCACGAAATACTTCGCTCCACCACCCACCTCTTCGGTAACAGGACGAAGCCTTTGGTCTTGGGCCGGTTGACGGTTTTAAGGGTGAGGCGGAGATGGTCCTTCGCCCAGGTGACGAGTTCGCCGCCGTAGGCGGAGTCGGCCCAGACCAGGGTGATCTCGGGGTGGGCGAGGCGGAGGCGGAAGAGGAAGTCGCGGGCCGCGTGCGCGTCGTGGACGCTGGCCGGGGTGACCATCATCATCACCGGCAGACCCCTCGTGTCCACGGCCAGATGCCGCTTGCGGCCTGTCGTCTTCTTCCCCGCGTCGTACCCGGTCGTCGCCCTGGGGACGGTGGCGTCGGCCTTGACGGTCTGGGAGTCGACCACCACCGTCACCGACCTCGGGTTCTTGCCCTCCCGCAGCCGCACCTGTTCATGCAACTCGGCGCAGATCCGGGCAGTGACCCCGGTGGCGTGCCACTTGCTGAACCACCGGAAAACCGTCCGCCAGGGCGGGAAGTCGGAGGGGACCGCGCGCCACTGACAGCCCGTCCGGTTGACGTACCGGACGGCGTCGACGACGTCGCGCCGCGCGTAGACCTCCGGATGCCCGCCGGTCGGCAGGCTGGCGGCCGGCGGCGGGAGCAGGGGCCTGATCAGCTCCCACTCGGCATCGCTCATATCGGAGGGGTAGCAGTGTTCTCGCACGTCAGCGCCCTGTCCTAGCGTTCCATGCGGGTGAGGACCTCGAAGGTGGCCTTGGCCCCTCCGAGCTGTTCCAGGGCCAGGCGCACCCATTCGTCCGAGGGCTGGCGGCGGGCGTGCGGGGCGAGGACCTGTTCGATCACGTTGGCGATCCGGTGCAGCTGGGTCGCGAAGATCGCCCGCTCGTAGGCGACCCAGATCGCCGGGTCCTCCGAGAGCTGGAACCCCTCGGCCTTCGAGTACGTCACCGGCGGCAGCCCCTCTTTGACCGCCACCTTCCGCAGGAACCTGATCCCCGCCCAGACCTGGCACGGGGTCCGTCCCGTCGAACGGCACAGCTGGACCAGGCTCGCCCCGGCCGGCCGTGCCTCCCTCAGCGCTTTGCGCACCGACTCGCCGTGGACGTGGGCGGGGTGCGCCTGCACGGCCACTACTCGCCCCGCAGCAATGCCGCGAGGGCCTCGTCGAGGTCCGTCTGCCCCGTCGCCACGGCTGTCTCGATCCAGTCGGCCGTCGCCCGTAATTTCTCCAGGACCGACCCGACCTGCCCGTGCTGGCGCTCGGTGAACTCCTGCCCCCGCAGCTTCGGCACCAGCCTCGTCGCGCCCGCGATGAAGCCCTGGCAGACCGCCATCAGATCGGCGAACTCCATCTGGCGGTGCCAGTGGCGCACGACGGTCGCCGGATCATCGAACCGCTCCGTCTCGTCACCGCCGCCGTGCTCGTCGGCCGCCAGGACGTCCCGGAACTCCTCGTCGAGTTCGTCGTCCTTGTCGGCCTGCTCGAACTGCGCCTCGTTCACCATGTAGCGGGCATCGCCGTCCCGCATGGCTACGAACGCGACCTCCCGGCGCTTGAGGAGGTCGGCCGCGACCCGGCAGGCCACCGCCTCGTCCCGCACCAGCTCGGTGACCGCCTCGACCTTCTCCTCGACCGTCACCGGCACCGACGCCTTCCACCCCACCGCCCGTTTCGCCGCGTCCCCGTCCCACGCCCGGCGGCCCGTCCGCTCGTTCAGCGGCGGATGCGCGATCACCTCGAACGGGTCGTCGGCGGAGGCGAGGATCTTGTGGACTTCCCAGGACACCCCGCCACCCGGCGCCCGGCCGGCCATTTCGCCGCCACCCACCGATATGTCCGGACGGTCGCCGCCGACAGTCCCACGTCCTCCCCGAAGATCTTCAAGGAGTCCTCAACGCGCTGCCCGTCGTCACCAACCCGCAGGTGGCCACCCCACCCGCGGACCGGCTCGATCTCCAGCGCGGCATCACCCAAAGCCCACTGGGCGGCGGAGTGAACCTCGACCTGCCGCAGCGAGGACGCAACCAGTTCGTGATAGCGGCTCGCGGCAACGTTCCCGATCACAGCCACAGCGGATCACCACCCACCGGCAGGACAAGGACACGGCCACGCCGTCGATACGGAACCCCGTCCCGCCTCTACCAGCACCGTCCGCGCCCATCGGCACAGATCACTAGCAACGACCGCAAAAAGCTGAAACGGACACATGATCCGTCAACTGGCAACGGATTCCCGCCCGCTTCCGACCCCTTGGCAACCGGATTAGACAGCATCCCCAGCTCGTCACTCACGGTAGATGCTGGACGGCTTCTGAGCCCCCAGACCCCCAAGGGTGCGCAATCCAGCCCGTCCGGCGCTTGAGGACAGTGCGCGAAGCGTGCTCCGGGGTCTGGGGCGGAGCCCCAGGAAAAAAGAACCGCCCCGGCCGGCGCGAGGCCGACCGGGGCGGAACGAAGGAGAGGCTGAGATCAGGCGAGGATCTCGAGTGCCGTGTTGAACGCGGCACTCGGACGCATGATCGCCGCAGCCTTGGAAGCCGAAGGCTGGTAGTAGCCACCGATGTCCGCAGGAGACCCCTGCACGGCGATGAGCTCGTCGACGATCGTCCGCTCCTGCTCGGCCAGCGTCTTGGCGAGCGCCGCGAACGCCTCCGCGAGCTGCGCGTCGTCGGCCTGCTTCGCCAGCTCCTGCGCCCAGTACAGCGCCAGGTAGAAGTGGCTGCCGCGGTTGTCGATGCCACCGAGGCGACGGCTCGGCGACTTGTCCTCGTCGAGGAAGGTCGCCGTCGCGCGGTCCAGGGTGTCGGCGAGCACCTGGGCGCGCGCGTTGCCCGTGGTCTGCGCCAGGTGCTCGAAGCTGGCCGCGAGGGCGAAGAACTCGCCCAGGCTGTCCCAGCGCAGGTAGTTCTCCTTGACGAGCTGCTGGACGTGCTTGGGCGCGGAGCCGCCGGCACCGGTCTCGAACAGGCCGCCGCCGTTCATCAGCGGGACGACGGAGAGCATCTTCGCGCTCGTGCCCAGCTCGAGGATCGGGAACAGGTCCGTCAGGTAGTCACGCAGCACGTTGCCGGTGACCGAGATCGTGTCCTCGCCCCGGCGGATGCGCTCCAGGGAGAACTTGGTCGCCTCGACCGGCGACATGATCTCGATCCGCAGGCCCTCGGTGTCGTGCCCGGCGAGGTAGGTCTTGACCTTCTCGATGAGCTTCGCGTCGTGCGCGCGGTTCTCGTCGAGCCAGAACACGGCCGGGGCGCCGGTCGCGCGGGCGCGGGTGACGGCGAGCTTGACCCAGTCCTGGATCGGCGCGTCCTTGGCCTGGCACATGCGGAAGATGTCGCCGGCGGCCACCGGCTGCTCCAGCACGACCTCGCCCGCGGCGTCGACGACCCGCACCGTGCCCGGGGCGGCGATCTCGAAGGTCTTGTCGTGGCTGCCGTACTCCTCGGCCTTCTGCGCCATCAGACCGACGTTGGGCACCGAGCCCATGGTCGACGGGTCGAAGGCGCCGTTGGCGCGGCAGTCCTCGATGACGGCCTGGTAGACACCGGAGTAGCTGCTGTCCGGGAGGACGGCGAGGGTGTCGGCCTCCTGGCCGTCCGGGCCCCACATGTGGCCGGAGGTGCGGATCATCGCCGGCATGGAGGCGTCGACGATGACGTCGCTCGGGACGTGCAGGTTGGTGATGCCCTTGTCGGAGTCGACCATCGCCAGGGCGGGGCCCTCGGCGATCTCGGCCTCGAAGGACGCCTTGATCGCGTCGCCCTCGGGCAGCGCGGCCAGACCGGCCAGGATGGAGCCGAGGCCGTCGTTCGGGCTCAGGCCGGCCGCGGCGAGGGTCTCGCCGTACGCCGCGAACGTCTTCGGGAAGAAGGCGCGCACCACGTGGCCGAAGACGATCGGGTCGGAGACCTTCATCATCGTGGCCTTCAGGTGCACCGAGAACAGCACGCCCTCGGCCTTGGCGCGGGCGATCTGCTCGCCGAGGAACGTGCGCAGCGCGGCCACGCGCATGACGGAGGCGTCCACGACCTCGCCCGCGAGGACGGGGACCGACTCGCGCAGGACGGTGGTGGTGCCGTCCGCGCCCGCCAGCTCGATGCGCAGCGAACCGTCCGCCGGGACGACCGCGGACTTCTCGGTGGAGCGGAAGTCGTCGGCGCCCATGGTCGCGACGTTCGTCTTCGAGTCGGCCGTCCACGCGCCCATGCGGTGCGGGTGCGTCTTGGCGTAGTTCTTGACCGAGGCGGGGGCGCGGCGGTCGGAGTTGCCCTCGCGCAGCACGGGGTTGACGGCGCTGCCCTTGACCTTGTCGTACCGCGCGCGGACGTCCCGGTCCTCGTCGGTCTTCGGGTCGTCCGGGTAGTCCGGAAGCGCGTAGCCCTGCTGCTGGAGCTCGGCGATGGCCGCCTTCAGCTGCGGGATCGAGGCCGAGATGTTCGGCAGCTTGATGATGTTGGCACCGGGCGTCTTGGCCAGCTCGCCGAGCTCGGCGAGGGCGTCGTCGATCCGCTGGCCCTCTTCCAGGCGCTCCGGGAAACCGGAGATGATCCGCCCGGCCAGGGAGATGTCACGGGTCTCCACAGTGACACCGGCCGTCGAGGCGTACGCCTGGACCACGGGCAAGAACGAATACGTCGCCAGGGCCGGGGCCTCGTCGGTGTGCGTATAGATGATGGTCGAGTCAGTCACCGGTGCTCCGCTCCACGTCTGCAACATTGCTCGACATCAAGATATCTCGTGACCGGCCCCCTCTCGACAGGGGTACCGCTCCGGTCAGGCGCTGCGGGGCCGGGTGGAGACGAGCTGGATGGACTGGAGCAGGCCGACGGCCAGGCAGACGGCGAACATCGAGGAGCCGCCGTAGGAGACCAGCGGCAGCGGGATGCCCGCGACGGGCATGATGCCCAGGGTCATGCCGATGTTCTCGAAGGACTGGAAGGCCAGCCAGCAGACGATGCCCACGGCCAGCAGCGTGGCGTACATGTCCTCGGCGCGGCGGGCGATGGCCAGGGCGCGCCAGAGCACGACGCCGAGCAGGGCGATCACGGCGCCCGCGCCGAGGAAGCCGAGCTCCTCGCCGGCGACGGTGAAGATGAAGTCGGTCTGCTGCTCGGGGACGAAGCCGCCGGTGGTCTGGTCGCCGTGGAAGAGGCCCTGGCCGAGCAGGCCGCCGGCGCCGATGGCGATGCGGGCCTGCTGGGTGTTGTAGCCGACGCCGGAGGGGTCGAGGTTCGGGTCGGCGAAGGCCGCGAAGCGGTTGAGCTGGTAGGCGCTGAGCAGGTGCAGGGTGACGACGGCGGTGGCCGCCGCCGCGGCCAGGGCGCCGAGGACGCCGAGGATGCGGCCCGGGACGCCGGACGCGTAGAGCAGCCCCACGGTGATCGCCACCAGCACCAGGCTGGTGCCCAGTTCGTGGCTGGCCATGATGACCGCCGCAGGTACGGCCACCAGGGCGAGGGAGGCCGCGACCTGCCGGGTGCGGGGGACCTCCCCGCACCGGGCCTCGCGCGCCTCCGTCAGCAGCGCCGCGAGCATCACCACCACGGCCGGTTTGACGAACTCGGACGGCTGGAGCGAGAAGCCGGCGCCCAGCACGATCCAGGAGTGCGCGCCGTTGACGGTGCTGGCCAGCGGGGTCAGCACGGTGGCCAGGAACAGCACGGCCGCGCCGTAGAAGACGGGGGCGTAGCCGCGGGACCTGCGGTAGTCGACCGCGGTGACCGCGGCGCACAGCACCAGCCCGAGCGCCAGGTTGAGCAGGTGCCGTTCGAGGTAGAGGTCGGGGTCGGCGCCCAGGGCCACCTGGCGGTAGCGGGTGGCCGACCAGGCCAGCAGCGCCCCGGTCGAGCCCAGGGCCACGACGGCGCCGAGCAGGATCCAGTCCAGGCGCCACAGCGGCGACAGACGGCCCCACAGCTGCAGGTGCCGGCCCCGGCCCGCGGGGCGGGCGGCGAGCGGGAAGTTCACGGTCACGGCCCTCGGCTCGGAGAGGGGACACAGTCGAGCGGCCACGACCGGGCCGTGGCACGGCAGCACCCTACAGTTTCGTAGTTGCGCAAATAGCAAAACGTCGAGGTCTTCCCGCGGCCGGGGGCGCGGGGAGACCCGCCGACAGCATCATGGCGGCCGTGCGCCGCATCCGGGCGGATATCCGTGGCGGCACACCCGGAGTCGTGAACCCGCCGGGCCCCGGGGCTACGGCTGGAGCAGGTGGTGGCCGTCGAGGGGGTGGGCCGTGATGTGCGGCCGGTGGTGGGCGGGGGCGCGCTCGATGACCAGGAGGGCGGCGTCGTCGGCGGGCGGCCCGCCGACGTGGGCGACCAGGTCGCGGTGGATATGGCGCAGCAGGGTCTCGGGGCTTGAGACGGGGAAGGAGGCGAGCCGCTCGGTGAGCGGGTAGAACTCCCCGGCCGGCGAGCGGGCCTCGATGACCCCGTCGGTGTAGAGCAGGAGGATGTCGCCGGGCTCGAAGGCGAACGGGTCGGCGGGGTGATGGGGTGCGGGCAGCCCGCACATGCCCAGCGGCGGTGTGGGGTTGCGCGGGTTGAGGGTGGTGACCTTCCGGCCGTGGCCGGGGACCAGCAGGGGAGGCGGATGGCCGCAGCTGACCATCTCGGCCCGCGGGCCGTGGTCGGGGATGTCGAGGACGAGGGCGGTGATGAAGTGCTCGCCGGGGTCGTGCTCGGTGTCGGCGACCTCCTCCAGGTCCCGGCAGACGCTCTCCTCCAGGGCGCTGACGAGCTCGGGCAGGGTGGCGTACCGGTGGGCGCCCTCACGGAAGGCGCCCAGCACCACCGAGGCCTCGCCGATGGAGGCCAGGCCCTTGCCCCGTACGTCTCCGATGATCACCCGGGTGGAGTCGTGCGCGGCGCGGGCGACCGCGAACAGGTCGCCCCCGATCTGGGTCTCGTCCTCGGCGGCCAGATACAGCCAGGCCACCCGCAGCGGCCCGATCCGGTGGGGCGGCGGCCGCAGCAGGGCCAGCTGCGCCGTCTCGGCCACCGAGCGCGCCCGGCTCAGCTCCCGCCCGCGCCGCTCCCGCAGCAGGCAGACGAACACCCCCACGGCGGAGAGCACGGTCAGCGCGATGATCTGCGCCACGTGGTTGGTCGTGGCCAGCCCGCCGTGGAACACGGCGATGAAGACCTGGGCGGCGACCGCCAGCAGCCCGATCAGGGCGGTCAGCCGCGGCCCGGCGAAGGAGGCGGTGAGGGCGGGCGCGATGACCAGCAGCGGGCCCAGGTGGACGTCCATCCCGGAGTGGAGGTCCACGATGGTGATCACCACGATCAGCACGAGCGGGATCGCCACCAGCCCGCGGCCCGACGGCTGCGCCAGGAGGCGGTCCACCGACACACGTCGGACGCCCACGTGCCCATTTTGCCCCTGTTCGGTGGCCCCCGCTCCCCTCGGGCGGGCGTGCGGCACCGCCGACGCGGGGGTGCGGGCGCCGCCCTCGCTCCTTAGGCTCGTACGCAGGAGCACCCGTCGCCATCACGCGGAGCCGTCCATGACCACACCGCGGGACTTGATGATCGCTGCCATGGACGCGGCGCCCGGCCGTCCCGTCGAGCCGGGCGACCTGTCGCTCGCGCTGGCGGGAGCGGAGCTGATCGATCTCCTGGCCGCCGGGGCCGTCGCGCTGGACGGCGATCGGATCGTGCCCGACGGGCGGCCGGCCGTGGCCGACCGCGTGCTGGACCAGGCCGCGCAGTCGCTCACCCGGGAAGCGCCGTACGAGTCGGTCACCGACTGGCTGTGGTGCAGGGGCCGCGGCCTGGCCGCGGTCTATCTGGCCGCCCTCGAGGCGGACGGGCAGCTCACGCGGCACCGCCGCCGGCTGCCGTTCCGGACCGAACGGACGGTGCCGACCGATTCGCCCGGCCGTCGCTTTGCAGCGGACGAGCCTGTTCTCGCCGCCCTCGCGACGGCCGTCGGGATCCGCGACGACGAGCCCGCGGAGGCCCCGGGTGCGTTCGGCGACGCGGTGGAGGCCGTGCTCGCCGCGGTCGGTGACGCCTTGATGGACCTGGAGGCCGTACGCCAGCGGCGGGCCATCGAGCAGGCGGCCTTCGACAACGTCTGGCGGGGCTTCTGAATCCGTGGCCGCCGAATTCGGACTCATTGCATAAAACTTCAATCCTTCGTATAGTCATGCCATCGACCAGGAGGGGCCCGATGGCAATCCGTGCGGCAGTGGCAGGAGCGAGTGGGTACGCGGGCGGTGAGGTGCTGCGTCTGCTGCTCGCGCATCCTGAGGTGCGGATCGGGGCCCTCACCGCGCACTCCAGCGCCGGGCAGCGGCTCGGGGCGGTGCAGCCGCACCTGCTGCCGCTCGCCGGGCGCGTGCTGGAGGAGACCTCGGCCGAGGCGCTCGCCGGGCACGACGTCGTCTTCCTCGCGCTGCCCCACGGGCAGTCCGCCGCCGTCGCCGCGGAGCTCGGCGACGAGGTGCTGGTCGTCGACTGCGGCGCGGACTTCCGGCTGAAGGACGCCGGGGAGTGGGAGCGGTTCTACGGCTCGCCGCACGCCGGCACCTGGCCGTACGGACTGCCTGAGCTGCCCGGCGCGCGGGAGGCCCTGCGCGGCAGCGCGCGGATCGCCGTCCCCGGCTGCTATCCCACGGCCGTGTCGCTCGCGCTCTTCCCCGCCTACGCCGCCGGGCTCGCCGAGCCCGAGGCCGTGATCGTCGCCGCCTCCGGCACCTCCGGCGCGGGCAAGGCGGCCAAGCCGCACCTGCTCGGCAGCGAGGTCATGGGCGCCATGAGCCCCTACGGCGTCGGCGGCGGCCACCGGCACACCCCGGAGATGATCCAGAACCTCAGCGCCGCCGCGGGGGAGCCCGTCACCGTCTCCTTCACCCCGACCCTGGCCCCCATGCCCCGCGGCATCCTCGCCACGTGCAGCGCCAAGGCGCGGCCGGACGTCACCGCGGAGACCTTGCGGGCCGCCTACGAGAAGGCGTTCCGGGACGAGCCGTTCGCACACCTCCTCCCGGAGGGGCAGTGGCCCTCCACCGCCGCCGTCCTCGGCTCCAACGCCGCGCTCGTCCAGGTCGCCCACGACCCCGCGGCCGGCCGGATCGTGGTCGTCAGCGCCATCGACAACCTCACCAAGGGCACCGCCGGCGGCGCGCTGCAGAGCATGAACATCGCCCTCGGGCTCCCCGAGGAGCTGGGACTGCCCGCCACGGGAGTGGCGCCATGAGCCCGCGGGGCCGGTTCCGGGCCGCGCACATCCGCCGCGCACTGGCCGTCCTCCTGACCAGGGCCGCGCCCTGCGACCGGACGGCCGGCACCGTTGAGAACGTCACGAGCAGTCGCCTCCATGGCGGCGTGGAGAAGGAGAAGACAGCGTGAGCGTGACCGCAGCACAGGGGTTCACGGCGGCGGGCATAGCGGCCGGGATCAAGGAGAGCGGCGGCGCCGACCTCGCCCTCGTCGTCAACACCGGGCCCCGCCTGGCCGCTGCCGGGGTCTTCACCTCCAACCGCGTCAAGGCCGCCCCGGTCCTGTGGTCCGAGCAGGTCCTCAAGGGCGGACGGGTCTCCGCGGTCGTCCTCAACTCCGGCGGCGCCAACGCCTGCACCGGCCCGCAGGGCTTCCAGGACACCCACGCCACCGCCGAGAAGGCCGCCGAAGCGCTGGGTGTCGGTGCCGCCGAGATCGCGGTGGCCTCCACCGGCCTCATCGGCGTCCGGCTGCCGATGGACAAGCTGCTCCCCGGCATCGGGAAGGCCGCCGCCGAACTCTCCCCGCACGGCGGCGAGAAGGCCGCCATCGCCATCAAGACCACCGACACCGTCCACAAGACGGCCGTCGCGCAAGGTGATGGCTGGACCGTCGGCGGCATGGCCAAGGGTGCGGGCATGCTCGCCCCGGGCCTCGCCACCATGCTGGCCGTCATCACCACCGACGCCGACGTGGACGCGACCGTACTCGACCAGGCCCTGCGCGCCGCCACCCGCACCACCTTCGACCGGGTCGACTCCGACGGCTGCATGTCGACCAACGACACGGTGCTGCTGCTCGCCTCCGGCGCCTCCGGCGTCGTCCCCGCCCACGACGACTTCGCCGAGGCCGTTCGGACCGTCTGCGACGACCTCGCCCGCCAGCTCATCGGCGACGCCGAGGGCGCCTCGAAGGAGATCCGCGTCGAGGTCGTGGGCGCGGCCACCGAGGCCGACGCCGTCGAGGTCGGCCGCACCATCGCCCGCAACAACCTCCTCAAGTGCGCCCTCCACGGCGAGGACCCCAACTGGGGCCGGGTGCTCTCCGCCATCGGCACCACCGCGGCCGCCTTCGACCCGGACCGGCTCAACGTCGCGATCAACGACGTCTGGGTCTGCAAGAACGGCTCGGTGGGCGAGGACCGCGACCTCGTCGACATGCGCTACCGCGAGGTCCGCATCACCGCCGACCTGTCCGCGGGCGAGGAGAGCGCGGTCATCTGGACCAACGACCTCACCGCCGACTACGTCCACGAGAACAGCGCGTACTCCTCATGACGAATCCCGGTGCCACGAGCACCCGCAAGCACACCGCCCTGCCCAAGGCCCGCACGCTCATCGAGGCGCTGCCCTGGCTGACGCGGCATCACGGCAAGACCGTCGTCATCAAGTTCGGCGGCAACGCGATGGTCGACGAGGAGCTGAAGTCGGCCTTCGCCCAGGACGTCGCCTTCCTGCGCCACGCGGGCCTGCGCCCGGTCGTCGTGCACGGCGGCGGACCGCAGATCAGCGCCCAGCTGGACCGGATGGGCCTCGCCTCGGAGTTCAAGGCCGGCCTGCGGGTCACCACGCCCGAGGCGATGGACGTCGTACGGATGGTGCTCGCCGGACAGGTGCAGCGCGAGCTCGTCGGCCTGCTCAACCGGCACGGCCCGCTCGCCGTCGGCATGACCGGCGAGGACGCCCACACCATGACCGCCACCAAGCACTACGCCGAGATCGACGGCGAGCGCGTGGACCTCGGCCGGGTCGGCGAGATCACCCACGTCGACACCGGCGCCGTGCAGGCGCTGCTGGACGACGGCCGGATCCCGGTCATCTCCTCCATCGCCCGCAGCGCGGACGTCGCGGACGCCGGGGGCCACGTTTTCAACGTCAACGCCGACACCGCCGCCGCGGCCCTCGCCGCCGCGCTCGGCGCCGAGACGCTGATGGTCCTCACCGACGTCGAGGGCCTCTACGAGGACTGGCCCCGCAGCGACGAGGTCATCAGCCGGCTCACCGCGAGCGAGCTGGAGCGGCTGCTGCCCGAGCTGACCAGCGGCATGGTCCCCAAGATGGAGGGCTGCCTGCACGCCGTGCGCAACGGCGTCACCACCGCCCGCGTGATAGACGGGCGCGTCCAGCACTCGATCCTGCTGGAGATCTTCACCGACGAAGGCATCGGCACGATGGTCGTGCCCGACGAGCCCCAGGAGAGGGAAGCATGAGCAACGCCGAGCTCACCCGGCGCTGGCAAGGCGCCCTGATGGACAACTACGGCACCCCCCGCATCCCCCTCGTGCGCGGCGCGGGCAGCACCGTGTGGGACGCCGACGGCAGGCCCTACCTCGACCTCGTCGGCGGCATCGCGGTCAACGCCCTCGGCCACGCCCACCCGGCGGTCGTGCGCGCGGTCTCCGAGCAGATCGCCACGCTCGGCCACGTCTCCAACCTCTTCACCGCCGAGCCCCCCGTCGCCCTCGCCGAGCGCCTCCTCCGCCTCGCGGGCCGCCCCGGCCGCGTCTACTTCTCCAACTCCGGTGCGGAGGCCGTCGAGGCCGCCTTCAAGATCGGGCGGCGTACGGGCCGCACGCACATGGTCGCTGCCGTCGGCGGCTTCCACGGCCGCACCATGGGCGCCCTCGCCCTCACCGGCCAGCCCGCCAAGCAGGAGCCGTTCCTGCCGCTGCCGGGGGACGTCACGCACGTGCCGTACGGGGACACCGAGGCGCTGCGGGCCGCGGTCACCACCGACACGGCACTCGTGGTGCTGGAGCCGATCCAGGGCGAGAACGGCGTCGTCGTGCCGCCCCGGGACTATCTGACCGCCGCCCGGGAGATCACCCGGGCGACCGGGACGCTGCTCGTCCTGGACGAGATCCAGACAGGTATCGGCCGCACCGGCCACTGGTTCGAGCACCAGGCACAGGGCGTCGAGCCCGATGTGATCACCCTCGCCAAGGGGCTCGGCGGCGGCCTGCCGATCGGCGCGACCCTGGCCTTCGGCCCGGCCGCCGACCTGCTGACGCCCGGTCAGCACGGCTCGACCTTCGGCGGCAACCCCGTCGCCTGCGCCGCCGCCCTGGCCGTCCTTGACACCCTGGAGACCGAGGGAATCCTGGACCGGGTGAAGCGAACGGGGGAGCGACTGCGTGACGGGATCGCGGCGCTCGCCCACCCCCTCGTCGACCGGGTCCGTGGCTCCGGCCTGCTGCTGGGTATTGTCCTTTCCGAGCCCCTTGCACCGAAGGTGCAGCAAGCAGCACAGGACACCGGACTCCTGGTGAACGCGGTCGCGCCCCACGTGGTGCGGCTGGCCCCACCGCTGATCATCACCGAAGATGAGGTGGAAACGTTCCTCCAGGCCCTGCCCAAGGTCCTGGACACTGTCGCCGCCGGCGGAGGTGCGTAAGCGCGGGGCCACATGTGCGGCCGGCCGACGGGGGCCACGGGAACGACGATGCGGAGACTGACGAGACGATGACCGAGGCGCAGGAGCCCGAGCCGTTCCACGGCGGACAGGCCGTACCGCAGACCCGCACCGCCCGCCACCGCCGGATCGTGGACATCCTCGGCCGGCAGCCGGTGCGGTCGCAGAGCCAGCTCGCGAAGCTGCTCGCCGACGACGGGCTGTCCGTCACCCAGGCGACCCTCTCCCGGGACCTCGACGAGCTGGGCGCCGTGAAGATCCGCAACACCGGCGGCGAGCTGATCTACGCGGTCCCCTCCGAGGGCGGCGACCGCACCCCCCGCGCCCCGCTGGGGGAGTCCGCCACGGAGGCCCGCATGGGCCGCCTGGCGGGCGAGCTGCTGATCTCGGCGGAGGCGTCCGCCAACCTCGTCGTGCTGCGCACCCCGCCGGGCGCCGCGCAGTTCTTCGCCTCGGCCATCGACCAGGCGGGCGTCCACGAGATCATCGGCACCATCGCGGGCGACGACACGGTCATGCTCATCAGCCGCGACCCCAAGGGCGGCCAGGCCCTGGCGGACCACCTCCTGAGACTGGCCCAGAAGGAACGCTGACACTCTTCGCCAAAGGGTGCGGACCGCCGGTCCGCACCCTTTGCGTTTTCCTGCCGCCGGGCCGTGCGCTCCGCCGACTCCTCCCGCCCCGTGGGGAAATCATGATGTCGCCGCGCTTAACAGGAGGCTTCCACCGGGCAATTGATGGGGGGCCATCAGTGAGTCGGGCACAGCCAATTGAACACAGGAGGAGCCATGCTCGCCGTACGCGCGCGATCGCTGTTCGACGGGGCGGGGCCGGAACCCGTGGAGCGGCCGCTGGTACTGGTGGAAGGCGGGCGGATCGTCGACGTCCGCGCGGGCGGGGAGCCACCGGCCGGCGCCGAGCCGGTCGACCTGGGCGCGGCCACACTGCTCCCCGGGTTCGTGGACACCCACGTCCACCTGGCCTTCGACGCGAGCGACGACGTGGTGGGCAGTCTGCGGTGCGCGGGCGACGGGGAGCTGCTCGACCGCATGCGGGCCGCGGCCCGCGCCACGCTCGCGGCGGGCGTGACGACCGTACGCGACCTGGGCGACCGCGGCTATCTCGCGCTGCGGCTGCGCGAGGAGACCGCGAAGGACCCCGCCGCGGGCCCGCGGGTGCTCGCCGCCGGCCCGCCGCTCACCACGCCCCGCGGGCACTGCTGGTTCCTCGGCGGCGAGGCCGAGGGCGTCGAGGGGGTGCGCGCGGCGGTGCGCGAACGCGCGGAGCGCGGCGTGGACGTGGTGAAGGTGATGGTGACCGGCGGCGGCATCACGTCCGGCTCGGACCCGTACCGCACGCAGTACGGTCACGCCGAACTGCGCGCGGCCGTACGCGAGGCGCACCGGCACGAACTGCCCATCACCGCGCACGCGCACACGGCCTCCGGCATCGCCCGCGCCGTCGCCGCCGGGTTCGACTCGATCGAGCACTGCTTCTTCGTCACCGACGACGAGGCCGGGGTCCACTACGACCGCCGGGTGATCGACGAGATGGTCCGGGCGGGCGTCGTCGCCTCGCTCACCCTGGGCTCGCTGCCCGGCGTGCCGCCACCGCCCGCGATCGCCCGGCGGATCCCCGGAACGATCGCGGGACTGGCGGCGATGCGGCAGGCCGGGGTGGTCATGGCATGCGGCAGCGACTCCGGCATCCTCCCGGTCAAGGCGCACGGCAGCCATCCCCACTGCATCACCGCCATGGTGGACCTGGGCTTCAGCCCGCTGGAGGCGCTGCGCGCCGTGACCTCCACGGCGGCCCGCGTCTGCGGCGTCGCCTGCCACAAGGGCTCCATCGCCCCCGGCTACGACGCCGACCTCGTCGCCGTGTCCGGCGACCCGCTCACCGACATCACGGCCGTCCACGCGGTGACGGCGGTCTTCCGCGGCGGCGTACGCATCGTCTGAGCCCCGGACACGAGCAAGCGGCCCGGAGGAAAACCTCCGGGCCGCTCCACTCCCTCACTGTTGGGACGACAGCATGCGGATCTGCGCCCCCTTGCTTCCCGAGGTCTGTCCCCCCAGGCGCCCTGCGGGCCCGTCTTATTGATTCCGCTCCGCTTCGCCCGGTGTCAGGCATCGGGAAGCGGCGTCGGGGTGTCAGCTCTCCGGGTGAAGCTGATCTCGTGCCACGGAGTTCACGGCTACGTCGTCGAGCCGTCGCATCCGGTCTTCACCGGATGGACTGGACACTGACGGCCGCTCTCGCGCGGCTGCCGCCCCGAGCCCTGCGTAAGTATCGCCGTGCACACAGCGAACTACACCGATTCGAGTCCCGGCTGAACGCTGCTGATGTATGCAAAGTGCTTCGCACGGAGAGACTTGGCCCCGCATCCCGCTCTCGTCAGGCGCGCAACGAGTAGCACACCTTCAGCTTGGACCAGATTCTCAAGCGGAGCTAGTGTGTCGAGTCTTCAATTCGCTATAGAAGTATGCTGTGTGCATGGCACAGATGGGGCGGCCGACGGTTGAAGTTGTCCTGACGGATGAGGAGCGGCAGGTTCTGCTGCGGTGGGCGCGTCGGCCCACGTCGTCGCAGGCTCTGGCGCTGCGGTGCCGGATGGTGCTGGCGTGTGCCGATGGTGCGTCGAATACCAGGGTGGGGGCGGAGCTTGGGGTTCATCCGACCACGGTGGCGAAGTGGCGAAAGCGGTTCGTGATCGACAGGTTGGAGGGTTTGGTCGACGAGCCTCGCCCGGGTGCTCCGCGCACCGTTGGTGACGACCGGGTCGAGGATGTGATCGTCAGGACGTTGGAGAGCACGCCGCAGGGTGCCACGCACTGGTCGACGCGGTCGATGGCCCAGGCTACGGGCCTGTCGCAGTCGACCGTCTCCCGGATCTGGCGGACATTCGGCCTCAAGCCGCACATGGTGGAGACGTTCAAACTGTCCAACGACCCGCAGTTCATTGACAAGGTTCGTGACATCGTCGGCCTCTACCTGGCCCCACCCGAGCACGCCCTGGTGCTGTGTGTCGACGAGAAGTCCCAGATCCAGGCACTGGACCGGTCCGCCCCGGTGTTACCGATGATGCCGGGCATGCCCGAGCGGCGCACCCACGACTACCTGCGCGGTGGAACCACCACCCTGTTCGCCGCTCTCAACGTTGCCACCGGCGAAGTGATCGGGCAGTTGCACCGCCGCCACCGGGCCGCGGAGTTCAAGAAGTTCCTCACCCGCATCGACAAAGAGGTGCCGGCCGGCCTGGACGTCCACCTGATCTGCGACAACTACGCCACACACAAGACGCCGGCGATACAGCGGTGGCTGGTGGCACACCCCCGTTTCCACATGCACTTCACTCCCACCTACTCCTCCTGGCTCAACCAGGTAGAGCGGTGGTTCGCGCTCCTGACCGACCAGCAGATACGCCGCGGCGCCCACAAGAACGTCCAGAACCTCGAGCATGACATTCGCAGCTGGATCAAGCTGTGGAACGAGCAACCACGGCCATTCACCTGGACCAAAACCGCCGACGAGGTCCTCGAACGCCTCGCCACCTATTTGCAGCGGATTGAAGACTCGACACACTAGGTGGTAGTTGACAGAAAGTCGGGCCCGGAGTGATGATCCATCCACTTTCCTGTCGCAGGTAAGGCATCGCACGACGATACCTCGCAACTGGACAGCGTCGTCCGGTTGACTTCGGCATCCCTCCCCGTACCACGAGTCCGACACGAGAGATGGCCTTCCATGATCTGCTCCGTCGTGAACCACAGTGAAAACACCGCGGGTTCATGAGTCTCGACACCACCCCTGAGCTGTTGCCATCCTCCCGGTTATCGGTCCGACGCGGACATCGCCAGCTGCTGGCCGCCTCCGTCGGCAACCTTGCCGAGTGGTACGACTGGCTCGCCTACGCCTTCCTTTCCGCCTACTTCGCCGATCGGATCTTCCCGCCCAACGCTGACCCGGTGGTCCCGGCACTCGGTTCCTTCGCGGTCTTCGCGGTGGGCTTTGCCGCGCGTCCGATCGGTGGACTCCTGCTCGGTGTCCTTGCCGACAGGCGCGGCCGCCGCACGGCGATGGCGGTGACCATCACCCTGATGGGTGTCGGCCAGCTCGCGATGGCTCTGCTTCCCACGTACGAGCAGATCGGCATGCTGTCGCCGGTCCTTCTCGTGCTGATCAGGCTCGCGCAAGGGCTCTCCGTGGGGGGCGAGTCCACGGTGTCTGCCGTCTTCGTTGTCGAGTCCGCCCCCGTCGGCAGGCGCGGGCTCTATTCGAGTATCGGCTATGTGAGTGGCAACCTCGGACAGCTCTTGGCCTCGGGTGTCGCCGCCTTGCTGTCCTGGCAGTTGACCTCGGGGCAAATGCACTCGTGGGGCTGGCGCCTGGCTTTCGGACTCGGCGCCGTCGCTTGTCTGGCGGGCCTTTGGATACGGCACGGAACACAGGAGACGTACCTGCCCGGCGTGCAACCGGCCGCTCGGTCCAAGCCTTTTGACTTCTTGCGCGGCAATCCTCGTGAATCGGCACTGGTCATCGGTATGACGCTCGGTGCAACAGTCACGTTCTATACCTGGACCACCTTTCTGCCCACCTATGCGCGGCTTGCCGTCGGCTTCGACCCCGACGCTGCACTGGCGGTCAGTACCATCGCACTGGTCTTCTTCACCATGCTGCAGCCGCTGGCAGGCATGCTGTCGGACCGAGTGGGCCGCAAACCGCTGCTGATCGTGTCTGGCGCCGGGTTCACCGTGCTGACCGTTCCGTTGCTGGGGCTGCTGCGGGACTCCTTCTGGAGCCTGCTCTTGATCTCGTGTGCTGGCATGCTTCTGCTCACCGGGTACACGGCGGTGAGCGGAGCAGTCATGGTCGAACTGTTCCCGGCCCGCGTACGTACGGCGGGCATCGGCCTGCCGTATGCCGGCACCGTCGCCGCCTTCGGTGGGACCGCCCCGTACCTGGCCACCACCCTGCTCGACAAGGGGCACGCCGACTGGTTCGGTTGGTACGTGTCCGGCCTTGCTCTGATTTCCACCCTCGTATACGCGGGCATGCGCGAGACCAAGGGAGCCAAGATCATGTGACGCCAGGGTGTGCGATTACCCTGAGTGATGATCTTGACACAACTGTGACCCATGTTTGACTATCTGTCTTGGATCGAAGGCCATGAGCTGGTAGACGGCAAGCCGTTGTGAGTCTCATGGAAGGGCTGACGCCGGTTTGTGGCGTAATGCGCGCGGAAGTTCTTCGCGTAATCACTCATGCAGGCAACCCGCTCGGTCGATGATGTCTGCAACCTTGGGGGAGGAGCACAGTGAACAGGTCCACCGTTGAAGCAAGTTCCGGGGCGGGTGTTACACGTACGGGGCGCCATCAAGCCTCCAGGCGATCCCCGCATCTCACGGTGGCCCGGCTGTCTGAGCAGGAAATGATTGAAGCCGAGGTGTGCAATCCCTTTGACCGGACCGCCGGCCATCAGAGGCTCTTCCGCGAGGCCGCTGCACTGGCCGATCAAAGGTGGCGTGAGTTACGGCTGGCGCCTCTGTCGAACCCCGCTGGAAACGGCAGTAGCGCGAACGCACCATGGGTGAAGGCCCGCGTACTTCTGGCAGGAGGGCATGCGATCGCCCATGCCGGACTACGCAGCATGCTCGACGGCGCGCGCGGTGAGGGGCTTCAAGTGGTGGGTGCGGTACGGGACCACCGGCACGCGCTGACGGAAGCGGGGCGATACCGGCCCGACGTGATCCTTCTCGGCGCCACCGATGACTTCCGCAAGGACCTTTCCATGGCCGGGAGCCTGCGCCGGGCCAGAGGTACTACTGATGCCCGCATCATCCTCCTGCGGCAGGCCGAGAACGTCGCCCAGGTGAGCCGAATGCTCAAGGCTGGGGTGAGCGGAGCCTTCCCTCTCGACCAGGACACCAGTTGCATCATCCGGGCCATCTCGGTCGTCGTCGCCGGTGGATCGATCTTTCTGCCGGCGCCTCTGGGGGATGAGCACGACACCTCCGAGGCCGTCGAAGTGCAGGAACCGGTTGTGGACGATGTCGGCCTGACCGATCGTGAGCGCGATGTGCTGTCGATGCTGGCACGTGGCCTGTCCAATGCGGAGATCGGGCGTGAACTCTCCCTCTCTGTCGCCACGGTGAAGAAACATCTGACACAGGCCATGCGCAAGATCTGCCAGCCCGACCGGCTTCGAGCGGCGCTCTACGCCCATCGCCAGGGCCTGGGCTGACATACGGGGTCCGTCTGGCCGGAACCTTCGGAAGAACCGACTGAGCAGTGGTACGTCATGCGGGGTGCCCCTCCGTGGGCACCCCGCCCTTCAGTGCTGCCATCAGGGAACCTTAAGGAGTACCGGCGATCCCCGAAGGGAGCGGTAGCCCTCCTTGCGGCTCCGGGTGCCCGCATCCCCCGTGGACGTTCGGTCTGTCGGCACGTCCGGCCGTGGCCGGATCCGGTTCCTCCTCGGTCGACCTCCGCCGATCCGGTAGGTCCGTCCTCGTGGCTGTTGGGAGCGTGGCGGGGCCTCCGAAGGTCCCCATCATCCGAGACGAAGGGAGCTTCTGGGGACAAGGCGTGGTTTCTAGCGTGGCCTCAGGCCGACTGCCCGAAGTCGGCCCGTAACTCAGAAGAGGGAGAAGTTGATGAGTGCAGCGGCCAAAGGGGCGATGGCTGTGGGCCCGGCCCCCGGCCTCGCAGCACCTCTGTCCGTCGACTCCGGCAGTGGGACCCGCGCCATGGCCGGGGAAGGTGAGGGGCGAGCCACTTTCCTGCGTTGCGCTTCCGGCTCGGCCATCGTCGCGATGACGGACGCCGAGCGCGCGGCACTATGGCGGCAGCGGTTGCACGAGGCTGAAGCCGGACTGACCCGGCTTCTGGTGGCCCGCGGAGCAGGTGTCGATCTCAAGACATGGTTCGGACTCCAAGCGGAGGTGTTCGCGGACCTGCCCCCGTCGTCCACGGACGAGCCGGCCGAATGGCAGCGGATCTTCTTCCGGGGCCAGGCGCTGATGGAGCGGTTCCTGGTTTCCCGGTACGGCGAGGACGTCCTCGCCGATTGGGCTGCCTCCAACGCCGAGGTCCACCGCACGGTCGAGCCTGACCGCGATGGTGGCGCCGCGGACCCAATTCGGCGAATCACACGCCAGGCCGAACTGTACGGCTCGGAATACGAACTTGACGTGCCTCAGGATCCCGAGCTCGCCGCTACTGCCTCCGTGACCATCACCCACTGCGCGATATGGGACTACCGGGAGAAGGCCAGGAGCAGCGGAGTGCGCCTCACGCTCGCCTCGCCCTGCACGTACTGCACCAAGTCCATGTCGGCCAACGTCCGAGCCAAGGGCTACCAGGTCTCCTACCAGTTGCATCAGGACGGCAGCGGACATGGATGCCACTGGCGGGCTACCGCCCCGGACACCGCTCAGGAGGCGTGATGTGCGGCATCGCCGGCTGGCTCGACTGGGAGCGGGACCTACGCGCCGAGCGGCACACAGTGCGTGCCATGACGGACACACTGGCCTGCCGGGGACCCGATGACGGCGGCACCTGGTTTTCCGCCCGTGCCGCACTCGGACACCGCAGGCTCGCCGTGATCGACCTGGATGGCGGCGTCCAGCCGCTGACCGACGCCGGTCACGAACAGGACCCGCACGTGGTCCTTTCCTACAACGGGGAACTGTACAACTACCGGGAGTTGCGTGCCGAACTCCAGGCCCTGGGCCATCGCTTCCGCACGGACTCGGACACCGAGGTTGTCCTGCGAGCCCACCTCCAGTGGGGCGTGGCGGCGCCACACCGGCTGAACGGCATCTACGCCTACGCAATATGGGACACCCGCGACGAGGAACTGCTGCTGGTGCGTGATCGACTGGGTGTCAAACCACTCTATTACCACGTACACGCGAGCGGTCTGCTCTTCGGCTCCGAGCCCAAGGCGATTCTGGCCCACCCGAGATTCCGCGCCGAGCTCGACGCGGAAGGCATCGCGGAGCTCTTCGCCCTGCCCGCGGCGCCCACGGCTGGGCATGGTCTGTTCCGTGGGATGCATGAAGTGCGGCCTGGTCATTTTCTCAGGGTCACCCGCGGAGCCACCCGCGAGGTGCGCTACTGGCAGTTGCACTCCGCAGCACACACCGACGATGCCGCAACCACTACCGCACGGGTGCGGGAATTGCTGGCGGACACGGTGGAGCGCCAACTGCTCAGCGACGTACCGCTGTGCACGCTGCTGTCCGGGGGCGTCGACTCAAGCGCCATCACTGCCCTCGCGGCCCTGGCGCGAGAGCGGGACGGCCATGACAAGATCGACACCTTCTCCGTGGACTTCCCCGACAGCGCCACCGCCTTACGCCCCGACAACTGGCGTACCACACATGACGCGCCGTACGTCCAGGCTGTCGTTGACCACATCGGTAGTCGGCACTCCCGCGTCGTCGTCCCCGACGACGACCTGCTGGACGCCAGAGACGTAGTTCTGCGCGCCCGTGACCGCCCCGGCTGGGGTGAAATGGACGCGTCCTTGTACCTGCTGTTCCGCGAGGTCCGACGCCATTCGACGGTCGCGCTCTCCGGCGAGGCGGCCGACGAGGTCTTCGGCGGCTACCCGTACTTCCATGCGACGGAAGCCGTTGCCGCCGCCACCTTTCCCTGGTTGCACGGCCGCGAGACGCCTGCTGCGCTGTTGCGCCCTGAGGTCTTGGCCGAGGTACGGCCGGACGAGTACACCGCCCAGCAGTACCGCGACTCGCTGGCCGAGGTGCCGGAACTCCCTGGTGAGGAGGGTAGCCAACGACGCCTGCGCCAGGTCGGCTACCTCGCACTCACGCGCTGGCTGCCACCGCTGCTCGACCGCGTCGACCGCGTCAGCATGGCGGTCGGTCTGGAGGTGCGGGTGCCGTTCTGCGACCACCGCTTGGTGGAGTACGCATGGAACATCCCATGGGAACTGAAGTCGCTCGGTGGAACACCCAAGGGGGTACTACGCGAGGCCGTGCGGGACCTGCTCCCGCCCCAGGTGGTGGATCGGCCCAAGAGCGGCTATCCCTCCACACCGGCCGTCCGGTACACCGAGGTGCTCACTTCCCGGATGCACGAACTGCTTGCCGACCCTGCTGCTCCGGTCTTCGACCTGGTCGACCGGGACGTGGTACTTGATGCCGTCCGGCACGGGCGACCGCTGCCGAGCCCTCGCACCGCCCCCAACCCTGTTGGCGGCCTGGACCACCTCCTTCAGGTCGACGAATGGCTGCGTGCCTACAAAGTGAGTCTGCGGTGACGGCACAGGCTGATCGGCCGTGGGCGA
Organism: Streptomyces blastmyceticus; assembly: GCF_039521185.1. Lineage (NCBI taxonomy): Bacteria > Bacillati > Actinomycetota > Actinomycetes > Kitasatosporales > Streptomycetaceae > Streptomyces > Streptomyces blastmyceticus. The sequence goes on along the minus strand of NZ_BAAABW010000044.1, from coordinate 6,576 downwards.
TCCGTGGCGAGGCCGTCCGGCAGGCCGCCCGCGCTTGCGCAACGGGCGTGGCCATACTCACCACGAAGTCGGGGGACGAGCTTTTCGCCAAGACCGTCTCCTCGTTCGTCACGCTGTCGATGGATCCGCCCCTGATCAGCGTCGCCGTGACGAAGCACAGTCCGTTGGTCCAGGCCGTCAGTGACTCCGGCCGACTCGCCGTCAGCGTGCTGCGTGTCGGCCAGGAGCACCTCTCGCAGCGTTTCGCCACCCCGGGGGCGGGCCACGCCAGCGGGGCCTTCACCGGGGTACGGACCCGCATTGAAGCCACGGGAGCGCCCGTGCTCGACGAATGCCTGAGCTGGTTCGACTGCACGCTGTACAACGTGCTGCCGGGAGGCGACCACAGCATCCTCATTGGCCTGCCCGTCGCCGTCGCCAGCTCGGAGGGCGAGCCGCTTCTCTACCACGAAGGCGACTACCACGCCTTGACCCCTCTTACCGTCCCGTCAGCCCCGTGCCCGGATCGGGCGCCCACGGCACCTGGAGTGCGCACATGAGTGAACCGACCACCACCGATACGATCAGCGGAAACCTGGGGGTGCAGACCGGCGACAGCTATCGCGCCAGTCTGGACGACGGGCGCGAACTCTATCTGGACGGCAAGCGCATCACAGACCCGGCGTCCCATCCGGCGTTCAAGCCTTCTGTGAATGAGCTGGCCCGGCTTTTCGATCTCCAAAAAGACCCCGAGCATGCTCCTTTGATGACATGGAAGGACCCCCAAAGCGGTCTCACATTGGCCCGCGCCTACCAGCCGACACACACGCTGGACGATCTGCGGACGCAACGCCGTAACGCGGAGCTCTGGCTGCGGGAGAGCATGGGCCAGCACGGCCGTTCCCCGGCGTTCATGGCGAGCATTGCCCTGGGCCTTTACGACTTCCGGCACCAACTGGAACAGAGCCGGGCGGGCTTCGGCGCCAACGCCGAGGCATGGTACCGCCACTGCGCGACCAACGATCTAGTCCTTACACATGCACTGGGTGATCCGCAGATTGACCGGTCCGCGGACCCTGTGGACGACCCCGACCTCGCCCTGCGCGTCGTCGAGGAGAACGACAAGGGCATTGTGGTGCGCGGCGCAAAGCAGCTCACCACCCTGGCGCCCACCGCCCATGAGGTACTTGTCTACCTCTCTGCCTCCTTCACCCAGCGCCGTGGCGAGCAGTTCGTGGTCTGGTGCGCCCTGCCCCTCAACACGCCTGGCCTGATCACCCTGTGCCGTGAGCCGTTTGGGGCGGAACCGTGGGGACACGCCCACCCGCTCGCCGGCCGCTTCGACGAGCAGGACGCCATGTTGTTCTTCGACGACGTCCTCGTTCCCTGGAACCGCGTGTTCCTGCTGCGCGACGCTGCCTTGGCACGTACCGGACTCGCCCGGATCAACGCCTGGAGCGCGTATATCGGCCATATCCGCTATCGCGAGCGGCTGCGTACGCTTCTGGCCACGGCCACGATGCTCGCCGAGAGCATCGGAGTGGACGGATTCCGCAACGTCCAGGAAGAGCTCGGCAAACTGGCCACGTACGCAGAGATGACGGAGTACTTCATCGATGCCGCCGAGGCCCGGGCCACCGTCACCGACAGTGGCCTGCTGGCGCCCGGTGACACCGCCGCCAGCCGTGTGTGGTCCGCAGAAGTGGCCGCGACCGCCGTGGCCGTCGTACGGAATATCGGTTCGGCCGGTGTTCTCATGCAGCCCACCGAGAACGACCTCGGCAACGAGCGGCTCCGCCCGCTCCTCGACCGCTACATGCGGGGTAAGAACATGCCGGCGGACAAGAAGTCCCGGCTGTTCCGACTCGCATGGGACCTGACGGGCGACAGCTTCGGTCAACGCCAGGATCTCTACGAGTACGTGCACCGCGGCGACCTGGCCCGCAACCGGATCAACATCTTCAGGCGTCAGGACCAGACCGAGATCCGCAACCGCCTGGAACAACTGATTTCCGGACCGGCTGGGTCGACAACCATCGCACACACCCCGGAAGGCGAGCGTTCGTGACCAATTCCGCAGTGGAGATACAGGCCAGCACCCTCGCCGGGTACGCTGACGCGAGCAAGTTGCGCCAGGTCAACGACCAGGACTGGGTGCTCGACCAGGCGCCTGCCGAGCCGCACGTCCATGTCGACCTTGGCAGTGGCATCGGCCAGTTACTGGAAGCCACCCTGGAGCGCTTCCCGTCCCTGCAGAGGGCGGTGGGCCTGGAGCAGTCCAAGTACCGTCTACGCGAGGCGGCTGGCAGGCTGCAGCGCTTCGGTGACCGGGCGCGCCTGCGGCATGCCGACATGAGGTCGCCGGAACGGATGGACTTGTCTCCCGATCTGGTCACCATGACGTCGGTGCTCCACTGGCTCTACCCCGTCGAACAGCGGACCTTCACCTGGGTGGGGCAGCACATGACCCAAGGGGGAACATTTCTGCTCACCACATACCACCCTGCGCAGGACCAGCACGGCTTGGGCGGTGAGGATGAGATCGTGCGTGATGCACTCGTAGCGCTGGGTACGGGACGCGAGTTCGTGCCCCGGCTTTTCGCTGACCACGACGTCATGCCGATCGCCACGCGCACGCGCGACGCCGAGGGCCTGCGGAAACTCCTGGAGCGGGATCTACGGGTCGTCGCCACCATTGAACGGGACGCTGTCGTACAGGTTGGCAGCGCGGCGGAGTACGAGCACTTCCACGCCGCGACCTTCGGCGACTACTACAGTCGGCTGGTCGACCCCGGCCTGCGTGCGGCCTTCTTCCGGGCCGTGGGCGACGCCGCGTGGCGACGCCAGGAGGAAATCGGGCATGTGAGCAGCATGCCTGTCCGGCTGTGGAATGTGACCACCCGGGGCTGAGTCCCGCCGTGGCACACTCCAGCCGCCGAACGGCCCGGCCGCTCTCCCTTTGGGAGAACTGCCGGGTCATTCCGGTGCGGTCTATTATGGCTGGGGTTCTCCCGGCCCGCGTAAGGAGACACACATCATGTCAACTCCCACCGCAAGTCAAGAACTCGGTGCGTTTCTGCGGGCCCATCGCGCCTTGCTTAAGCCGGAGGACGTCGGCCTGCCACCCACTTCCCGCCGTCGGACTCCCGGGCTGCGTCGGGAGGAAGTCGCCTCCCTCTCCGGTGTGAGCATCGCTTGGTACACATGGCTGGAACAGGGCAGAGTCGCCGCCTCGCGACAGGTGTTGGAGTCCGTCGGGCGAGTGCTGCGGCTCGATGACGCCGAGTTGCGCCACGCGCTGCGGCTGGCCGGCTACTACGAGCCCGAGGCGAACGCGACCCGCGGGCCCGTGAACGGAGCGCTGCAGCCCGTGCTGGATTCCTGGCCGACCAGCCCGGCTGCCCTGCTCGACCACAACTTCGACCTGGTCGCGTGGAACGCGGCGTGGTCGGCCGTGCTGGGTGAGCCTTCGGCGGTGCCGGCCGACCGCCGCAACCTGATGTGGTTCATGGCTGCCGACAACCATCTGCGCGGGGTCCTGCGGGATGCCGACTGGGAGCCTCTCGCTATGAGCGTCTTCCAACACTTCCGAGCCCAAGCAGGTATGCACCCCTCCGATGAGCGCATCGCCGAGCTGTACAGCCGACTGGCGGCGGACGCACCCGAATTGAGCCACTGGTGGAACTGCTACTCGGTGGGGGAACTCACCACCCGCGTCATCACCGTAACCCCTGTTGACAGCGAGCCGATCCGTATTTCCTTGTCGTCCCTCCGCCCGGTGGACGACCCCGCGTCGTTGATCCTGCTTTTCACCCCGGCGAGCCCGGACGATGGCATGAGGGTTTCGGCTCTGGTGAACCGGCCCCTGCGATCCGTCGGCTTGGCACGGAAAGCGGGCTGAAGGCGCGACCGCGGGGGACGGTTGATCGCGCCTTCAGCCCTGTTCCAGGTGAAGGAGACTGATCGAGCCACGCAGGCGCGGGCTCAGGCCTCCTTCGGTGCACCGATCGGGTCGATGAGCGGTCCGCGGTCGGCGTCACGGCGTAGCTGGGTGCTGACCATCAGGCCACCGAGCGCCGCGATCAGTGCAAGGGCAACCCCGACCACCGCGGTCGCGAGGGACAGATCGGTGAAGAGACCGATCACCCACGCGCCCACGCCGGTACCGGCGTACATGGTCGAGGTGAGCCAGGCGCTGGAGGTCGCTCGCAGTTCTGGGGCAGCCGTACCGGCGAGCGTCTGCTGGTCGGTGACAAATCCACCACTGGCCACGAACCAGAGGGTGACGCCCACCAACGCGAGGACCAGACCGGGGCCCCAGACCGTCAGCGCGATGCCCAGGGCGAGTAGGAGGCCCCACACGGCCAGCATCGGAAGGTGCGTACGGCCCTGGGCCCTGGCCCGGTCGCCCAGACGGCCGCCGGCTGTCGAGCCCACGATGCTGCCGACGCCGACGAGGATGCCGACCAGGCCGAGCGCAGTCACGGACAGGTCGAAGCGCTTGGCGAGGACGGCACCCATGAAGGTGTAGGCGCCCAGGTTGGCGGCATTGAACGCGGTGTTGACCAGCAGCGACTTGCGCAGTGCGTGGTGTCTCCAGGCGGCGAACACCGCTCCGGCGCCCATGCCGCCGCCGGTCCGGGCCGCGCTGGCCGGAATCTGCTTGAGCAGCATCGGGACGACCAACAGTGTGCCGATGGCCATGGCCCAGAAGGCAGCCCGCCAGCCGACTGCGCCTGCCAGGAAGCTGCCCAGCGGCACGCCAAGCACCTGACCACACGAGAAGAACGCCATGCCGAGGCCCAGAGCGCGCCCGCGCGCGCTGTCCTCCGTGGTCTCCGAGATGTGCGCCCAGATCGCGGGGCCTGCGGTGGCGGCCGCGATGCCGGCCAGGGCCCGCGATACCACCAGCAGAGCCAGAACGTCGGACAGCGCGGCCGCGACGTTCGACAGTAGGAAGAGGACTGAACCCACCAGCAGCGCACGACGGCGTCCCACCCGGTCGCTCACCAGGCCCAGGAAGGGAGCGCACACCGCGTACACGAGTACGTACGCCGTCACACTGTACGCCGCCGCCTGTTCCGTGGTGGCCAGGCTACTGGCGATCGTCGGCAGCAGCGGGGACACCAAAAACGTTTCGGTGCCGAACAGAAACAACAGCAAGAACACTGAGGTGTAGAGACCCCAACGGAACCGCGCCGGGGCCGCGACCGGGGCGACTGGCGCGGAGGAAGGACTGTCCATGAGAGAAGCTGCCTTTCGAGCGAGAGGGTGCAGGAGATCCGGCTGCCGACTCGGCCACTTTGGCGATTCCCGCGCAGGCCAGCCAGCCAGGCGTTGGTCCTGTTAGTAGAAGTAATGGCATCAACACCTGGATGGTTCGGACCTCACGGAAGGTTGGATGCTGAACTCACCGCTCCCGTGGTCCCGATGTGGGCCGCGCGTACTGCTACCAGGAAAAGGACACCAGTCACCCGTGCCTTCAAGCGACCGCCCTCCGCTCGCGCAGCCCAACTGGGGTGTCACCCTGCCCCTTCCCGGCATCACGATCGGCCACCACCAGCACATCATCGAGCGGCTTCCAGACATCGGCTACTCCGATGTCTGGACAGCGGAGGGGGGTGGCACTGACGCCTTCACCCCGCTCGCGGCAGCAGCTGCCTGGTCCCCGTCCTTGCGCCTGGGTACCGGCATCGTCCCTGTCTTCACCCGAGGTCCCGCCGTGATCGCACAGACAGCGGCCACGCTGGCGCAACTCGCCCCCGGGCGCCTGTTGCTGGGGTTGGGCTCCTCGGTGCCCGCACATGTCAGCGACATCAACGGCATTCCGTTCGAAGAGCCTTTCAAACGCACACGTGATGTGCTGCGCTTCGTCACCCGCGCTCTCCGGGGTGAGTACATCGCCGGCGAATTCGACACCTTCTCCATAGCTGGCTACCACTTGCCGCACCCGCCCACCGAGCCGGTGAAGGTCATTTTGGGGGCGCTCCGTCCCAACATGCTGAGGCTTGCCTTCAACGAAGGGGACGGGGCCATCACCAACCTGCTTTTTCCTGAGGATGTGCCCAAGATCCTCGAGGCAATCGGGCCTCAGCCTGTGGGTAAGGAATTGGTTGTCAAGGTCTTCGTCTGCCCCACGGAGAACAGGGAACACGCGCGCAGCAACGCGCGTCCCTTCCTTGCCTGGATCCTTAACCGAGACCCCTACCGAAAGTTCCATGAGTGGCTGGGCAACGGGGAGTTGCTTCGTGAAGTGCACGAAGCGTGGGAGGCGGCGGACCCGGCGGGCTCCCAGAGGGCCCTTCCGGATGAGGTCGTCGACGGACTGTTCATCAGCGGCTCCCCGGAGGAATGCCGGGAGCAGATCATGCGCTATCACCTGCCCGGTGTGACCAGTATCCAGCTCTTTGTCTCACTGCCCCCTGAGGCCTTCTACAGCCAGGAAACCGTACTCGACATCCTCAGGAGACTGGGCCCCGACACGTGCTGAGAGCACGCGACGCTACCGAAGGAAGGCCATGTCACGTCTTATGTTCACCTCGGAGTCCGTGACCGAGGGTCACCCCGACAAGATCGCTGACCAGATCAGCGACACCA
>NZ_BAAABW010000043.1:0-84240 GCF_039521185.1 Streptomyces blastmyceticus | reverse complement strand
GTGCGCGGGCCTGCGGCCGTACGGGGTCGCGCTTGGCGCACCCGCGCACCCATGCTGCATGCTGGTGCACTCGAAGCCAGGACCGAGACCGTCCCGAGCACACCCTCCCCGGCGTTGGAGCAGCACATGACATCCACCTTCCCGGACATCTCCATCAGTACGGACCGGCTGGTGCTGCGCCCGTTCGACGCCCAGGACGTGCCCGCGCTCGCCGAGATGATGAGCGACGAACTCGTCACCGCCTGGACCTCCGCGCCCCACCCCTACACCACCGCCGACGCCCGCGACTGGGCGCTGCGCCAGGCGCCGGCCGAGCGCACCCAGGGGCGCGGAATCGTCTTTGCGGTCACCGAGTTCCTCACCCAGCGCCTCGTGGGCTGTGTGCACCTGCACCACACCGACTGGCGCACCCTCTCCGCCGAGGTCGGCTATGTCGTCGCCCCCTGGGCCCGCGGCGAGGGCTACGCCTGTGAATCCGTGCTCGCCGTCGCCGAATGGCTCTTCCGCGACCAGCGGTTCGAGCGTCTCGAACTGCGCACCGCGGCCGACAACACCGCCTCCCAGCAGGTCGCCCAGAAGATCGGCTGCATCAGCGAGGGAGTCCTGCGCAACGCCTGGATAGGCCGCGGCCGCACGGCCGACGGCAGCTGGACGGAGACCCGCAGCGACCTCATCGTCTGGAGCCTGCTCCCCGAGGACCTCGACGAGGTGCGCGAACAGCACGCGAGCGGCCCCGGCTACGCGGGGGCCTTCCGCGACTGGCGCTGACCCGGCGCGCGGCCCGCGGGCGCACCCGCCCGTACGACCGCACGCGCCCACTCCGGACCGTCCGCGGGCCCCTCGGCCCGGACCGACCGGGGTAACCTCACCCTGCCCACGCCTGTGTGGGCTCCCCGACCCGCGACAACGAGCCCCAGGAGACTGACGACGATGGCCGACCGGGTCACGGTGATCGGGTGGGACGGCTCACCGCTGACGGACACGGCCCGCTCGGCCCTGGCCGCCGCCACCCTGGTGGCGGGCGCGGGACACCACCTCGCGCTGCCCGAGATCCCGCCCACAGCCGAGCGCGTCAGGCTCGGCAGCGTCGACCTCGCCGCCCGCCGCATCGCCGGACACCGCGGCTCCGCCGTGGTCCTCGCCGACGGCGACCCCGGCTTCTTCGGCGTCGTGCGCGCCCTGCGCGCCCCCCAGCACGGCCTGGAGGTCGAGGTCGTCCCCGCCGTCTCGGCCGTCGCCGCCGCCTTCGCCCGCGTGGGCATGCCCTGGGACGACGCCCAGGTCGTCGTCGCCCACAGCCGCGACCTGCGGCGCGCCGTCAACGTCTGCCGCGCCCACACCAAGGTCGCCGTCCTCACCTCGCCCGGCGCGGGCCCCGCCGAACTCGCCCTCCTCCTCGGGCCCGTGCACCGCACCTTCGTCATCTGCGAGGAACTGGGCACCGACCGCGAACAGGTCACCGTCCTCACCTCCGACAAGGTCCCCGACCACACCTGGCGCGACCCCAACGTCGTCATCGTCATCGGCGGCTCAGGACCCGGCGCCGCCCAGCCCGCGGCCCAGGGCTGGGGAGCCACCCGGCAGCGCACCGCCGGCGGCTGGATCGCGGGCCGCGACCCCGGCTACCCCCCGGCCGTCCGCGGCTGGGCCCTGCCCTCCGACGCCTACGGCACCGGCCTCGGCGAAGGCGAGTCCGCCGAGCTGCGCGCCGCCCAACTGGCCCGGCTGGGGCCCCGCGTGGGCGACCTCGTCTGGGACATCGGATCCGCGAGCGGAGCGGCCTCCGTCGAGGCCGCCCGGTTCGGCGCCGCCGTCATCGCCGTCGACCGCGACGCCGACGCCTGCGCCCGCACCGCCGCCGCCGCCCGCCGCTACGGCGTACAGCTCCAGGTCGTCCACGGCATCGCCCCCCACGTCCTGGAGGACCTCCCCGAGCCCGACGTCGTCCGCGTCGGCGGCGGGGGAGCGCCCGTCGTCGCCGCGTGCGCCGCGCGCCGTCCCGAGCGGATCGTCGCCCACGCCGCGACCCGCGACGAGGCCGAGGCCATCGGCCGGGCGCTCGCCGAAGGCGGCTACGCCGTGGAGTGCGCGCTGCTCCAGGCGGTGGAGCTCGACACCGGCGCGTGGACCGAGCGCGAGCGCGCCGTGGCCTTCCTTCTGAGTGGTCGCCACACCCACCTGTGAGCCCGGCGCGCCGGGCGGAGGGTAGGGTTGCGGATCGTTGTACCGCCCCTCGGTGTCCGACACCACAGTCGTCAATGTCCCGAACGTTCCCTCCTTTTGGCGGGAGCACGGCAAGGTAGGGGCGGGCGACATGCAACGTGCCGCGAGGCATGGACGCTCGTTCTTGACTATGGGCGTGAGCGGTTGGAAGGAGCACTACCGATGGGCGAGGGGTACGCATGACCGACACCGGCCAGTTCCCGGGCGAGGGACAGCCGGAGAACGCAGGCGAGCTTCCCGGCCCCTCGTTCCCCGCGGATGCCGTGGCCCCTGCCGATCCCGGCGCCCCGGCCGCCTACACCTTCCTGGACCACGGTGGTGAGGCGGACGGCGCCGAGGAGGACGACCTCCTGCTGATGCCGGGCGCCCAGGGCGCCTGGATGGAACAGCCCGCCGTCCAGGGCGGCACGCACGAGACCGGCGGCCGCGACACCGGCTCCGTCGATTACGGCGACGTCCGGACGCCGCCCGGCTCCGCCGCCCCGGCCGCGCCCGCGGCCCCGCGGCGCCCCCTGCACATGGGCCCGCCCGTGCCGGATCCCACGGGCGGGGTCGTGCGTTCCCTCGCCGACCGTGGCCCGGCGGCCCCGCACCAGGCGCCCGCGCCCGGGCGCCAGCCCGCGCCGCCCGTGACGCCGGGCCAGGGCCCCGAATACCTCGACGTCCCGCACGAGGGCGCGGACGTCCAGCAGGCCCCGCGGCTCGGCGAGGTGCCGCAGCAGCAGCCGGGCACCTGGGACGCGCAGCCGCAGCACGTGGCAGCGGAGCCCGCCCCGGTACCCGTCGCCGAACCCGTGGCGGAGGCGGCCCCCGCGCCGGTCGCGGAAGCGCCCGCGGCTCCCGCCGTCGCCTTCGTGCCCGCGCAGGCCACCGCCGCACACCCGGCCGACACGGGCCACGGGATAGTCGCCGACGGTTCCGGACAGACCGCGCCGGGCACGGAGGCCGTCGCCGCCGAGCAGATCCCGGCCGAACACCCGGTCGTCACGCAGCAGCCGGTGGCACCGGCCGTGGCACAGAGCGAGCCCGTCGCCGCACCTGCCGATGTGCCTGTTGACATGCCTCTTGACATGCCTGTTGACGTGACGTCAGCCGTCACGGCTCCGCCGGTCGCCGTCGAGCCGATGGCAGTCGAGCCGACGGCAGTAGAGCCGGTCGCGGCCGAGCCGGTGGCACCCGTGCACCAGGCCGTTCCCCAGGTCGCCGTCGCCGTCACGGCTGTCGCGGAGGCCGCGCCCGTACCGTCCGAGGTGCCCCAGGCCGCGCCCGCCGACGCGCACGTCGCACCCGAGCCCCTGCCCCAGTCGCCGGGCCCGGTCGTGGAGCCCGTCCAGGTCCAGGAGAGCGCCCGGCCCGCGCCCGTACCGCAGGAGGCCGCGCCCGCCGAGGCCGTCCCGGTGTACGCGGACGCCGGTTCCGGTGAGCAGGTCCCCGTGGCCGTGGCACCGGCCGTCGACAGCGCGCAGCAGGCTCCGGTCGCCGCCGAGGGCACTGCTGTCACCGAGGCTCCCGCTGTCGCCATGAACAATGCCGCCGAGAACGAAGCCGCCGAAAACTCCGGCGTCACCGAAGCGGCCGCCGAGCAGATCCCGGTACCGGTGGCCGCCGAGGCGCCGCAGCCCGCGCCGGCCGTGGTGGAGGCGCCCGCATCTGTAGACGCCGGTTCCGGACAGCCGGTTCCCGCCGCCGTGCCGCTTTCCGAGGAGGCGCCGGAGGCCCCGGCCGCCGCCGCTCCCGAGCCGGTCCCGGCCCCGGTCGCCGAGGCCGCGGAGCCCGTACCGGCCGCTCCCGTCACGGCTGTTGCCCCCGAGCCGCAGGCCGTACCGGCCCCCGAGGCCGACCGGCAGCCGCAGGTCCCCGTGGCCGAGGCACCCGCGCCCGTCGCGGTCGTCGACGCCGTCGTGCCGCAGGCACCGGCCGCCGAGCAGGAGGCCGCGCCGCAGGAGCAGGTCTCCGAGGACGTGCACCTCGTACCCCGGCCGCAGGACACGGTGGTCCAGCAGACCGCCGCCCTCGCACAGGACACCGTGGTCGTGCACGCCGAGCCGCGGCCCGTACCGGCCGAGGCGGCCGCGCCCGACGCCGTGGAGCCCGTACCCGCGCAGCAGGAGGAGGAGCCGGCGGCACCCGCCGCCGTGCACATCCCCGCCCCGCAGCAGGAGCCGGTCCCCGCCGCCGCGCCCGAGCCCGTGGCCGTCCCCGCGCCGCGCACCGCCGTCGCGGACGCCGGCCCCGAGCCCGTGCAGCACGCGCCCGAGGAGGCACCGGAGGTGGTGTACGAGGAGCCGGCCGGCCCCGCGGCCGTCGGCTACGGCGACGCGGAGCGCGCCGCCGTCCACCGCGTGATGCGGGAACGGCGCGACATCCGCAAGGGCTTCCGCACCGACCCCATCCCGCACGAGGTGCTGCTGCGCGTCCTGGAGGCCGCGCACACCGCGCCGAGCGTCGGGCACTCCCAGCCCTGGGACTTCGTCGTCATCCGCTCCGCCGAGACCCGGCAGGCGATGCACGAGCTGGCGGCGCGTCAGCGCGACGCGTACGCCAAGTCCCTCCCCAAGGCACGGGCCAAGCAGTTCAAGGAACTGAAGATCGAGGCGATCCTCGACACGCCCGTCAACATCGTCGTCACCGCCGACCCCACCCGCGGCGGCCGCCACACCCTCGGTCGGCACACCCAGCCGCAGATGGCCCCGTACTCCTCCGCGCTCGCCGTCGAGAACCTCTGGCTCGCCGCGCGCGCCGAAGGGCTCGGCGTCGGCTGGGTCAGCTTCTTCGACGAGCGGGAGATGGTGCGCGAACTCGGGCTGCCCGAGCACCTGGAGGTCGTCGCCTACCTCTGCGTCGGGTACGTCGACGAGTTCCCCGACGAGCCCGAGCTGATGCAGGCGGGCTGGGCCAAGCGGCGCCCCCTGTCGTGGGTCGTGCACGAGGAGACGTACGGGCGGCGCGCGCTGCCCGGCGAGGACCCGCACGACCTCCTCTCGGAGACCCTGCGCGGCATCCGGCCGCTGGACGCCAAGGCGCTCGGCGAGGCGTGGGAGCGCCAGAAGCGGATGACCAAGCCCTCCGGCGCGCTCGGCATGCTGGAGATCATCTCCGCGCAGCTGTGCGGCCTCTCGCGGAAGTGCCCGCCGCCGATCCCGGAGCCCGCCGCCGTGGCGATCTTCGCGGGCGACCACGGCGTGCACGCCCAGGGCGTCACGGCGTGGCCGCAGGAGGTCACCTCGCAGATGGTCGCCAACTTCCTGGGCGGCGGCGCCGTGTGCAACGCCTTCGCCAACCAGGTGGGCGCCGAGGTCTGCGTCGTGGACGTCGGCGTCGCGGGCGACCTGCCCAGCACCCCCGGCCTCCTCCCGCGCAAGATCCGGCCCGGCACGAGCGACTTCACGACCGGCGCCGCGATGTCCCGCGAAGAGGCGCTGCGCGCGATCGAGGTGGGCATCGAGACGGCCCGCGACCTCGTCGCGGCGGGCAACAAGGCGCTGCTGACCGGCGAGATGGGCATCGCCAACACCACCGTGTCGGCCGCCCTCATCGCCGTCTACACCGAGGCGGACCCCGCCGAGATCACCGGCCGCGGCACGGGCATCAACGACGAGATGCACGCCCGCAAGGTCGACGTCGTCCGGCGCGCGCTCGAACTCCACCAGCCGGACCCGAAGGACCCGATCGGCGTCCTCGCCGCGGTCGGCGGCCTGGAGCACGCCGCGCTCGTCGGCCTGATCCTGGGCGGCGCGTCGCTGCGCACGCCCGTGATCCTGGACGGCGTGAGCGCCGGGGCGGCCGCGCTGGTGGCGCGGGCGATCGCCCCCGAGGCGCTGGCCGCGTGCATCGCCGGTCATCGCAGCGCGGAGCCGGGCCACGTCGCGGCCCTCACCAAGCTGGGCCTGCGCCCGCTGGTCGACCTCGACCTCCGCCTCGGCGAGGGCACGGGCGCGCTGCTGGCCCTGCCGGTCGTGCAGAGCGCTGCGCGGGCGATGCACGAGGTGGCGACGTTCGATGCCGCGGGTGTCACCGAGAAGGGCTGACCCTTCCGGGGCTCCGCCCCACCCCGCCGGTCGAGCCCACCGGGGTGGGGCGTGAGCCCGGATCGCGTCCGCGGGTCGTCCGTGGCCGGTCGCGCAGTTCCCCGCGCCCCTGACGGGGCGCAACCCCCGGAACCCGGACAGGGGACGGGCCCCGATGCGGGAGCCCATAGAGTGTCACCAGCACCCTGACCAGCCACTCCGGAGGAGCCATGGCCGAGCCCGCGCGCAGCGAAAGCGCCTATCCCGTCGGACTGCGTCTCTCCGGTCGGCGCGTCGTCGTCCTCGGTGCCGGCCAGGTCGCCCAGCGCCGGCTGCCCGCCCTCGTCGCGGCCGGCGCGGACGTGCTGCTGATCTCCCCGTCCGCGACCCCCTCCGTCGAGGCCATGGCGGAAGCGGGCGAATTCCGCTGGGAGCGCCGCCGTTACCGGGACGGCGACCTGGACGGCGCCTGGTACGCGCTGATCTCCACCGACGACCCGGCCGCCAACGAGGCGGCCTCCGCCGAGGCCGAGGCCCGCCGGGTGTGGGCCGTGCGCAGCGACGACGCCGACGCGGCCACCGCCTGGACCCCGGCCACCGGCCGCAGCGAGGGCGTCACCGTCGCCGTGCTCACCGGCCGGGACCCGCGCCGCTCCGCCGCCGTACGCGACGCCGTCGTGGAGGGCCTGCGCGACGGCTCCCTCGCCGCCCCGCGCTACCGCGCCCGCGACACCGGCGCCGGCCCCGGCAGCGTCGCCCTCGTCGGCGGCGGGCCCGGCGACCCCGACCTGATCACCGTGCGCGGCCGCAGGCTGCTCGCGGAGGCAGACGTGGTCATCGCCGACCGCCTCGGCCCCCGCGACCTCCTCGACGAACTCCCGCCGCACGTCGAGGTGATCGACGCGGCGAAGATCCCGTACGGCCGGTTCATGGCCCAGGAGGCCATCAACAACGCCCTCGTCGAGCACGCCCGCGCCGGGAAGACCGTGGTCCGGCTGAAGGGCGGCGACCCCTTCGTCTTCGGCCGCGGCATGGAGGAGGTCCAGGCGCTGGCCGAGCAGGGCATCCCCTGCACCGTCGTACCCGGCATCTCCAGCACCATCAGCGTGCCCGCCGCCGCCGGGATCCCGGTCACCCACCGGGGCGTGGCCCACGAGTTCACCGTCGCCAGCGGGCACGTCGCCCCCGACGACGCGCGCTCCCTCGTCGACTGGGCCGCCCTCGCCAAGCTGCGCGGCACGCTCGTGCTGCTGATGTCGGTGGAGAACATCGGCGCGATCGCCGCCACCCTCATCCACCACGGCCGCCCCGCCGCCACCCCCGTCGCGGTGGTCCAGGAAGGCACGACCGCCGCCCAGCGCCGCATCGACGCGACCCTCGCCACCGCGGGGGAGCGGGTCAAGGCGGAGGGCATACGCCCCCCGGCCGTCATCGTGATCGGCGACGTCGTGACGGTCGGCCCGGAACCCCGCGGCTGACCCGCACCAAAGAGGACCAGGACACAGCATGGCCGAGCTCATCACCATCGACGACCCCGACGACCCCAGGCTGCACGACTACACCGGCCTCACCGACGTCGAGCTGCGGCGCAGGCGCGAGCCCGCCGAAGGACTCTTCATCGCCGAGGGCGAGAAGGTCATCAGGCGCGCCGGGCAGGCCGGGTACGCGATGCGGTCCATGCTGCTCACGGCCAAGTGGGTCGACGTCATGCGCGACGTCATCGACGGGAGCGACGCCCCCGTCTACACCGTCACCCCCGAGCTCGCCGAGCGGGTCACCGGCTACCACGTGCACCGCGGCGCCCTCGCCTCCATGGCGCGCAAGCCGCTCCCGGACGCCGGTGAACTGCTGCGGGACGCCCGGCGTGTCGCCGTCCTCGAAAGCCTGGTGGACCACACCAACATCGGTGCGATCTTCAGAAGCGCGGCCGCCCTGGGCATGGACGCCGTCCTGCTCTCCCCGGACTGCGCCGACCCGCTCTACCGGCGCTCCGTGAAGGTGTCCATGGGCGCCGTCTTCTCCGTGCCCTACGCCCGCCTGGAGACCTGGCCCCAGGACCTGGAGACCGTGCGGGCCGCCGGGTTCCGGGTGCTGGGCCTGACCCCGGACGAGAAGGCCGTCTCCATGGACGCCGCCGCCCCGCACCGGCTCGACCGGGTGGCGCTCATGCTCGGCGCGGAAGGTGACGGGCTGTCGGCCCGCGCCCTGCGCGCCGCCGACGAGTGGGTCCGCATCCCCATGGCCCACGGCATCGACTCCCTCAACGTCGGAGCGGCCGCGGCCGTGGCGTTCTACGCCGTGACGACGGGCCGCCCGGAGAGCTGACGCCTCCCGGCCCCCGACGTGACGTCAGGAACCGTCCGGGGCCGACGGCGTGTCACCGGCCGCCGCCGGGCCCTGCGACGCCACGGGCACCTGGGGCAGCCCGCCCATGCTGTGCGCCGGGCCCTGGCAGCCCTGCGCCACCGCGATGCCCAGCGCGACCAGCAGCGTCACCACGACGAAGACCGTCAGGCGCTGCCGCAGCAGCCGCCGGTCCGGCCCCGGACGCCGGGCGCCGGAGCCCGTCCGCACACCGGGACGAGCCCCGCCGCGCGCCCCGCCGGGCCGCGCCGGACGCGGCACCGCCGGCCGGGCCGGGCCCGACTGGCGCGGCGGCTGCGGGCGCGGGGTGTGCGCCTGGACCGCACGCCGCTCGGTGCGCTGCTCCGCGTACTCCGTGGCCCGCCGGCCCGCGGGCCGCTCGGGCTCCCGGCGCGCCGCCGGGTGCCTGCCGTCCGGCAGCCCGTGCGCCTCGCGCGCCGCGATCTCCTTCAGCCGCAGCGACAGCTGGAGCGTGCTCGGCCGCTCCTCGGGATCCTTGGCCAGACACGCGTGCACCAGCGGCGCCAACGCGTCCGGCACGGCCATGAGCTGCGGCTCCTCGTGCACGACGCGGTAGAGCATGACCTCGGAACTGCCCTGGCCGAACGGGGAGTCCGCCGTCGAGGCGTACGCGAGGGTCGCGCCCAGCGCGAAGACGTCCGTCGCGGGCGTCACGGCGGCACCGCGCACCTGCTCGGGCGCCAGGAAGCCGGGCGAGCCGACCGCCGTCCCGACGTGCGTCAGCGTGCTCGCCCCGGTCGCCCAGGCGATGCCGAAGTCGATGATGCGGGGGCCCTTGGGCGACAGCAGGATGTTCGACGGCTTCAGGTCGCGGTGCACCACCCCCGCGTCGTGCACGGCGAGCAGGCCTTCGGCCAACGCCGCCCCGATGGACGCGGTCTGAGCCGCCGACAGCGGCCCCTCCTCGTTCACCTTGTCGTGCAGCGAGGGCCCCGGTACGTACTGCGTGGCGAACCACGGGCGGTCCGCGTCCAGATCGGCGGCCACCAGCCGCGCCGTGCACCCGCCGCGGATCCGCCGGGCCGCCTGCACCTCACGCGCGAACCGCGACCGGAACTCCTGGTCCTCGGCCAGGTCCGGCCTGATCACCTTGAGCGCCACCCGCTGCCCGCGCCGGTCGGAGCCGAGGTACACCACGCCCATGCCGCCTGCGCCCAGCCGGCGGTGAAGCCGGAACGAGCCGACGACACGCGGGTCCTCGCGCCGGAGCCGCATCATCGCCATCTTCATCCCCGCTGCCCGGTCCGTCTGACGTGCCCAGCTTACGGATTGCCGGGCGACCGCGCTGATAGGCCGCGCATGCGTCGGCGACCGGTTTGCCGGAGCCCCGTGGGATCCCCGACGCCCGGGCCCGGGGAGCGGGTTGCGTACGGCCGGGCCGGGTGCGATCCCCCAAGCCGCAGCCGGAGAAGGGGGATTGGGCGCCCCTCCGGCCTGCGGCGCGCCGCCGCGGCGGGCGTGGCGGACCCGGCCGGGGCGTGCGGAGCGGGCACGGGCCGGGGAGCGGAAAAGATGAAGATCACCCGGCGGTGCGGCCCGCCCGAAGTGAGCGAAGTCACGCCCGCGGCAGGCGTACGGGCCCCGGGCACCCCCTCCGGGAAGACCCGGGGACCGGGCCCGTCCGTCTCCAACCAGAGGAGTAGCCGCCCGGGGCCCGGTCATCCTCCGGGAGGCCCGGCAATCGGTACGAGGGCATGACGCCCCCGAGGGCCCCCGCGCCTAGTGTTTGAGGAAGAGCGGCGGGTGACGCACTCGTCCCCCGAGGTCAGCGCCCGCCGCTCGTCGATCACGGCAGGCGTGAACGGCGGGAAAGGGTCGCACGGCGGGAGAGGACCATGGCGCAATCCGCGGGACGTTCGGTCATCCGGACACAAGCCCAGCGGGCCGTCGATGCCTTCGGCCCCCGCCCGTCCGGCACCCGCCACCCCCTCGTCGCGGCGGCCATGGTGCTGCCCCTCGCGGGGTTCCTCGCCGTGGTCTTCGGCGGCTGGGACGCCGTCGTCACCCAAGCGTCGTCCGTGGCCGGAATGCTGGGGCGCTGAGGCGCCCCGGGCCCGGGAGAGCGGCCCGGGCCGGGGACAGGACCGGCTGATCAACCCCGTGGGGACGGGGGTACGGCGGACGGCACGACGGGCCGGGCACCTGGGGAGGTGCCCGGCCCGTCGCGCGTCCCGGCACGGCCGAGTGCCTGCACAGCTGGGTCCCGGCACGGAAAACGGCCGGAGGCCGGAGCTCTAAGCCCCGGCCTCCGGCCGATCCATGTGCGCGATACTGGGATTGAACCAGTGACCTCTTCCGTGTCAGGGAAGCGCTCTCCCGCTGAGCTAATCGCGCGGGGAGATCCGTGCGGATCTCGGTGGACGATACTGGGATTGAACCAGTGACCTCTTCCGTGTCAGGGAAGCGCTCTCCCGCTGAGCTAATCGTCCGGGATGTTACTGCGTGCGCGATACTGGGATTGAACCAGTGACCTCTTCCGTGTCAGGGAAGCGCTCTCCCGCTGAGCTAATCGCGCGGGAAGGTCCGTGCGGACCTTGGTGGACGATACTGGGATTGAACCAGTGACCTCTTCCGTGTCAGGGAAGCGCTCTCCCGCTGAGCTAATCGTCCTTGGAGGTGGAGACGGGATTTGAACCCGTGTAGACGGCTTTGCAGGCCGTTGCCTCGCCTCTCGGCCACTCCACCAGGAGTGCGGGGGTTCGGGAAGATCCCCCAGACTGCGAGCGGACGACGAGACTCGAACTCGCGACATCCACCTTGGCAAGGTGGTGCTCTACCAACTGAGCTACGTCCGCAGTGTCTGTCCGGTTCGCTTCCGCGTCCCGGCGACGTGTTGAACTCTAGCGGATTCCAGCGCCAGCTCAAATTCCGTTTCCGCAGCGTGCTGCGCTGATTGTCCGTCCCGGCCACCCGGCGTGGCCCCGCCATAGACTCGTTGACGTGCACCGCTCCCCTCCGATGTCCCTCCCGATGGCCCGCTTCGGCGGCCTCCTCGCCACCGATCTCCGCGACGTCACCCGCGACCCGGCAGCCCTGGACTCCACGGGCTGGTGGGCGGTGGTCGCGGACTTCGAGGGAGGTCTGCTGTGCGCCCGCTTCGGGGACGTACGGCCCGCGCCCGTCCCCACGGCGGACCCCGGCCGCTGGCACGGCCCCGCGCGCGAGGACTGGACGTCCTCCCTGGACCGGGCCGCCTATGTCGCGGGCGTGCGCCGCATACGCGAGCACATCGCGGCCGGCGAGGTCTATCAGGCCAACCTCTGCCGCGTCCTGAGCGCGCCCCTGCCGGACACCGCCGACGGCGCCCCCGCCGACATCGACGCCCTGACCGCGCTCCTCGCCCACGGCAACCCCGCCCCCTACGCGGGCACCGTCCGCCTGCCCGCCCACGGCGTGGAGGTCGCGACCGCCTCCCCGGAGCTCTATCTGCGCCGCACCGGCCGCACCGTCGAATCCGGGCCGATCAAGGGCACCGGCCGCACCGCGGCGGACCTCCTGGAGAAGGACCACGCCGAGAACGTCATGATCGTGGACCTCGTCCGCAACGACCTCGGGCGTGTCTGCGCCACCGGCTCCGTGACCGTCCCCGCACTCTGCGCGGTCGAACCGCACCCCGGCCTCGTCCACCTCGTCTCCACCGTCCGCGGCACCCTCGCCGACGGCGCCGGATGGGCGGAGCTCTTCGCGGGCACCTTCCCGCCCGGCTCGGTCACCGGCGCCCCCAAGGCCAGCGCCATGGACATCATCCGGTCCCTGGAGACCGCGCCCCGCGGCCCCTACTGCGGCGGCGTCGGCTGGGTCGACGCCGACCGCGGCACCGGCGAACTGGCCGTGGGCATCCGCACCTTCTGGATCGACCGCACCACCCGCCCCACCCTGCGCTTCGGCACCGGCGCCGGGATCACCTGGGGCTCGGACCCCGAGCGGGAGTGGGCCGAGACGGAACTCAAGGCGTCCCGGCTCCTCGCGATAGCGTCGGGCACACACCAGCCGCTCGGAGGGACGAAACGGTGACGATCTGGCTCAACGGCTCCCTGTACGACGAGGACAGCGCCCGCGTCTCGGTCTTCGACCACGGGCTGACGGTCGGCGACGGCGTCTTCGAGACGCTCAAGGCCGTCCACGGCAGCCCCTTCGCCCTGACCCGCCACCTCACCAGGCTGGCCGCCTCCGCCCGCGGCCTCGGCCTGCCCGCCCCCGACCTCGACGAGGTCCGCCGGGCCTGCGCGGCGGTCCTCGACGCCAACCCCATGCCGCTCGGCAGGCTCCGGATCACCTACACCGGCGGCCTCGCCCCCCTCGGCTCCGACCGCGAGGCCACCGACCCCACCCTCGTCGTCGCCCTCGGCCCGACCACCCGGCGGCCCGACACCACCACCGCCGTCACCGTCCCCTGGACCCGCAACGAACGCGGCGCGCTCGCCGGGCTCAAGTCCACCTCGTACGCCGAGAACGTCGTCGCCCTCGCCCGCGCCCGGGAACACGGCGCGACCGAGGCCCTCTTCGCCAACACCGCCGACGAGCTCTGCGAGGGCACCGGATCCAACGTCTTCGTCGTCCTCGACGGGGAACTCCACACCCCGCCCCTCGCCTCCGGCTGCCTCGCCGGGATCACCCGCGCCCTCGTCGTCGAGTGGACCGGCGCCCACGAGACCACCCTGCCCGCCGACGCCCTGGACCGTGCCGAAGAGATCTTCCTGACCTCCACCCTGCGCGACGTCCAGGCCGTGCGCGCCGTCGACGGACGCCAACTGCCCACCGCCCCGGGCCCCGTGACCGCCAAGGCCGCGCGGATCTTCGAGGAGCGCTCGGCCGCGGACATCGATCCGTAAAGCCCGTGACGTACGGGCGCGGGGCAGGTAGAAAACTTCAGTGACCACCACCCTGCGCCCCACCGCCCCCGAACAGCGCACCGCCGCCGGCGGCCGGTCCCGCTCGTACGAGGTCTGCGTCAACAGCAGACCCGTCGGCCGCATCGACCTGGCCACCGACGACCGGTTCGGCCCCACGGTCGGCCGGATCGTCCGGCTGGGGATCGACGAGCGGGACCGCCACCGCGGACGCGGCACCGTCGCCGCGCTCGCCGCGGAAGAAGTGCTGCGCGGCTGGGGGTGCGGCCGCGTCGAGGTCTCCCTGGACGCGGAGGCGGAGGTCGCCCTGGGACTCGCGGGCGCGCTCGGCTACGTCGAGCGCAACCGCAACATGGCCAAACCGCTCACCACCGCCCCCCGGCTGCCCGAGGGCACCGAGGGGCGGCCCATGGCCGAGGACGAGTACACCGCCTGGGACGAGCACGCGCGCGCCGCCTACGCCCAGAGCTGGATCGACCGGGGCGTGCCCGCCGACGAGGCGCACGCCAAGGCCGCGGCCGACCACCGCAGCGCGCTCCCCGACGGCCCGGCCACCCCCCACGCGCTGCTGAGGGTCCTCACCCACCACGGCACCGCCGTGGGCACCCTCTGGGTGGCCCTGCGCGACCACGGCCCCGACGAGCCCGGCGCCTACGTCTACGACGTCGAGGTCGCCGAGGAGCACCGCGGCCACGGCCACGGCCGCTCCCTGATGCTGCTCGCCGAGGCGGAGTCGCTGGCCGCCGGTGCCACGGAGATCGGGCTCAACGTCTTCGCGGGCAACACACCCGCCCTGCGCCTGTACGAGTCCCTGGGCTACCGGCCGACGGAGTACCACCTCTACAAGCCACTGCTGTAGCCGGTCGTGGCGCCCCGGGGGAGAGGGGAGGCGGGATCAGCCCGCCAGCAGCCGGTCCGCGATCGCCTCGACGCGGGACCGCAGACCGCTCTGGTCCTTGGAACCGTCCAGCAGCTCCCCGCCGATCACATACGTCGGAGTGCCCTTGACCCCGATGGCCTTCCCCTCCGCCTGGTCCGCGTCGACGATCAGCAGATGGCGGCCGTCGATCAGCGCCGTGTCCACCTCTTCGGCGTCCAGCCCCAGCTCACCGGCCACCTCGACGAGCAGCTCCTCGCCCCGGGCGGCCAGCTCCTCCACGCGGGCCAGCACCGCCTCGGCGTACGGCCACCCCTTGCCCTGCTCGGCGGCCTCCTCGGCGGCCTGCGCGGCCGCGTAGGAGTGCTTGTGCTTCTCCAGCGGGAAGTGCCGCAGCCGGATGTCCAGCCGGTCGCCGTAGTGATCGCGCAGGGCGCGCAGGTCGGTGAGGGCCGTCCGGCAGTCCGGGCACTGCAACTCGCACCAGACGTCGAGGGTGGCACGCGCGGTGGTGCCGGTATTGGTGTCGCTCATGGGGTCAGTCTCCCAGCCCCGGCGCTCTAGGGGCGCGTCAGCCCTGGGGAGGAGCGCGCCCCCGAGATGACCCCCAGATCTCCCCGAGCCCCCGGCCGATCGTGGCCAGTGCGGCGCGGCCCGGTGCAGGATGGAAGGAGGCACCCCGCCCGGGGAGCCCCCGCGCAGCGCGAGAAAGCAGGAGGAGCAGGATGCTCGCCTCGACGATCTGTGCCACGGCGGTGTCCGCGGCCGGCCTGGGCATCGCGGTGCTGACGGCCTACCGCAAGCGTTTCCTCGCCGCGGCCCGAATAGCCGCGTACGCCCTCGTCCCGGTCGGCCTGGCCATGACGGGGATCCTCCGCTGGGTCACCGGCCTGGTCTTCGACCCCGGGGTCTGGCTGGGCTTCGGCGTGCTGGCGCTCTCGGCCGTCCTCTTCATGATCACCAGAGCGGTGGAGCGGCGCGGAGCCGAGGGCGGCAAGGCCGGCCGCAAGGAGCGCAAGGCGGCAGCAGCCGCCGCGAGCCGCGAGGCACTGGCCCCCGGCGCCTCCGCTCCGTCACTGGATCCGGCCCGCACCGCGACCCGACCTCAGGCCAAGGGTAAGAAGGCAGGCGGGGCCGAGGACTTCTCGGATATCGAAGCCATTTTGAAAAAGCACGGCATTTAGCGAACCCGCCCCGACGGCCGCCCGCTTGTCGCCCCGTCAGCCATGGATGCTCCGGGCGACCGAATACCGGGCCGCCCCCGCGCTTTCCCGAATTTCTCCGTGCGATTTCCGGCATCCGCATTCCGGCATGTTTTCCCGGCCGTCGGACGCCCTTGCCGAAGGGGCGCTTCCTCAGCCCGTGGCTTCCTTGCGCCGGGCCCGGTACGCGGCGACATGGAGCCGGTTCCCGCACGTGCGCCCGTCGCAGTAGCGGCGCGAGCGGTTGCGGGAGAGGTCCACGAAGGCGCGCCCGCAGTCCGGCGCCTCGCAGCGCCGCAGCCGCTCCCGCTCGCCCGCCACCACAAGGAAGGCCAGCGCCATCCCGCCGTCCGCGGCGAGGTGTTCGGCGAGGGACGCCCCCGGCGCGAAGTAGTGCACATGCCAGTCGTAGCCGTCGTGATCCGTCAGCCGGGGCGTCGTCCCCGCCTCGGCCACCATGGCGTTCAGCAGCTCCGCGAGCGCCGCCGTCTCCCCGGCCGCGAAGGCCCGCGCGAACCGGTCCCGCACCGCCCGTACGGCCACGAGATCCCGCTCCCCGAGAGCGCCGACACCGCTGATGTCGTGGCGCTCGACGAACTGCCGCAGCGCGGCCGCGTCGGCGAGAGTGTCCGGCCCGCCCCCGGGCCCCGCGGTCGCGGTGTTCACGAGGTCGACCACGGCGTCGAGCGCGCACCGGGTGTCGTGGTTGATCAGCACGGTTCGTTCGCTCCCTGGCCGACGCGGGTTGGGGCGGCATTTGTTCGATCGGGAGCACCGACTCTAGCGGCTCCACAACGCGACGGCGCCGTCGCCCGCGGTGGATCCGCGGTGACGGCGCCGTACGGCCCGCACTGTGCGAGGTGTGCGCACCCGACCCCCCGAGTGGGCGGGCGCGCCGGGGTCAGCCCCGGCCCGGGCTCAGCTCTCGGCCAGGATGTGCGAGAGCTCCGTATCCAGGTCGAAGTGACGGTGCTCGGTGCCCGGCGGCACCGCGGCGTCGGTCCGCTTCAGGAACGACTCCAGGGCCCGCGCCGGGGCCTCCAGCAGGGCCTCGCCCTCGGGCGAGCTCAGGGCGATGCAGACGACGCCCTGACCGTGGCTGCGGGACGGCCAGACACGGACGTCTCCGGTGCCGGTGGGCCGGTGCAGCCCCTCGGCGAGCAGATCTCTGGCGAAGACCCACTCGACCGTCTCCTCGGCTCCGGTGTGGAAGGTGGCGTGCACTGCATACGGATCGGCCGTGTCGTACCGCAGGCCTGCGGGTACAGGCAGTGAGGATTCGCTCGACACGACGAGGCGCAGGTGCAGCTCGCAGCTGACCGTGGTGTTCATAAGCGCCAGGGCCTTTCGCTCAGTGTGCGCTCGGGGATTCGCACGTCGGCGAAATCGACATGCCACCTACGGTGCCGTTGTAAACCCCTCTGACCGTTTTGAGACTGTTCGGATACCTCGTACGGCGGAGCCGTTCCCCGGCGAATACCGCCATTCCGGTGAGTTCCGGTTCGGTCCGGTACGTTGGAGCGTATGAATGCGGAGAGTGACGAGCGGCGGCCCCGCGCGACGGCGGCCGGTGGCCGGACCGAGGCGCCCGCGCACGGGGAGCGGACCACGGCGGAGCCACCGGCCCTCGGCTCCCGGGCCCCGCAGTGGAACGCCCACCGCTGAGCCGCCCCCGAGCCGGTTCCGAACACCGTCTGACATGCGGTAATGTTTGCGGTGCGCCCGGGCGATTAGCTCAGCGGGAGAGCGCTTCGTTCACACCGAAGAGGTCACTGGTTCGATCCCAGTATCGCCCACACAGGACCGAGGGTCCGCAAGGTTTCACCCCTTGCAGACCCTCGGTTTTTTGTTGTGTCCTGGGCCCATGCCTCTCCCGTCGGTACTGGTCGACCCGAACCGGTACCGCTTCCACGCCGCTTGGGCCTTCCCCGTCCCGCCCGACACGCTCTACGCCTGTCTGGAGGTCCCGGAGGACTACCCCTCCTGGTGGCCCCAGGTGCGGGAGGTCAGGCGCACCGGCATCGACGCGGGCACCCTCCGGGTCCACTCCTTCCTCCCGTACGAGCTGGCCTTTGCCGTCCACGGTGGCCGCCGCGACCCCGTCGCCCGCACCCTGGAGATCGCCATGACCGGCGACCTGGAGGGCTGGGCGCGCTGGACCGTCCTGCCGCACGGGCGCACCGGCAGCCAGGCCCGCTTCGAGCAGGACGTCGAGGTGCGCAAACCCCTGATGAGGCGCCTCGCGATCCCCGCGCGACCGCTCTTCGTCGCCAATCACGCCTGGATGATGCGCGGCGGGCGGCGAGGGCTCCGGGCCCGCCTGGAGGCCGGAGGCGACCGAATTTGATGAAGCGCCGCCACGGCCTGTATTGTTCAGTGCGTTCCCGGGGGAGACCCCGAGAGCCGCTCGGGCGATTAGCTCAGTGGGAGAGCGCTTCGTTCACACCGAAGAGGTCACTGGTTCGAACCCAGTATCGCCCACCCCGAGAAGGCCGCCACGTCAACCGACGTGGCGGCCTTGTGCGTTGACCGGCAGCACGCCTTCCGCCGGCCGCACTTCCCGCCGCTCTCACGCCGCCGCGGGCAGCGCCGGCCGCAGCGGCCACGCCGGATCGCACGCCTCCTGCGAACCGTTGCGGGCGAACCACGCCTGGAGCCCCCGCGCCTGCGCCGCGTGCCACACCGCCTGCCGCGCGTGCAGCTCCACCGGCGTCAGCCGCTCCAGCCGCGCCGCGAAACGCCGCCCCACCGCCCGCACGACCTCCAGCGACGCCAGCGCGTCCGCGGCCGCGTCATGCGCACCCGTCAGCTCGACCCCGTACTGCGCACACAGATCCGTCAGCGTGCGCCGGCCCTTGCGATAGCGGTCCAGGTGCTTGTCCAGCACCCACGGATCCAGCACACACAGCGCCGCCGACCCGAGATACGCCGCCAGCGCCGACGCGCGGTGCCGCCGCAACTCCCGGTCCAGCAGCGTCAGATCGAACGGCGCGTTCATCACCACTATGGGTATGCCGTGCGCCGCCTGCTCGGCCAGCGACCGCGCCACCTCCTCCATCACGGGAGCCGGCCAGCGCCCGTTCCGCTGGAGGTGCTCGTCCGTCAAGCCGTGTATCGCCGTCGCCCCCGGCGGAACCGGGACCCCCGGATCCACCAGCCAGCGGGTGACCGACGGCGGCGCCCCCTCCGACGACTGCACCACCACCGCAGCCGAGACGATCCGGTCGTGCTCGACATCGACTCCCGTGGTCTCGGTGTCGAAAGCGGCGAGTGGTCCCTCGAACCAGCACATGTGCCCAACTCCTCGCGCTTGTCTGCCGAATGGCGTGTTTTCGCCCTCCCCGCGAGGTGATACCCGGGGAATCCGTCACGCGAACCGCCCTTGTTTGCAGTGGAGTTGCAAAGGAGACAACACAGATGTACGGACCGGAGGGTCCGACGACGCCCGGAGGGATTCGGACATGGCGTTCCCGCGGCCCGAACGGGGCGGGCCGGCCCCCGCGAACGGAAGGCGCGACCGGCCAGGACCGCCCGAGCCCACGCGCGGCGCACTCGCCACCACCGCCTGCATGGAGACGCTCCAGGTCGGCTATCTGCACGCGGTCGCCGCGGCGGCCGGCTGCTCCCTGGCCCAGCCCTTCCCCGACTACGGCATCGACTGGCACGTCAGCCACAGCGCCCCCGGCCACACCGTCGACGACGAAGTCACCATCAAGGTCCAGCTCAAATGCACCTATCAGCTGGGCCCCCGGCTGCCCGCCCGCCCCGACCCCCGCCCGGCCAGACCACCGGGCACCACCCGCCCCACCGACCGGCTCGACCCCCGCCCACCCCCGCAGCCCGCCCCGACCTTCGCCTTCACCCTCGACAACGACCACCTGGCCAAGCTCGCCCGCACCCCCGTCTCGGTCCACAAGATCCTCGTCGTGATGATCGTGCCCCGCGCCCGCGACGACTGGATCCGCGCCGGACACGACAACCTCGAACTACGGCACTGCTGCTACTGGACCAACCTCGCCGGACACCCGGTGACCGGCAGGAGCAGGACCACCGTGCGCATCCCCACCACACGCATCTTCGACGACCGTGCGCTCTGCGAGATCATGACGCGGGTCGGGGCGGGAGGGAGACCCTGATGCACCGGCCGAGCCACCGCTCCGCACGACCCCCCACCCCTCCCGACCCCGCCGTCCTCGGCGCCCTCCTCGCCCGCCACGGCTGGCGGCGGCGCGGCGGCACCCCCGGCGCGTACAGCCGCTGGACCCCGCCCGACGGCACCGGCACCAGCCTGCTGCTCCCCGAGAGCCGCGGCTACCCCGACAGCGCCGACCTGCTCACCGAGGCGCTCACCGCCCTCGAACGCAGCCCCGCCCCCTCCGCGCGCGACATCCTCCTGTCCCTGCGCGTGCCGGGCGACGAGATCCGCTGGCGGCGCGAGGTGCCCGACCCCGGCGTCCCGGCCGCCGTCTGGGCGGCACAGGAGCGGTTACGGGCCGGGGCGCGGGCGATGCTGCTCGCCGCCGCCCTCGCCGCCCATGAACCGGCCGGCTACCACGGCGCCCGCCACCGCCGTCGCGCGGAGGCCGCCCTGGACCGGCTGCTGGTCGGGCCCGCGCCCGGCGGCCGGGAGCTGACCGTCTTCCTGCCCGTCGGATCCGAGGAAGGCGGCGGCCGCCCGGTCACCACCGCCCTGCTCCGCGCCCTCTACGCGGCCCGGGACGCCACCGACTACCAGCGCGCCACCGGGGGCCGGGAGGCATTCGAGTCCGCCGTCGAGGCGGGGGTGTGCCAGGAGCTGACCGAGGCGATCATCACGCTCGTACGCGGCTCCGAGGGCATCCGCATGGACCTGCACTGGTCGCCGACGACGGGACCGCCCGAGGGCTTCGCCGCGCACCCCGAGCCGGTGGAGTTCTCGCCCGGAGACCTGCCCGTACTCCGCGAGGCGGGCGCCCGCTACGTCCGCAACGAACCCTCGGTGCCCGTACGGCTCACCGGCGCCGTGGTGCGGATGCGCCGCGACCGGCCCGGCGGGGCGGGAGTGGTACGGCTCCGGGTCCTCACCGGAGCGGAGGTGACCCAGGTGCGGATCGCCCTCGGCGAGGACGACTACCGCATCGCGGGCCACGCGCACCTGCTGGGGCTGCCGGTCCGGGTGAGCGGACGGCTGGAGAGCCGGGGCGGCTTCCGGCGGCTGGCGGACGCGGCCGGCGTCATGCCCGTGACCGTGGACGACGCCGAGCGGGACCGCCTGCTCAAGACGCTGCAGGAGAATCCGGACTTCTTCGAGGAGGCCTGCGAGGGCGAGTGACCGGCCCGGTTCCCGGGCCCTCCGTACGCGGTGGCAAACCGTTTCGCGACCAAGGGGCCGGGCTCGGTACGATTCAGGCGCGCAGTGTCCACTGTCGCGCCCCCTGAGTCAGGAGAGACCGGTGTCAGACGTCCGTGTGATCATCCATCGCGATTCCGAGCGGGAAGAGCGCGTGGTGACGACGGGCACTACTGCCGCCGACCTGTTCGCCGGGGAGCGCACCATCGTCGCCGCACGCATCGCGGGCGAGCTGAAGGACCTCGCGTACGTCGTCGTCGACGGCGAGGAGATCGAGCCCGTCGAGATCTCCTCCAAGGACGGCCTGGACATCCTGCGCCACTCCACCGCGCACGTCATGGCGCAGGCCGTGCAGGAGCTCTTCCCCGAGGCCAAGCTGGGCATCGGCCCGCCGGTCAAGGACGGCTTCTACTACGACTTCGACGTCGAGAAGCCCTTCCACCCCGATGACCTCAAGGCCATCGAGAAGCGCATGCAGGAGATCCAGAAGCGGGGCCAGAAGTTCTCCCGCCGCGTGGTCACCGACGAGGCCGCCCGCGAGGAGCTCGCCGACGAGCCGTACAAGCTGGAGCTGATCGGCCTCAAGGGCTCCGCCTCGCACGACGACGGCGCGGACGTCGAGGTGGGCGCGGGCGAGCTGACCATCTACGACAACCTCGACCCGAAGACGGGCGAGCTGTGCTGGCGCGACCTCTGCCGTGGTCCGCACCTGCCGACCACGCGGTTCATCCCGGCGTTCAAGCTCATGCGCAACGCCGCCGCGTACTGGCGGGGCAGCGAGAAAAACCCGATGCTCCAGCGCATCTACGGCACCGCCTGGCCGTCGAAGGACGAGCTGAAGGCACACCTGGAGTTCCTGGCGGAGGCCGAGAAGCGCGACCACCGCAAGCTGGGCTCCGAGCTGGACCTCTTCTCCATCCCGGACGAGATCGGCTCGGGTCTCGCGGTCTTTCACCCGCGCGGTGGCATCATCCGCCGGGTCATGGAGGACTACTCGCGCAAGCGGCACGAGGAAGAGGGGTACGAGTTCGTCTACACCCCGCACGCCACCAAGGGCGCCCTCTTCGAGAAGAGCGGCCACCTGGACTGGTACGCCGACGGCATGTACCCCCCCATGCAGCTCGACGCGGGCACGGACTACTACCTCAAGCCCATGAACTGCCCGATGCACAACCTGATCTTCGACGCGCGTGGCCGCTCGTACCGTGAGCTGCCCTTGAGGTTGTTCGAGTTCGGTACGGTCTACCGCTACGAGAAGTCGGGCGTCGTCCACGGCCTGACCCGTGCCCGTGGCTTCACGCAGGACGACGCGCACATCTACTGCACCCGCGAGCAGATGGCGGAGGAGCTCGACACGACGCTCACCTTCGTGCTCGACCTGCTGCGCGACTACGGCCTGAACGACTTCTACCTGGAGCTGTCCACCAAGGACCCGGAGAAGTTTGTCGGGAGCGATGAGACTTGGGAGGAGGCCACCGAGACCCTGCGCAAGGTGGCCGAGAAGCAGGGCCTCGAACTGGTCGCCGACCCGGGCGGCGCGGCCTTCTACGGCCCGAAGATCTCGGTGCAGACGCGGGACGCCATCGGTCGTACGTGGCAGATGAGCACCATTCAGCTGGACTTCAACCTGCCCGAGCGTTTCGACCTCGAGTACACGGCGGCCGACGGCACCAAGCAGCGTCCGGTCATGATCCACCGTGCGCTCTTCGGTTCGATCGAGCGCTTCTTCGCGGTCCTGCTGGAGCACTACGCGGGCGCGTTCCCGGCGTGGCTGGCCCCGGTGCAGGCGGTCGGCATTCCGATCGGTGACGCGCACGTCGAGTACCTGCAGGAGTTCGCCGCCGAGGCGAAGAAGAAGGGTCTGCGGGTCGAGGTCGACGCCTCGTCGGACCGGATGCAGAAGAAGATCCGTAACGCTCAGAAGTCCAAGGTGCCGTTCATGGTCATCGCGGGTGACGAGGACGTCGCCAACGGTGCGGTGTCCTTCCGCTACCGCGACGGGTCGCAGGAGAACGGCATCCCGGTTGACCAGGCGATCGCCAAGCTCGTGGACGTCGTAGAGCGCCGCGTTCAGGTCTGATGCGTTTCCCCGCACTCGCGGGGGCAAGAGGGGCGGCCCATCAGGGTCGCCCCTCGTCGTATGCCGCCCCGCCCCGGGGAATATGCTGCTCACCATGACGACTGAGCCGGAGCAGCAGATCGGAGTAGGGTCCCCGGACGCGTTCCAGCGCCTGTGGACGCCCCACCGGATGGCGTACATCCAAGGGGAGAACAAGCCGAGCGGCCCGGGCGCCGGTGACGGCTGTCCGTTCTGCTCGATTCCGGCCAAGTCCGACGAGGACGGCTTGATCGTCGCGCGCGGCGAGCGCGTCTACGCGGTGCTGAATCTTTATCCCTACAACGGCGGACACCTCATGGTCGTCCCGTTCCGCCATGTCGCCGACTACACCGAGCTCGACGAGGCCGAGACGCTGGAGCTCGCCGACTTCACCAAGCGGGCGATGGCCGCGCTGCGCGCGGCCTCCGGTGCGCACGGCTTCAACATCGGCATGAACCAGGGTGACGCCGCGGGCGCGGGCATCGCCGCCCACCTGCACCAGCACGTGGTTCCGCGCTGGGGCGGGGACACCAATTTCATGCCGGTCGTGGGCCACACCAAGGTGCTGCCCCAACTGCTTGCGGACACCCGCAAGATGCTCGCGGACGTCTGGCCCGCCGGTTCCTGAGGCGGCCGGGTTCACCCGTATACCCGGGCGGACGGTGACACGCGTCCGTGAAAAGCGGGCAAATCTCCCAAAGTCTTAATAACAAGAAGTTCTAATGGAGCGGTGACCTTCCTTCACCGCCGCACCGTGTTGCGCGCGGCCGCCGGTGGCGCCCTCGCCGGGGCGGCCGCCGTGGGCTGCGGCCGGAACGACGGGTCCACCGGCTCCCGGGCCGCCGACCCGTCCGTACGGGCGACGGCGCCGCCGCGGCCTCCCGGATCGCCGTCCGCCCTGCCCGTGCTCCCGGCGGGGCTGCCCGTCCAGATCGAGCACGGCCCCCGTACCGGCACGGCCGTGGCGCTCACCTTTCACGGCCAGGGCGACCCGCGGTCCGCGACCGGGCTGCTGGGGGAGGCCGAGCGGGCCGGGGCGCGGGTGACCGTGCTCGCGGTCGGCGAGTGGCTCGACGCCCACCCCGAGATGGCGCACCGGATCCTCGACGGCGGTCACGAGCTGGGCAATCACACCATGCGCCACCTCGACATCTCGGCGATGGGCGAGGCCGACGCCTATGCGGAGATCACCCGGTGCGCGGACCGGCTGCGCCGGCTGACGGGCGGGATCGGGCGCTGGTTCCGGCCGTCGCGCGCGCAGTTCGCCACCGACCGGGTGGCCGGGCTGGCGCGCAAGGCCGGTTATCAGCACGTCCTCTCCTACGACGTGGACTCCCTCGACTTCACCGACCCCGGCGCGGAGGAGGTCCGGCGTACGGTGCTGGGCGCGGTGCGGCCCGGGTCGGTCGTGAGCCTGCACTTCGGGCACGACGGCACGGTGGCCGCGCTGCCCGCGATCCTCGACGGCCTGCACCGCCGCGGTCTGCGTGCGGTGACGACTACGGAGCTGCTGACCCGATGATCCAGTCCTCGCACGACCGACACTGCCGTCGCTCCCCTCTCCGGTCCCGTTTCCGTGGTGCCCGCCTGGCCCTCCTGTGTGTCACCGCCGGTGCTCTCCTGGTCTCCGGCTGCGGCGGGGATTCCGGTGACGAGGCGGCCGACGCGCATCCGCGCGAGGGCACGCACCGGAAGGCGCAGGCGGCTCCGCAGGGGCTGCCGGGGATGCCGCCGCTGCTGGATCCGCACGACCTGTACGCGGCGGACCGGCCGAATCTGCTCTCGCCGGTGGTGAAGGACTTCCCGTCGCGGGTGTATGTGCCCAATACGGAGTCGGACTCGGTCAGCGTCATCGACCCCAAGACGTACAAGGTGATCGAGACGATCCCGGTGGGGGCCCAGCCGCAGCACGTGGTGCCGTCGTGGGACCTGAAGACGCTGTGGGTCAACAACGACCGGGGGCACACCCTGACGCCCATCGACCCGGCGACCGGCAAGGCGGGGAAGCCGGTCGACGTGCACGATCCGTACAACCTCTACTTCACGCCCGACGGCAAGTACGCGGTGGTGATGGCGTCGATGGACCGGGAGCTGGTCTTCCGGGACGCGCACACGATGAGGCGGAAGAAGACGGAGCCGGTGAAGTGCAAGGGGGTCAACCACGCGGACTTCTCGCCGGACGGGAAGTACTTCATCGTCTCGTGCGAGTTCTCGGGGGAGCTGCTCAAGGTCGACACGGCGAAGATGAAGGTCATCGGTCAGCAGAAGCTGCCGTTCGACGGGGCCATGCCGCAGGACGTGAAGATCTCCTCGGACGGCAGGACGTGGTACATCGCGGACATGATGGCGGACGGCATCTGGGTGCTGGACGGTGACAAGTTCACGGAGCCGTGGCTGATGCCCACGGGCAAGGGGGCGCACGGGCTGTACGTCAGCCGGGACTCGAAGTCGATGTACATCTCCAACCGGGGCGAGGGGTCGATCTCGGTGCTGGACCTGCCGAGCCGGAAGCTGGTGGAGAAGTGGGAGCTGCCGGGCGGCGGCAGTCCGGACATGGGCGGGGTGTCGGCGGACGGCAAGGTGCTGTGGCTGTCCGGGCGTTATGACTCGGAGGTGTACGCGATCGACACCAGTGACGGGCATCTGATCGCGAAGATCCCGGTGGGCGCGGGGCCGCACGGGCTGGCCGTCTATCCGCAGCCGGGGCGGTATTCGCTGGGCCACACCGGGATCTTCCGGTGAGGCCCGGCGGTTGACGGCGGGTCAGGCGGGTCGGGTGGGGCGCCTGCTCGGGGGCGCCCCACCGGCTCAGGCGTTGTAGACGTCGGCCGCGCGCGGCTGGGGGTCCTGGACGGCGCCGCTGAGGTTCATGGCGCGGCCGGCGAAGCGCTCGGTGTTCACGCCGTTCTCCGCGAGGACGCGGAGCGCGGCCTCGTGGACGACGCGGAGGACGGGGGTGGTGGCGCGCAGCGCGTCGTCGGCCATGAAGCGGTGGCGCCAGGGCTTGTCGGCCCAGGCGTGGCGCAGGCCGAAGGGCTCGGGCAGGACGAGCTTGCCGCCCCAGAACTCCAGCAGGGGCGGGTACCAGGTGAGGGGGGCGCGGGCGGCGAGCCGGACGACTTCCTTGGCGGGCACGATCGACAGGTTCCGGGTGCGGGTCTCCCAGAATTTGACGGTCTTGGTGACGGTCTTGGTGCGGGGTGAGGGCTTGCCCATGAAGAGGCCGTGGACGGGGCCGAGGGCGTGGCCGGTGACCTCGATGCGCAGGGTCTTGTGCAGGACGGTGACGGTGATCAGGAGGGTGATCACCAGCTGGCCGTCCCAGAGGACGAACTGCACGCCGAGATAGTGCCTGCTGCCCGCGCCGAACTGCTGCTCGTTGCAGATCTTCTGGAGCTCCGCGCCCCGTATCTGGAAGCCGTCGGTGCCTTCGGGGCGGGAGACGGCGCCCGCGCCCTCGCCGACGGGGGAGACCACCCAGTGCTCGACGGCCGGGGTGGGGAAGCCGCCGGTGTGCAGGGGGCTGCGCTCCAGCAGGCGGAGCTGGTCGTGGATGGCGCGGATGACGTCCCAGCTGCGGAAGGGGTTGATCTCCTTCTCGGGGTCGGCGGGGACGAGTTCCTCGGCGAGCTGCCAGCTGCCCCAGCGGGTGCCCATGCCGAGTATGCCCTTGGGGCCCGCGTAGAAGACGACGTTGCTGTGCTGTTCGGCGGAGAGCCGTTCCAGGGACTGGCGCAGGCGCTCGGCGGCGGTCTCGCCGGGGTTCTTGGGCACGGCTTCCGGGATCTTCGCGCCGATGCCGCCGCCGGAGAGCAGGCCGGTCCAGCGGTCGCGGAGGTCCTTGGCGGTGTTCTCGCAGACGCGGTGGGCGAGGAAGCCGCCGATGAGGGGGGCGATGAGCATGGCGCGGAGGTAGATGCCCCAGAAGCCGTGGAACGGCAGCTTGATCATGAAGATGACCGCGCCGATGCCGAGGGCCGCGAGGAGGGCCATGGCGAGCGCGCCGGCCTTCTTGTTCTGCGCGCCCGCGAAGGAGCGGCGCAGCTGGAAGGCGCCGAGCCACAGGAGGACGCCGGGGAGGAAGAGCACGCCGGCGACGAGCATGATGACGGTGAGCCGGATGTCGCGCTGTTTGCGGATGCGGCTGGCGGCCAGGCAGTGCTCGACGACGGGCTGGGGGTCGAGGCCGAAGGACTGGATGAGGGGTTTGCGGCCGCCGCCGAGCACGCGGAGCTGCACGGCGCGGGAGAAGGCCTCGCCCAGGTTGGGCTCGAACAGCGATATGCGGGGCGGCTTGACCTCGGAGGTGGCCCAGTCGGAGTTGGCGTCGAGGAGCTTGTCGACGGGGCCGTCGCGGTAGGCGGCGGAGGCGAGCGCCTGGGTCGCGGCGGTCTGCCCGGAGGAGCCCGAGAGCGGGATCTGCGCACCCGGGCTGAAGTCGAACGGATCCCCTGCTGCCACTGCTGCCCCCAATGCCGCGCATGCCCGATGACGCGGCCGCTTCCGACGGCCGCCCGTGTCATACGTGTTGGTCCGCGTATCCAGCGTATCCGGGCGAGGTGCCGGATGTCGCCGGAGATCGCAAAGCCGCCCGCCTCCGGTGAGTTGGGGCGGGCGGCTTGCGAACTATGCTCCGTTCTCGGTGAGTTCGCCGATGCGCTCGGCGAGCTGCGGGGGCATCGGTTCGTGGCGGGCGTAGGAGCGGGTGAAGCGGCCGGTGCCGTGGGAGAGGGAGCGCAGGTCCACGGCGTACCGCCCGATCTCGATCTCGGGGACCTCGGCCCGTACGAGGGTGCGGCCGCTGCCGGACTGCTCGGTGCCGACGACGCGGCCGCGGCGGCCGGAGAGGTCGCTCATGACGGGGCCGACGTAGTCGTCGGAGACGAGGATCTCCATCTCGGCGACGGGTTCGAGGAGGTGGATGCGGGTGTCGGCGGCGGCTTCGCGGAGGGCGAGGGCGCCGGCGGTCTGGAAGGCGGCGTCGGAGGAGTCGACGGAGTGGGCCTTGCCGTCGAGGAGGGTGATCCGGACGTCGACGAGGGGGTATCCGGCGGCGACGCCGCGGGCGGCCTGGGCCCGTACGCCCTTCTCGACGGAGGGGATGAACTGGCGGGGGACGGCGCCGCCCACGACCTTGTCGACGAATTCGATGCCGGAGCCGCCGGGGAGGGGTTCGACCTCGATCTCGCAGATGGCGTACTGGCCGTGGCCGCCGGACTGTTTGACGTGCCGGCCGCGGCCGGTCGCCTTCGAGCCGAAGGTCTCGCGGAGGGAGACCTTGTGGGGGACGGTGTCGACGCGTACGCCGTAGCGGGTGCGCAGCCGTTCCAGGGCGACGTCGCGGTGGGCCTCGCCGAGGCACCACAGGACGACCTGGTGGGTGTGCTGGTTCTGCTCCAGCCGCATGGTGGGGTCCTCGGCGACGAGGCGGGCGAGGCCCTGGGAGAGCTTGTCCTCGTCGGCCTTGCTGTGGGCCTGGATGGCCACGGGCAGCAGGGGGTCGGGCATCTGCCAGGGCTCCATCAGGAGCGGGTCGTTCCTGGCGGAGAGGGTGTCGCCGGTCTCGGCGTGGCCGAGCTTGGCGACGCAGGCGATGTCCCCGGCGATGGCCTGGCCCAGCTGGCGCTGGTGTTTGCCGAAGGGGGAGGAGAGGGCGCCGACGCGCTCGTCCACGTCGTGGTCCTCGTGGCCGCGGTCCTCCAGGCCGTGGCCGGAGACGTGCACGGTCTCGTCGGGGCGCAGGGTGCCGGAGAAGACGCGGACGAGCGAGATCCGGCCGACGTAGGGGTCGGAGGACGTCTTGATCACTTCTGCGGCGAGGGGGCCTGAGGGGTCGCAGGCGAGGGGGGCGTGCGGGCGGCCGTCGGGGGTGGTGACGGTGGGGGCCGTGCGCTCCAGGGGGGTGGGGAAGCCGCCGGTGATCAGCTCCAGCAGCTCGACGGTGCCGAGGCCCTGGCGGGCGCCCTCCTGGGCGGGGGCGGCGGCGAGGACGGGGTGGAAGGTGCCGCGTGCCACCGCGCGTTCGAGGTCCTCGATCAGGGTCTTGACGTCGATCTCCTCGCCGCTCAGATAGCGGTCCATGAGGGTCTCGTCCTCGCTCTCGGCGATGATCCCCTCGATGAGCCGGTTGCGGGCCTCGTCGATGAGCGGGAGCTGGTCGGGGCCGGGTGCGGTCTCGGCGCGCTCGCCCGAGGAGTAGTCGAAGACGCTCCGGGAGAGGAGGCCGGTCAGGCCCGCGACGGTGCGGTGGCCGTCGGGTCCCTCGGGGCCGTGCAGGGGGAGGTACAGCGGCAGCACGCGGTCCGGGGAGTCGTCGCCGAAGGCGGTGCGGCAGGTCTCGGTCATCGTCTCGAAGTCGGCGCGCGCGGCCTCCAGGTGGGTGATCACGATCGCGCGGGGCATGCCGACGGCGGCGCACTCCTCCCAGACCATGCGGGTGGCGCCGGTGATGCCCTCGGTGCCCTCCGCCGCGGAGACGACGAAGAGGGCCGCGTCCGCGGCGCGCAGACCGGCCCTCAGCTCGCCGACGAAGTCGGCGTAGCCGGGTGCGTCCAAGAGGTTGATCTTGATCCCGGCCCATTCCACGGGGACCAGGGACAGCTGTACGGAGCGCTGCTGGCGGTGCTCGATCTCGTCGTAGTCGGAGAGCGCGCCGCCGTCCTCGACGCGTCCGGCCCGGTTGACGGCCCCGGTCGCCAGGGCCAGCGCCTCCACCAGCGTCGTCTTTCCGGAGCCGCTGTGGCCGACCAGCACCACGTTGCGCACTTGACCCGGCCGGTCGGCCGACACCGCCCTGCCCGCGGCCCCTGGATATGTGCCCGTCTTCTCGCCCATGTGTCCCGCCTCCCGGTCGACACCTGCGGTACTTCGAGCTTTCCACTGCGGTAACGCTGCGTCCATACATCGCACACGGAGGCGTATACCGGAAGCGGTTCCCCGGTGGTGGGCGCGCTTGGCCGGAAACGGCCCGGAAACGGGCAGGGAACGGGTCGTGGCCGTACCGTGGCGCGCCCGCGGCGAGGGGGACGGGGGCGGGGTGGAGTGATGCGTGCGCGGCGGCCCCCGGCCGCCTGGCTACGATGGGCCAGCCGGTGGCCTCCTGACCACGCGGCCCGCCACGACCCTCCGGGAAGGCCATGCTGAACAAGTACGCGCGTGCGTTCTTCACGCGTGTTCTCACGCCGTTCGCCGCCCTGCTCATCCGCCTGGGCGTCAGCCCCGACGCGGTCACCCTCATCGGGACCGGCGGCGTGATGGCGGGCGCGCTGGTCTTCTACCCCCAGGGCGAGTTCTTCTGGGGCACGGTCGTCATCACGCTGTTCGTCTTCTCCGACCTGGTCGACGGCAACATGGCCCGCCAGCTCGGCCGCTCCAGCCGCTGGGGCGCCTTCCTGGACTCGACGCTCGACCGCGTCGCGGACGCGGCGATCTTCGGCGGTCTGGCCCTGTGGTACGCCGGGCGGGGCGACAGCCTCACCCTGTGCGCGGTGACGATCTTCTGCCTGGCCAGTGGGCAGGTGGTGTCGTACACCAAGGCGCGCGGCGAGAGCATCGGGCTGCCGGTGAACGTCAACGGCCTGGTCGAGCGCGCCGAGCGGCTCGTGATCTCGCTGGTGGCCTGCGGCTTCGCCGGGCTGCACAAGTTCGGCGTCCCCGGGATCCAGTACCTGCTGCCCGTCGCGCTGTGGATCGTCGCCGTCGGAAGCCTGGTCACGCTGATCCAGCGCGTGGTGACCGTGCGCCGGGAGGCCGCCGAGGCGGACGCCGTCGCGGCCGGGGCGGAGGACCGGGGGGACGCGTCAGCGTGAGGGAGAAGCTGACCGACGCCCTCTACGGGCTCGGCTGGGGCACGGTCAAGCGGCTTCCCGAGCCCCTCGCCGTCGGGCTGGGGCAGCGGATCGCGGACACGGTCTGGAAGCGGCGCGGCAAGGGCGTGCTGCGCCTGGAGGCCAATCTCGCCCGGGTGCTGCCCGACGCGTCCCCGGACCGCCTGGCCCGGCTCTCGCGGGCGGGCATGCGCTCGTACATGCGCTACTGGATGGAGTCCTTCCGGCTGCCTGCCTGGAGCGAGGAGCGCATCCGCAACGGCTTCTCCGCCGAGGACCTGCACCGCCTGGAGGAGGCGCTGGCCAGTGGCCGCGGCGTGGTGCTGGCCCTGCCCCACATGGGCAACTACGACCTCGCGGGCGCCTGGGTGACCACCCGGCTCGGGGTCCCCTTCACCACGGTCGCCGAGCGGCTCAAGCCCGAGTCCCTCTACGACCGCTTCGTGGCCTACCGCGAGGGGCTCGGCATGGAGGTCCTGCCGCACGCGGGTGGCAGCGCCTTCGGGACGCTCGCGCGGCGGCTGCGCGCCGGGGGGCTGGTCTGTCTGGTGGCCGACCGTGATCTCTCCTCCTCCGGGATAGAGGTCAAGTTCTTCGGCGAGGCGGCGAAGATGCCCGCGGGGCCGGCGATGCTGGCGGTGCAGACCGGTGCCCTGCTGCTGCCGGTGACCCTCTGGTACGACAGCTCGCCCGTGATGCGGGGGCGCATCCACGCGCCGGTCGAGGTGCCCGAGACGGGCACCCGGGCGGAGAGGGCCGCCGTGATGACCCAGCAGCTCGCGGACGCCTTCGCCTCGGGCATCGCCGAGCACCCGCAGGACTGGCATATGCTCCAGCGACTGTGGCTCGCCGACCTCGATCGGCGCGATGATGAGCCCACCGACAAGAGCTCCGGAACGGAGAAGCCTTGAGGATCGGGATCGTCTGTCCTTATTCGTGGGACGTCCCCGGCGGCGTCCAGTTCCACATCCGGGACCTGGCCGAGCACCTCATCCGGCTGGGCCACGAGGTGTCGGTGCTGGCCCCGGCGGACGACGAGACGCCGCTGCCGCCCTTCGTCGTCTCGGCGGGCCGCGCCGTGCCCGTGCCCTACAACGGGTCGGTGGCGCGGCTGAACTTCGGCTTCCTGTCGGCCGCCCGGGTGCGCCGCTGGCTGCACGACGGCGACTTCGACGTCATCCACATCCATGAACCCACCTCCCCCTCGCTGGGCCTGCTGACCTGCTGGGCCGCGCAGGGCCCGATCGTGGCGACCTTCCACACCTCCAATCCGCGCTCGCGCGCGATGATCGCGGCCTATCCGATCCTCCAGCCGGCGCTGGAGAAGATCAGCGCGCGGATCGCGGTGAGCGAATACGCCCGCAGGACGCTCGTCGAGCACCTGGGCGGCGACGCCGTCGTCATCCCCAACGGCGTCGACGTGGACTTCTTCGCCCGCGCCGAGCCCAAGGAGGAGTGGCAGGGCACTCCGGGTGCCCCGACCATCGGCTTCATGGGCCGCATCGACGAGCCCCGCAAGGGCCTGCCCGTCCTGATGCGCGCCCTGCCGAAGATCCTCGCGGAGTGCCCCGGCGCCCGGCTGCTGGTGGCCGGGCGGGGCGACGAGGAGGAGGCCGTCGCGAGCCTGCCCCGGGAGATGCGGGCCCGCGTCGAATTCCTCGGCATGGTCAGCGACGAGGACAAGGCACGGCTGCTGCGCAGCGTCGATGTCTATGTGGCGCCGAACACCGGTGGTGAGTCCTTCGGCATCATCCTCGTCGAGGCGATGTCGGCGGGCGCGGCCGTCCTCGCCAGCGATCTGGACGCCTTCGCGCAGGTCCTCGACCAGGGCTCGGCGGGCGAGCTGTTCGCCAACGAGGACGCGGACGCGCTGGCCGCCGCCGCCGTACGGCTGCTGGGCGACCCCGCGCACCGGGCGGGGCTCAGCGAGCGGGGCAGCAAGCACGTACGCCGCTTCGACTGGTCGAGGGTCGGCGCGGACATCCTGGCGGTCTACGAGACGGTGACGGCCGGTGCGGCTTCGGTCGCCGCCGACGAACGCACCGGCCTCTTCGCCCGCTTCGGACTGGCGAGGGACTGACGGCGGGGCCCCGAGGCCCTCGCTCAGACCCTGCTGGGCGCCTCTTCCAGGTGCTCCCGGTTGCCGGGACCGGCCGTGCCGAACAGGGACCGGCCGTGCTGGGCCCGGAAGCGCCTGCTGCGCCGCACCGTGGCCACGATCACCAGGCCCAGCAGGGTGAAGGACTGTATCCGCCCGACCAGCGGCACCACGTCGACCGGCAGCGTCAGCGCCAGCACCGTGCTCAGGGCCGCGTCGAGGAGCTGCACGCAGCCCCAGAGGGTGGTGAGCCCGCGCAGGGCGCTGCGGTACTCCGGCATCTCGTGCCAGGCGCGCTCGGCGTCCTCCAGCGCGGCTCCGGTGCGCAGGCGCTCGCCGAACCGGAACGCGAAGGGCCGTGCCGCGAGGAGCGTGGCCAGGATCCACAGCCCCAGCAGCGCGGGCAGCGCGGCGTCCTTCAGCAGCAGCACCCGTGGGTTCCCGCTGATCAGTGAGGTCGCGGCCGAGACGGCGAGCAGCCCCACGACGAACAGGTCGAAGAATTCGAGGCGCCGGCGGAGGACGGCCGTGCCGAGCGCGTGGGCGGCCGGGACCACACTGCTGAGCAGGAGGGCCTGCCACTGGGCCGCGCCCTGCGCCCGCAGTATGTAATACACCGCGAGCGGCAGCACGATATTGACGGCCAGGGGGACGAGCAGGGCTCGCCTGGAGTGCGATTCCATGAGGTGCCTCCGTGGGTGTGGCGTCCTGCTCCCGAAGTTAGGCGCGGCCCGGGTGGAGGCGGATCGGCGCCAGGGTCGAGTCCGGGTGGATGTTCGCGGCCGCCGCTCCACCCCTGGGTGGAGCGGTCGGGGGCGCCCGGCGCGGGCGCGACGGACCGTCACGTTCAAGCCGGGCGCGGGGCCGGCCGGGCGGTGAGCGGTAACGTGGGCCCGCGTGACCACTTTGATCTGGATCGTCGCCGCGCTCGTCGTCATCGGCGTCTATCTGAGCTGGACCGCCGGCCGGCTCGACCGCCTGCACAGCCGCATCGACGCCGCGCGCGCCGCGCTGGACGCGCAGCTGCTGCGGCGCGCCTCGGTCGCCCAGGAGCTCGCCACCGCCGGGGTCCTCGACCCGGCCGCCTCGATCGTGCTCTACCAGGCCGCGCACGCCGCCCGGCAGGCGGAGGAGGAGCACCGCGAGGTCGCCGAGAGCGAACTGAGCCAGGCGCTGCGCGCGGTGTTCGCCGAGGCGCCGCAGGTCGAGGCGGTGCGGGCGGCGCCCGGCGGCGAGGAGTCGCTCGGGGAGCTGACCGCGGCGGTCCGCAGGGTGCCCATGGCCCGCCGCTTCCACAACGACGCGGTCCGCGCCGCGCGGGCGGTCCGTACGCACCGGGTGGTGCGGTGGTTCCGGCTGGCGGGCCACGCGCCGTTCCCGCTCGCCTTCGAGATGGACGACGAGCCGCCGGTCGCGCTGGGCGCCGGGGCCCACGACTGACCCGCGGGCCCTGCGGCGCCGGGCCCGAGGCGGCCCGGCCGGGGCGAATCCGCCTGTCACGGCCGCCCTGACAAGCCACCGGCCTCGGATTGGCCCTTTTTCCCGGGCCGAGGTGGCCGCTTGTATGAGGGAGCAGCATCACCGCCCTTGATAGCGAGGTCACAACGTGTCCAGCACGTCCCCCAGCACCACCACCCCCGAGACCGGCACCGCGCGCGTCAAGCGCGGCATGGCCGAGCAGCTCAAGGGCGGTGTGATCATGGACGTCGTCACGCCCGAGGAAGCCAAGATCGCCGAGGACGCGGGCGCGGTCGCGGTCATGGCCCTGGAGCGGGTGCCCGCGGACATCCGCAAGGACGGCGGCGTGGCCCGGATGTCCGACCCGGACATGATCGACGGCATCATCGACGCGGTCTCCATCCCGGTGATGGCCAAGTCCCGCATCGGGCACTTCGTCGAGGCCCAGGTGCTCCAGTCCCTCGGCGTCGACTACATCGACGAGTCCGAGGTGCTCACCCCGGCCGACGAGGTCAACCACAGCGACAAGTGGGCCTTCACCACCCCCTTCGTCTGCGGTGCCACCAACCTGGGCGAGGCGCTCCGCCGGATCGCCGAGGGCGCGGCCATGATCCGCTCGAAGGGCGAGGCCGGCACCGGCAACGTCGTGGAGGCCGTGCGCCACCTGCGTCAGATCAAGGGCGAGATCGCCCGCCTGCGCGGCTACGACAACAACGAGCTGTACGCCGCCGCCAAGGAGCTGCGCGCCCCGTACGAGCTCGTCAAGGAGGTCGCCGAGCTCGGCAAGCTGCCGGTCGTGCTGTTCTCCGCCGGTGGTGTCGCCACCCCCGCCGACGCCGCGCTGATGCGCCAGCTCGGCGCGGAGGGCGTGTTCGTCGGCTCCGGCATCTTCAAGTCCGGTGACCCGGCCAAGCGCGCCGCGGCGATCGTGAAGGCCACCACCTTCTACGACGACCCGAGCGTCATCGCGGACGTGTCCCGCAACCTGGGCGAGGCCATGGTCGGCATCAACTGCGACACCCTTCCCGAGTCGGAGCGCTACGCCAACCGCGGTTGGTAGTCCCGTCGTCCCGAACCTGAACGGTGGGCGGCCCGCAGCTGCGGGCCGCCCACCGGCCGTCCCGTGTTGAGAGGTACTCACCGTGTCCACCGCCGACAGCCCCGTCATCGGCGTACTTGCCCTCCAGGGTGACGTCCGCGAGCACCTGATCGCTCTCGCCGCGGCCGACGCCGTCGCGCGCCCGGTCCGCCGCCCCGAGGAACTTGACGGCCTCGACGGCCTGGTGATCCCCGGTGGCGAGTCCACCACTATGTCCAAGCTGGCCGTCGCCTTCGGGATGCTCGAGCCGCTGCGCGAGCGCGTACGGGCCGGGCTGCCCGTCTACGGCACCTGCGCCGGCATGATCATGGTCGCGGACAAGCTCCTGGGCGGCCGGGAGGACCAGGAGACGCTGGGCGGGATCGACATGATCGTGCGCCGCAACGCCTTCGGCCGCCAGAACGAGTCCTTCGAGGCGTCCGTCGAGGTCTCCGGCATCGAGGGCGGCCCCGTCGAGGGCGTCTTCATCCGCGCCCCCTGGGTCGAGTCCGTCGGCGCGAGCGCCGAGGTGCTCGCCACCTACGACGGCCACACCGTCGCCGTGCGGCAGGGCAATGTGCTCGCGACGTCCTTCCACCCGGAGCTCACCGGCGACCACCGCGTGCACGCGCTGTTCGTGGAGATGGCCCGTCGGCACGCCCGTGCGGGGCTCGCCCCGGGCGGCAGGGGCGTGTGCGTCACCGCTGCGTGAGGGGTGGTGGTTGGGAGACCGGTGGGCCGATCCCGGTAGGATCACAGTCGTTCGTTCAGAATTTGGTTACGCGAAGGAGACAGGCGGATGTCCGGCCACTCTAAATGGGCTACGACTAAGCACAAGAAGGCCGTGATCGACGCCAAGCGCGGCAAGCTCTTCGCGAAGATGATCAAGAACATCGAGGTCGCCGCCCGCACCGGCGGCGCCGACCCGGCCGGCAACCCGACGCTGTTCGACGCCATCCAGAAGGCGAAGAAGAGCTCGGTCCCGAACAAGAACATCGACAGCGCCGTCAAGCGCGGTGCCGGTCTCGAGGCGGGCGGTGCCGACTACGAGACGATCATGTACGAGGGCTACGGCCCGAACGGTGTCGCCGTGCTCATCGAGTGCCTCACCGACAACCGCAACCGCGCCGCCTCCGACGTCCGCGTCGCCATGACCCGCAACGGCGGCTCGATGGCCGACCCGGGCTCGGTGTCCTACCTCTTCAACCGCAAGGGCGTCGTGATCGTCCCCAAGGGCGAGCTCACCGAGGACGACGTCCTCGGCGCGGTCCTGGACGCGGGTGCCGAGGAGGTCAACGACCTCGGTGAGTCCTTCGAGGTCCTCAGCGAGGCCACGGACATGGTCGCGGTCCGCAGCGCGCTCCAGG
The DNA here is from genome assembly GCF_039521185.1 of Streptomyces blastmyceticus. NCBI lineage: Bacteria > Bacillati > Actinomycetota > Actinomycetes > Kitasatosporales > Streptomycetaceae > Streptomyces > Streptomyces blastmyceticus. The sequence goes on along the minus strand of NZ_BAAABW010000043.1, from coordinate 47,442 downwards.
ACCAGGGCATCGACTACGACTCCGCCGAGGCCAACTTCGTGCCCACCATGCAGGTGGAGCTCGACGAGGAAGGCGCGCGCAAGATCTTCAAGCTGATCGACGCGCTGGAGGACAGCGACGACGTGCAGAACGTCTTCGCCAACTTCGACGTCTCCGACGAGGTCATGGCCAAGGTCGACGCCTGACGCAGGCGCGCACGACGGGCTCAGCCGACGGGCCGACGGGGACACCACCCGTCGGCCCGTCGGCGTGATCCGCCGTTGTCAGTGGCAGCCGATAGCCTGCGACAGCAGCAGGAACACACGGTCGTACGGCGAAGGGGAGGGCACGCGATGCGGGTGCTGGGGGTGGACCCGGGCCTGACCCGGTGCGGCATCGGCGTCGTCGAGGGCGTCGCCGGACGGCCGCTGCGCATGCTCGGCGTGGGCGTCGTCCGCACCCCCGCCGACGCCGAGGTCGCCGACCGCCTCGTCCTCGTCGAGCGCGGCATGGAGCAGTGGCTGGACGAGCACCGCCCCGAATTCGTGGCCGTGGAGCGGGTCTTCAGCCAGCACAACGTGAGCACGGTGATGGGCACCGCACAGGCCAGCGCCGTCGCCATGCTCTGCGCGGCCCGCCGCGGGCTGCCCGTCGCCCTGCACACCCCCAGCGAGGTCAAGGCCGCCGTCACCGGCTCGGGCCGGGCCGACAAGGCGCAGGTCGGAGCCATGGTCACCCGCCTGCTCCGGCTCGACGCGCCGCCCAGGCCGGCGGATGCCGCCGACGCCCTCGCCCTGGCCATCTGTCATATCTGGCGGGCCCCCGCGACCAACCGCCTCCAGGAGGCCGTCGCCGCCCACCGCCGCACCACGCGCCCGCGGGACGCGGCCGTACGAACCCTGAAGGGCAGCGCATGATCGCCTTTGTCTCCGGCCCGGTCGCGGCCCTCGCCCCCGACACCGCCGTCGTCCAGGTCGGCGGCATCGGCATGGCCGTCCTGTGCACACCGAACACCCTGTCCGGCCTCCGGATCGGCCAGGAGGCCAAGCTCGCGACCTCCCTCGTGGTGCGCGAGGACTCCCTCACCCTCTACGGCTTCGCCGACGACGACGAGCGGCAGGTCTTCGAGCTGCTCCAGACCGCCAGCGGCGTCGGGCCCCGCCTCGCCCAGGCCATGCTCGCCGTGCACTCCCCGGACGCCCTGCGCCGCGCCGTCTCCACCGGTGACGAGAAGGCGCTCACCGCCGTGCCCGGCATCGGCAAGAAGGGCGCGCAGAAGCTGCTCCTGGAGCTCAAGGACCGCCTCGGCGAGCCGGTCGGCCCCGCCGCCGCGCGACCGGGCGCCGGCCCCTCGGGGGCGGTGGGCTGGCGCGAGCAGCTGCACGCCGCGCTCGTCGGCCTGGGGTACGCGGCCCGGGAGGCGGACGAGGCGGTCACCGCCGTGGCACCGCAGGCCGAGGCGACCGTCGCCGCGGGCGGCGTGCCCCAGGTCGGGCAGCTGCTGCGCGCGGCCCTGCAGACCCTGAACCGGGCCCGGTGACCCGATAGCCGTCGACCGGGGCCCCGGCCCCGGTCCTCAACCGCCGCACGGGCTTGGACAAACGCCCGACCTCGACCGTCACGAATCGTGAGGCACCACCCGTGAACTGGGAAGACGACTCCGCACCCACCGCGGCCGACAGGCTGGTCGGCACCACCGCCGACGGCGAGGACCAGGCCGTCGAGGCCGCCCTGCGCCCGAAGGACCTCGGCGAGTTCGTCGGCCAGGAGCGCGTGCGCGAGCAGCTCGACCTCGTCCTGAAGGCCGCGCGCGCCCGTAACGCCACGGCCGACCACGTCCTGCTGTCCGGCGCCCCCGGGCTCGGCAAGACCACCCTCTCGATGATCATCGCGGCCGAGATGGGCGCCCCCATCCGCATCACCTCCGGCCCCGCCATCCAGCACGCCGGTGACCTCGCCGCGATCCTGTCCTCCCTCACCGAGGGCGAGGTGCTCTTCCTCGACGAGATCCACCGCATGTCCCGGCCCGCCGAGGAGATGCTCTACATGGCGATGGAGGACTTCCGGGTCGACGTCATCGTCGGCAAGGGCCCCGGCGCCACCGCCATCCCCCTGGAGCTGCCGCCCTTCACCCTCGTCGGCGCCACCACCCGGGCCGGGCTGCTGCCGCCCCCGCTGCGCGACCGCTTCGGCTTCACCGGCCACATGGAGTTCTACGCCCCCGCCGAGCTCGAGCGGGTCATCCACCGGTCGGCCCGCCTGCTCGACGTCGAGACCGACGCGGAGGGCGCGGCCGAGATCGCGGGCCGCTCCCGGGGCACCCCCCGCATCGCCAACCGCCTCCTGCGCCGCGTCCGCGACTACGCCCAGGTCAAGGCCGACGGCGTCATCACCCGGGAGATCGCCGCACAGGCACTCGCCGTCTACGAGGTCGACGCCCGTGGCCTCGACCGGCTGGACCGCGCCGTGCTGACCGCGCTGCTCAAGCTCTTCGGCGGCGGCCCCGTCGGCCTGTCCACCCTCGCCGTCGCCGTGGGCGAGGAGCGCGAGACGGTCGAGGAGGTCGCCGAGCCCTTCCTCGTACGGGAAGGGCTGCTCGCCCGTACGCCCAGGGGCCGCGTCGCCACGCCCGCGGCCTGGGCGCACCTCGGTCTGGAGGCGCCGCGGCGGCCCGCGGGCGGGGCCGGGGGACCGGGGCTGTTCGACGCGTGACGGCGCGTGGGCTGGTCCGGTCAGGAACCCCGGTGCCATGCTGAGCGTTGTTCCCTAGGCGCGGACTCGCTTAGACTCCGCCGATGCCGTCCGTATCGGTGCGGCATACCACCCCCGTAGACCAGGCCGCGCCTCCGTGGTCGTGTGAAGGAAACCCCGTCCCGTGAATATCATGACTCTCCTGCCGTTCATCGTGCTTATCGGGGCCATGTTCCTGATGACCCGGTCGGCAAAGAACAAGCAGCGCCAGGCGGCCCAGATGCGCGACCAGATGCAGCCGGGCACCGGCGTGCGGACGATCGGCGGCATGTACGCCACCGTCAAGGAGGTCAACGACGACTCGGTCCTCCTCGAGATCGCCCCGGGCGTGCACGCCATCTTCGCGAAGAACTCCATCGGCGCCGTCCTCCAGGACGACGAGTACAACCGCATCGTCCACGGCATCGAGCCCGACGAGTCCGAGACCCCTGTCGTCCCGGACGACGCGTCGTCGCTGACCGAGGCCGACACTCCGGCCGACACGAAGATCGACCTCGGCAAGGCCACCCCCGCCGAGGACGAGGCCGCCAAGGGCGAGAAGGCCGACGAGGCGGGCGCGGACGAGGCCAAGGACGCCAAGCGGGACGGCAAGCCGGGCGACACCGACGCCAAGTAGCACCACCCGGGAACCGCGGAGCACTCACCGATCAGTGCGCCGCGGTTCCCCTTCGGTCTAGGCTCCGGCGGGGGCAGGTCCCCACAACACTTCGTGGCCGTCCGGGAAACACCCGACGCCGGGCGGTTGGACAGGGAGAAACGACAAGGTGGCAGCACCGAAGAAGGGCCGCAGGTCCCCGGGCGGCCAGGGCAGGCCGGGCCGCGTCCTGGCCCTGATCCTGATCGCCATGGTGGCGCTCACCGGGGGAATGTTCGCCTCCGGGCGCACCACACCGCGGCTGGGTATCGACCTCGCGGGTGGCACCAGCTTCACGCTGAAGGCCAAGAACGAGCCCGGCAAGCCCAATGCGATCAATGACACCAATATGAACACGGCCGTCGGCATCATCGAGCGGCGTGTCAACGGCCTCGGTGTCAGCGAGGCCGAGGTTCAGACGCAGGGCCGCGACCACATCGTCGTGAACATCCCCAAGGGGACGAACGCGGAGCAGGCCAGGCAGCAGGTCGGCACGACCGCCAAGCTGGGCTTCCGGCCCGTGCTGAACGTCGCCCCCGGTGCCAAGGCGCCCGAGCCCAACTCCAGCCCCTCCGCCGGGAGCAAGGACAAGGGCGACAAGAGCGGTGACAAGAGCAAGGACGACAAGAACAAGCCGTCCGGCTCCCCCTCGCCCTCCGCGAGCACGCAGGGCCGCGCCGTCACCGACGCGCTGAAGGCCGATGCCGCCACCACCCCGAGCGCCTCCGCCTCCGCGGGCAAGGACGACGCGGGCGCCAAGAAGGACGACAAGTCCAAGCAGGACACCAACCCCTCGCCGGCCCCCGCCGACGTCGCCGCGCTCCAGAAGAAGCTCGACGCGCTGGACTGCTCCACCAAGGAAGGCCGCTCCGCCGCGAGCGAGGCCGCCGCCCGCGCCGCCGCGACCGACACGATCGTGGCGTGCAAGAAGGACGGCTCCGCCAAGGAGATCCTCGGCCCGGTGTCCGTCGAGGGCACCGGCGTCAGCAGCGCCTCCGCCGTCTTCGACAGCCAGCAGGGCCGCGGCTGGATCGTCCAGCTGAAGTTCACCTCCGGCGGCTCCAAGAAGTTCGCCGACGTGACCGGCCAGCTGGCCACCAAGCAGTCCCCGCAGAACCAGTTCGCGATCGTCCTGGACGGCGAGGTCGTCTCCGACCCCTCCGTGTCCAGCTCGATCAACGGCGGCCAGGCGGAGATCTCCGGCGGCTTCACCCAGCAGAGCGCCCAGGACCTGGCCAACGTGCTGTCCTACGGTGCCCTGCCGCTGTCCTTCAGCGTCGAGACCGAGACGACCGTCACCGCCGCGCTCGGCGGCGAGCAGCTGCGCGCCGGTCTCATCGCCGGTGCCATCGGCCTCGCCCTGGTCATCATCTACCTGGTGGCCTACTACCGCGGTCTCGCGCTCGTCGCCCTCGCCAGCCTCCTGTGCTCCGCGATCCTCACGTACGTGATCATGGTGTTGCTGGGGCAGGCCATCGGCTTCGCGCTGAACCTGCCGGCCGTCTGCGGCGCCATCGTCGCGATCGGCATCACCGCCGACTCCTTCATCGTCTACTTCGAACGCATCCGGGACGAGATCAGAGAGGGCCGGACGCTGCGCCCGGCCGTCGAGCGGGGCTGGCCGCGTGCCCGCCGCACCATCCTGGTCTCCGACTTCGTGTCCTTCCTCGCCGCCGCGGTGCTCTTCATCGTCACCGTCGGCAAGGTGCAGGGCTTCGCGTTCACCCTCGGTCTGACCACGCTCCTCGACGTCGTCGTGGTCTTCTTCTTCACCAAGCCGCTGATGACGCTCCTCGCCCGCCGCAAGTTCTTCGCCAGCGGCCATCCGTGGTCCGGGCTGGACCCCAAGCGGCTCGGCGCCAAGCCGCCGCTGCGGGGCTCCCGCCGTCGCCCCTCCGCCCCCGTCGACCCCAAGGAGGCGTGAGATGTCCAAGCTCGGCAACCTCGGCGCCCGGCTCTACCGCGGTGAGGTCGGCTACGACTTCGTCGGCAAGCGGAAGATCTGGTACGGCATCTCGATCCTCATCACGATCACGGCCATCGTCGGCCTGGCCGTGCGCGGCCTGAACATGGGCATCGAGTTCTCCGGCGGCGCGGTCTTCACCACGCCCACGACCTCCGTCTCGGCCGAGCAGGCCAAGCGGACGGCCGAGGACACCTCGGGTCACCCCGCCATCGTCCAGAAGCTCGGCAACAACACGCTGCGCGTCCAGGTCAGCGAGCTGACCACCGAGCAGTCGCGGACGACCCAGGCGGCGCTGGCCAAGAAGCTCGACGTCCCGCTGAACAAGATCAACGCCGATATCGTCGGCCCCAGCTGGGGTGACCAGATCGCCAACAAGGCCTGGACGGGCCTGGCGGTCTTCATGATCCTCGTGGTGATCTACCTGGCGATCGCCTTCGAATGGCGCATGGCGATCGCCGCCCTCATCGCCCTGATCCACGACCTCACCATCACCGTCGGCGTCTACGCCCTGGTGGGCTTCGAGGTCACCCCGGGCACGGTGATCGGTCTGCTGACCATCCTCGGTTACTCCCTCTACGACACCGTCGTCGTCTTCGACGGTCTGAAGGAGAGCTCGAAGGACATCACCAAGCAGACCCGCTGGACCTACAGCGAGATCGCCAACCGCAGCCTCAACGGCACCCTGGTGCGCTCCATCAACACCACCGTCGTGGCGCTGCTGCCGGTCGCCGGCCTGCTCTTCATCGGCGGCGGCTTCCTGGGCGCGGGCATGCTCAACGACATCTCCCTCGCCCTCTTCGTCGGCCTCGCGGCCGGTGCGTACTCCTCGATCTTCATCGCGACCCCGCTGGTCGCCGACCTCAAGGAGCGCGACCCGCAGATGCGGGCCCTGGCCAAGCGGGTGGCGGCCAAGCGCGCCGCCGCGACCGCCAAGGCCGAGTCCGGCGAGGGCGAGCCGCAGGACGAGGAGTCCTACGGCGAGGAGCCGGAGGACGCCTCCCCGGCGGGCATCGTCCGCCAGGCGACGCCCCGCAACCGCGGCGGCCGCGGCCGTCCCTCGGGGAAGCGCCGATGAGCGCCGTGGAGGTCGGCATGACCGACGAGAAGCTGCGTGAGACGCTGCTCGCGCACATCCACGATGTGCCGGACTACCCGAAGCCGGGCGTGATGTTCAAGGACATCACCCCGCTGCTCGCGGACGCCAAGGCGTTCGGCCTGCTCACCGACACCTTCGCCGAGCTGTGCGAGCGCCTCGGCGCGACCAAGGTCGTCGGCCTGGAAGCCCGCGGGTTCATCCTGGGCGCCCCGGCCGCCGTCCGCGCCGGGATCGGCTTCATCCCCGTGCGCAAGGCGGGCAAGCTCCCCGGCGCCTGCCTCGCCCAGTCCTACGAGCTGGAGTACGGCACCGCCGAGATCGAGATGCACGCCGACGCCGTGGGCCCGGGGGACCGGGTGCTGGTCATCGACGACGTGCTCGCCACCGGCGGCACCGCGGAGGCGGCGCTCCAGCTGATCCGCCGGGCCGGCGCCGAGGTCGCGGGCGTCGCCGTGCTGATGGAGCTCGGCTTCCTCGACGGCCGGCGACGACTGGCCGAGGGCCTCGGCGACGCGCCGCTGGAGGCACTGATCACGCTCTGACCCGTAAGGGACGACAACGGCGCGATCGACGACGACGCGGGGCGGGCACCGGGAGGATCCGGTGCCCGCCCCGCGTTCGTGCCCGGCACCACCCGGCCGCGCGGCGGCCACGCCGCCCGGCTCGATACCATGGCAGTCCGGACCTGAACGGGGGGCCGGACCCGCATGAGGAGTGCTCTTGCCAGACGAGGCCCAGCCGCTCACCGCCGCACAGCCGGACAAGCCGTCTCCCGAGGCCGCGGCGGCCACGGGCACGCCCCAGGGCCGCCCCGACAGCGCGCCTGAGCCCGAGGCCCGCACGGCTCCCGAGGCCCCCAAGGGTTCCGACGGTCCCGAGGCCGCGGCCGACGCGCAGCCGGCCCCGGCGCCCGCCGCCGACAAGGCGGCCGTCGTGCCCGCGGGCGCCTCACCCGTCCGGCCCACCGTCCCGCAGGGACCCGCCCCGCGCTCCGGCTCCTCCAGCCGGGTCCGGGCCCGCCTCGCCCGCCTGGGCGTCCAGCGCTCCAGCCCGTACAACCCGGTGCTCGAACCGCTGCTGCGCGTCGTCCGCGGGAACGACCCCAAGGCCGACACCGCCACCCTGCGGCAGATCGAGCGCGCCTATCAGGTCGCCGAGCGCTGGCACCGCGGGCAGAAGCGCAAGAGCGGCGATCCGTACATCACCCACCCCCTCGCGGTGACCACGATCCTCGCCGAGCTGGGCATGGACCCGGCCACGCTGATGGCGGGCCTGCTGCACGACACCGTCGAGGACACCGAGTACGGCCTGGACACCCTGCGCCGTGACTTCGGCGACCAGGTCGCCCTGCTGGTCGACGGAGTCACCAAGCTCGACCGGGTCAAGTTCGGCGAGGCGGCGCAGGCCGAGACCGTGCGCAAGATGGTCGTCGCCATGGCCAAGGACCCGCGCGTCCTGGTCATCAAGCTCGCCGACCGCCTGCACAACATGCGCACCATGCGCTACCTCAAGCGGGAGAAGCAGGAGAAGAAGGCCCGCGAGACGCTGGAGATCTACGCCCCGCTGGCGCACCGGCTGGGCATGAACACCATCAAGTGGGAGCTGGAGGACCTCGCCTTCGCGATCCTCTACCCCAAGATGTACGACGAGATCGTCCGCCTCGTCGCCGAGCGCGCCCCCAAGCGGGACGAATACCTGGCCATCGTCACCGACGAGGTCCAGGCCGACCTGCGCGCCGCCCGGATCAAGGCCACCGTCACCGGCCGCCCCAAGCACTACTACAGCGTCTACCAGAAGATGATCGTGCGGGGCCGTGACTTCGCCGAGATCTACGACCTGGTGGGCATCCGCGTCCTCGTCGACACCGTCCGCGACTGCTACGCGGCGCTCGGCACCGTCCACGCCCGGTGGAACCCGGTCCCGGGGCGGTTCAAGGACTACATCGCGATGCCGAAGTTCAACATGTACCAGTCGCTGCACACGACGGTCATAGGCCCCAGCGGCAAGCCCGTGGAGCTGCAGATCCGCACCTTCGACATGCACCGCCGCGCGGAGTACGGCATCGCCGCGCACTGGAAGTACAAGCAGGAGGCCGTCGCCGGGGCCTCCAAGGTCCGCACCGACGTCCCCAAGAACGCCGGGAAGAACCAGGACACCGTCAATGACATGGCCTGGCTGCGGCAGCTCCTGGACTGGCAGAAGGAGACCGAGGACCCGGGCGAGTTCCTGGAGTCCCTGCGCTTCGACCTCTCGCGCAACGAGGTCTTCGTCTTCACGCCCAAGGGCGATGTCATAGCGCTCCCGGCCGGGGCCACCCCGGTCGACTTCGCCTACGCCGTCCACACCGAGGTCGGCCACCGCACCATAGGCGCCCGGGTCAACGGCCGCCTCGTCCCGCTCGAATCGACCCTGGACAACGGCGACCTGGTCGAGGTCTTCACCTCCAAGGCGCCCGGCGCCGCCCCGTCCCGCGACTGGCTCGGCTTCGTCAAGTCACCGCGCGCCCGCAACAAGATCCGCGCCTGGTTCTCCAAGGAGCGCCGCGACGAGGCCATCGAGCAGGGCAAGGACGCCATCGCGCGCGCCATGCGCAAGCAGAACCTGCCGATCCAGCGGATCCTCACCGGCGACTCGCTGGTCACCCTCGCGCACGAGATGCGCTACCCCGACATCTCCTCCCTCTACGCCGCCATCGGCGAGGGCCATGTCGCGGCGCAGGGCGTCGTGCAGAAGCTCGTCCAGGCCCTCGGCGGCGAGGACGCGGCCACCGAGGACATCGAGGAGTCCGCGCCCATCCGCGGCCGCTCCAAGCGGCGTTCCAGCGCGGACCCCGGCGTGGTCGTCAAGGGCGTCGACGACGTGTGGGTGAAGCTGGCCCGCTGTTGTACGCCGGTGCCGGGCGACCCGATCATCGGCTTCGTCACGCGGGGCAACGGCATCTCGGTGCACCGCGCCGACTGCGTCAACGTCGACTCGCTCTCGCAGCAGCCCGAGCGGATCATCGAGGTCGAGTGGGCGCCGACCCAGTCGTCGGTCTTCCTCGTCGCCATCCAGGTGGAGGCGCTGGACCGGTCCCGGCTGCTGTCGGACGTCACCCGCGTCCTGTCCGACCAGCACGTCAACATCCTCTCCGCCGCCGTGCAGACCTCCCGCGACCGGGTGGCCACCTCGCGCTTCACCTTCGAGATGGGCGACCCCAAGCACCTCGGTCACGTACTCAAGGCGGTGCGCGGTGTGGAGGGCGTCTACGACGTCTACCGCGTGACCTCGGCCCGCAGGCCGTAGTCGACACACAAGGGAAAGCGGACATGAGTAAGGGGCTCCGGCAATAGCCGGAGCCCCTTACGTCATGCGCTACGCGTTCAGCCGCCGAACTCCTCCAGGCCCTTCAGGGCCTGGTCCAGCAGCGCCTTGCGGCCCTCCAGCTCCTTGGTGAGCTTGTCGGCCTTGGCGTCGTTGCCCGCGGCACGCGCCTTGTCCGCCTGCTCCTGGAGCTTGTCGACCGCGGCCTGCAGCTGCCCGGTCAGACCGGCCGCGCGCGCCCGGGCCTCCGGGTTGGTGCGCCGCCACTCGCTCTCCTCGGCCTCCTGGAGCGCGCGCTCGACGGTGTGCATCCGGCCCTCGATCTTCGGCCGGGCGTCCCGCGGCACGTGACCCACGGCCTCCCAGCGCTCGTTGATCGAACGGAACGCCGCCCGCGCCGCCTTGAGGTCCGTCACCGGCAGCAGCTTCTCCGCCTCGGCGACCAGCTCCTCCTTGCGGGTGAGGTTGACCTGCTGCTCGGCGTCGCGCTCGGCGAACACCTCGCCGCGCGCCTGGAAGAAGACGTCCTGCGCGCCGCGGAAGCGGGCCCACAGCTCGTCCTCCGCCTCGCGCTGGGCGCGCCCGACGGCCTTCCAGTCCGCCATCAGCTCGCGGTAACGCGCGGCCGTCGGGCCCCAGTCGGCGGACCCGGAGAGCGACTCGGCCTCGGCGACCAGCTTCTCCTTGGCCTTGCGGGCCTCCTCGCGCTGGGCGTCCAGCGACGCGAAGTGCGCCTTGCGCCGCTTGGAGAACGCCGAGCGGGCGTGCGAGAAGCGGTGCCACAGCTCGTCGTCCGCCTTGCGGTCCAGCCGCGGGAGGCCCTTCCAGGTGTCGACCAGGGCGCGCAGCCGCTCGCCGGCCGACCGCCACTGCTCGCTCGCGGCCAGCTCCTCGGCCTCGGCGACCAGCGCCTCCTTCGCCGTGCGGGCCTCGTCGGACTGCTTCGCCTTGGCGGCCTTGCGCTCCTCGCGGCGCGTCTCGACCGTCGCGACGAGCTTGTCGAGCCGGACGCGCAGCGCGTCCAGATCGCCGACCACGTGGTGTTCGTCGACCTGCGTCCGCAGGTGGTCGATCGCGGTCGTCGCGTCCTTGGCCGACAGGTCGGTGGTCCTGACCCGGCGCTCGAGGAGGCCGATCTCGACGACCAGGCCCTCGTACTTGCGCTCGAAGTAGGCGAGTGCCTCGTCGGGGGAACCCGCCTGCCACGAGCCGACGACCTGCTCGCCGTCGGCGGTACGCACGTACACAGTCCCCGTCTCATCGACGCGGCCCCATGGGTCGCTGCTCACAGCGCCTCCTCCACATGATGCCGGGGCCGGTGCGCGGCCCCTCGGGCATCGTCCACAGTTGTTCCGGCAGGGCCGCGCCCTGACCGGTCCGACGGCTTGATCGATTGGGTGCGGGCAGCCGTCGGATCAGGCACCCTACACAACGCCAACATAGGCGACCGGTGGCCCGGCTGTCCGTATCCCGCGCGACCGAAATTTCGCCGTGCGCAGGCCCGGAAGGGCCCGGTCGTACGGCGGGACGGCCGCGGGGAGTGGCGGAATACCCCGGCGGGGCTCAGGACTTGGCCACGGTCGCCTTGTCGATCGTGACGGTCGCGTTGGGCGCGCCGTCGGGGGCGCCGCCCTGCACGCCGGCGTCCGCGATCTTCTTGAGCACCTTCATGCCGTCGGCGCCGATGGTGCCGACCGGGGTGTACTTCGGGTCCAGCTTGCTGTCCTGGTAGACGAGGAAGAACTGGCTGCCGCCGGAGTCCGGCTGGCCGGTGTTGGCCATCGCGACCGTGCCCGCCGGATAGATGCCGTCCTTGATCCGCGGGTCCTTGAGGTTCTCGTCCGGGATCGTGTAGCCGGAGCCGCCCGTGCCGTTGCCCTTGGGGTCACCGCACTGCAGGACGTAGATGTTGGCGTTGGTGAGCCGGTGGCACGAGCTGTGGTCGTAGAACCCCTCGCCGGCCAGGAAGTTGAACGAGTTCACGGTGTGCGGCGCCTTGTCGGCGTCGAGCTTGATGTCGATGCCGCCGCAGGTGGTCTTCAGATCCATCGCGTACGAGGCCGACTTGTCGACGGACATCGCGGGCTCCGACTTCCACGACTTGGTGGAGGGGGAGCCGGGGGCCGCCTTGGCGCACGGGTCCGGGCCCTTGCTCGGCGGCGTGGAGCTGTCCGGCGCCGCCGCGTCCGTGGTGTCCTTCTTGCCGCCGCCGGACAGCGCGCCCGTGGCGTACGCGGTCGCGCCCGCGGCGAGCACCACGGCCAGGCCCGCGGCGATCACCGCGTTCCGGCGGCGCGCCTTGCGGCGGGCCGCCTCGCGGCGCTCCTGCTGCCGCTGGAACTTCTCCCGGGCGAGCTGCCGCCGCCGCTGCTCGTTACTGACCACCGGGTCGTCTCCTCGTGCCGTCTGGTCCATGGTGGATCCGGATGTTGCGGGGTGTGCCCGTACCGTATACGGGTTCGCTGTGACGGGAGTGCCGCCGGTAGGCTCTGTACCGGCCGGGGTTCCCCGCCGGGGAGCCCCCGCCGGTCCACTGCTGGAATTCTGCTGGTCGATCATTAAGGACGAATGTGCTTATCGCCGGGTTCCCCGCCGGGGCCTGGGGCACCAATTGCTATCTGGTCGCCCCGGCCGCAGGCGAGGAGTGCGTGATCATCGACCCGGGCCACCAGGCCGCCCAGGGCGTCGAGGAAGCGCTCAGGAAGCATCGGCTCAAGCCCGTCGCCGTCGTCCTCACCCATGGACACATCGACCATGTCGCCTCGGTCGTCCCGGTGTGCGGCGCCCACGACGTCCCCGCCTGGATCCACCCCTCGGACCGCTACATGATGAGCGACCCGGAGAAGGCCCTCGGCCGCTCCATCGGGCAGCCCCTCATGGGCGAGCTGACCGTGGGGGAGCCGGACGACGTCAAGGAGCTCACCGACGGCGCCCGGCTGGACCTCGCCGGGCTGGAGTTCTCCGTCGCGCACGCGCCCGGCCATACCAAGGGGTCGGTGACCTTCCGGCTGCCCGAGAGCTCCGACGTGCCGTCGGTGTTCTTCTCGGGCGACCTGCTGTTCGCCGGCTCCATCGGACGCACCGACCTGCCCGGCGGCGACCACGCCGAGATACTCCGGTCGCTGGCACGCGTGTGCCTGCCCCTGGACGACTCGACCGTGGTGCTGTCCGGCCACGGCCCCCAGACCAGCATCGGCCGCGAGCGCGCCACCAACCCGTACCTGCGGGACCTGGCGGAAGCGCGCCCCGGCCTCGGAGGCGGCGCCACCGCCCCTCCGCGACGAGGAATGTGACGATTTTTCCCGTGAGTACGTTCAAGGCCCCCAAGGGCACCTACGACCTGACCCCGCCCGACTCCGCGGTCTACCTCGCGGTGCGCGAGGCCATCTCCGCGCCGCTCAAGCGCTCCGGGTACGGCTATATCGAGACCCCCGGCTTCGAGCAGGTCGAGCTGTTCTCCCGCGGTGTGGGCGAGTCCACCGACATCGTGACCAAGGAGATGTACACCCTCACCACGCGCGGCGGCGACGAGCTCGCGCTGCGCCCCGAGGGCACCGCCTCCGTGCTGCGCGCGGCCCTGGAGGCCAACCTGCACAAGGCGGGCAACCTCCCGGTCAAGCTCTGGTACTCCGGCTCGTACTACCGCTACGAGCGCCCGCAGGCCGGCCGCTACCGCCACTTCTCGCAGGTCGGCGCCGAGGCCATCGGCGCCGAGGACCCGGCGCTCGACGCCGAGCTGATCATCCTGGCCGTCGACGCCTACAAGTCGCTCGGCCTGAGCAACTTCCGGCTGCTGCTCAACTCCCTTGGCGACAAGGAGTGCCGCCCGGCCTACCGCGACGCGCTCCAGTCCTTCCTGCGCGGCCTCGACCTCGACGAGGACACCCGGCGCCGCATCGAGATCAACCCGCTCCGGGTCCTCGACGACAAGCGCGAGGCCGTGCAGAAGCAGCTCGTCGGCGCCCCCATGCTCCGCGACCACCTCTGCGAGGCGTGCAAGGAGTACCACGAGCAGGTGCGCGAGCTGCTGACCGCGGCGGGCGTCGCCTTCGAGGACGACGAGAAGCTGGTCCGCGGCCTGGACTACTACACCCGCACCACCTTCGAGTTCGTCCACGACGGCCTCGGCTCGCAGTCCGCGGTGGGCGGCGGCGGCCGCTACGACGGCCTGTCCGAGATGATCGGCGGACCGGCGCTGCCGTCCGTCGGCTGGGCGCTCGGCGTCGACCGCACGGTGCTGGCGCTCAAGGCCGAGGGCATCGAGCTCGACCTGCCCGCCGCCACCCAGGTCTTCGCCGTGCCGCTGGGCGACGAGGCCCGGCGGGTGCTGTTCGGCCTCGTGACCGAGCTGCGCCGCGCGGGTGTCGCCACCGACTTCGCGTTCGGCGGCAAGGGCCTGAAGAACGCCATGAAGTCGGCCAACCGCTCGGGCGCCCGCTTCGCGCTCGTCGCGGGTGAGCGGGACCTCGCCGAGGGCATGGTGCAGCTCAAGGACCTGGAGACCGGCGAGCAGACACCCGTCGCCCTCGACGCGGTGGTGGGCGAACTCCTCACCAGGCAGGGCTGATTGTCAGGGCCCTGGTGCAGAATGGCCGCACGGACCGACTGATGGGATCAATGGCGCTATGACCACTTCGGCACTCGACCGCTCCGACACCGACGGCGAGGAGCGGGACGGCCCGGCCACGGGCTCCGTGGGTGGCGGCCGCTCGTTCGCGCTGCTGCTGGTCGTCACCGGTGCCATGGGCCTGCTGGCGTCCTGGGTCATCACGCTCGACAAGTTCAAGCTGCTCAAGGACCCGAACTACGTCCCGGGGTGCAGCCTCAACCCGATCGTCTCCTGCGGCAACATCATGCAGAGCAAGCAGGCGGAGGCGTTCGGGTTCCCCAACCCGATGCTCGGCCTGGCCTGCTACGGCGCGATCATCGCGATCGGCCTGGCGCTGCTCTCCGGTGCCCGCTTCCCGCGGTGGTACTGGCTCGGCATGGAGGCCGGCTGCCTCTTCGGCGTCGGCTTCGTCAGCTGGCTGCAGTACGAGTCGCTGTACGTCATCGGGTCGCTGTGCCTGTGGTGCTGCCTCGCCTGGGTCGGCACGATCGTCATGTTCTGGTACGTGACCGTGCAGAACGTCCGCAGCGGCTTCATCCCCGCACCGCAGGGCCTCAAGCGCGTGTTCCTGGAGTTCCACTGGGTGGTGCCGGTGCTGCACATCGGCATCATCGGGATGCTGATCCTCACCAAGTGGTGGGACTTCTGGACCGGCGGCACCGCCTGACCGCCGCCCTCCACGCCTGAACGAACGCCGTCGGACCTCTGGGTCCGGCGGCGTTGTCAGTGGTGTGGCATAGGGTTTCGGCGTGGAACCCGACCTCTTCACCGCAGCCGCCGAGGACCGCCAGGAGAAAGACCCGGCGAGCAGTCCGCTGGCCGTCCGGATGCGCCCGCGGACCCTCGACGAAGTCGTCGGCCAGGGGCATCTCCTCAAGCAGGGTTCCCCGCTGCGCCGGCTCGTGGGGGAGGGGAGCGGCGGTCCGGCCGGGCCGTCCTCGGTGATCCTCTGGGGCCCGCCCGGCATCGGCAAGACGACCCTGGCCTATGTCGTCAGCCAGGCCACCAACAAGCGCTTCGTGGAGCTGTCCGCGATCACCGCCGGGGTGAAGGAGGTGCGAGCCGTCATCGACGGCGCCCGCCGCGCCTCGGGCGGTTACGGCAAGGAGACCGTCCTCTTCCTCGACGAGATCCACCGCTTCAGCAAGGCCCAGCAGGACTCCCTGCTGCCCGCCGTCGAGAACCGCTGGGTCACCCTGATCGCGGCCACCACGGAGAATCCGTATTTCTCGATCATCTCGCCCCTGCTGTCCCGCTCCCTGCTGCTGACCCTCCAGGCCCTCACCGACGACGACCTGCGCGGGCTGCTGCGCCGCGCGCTCACCGACGAGCGCGGCCTGGGCGGCGCGGTGTCGCTGCCGGAGGACGCCGAGGGGCACCTGCTGCGGATCGCCGGAGGCGACGCCCGGCGGGCGCTGACGGCCCTGGAGGCGGGCGCGGGCTCGGCCATCGCCAAGGGCGAGGCCGAGATCACCCTGGAGACGCTGGAGGAGGCCGTCGACCGCGCGGCCGTGCGCTACGACCGCGCCGGGGACCAGCACTACGACGTCGCCAGCGCCCTGATCAAGTCGATCCGCGGCTCCGACGTGGACGCCACCCTGCACTACCTGGCCCGGATGATCGAGGCGGGGGAGGACCCGCGGTTCATCGCCCGGCGGCTGATGATCTCCGCGAGCGAGGACGTCGGCCTGGCCGACCCCACCGCGCTCCAGACGGCGGTCGCCGGTGCGCAGGCCGTCGCGCTGATCGGCTTCCCGGAGGCCCGGATCGTGCTCGGCCAGGTGGCCGTGGCGCTCGCGCTCGCGCCCAAGTCCAACGCGGCGTACCTCGCGATCGACGCGGCCCTCGCGGACGTCCGGGCGGGCCTCGCCGGGCCCGTGCCGCCGCACCTGCGCGACGGGCACTACAAGGGGGCCGAGAAGCTCGGCCACGCGCAGGGCTATCTCTACCCCCACGACCTGCCCGGCGGCATCGCCGCCCAGCAGTACGCACCGGACGCCATCCACGGCAAGCGCTACTACGAACCGACGAGGTACGGCGCGGAGGCGCGCTACGCGGATGTGGTCGAGCGGGTCCGCAAGCGGCTGCGGGGCGAGTCGGAGGGCTGAGCGCCGGCCCACCCCTGAAGGCCGCGCCGGCTCACTCCTCCGCGGCGTCGAAGAGGGCGTGCATCGCCTGCCGCAGTGAGGTGATGTCCCGCACCGGCTCGGGGAATTCGAAGCGCACGTCGAAGGACCGGTCGGCAGCCGTGCCCTCGCCGTGCGCGGTGGTGAACCGCACGCGCAGCCCGTAGCGGCCCAGGGACAGCGGTACGGCCCGGTCACGGGCGCAGCGCGGCCGCCGCTCGCCGAGGAGCGAGCTCAGCGCGCGCACCTGCTCGCCGTGCGAGGAGTGCAGGTGCTGGAGCAGCTCCGCCTCGTGCTCGACCAGGGGGTCGGGGTGGGCGCGGGCGAAGTCGTCCGGTTCGACGCTCTCGGCGCCCCACAGGTCGTCGACGCTGCTCTCGCCGACCTCCAGCCGCAGCATCATCCGGCCGGGCTCGGTCACCCCGGGCACCGAGGTCAGCCAGCCGGAGAGCCAGGCGCGGCCCCGGATCCGGTTGGGCACGGAGACCGGCGCGACGTCGGTGATCTCCAGCACGGCGGCCAGCTCGTCGTCCTGGGCGTGCGTGGCGGCGCGTACGGCCGGTGAATCCGCGGGGAAGACCAGGAACACCTCGCCGTCGGGCCCCACGCTGCGGGCCTCGGGCGCGAGCAGTTCTGCGGGCAGCCCGGTGCCCGCGCCGGTCCCGCCCGTCAGCCCGGGGATCAGCAGTACCGCGGAGCATGTACTCTGTACGAGAGTTCGTGTGCGCTCGGCTGCTGACGGCATCCGTGCGATTTCAAGTCCGCTGGGACGCGGCTGACCACGATCTGATCGGACCTCCGTCGCGTCGACGCCATCAGTTGCGTCGGCCTCTTTCGTGCTGTCCGTGATGTGACTGGTGTTCCCCGGACGAGACATGCGATCTCCTTGAGTAAGGTGAGCCTAACCTAACCTACAACGGAGGTCTGGAGAACGTGCCTAACCAGTCGCGTCCCAAGGTCAAGAAGTCTCGTGCGCTCGGCATCGCGCTGACGCCGAAGGCCGTCAAGTACTTCGAGGCCCGCCCCTACCCGCCGGGCGAGCACGGCCGTGGCCGCAAGCAGAACTCGGACTACAAGGTCCGTCTGCTCGAGAAGCAGCGTCTGCGCGCCCAGTACGACATCAGCGAGCGCCAGATGGCCCGCGCCTACGACCGCGCCAAGAAGGCCGAGGGCAAGACGGGCGAGGCCCTGGTCGTCGAGCTCGAGCGCCGCCTCGACGCGCTGGTCCTGCGTTCGGGCATCGCCCGCACCATCTACCAGGCCCGCCAGATGGTCGTCCACGGCCACATCGAGGTCAACGGTGGCAAGGTCGACAAGCCGTCGTTCCGCGTCCGTCCCGACGACGTCGTGATGGTCCGCGAGCGCAGCCGCGCCAAGCACCCCTTCCAGGTCGCCATGGCCGGTGGCTACGACACCGAGGGCGAGACCCCGCGCTACCTGCAGGTCAACCTGCCGGCGCTGGCCTTCCGCCTGGACCGTGAGCCGAACCGCAAGGAGATCCCCGTGATCTGCGACGAGCAGCTCGTCGTCGAGTACTACGCCCGCTGATCCTGCGGAAGTAGCGGCTCCTGCGAGCTCCTCGCTCAGCCCGTCGTCTCCCCGGCCTCCACGGCCGGTGAGCCGGCGGGCTCGCGCGTTTCCGGTCTCCGTACGCCCGCGGCCGGCGCGGCCGCCCGGGTGCCCTGCACCGGCACCCGCTCCGCCCGGGGCCCGCACCGCGCCACCACCGCGTCCAGGTCCAGCCGGGCCCCCTCGCGCACGCACTCCTCGTACCGCCGCGTGCCCAGCACCTCCCGCAGTCGGCGCTCGCACAGCGCGTGCGGCGCGTTGAAGTGGCGCGAACCGAACAGCGGCAGCCCCACCGAGCGCCACAGCCGCCCCGCCGCGCCCTGGAGCACCGCGGCCTCCTCCGCGCCGCCCTCGTCCAGCGTCACCAGCGCCAGCAGCTCCACCGCGAGCACCGCGCCCACCAGGTCGTGGAAGGCGTGGTCGACGGCCAGGCACTCCTCCAGCAGCGGCCGGGCGCCCGCGGTGTCCCCGCCGCTCCACGCCGCGAAGCCCAGCACGTACAGCGCGTACGCCAGCGACCGGCGCTCGCCGTGGTCCGCGCAGACGTCCCGGACCTCCTCGCACAGCCGCACCGCGCCCGCCGGATCGCCCTGGAAGGCGACGGCCATCGCCAGCTCCACCTGGCCCATCAGGACATTGCTGTTCAGCTCGCCGATCTCCTGAAAGCGCGCCAGCGCCGACCGCAGCAGCTCCTCGGCGCGCGGCAGGTCGTCCGAGACCAGGGCCAGCGCGCCCGCCCGGTGCTCGGCATAGGCCAGGCCGCGGGCGTGGCCGCTGTGCTCGGCCGTCTCCCGGCACTCCGCCAGCGCCCCCACCGCACGGGCCGGGTCGCCCTGGAGCACCGCCACATGACCCAGCACCCACAGGGTCTTCAGCCGGGTCTCCTCGTTGTCCGCCTCGGCCTCCAGCGCGCGGTCCAGCCAGTGCCGCCCCTCCGCCAGCCGCCCGCAGCCGACCCAGTAGAACCACAGCGTCGCCGCGAGGTACTGCCCGATGTGGGCCTCGCCCTTCTCCTCCAGGCTGTACTCCAGGGCGATCCGCAGGTTCGGCAGCTCCGCCTCGATCCGCGCCGCCACCTCCGCCTGCCGGGGGCTGAACCAGTCCAGCTCGCACCAGGTGACCAGGCCCATGTACCAGTCGCGGTGCCTGCGCCGCATCCGCTCGCCGTCCGCCAGCGCGTCCAGCCAGCCCGCCCCGTACATCCGCACCGGGTCCAGCAGCCGGTAGCGCGGACCCAGCGGGGTGTCCTCCCGCACCACCACGGACTGCGCCACCAGCTCGGCGAGCACGTCGAGCAGCCCCTCGGCCGGCAGCTCGGGACCCGAGCAGACGTACTCCGCTGCCTCCAGGTCGAACAGGCCCGCGAAGACCGTCAGCCGCGCCCACAGCAGCCGCTCGGCAGGCGTGCACAGCTCATGGCTCCAGCCGATGGCCGTACGCAGCGTCTGATGGCGCGGCAGCGCGCTTCGCACGCCCCCGGCCAGCAGCCGGAACCGGTCGTCGACCCGCTCCAGCACCTGTGCCACCGACAGCGGGCCCAGCCGCGCCGCCGCCAGCTCCAGGGCCAGCGGGATGCCGTCCAGCCTGCGGCACAGCTCCTCCGCGGCGGTGCGCTCCTCCTCCCCGCCGCGGAGCCACGACCCGGCGCGGTCCTCGAAGAGCTCGGCCGCCTCCGGGTCCGACAGCGGCGGCAGCGGGAAGACCTGTTCGCCCGCGATCCCCAGCGGCCGCCGGGAGGCCACCAGGATCCGCAGCCCCGGCGCCCGCCGCAGCAGCGCGTGGACGAGTGCCGCGCACGCTTCCGTCAACTGCTCGCACCCGTCCAGGACCAGCAGCAGCCGCCGCTCGGCGAGCTGCTCCAGCAGGGACGCGCGCGGCGGCCGGTCCGTGTGGTCGGTCAGCCCCAGGGCCTCGGCGACCGTGTGGTCCAGCAGGGCCGGGTCGGTGAGCGAGGTGAGCCCGGCCAGCCACGCCCCGTCGCAGAAGCGATCCTGCAAAGCGGTGGCGAGCCGGAGCGCGAGCCGGGTCTTGCCGACGCCACCGACCCCGGTGACCGTCACCAGCCGGGCCCGCTCCACCTGCGCGGCGAGCGCGTCCAGTTCGCGACCGCGGCCGATGAAACGGCTGGGCTCGGCGGGCAGATTGCCCGGCGGCCCCGGCCGGTGACAGCCCGGTGCGGCGGCACCGTGGGAGCCGGGGGAGGGGGTGCCGGGGAGCGGAGAGCCGGAGAGAGGTGGCATGGCACACAGAGAGTACTGATGAGTGTGCGCACCGTAAACTCCGGCTGGTCGGCAGGGTGGACGCCGCGACAATCCGGTACGGGCGCCGAGGCCCGGCGCGATAAGGTCGTACAGGACGTCAAGGGGCGTCCGCAGACGTCCTGAGACAGCAGGCGGCAGTCGAGCAACGACGACCAGCAGGGAGCGGTGCAGCGTGTCCGGTGGAGAGGTGGCCGGGATCCTCGTGGCCGTCTTCTGGGCGATCCTCGTGTCGTTCATGGCCCTGGTCCTGGTGCGGCTCGCGCAGACGCTCAAGGCCGCCACCAAGCTGGTGGCCGACGTCTGCGAGCAGGCCGTGCCGCTGCTCGCCGACGCCTCCGCGACCGTGCGCTCCGCCAACACCCAGCTCGCCCGCGTCGACTCGATCGCCGCGGACGTCCAGGAGGTCACGGCGAACGCCTCCGCGCTCTCCTCGACCGTCTCCTCCGCCTTCGGCGGGCCCCTGGTCAAGGTCGCGGCGTTCGGCTACGGCGTGCGGCGCGCGATCGGCCGCAAGACCGCGCCCGCGGAGGCGGCGCCGCAGCGCTCCGTGTTCGTCGGCAAGACCGTCGGCCAGAAACTGCCGTCCGCCCGGCGCGGCAGCCGCCGAATCCGTGGGAAGGGTTGACCCCAGGAATGTTCCGCCGCACCTTCTGGTTCACGACCGGTGTAGCCGCCGGTGTCTGGGCCACGACCAAGGTCAACCGCAAGCTGGCCCGGCTCACCCCGGAGAGCCTGGCTCTCCAGGCGGCGGACCGCGCGGTCGTCGCGGGCCGCCGGGTCAAGCTCTTCGCCCTCGACGTCCGCGACGGCATGGCGCACCGCGAGGCGGCCCTCAAGGACGCACTCGGCCTCACGGCCGATCCCGACCCCGAGCGCCGGGAGCTCCCCGAACAGCGCCGGCTGGTCGCACTCGAACAGCAGCACACCTACCACTCGTTCACCCGGAAAGAGGACCACTGATGGAGTCGGCTGAAATCCGCCGCCGCTGGCTGCGCTTCTTCGAGGAGCGCGGGCACACCGTCGTGCCGTCGGCGTCGCTCATCGCGGACGACCCGACGCTGCTCCTGGTCCCCGCGGGCATGGTCCCCTTCAAGCCGTACTTCCTCGGCGAGGTCAAGCCCCCCTTCACGCGCGCCACCAGCGTGCAGAAGTGCGTCCGCACGCCGGACATCGAAGAGGTCGGCAAGACCACCCGCCACGGCACGTTCTTCCAGATGTGCGGCAACTTCTCCTTCGGCGACTACTTCAAGGAAGGCGCCATCAAGCTGGCCTGGGAGCTGCTCACCGGCTCCGTGGCGGACGGCGGCTACGGCCTGGAGCCGGAGAAGCTCTGGATCACCGTCTACCTCGACGACGACGAGGCCGAGCGGATCTGGCGCGACGTGGTGGGCGTCCCCGCCGAGCGCATCCAGCGCCTGGGCAAGAAGGACAACTTCTGGTCCATGGGCGTCCCCGGCCCCTGCGGCCCGTGCTCCGAGATCAACTACGACCGCGGCCCCGAGTTCGGCGTCGAGGGCGGCCCGGCCGTCAACGACGAGCGGTACGTGGAGATCTGGAACCTGGTCTTCATGCAGTACGAGCGCGGCGCCGGCGAGGACAAGGAGAACTTCCCGATCCTCGGCGACCTGCCGTCGAAGAACATCGACACGGGCCTCGGCCTCGAGCGCCTCGCCATGATCCTGCAGGGCGTACAGAACATGTACGAGACCGACACCCTGCGCGTCGTCATGGACAAGGCCACCGCCCTCACCGGCGTGGCCTACGGCGCCGCCCACGACACCGACGTGGCCCTGCGCGTGGTCGCCGACCACATCCGCACCTCCGTGATGCTCATCGGCGACGGCGTCACCCCCGGCAACGAGGGCCGCGGCTATGTGCTGCGCCGCATCATGCGCCGCGCCATCCGCAACATGCGCCTGTTGGGCGCCACCGAGCCGGTCGTCGGCGAGCTCGTCGACACCGTCCTGACGACGATGGGCGAGCAGTACCCGGAGCTGCTCACCGACCGTAAGCGCATCGAGACGGTCGCCCTCGCCGAGGAGGCCGCCTTCCTCAAGACCCTCAAGACCGGCACCAACATCCTCGACACCGCCGTCACCGAGACCAAGACCTCCGGTGGCACGGTGCTCCCCGGTGAGAAGGCGTTCCTGCTCCACGACACCTGGGGCTTCCCGATCGACCTCACCCTGGAGATGGCCGCCGAGCAGGGCCTGACGGTGGATCAGGACGGCTTCCGCCGCCTGATGAAGGAGCAGCGGGAGCGGGCCAAGGCCGACGCCAGGGCCAAGAAGACCGGCCACGCCGACCTGTCGGCCTACCGCGCGCTGGCCGACACCGCCGGCGAGACCGACTTCACGGGCTACACCCGCACCGAGAACGAGGCCACGGTCCTCGGCCTGCTCGTCGACGGCGTGCCCTCGCCCGCCGCCACCGAGGGCGACGAGGTCGAGGTCGTCCTCGACCGCACCCCCTTCTACGCCGAGGGCGGCGGCCAGCTCGCCGACCAGGGCCGCATCCGCCTCGACAGCGGTGCCGTCATCGAGGTCCGCGACGTGCAGAAGCCCGTCCCGGGCGTCAACGTCCACAAGGGCGTCGTCCAGGTCGGCGAGGTCACCGTGGGCGCGTCCGCCTACGCCTCCATCGATGTGACGCGCCGTCGGGCCATCGCCCGTGCCCACAGCGCCACCCACCTCACCCACCAGGCGCTGCGCGACGCCCTGGGCCCGACGGCCGCCCAGGCCGGCTCGGAGAACTCGCCCGGCCGCTTCCGCTTCGACTTCGGCTCCCCGGCCGCCGTGCCCGGCAGCGTCCTCACGGACGTCGAGCAGCGGATCAACGAGGTCCTCTCCCGTGAACTCGACGTCCAGGCCGAGGTCATGAGCATCGACGAGGCCAAGAAGCAGGGCGCC
This sequence comes from Streptomyces blastmyceticus, assembly GCF_039521185.1. Taxonomy (NCBI): domain Bacteria; kingdom Bacillati; phylum Actinomycetota; class Actinomycetes; order Kitasatosporales; family Streptomycetaceae; genus Streptomyces; species Streptomyces blastmyceticus. Next base: position 24,239 of record NZ_BAAABW010000043.1, on the reverse strand, counting down.
ATCGCCGAGTTCGGCGAGAAGTACGGCGAGCGGGTGCGCGTCGTGACCATCGGCGACTTCTCCAAGGAGCTGTGCGGCGGTACGCACGTCGCCAACACCGCCCAGCTGGGCCTGGTGAAGCTGCTCGGCGAGTCCTCCATCGGCTCCGGCGTGCGCCGTGTCGAGGCCCTGGTGGGCGTGGACGCCTACAGCTTCCTCGCCAAGGAGCACACGGTCGTCGCCCAGCTCCAGGAGCTGGTCAAGGGCCGCCCGGAGGAGCTGCCGGAGAAGATCTCCGGGATGCTCGCCAAGCTCAAGGACGCCGAGAAGGAGATCGAGCGCTTCCGCGCCGAGAAGGTGCTCCAGGCCGCCGCCGGTCTCGCCGAGGGCGCCAAGGACATCCACGGCGTGGCCCTGGCCATCGGCCGGGTGCCGGACGGCACCGGCGCCGACGACCTGCGCAAGCTCGTCCTCGACGTCCGCGGCCGGATCCAGGGCGGCCGGGCCGCCGTCGTCGCGCTGTTCACCGTGGTGAACGGCCGTCCGCTGACCGTGATCGCCACCAACGAGGCCGCCCGTGAGCGCGGGCTCAAGGCCGGCGACCTGGTGCGCACGGCCGCCAAGACCCTCGGCGGCGGAGGCGGCGGCAAGCCGGACGTCGCCCAGGGCGGCGGCCAGAACCCCGACGCCGTCGACGAGGCCGTCGCCGCCGTCGAGCGCCTCGTCGCCGAAGCGGCCTGATCGCCGTGCGACGTGGCAGGCGCATCGCCGTCGACGTGGGCGACGCCCGGATCGGGGTCGCCTCGTGCGACCCCGACGGGATCCTCGCCACCCCGGTCGAGACCGTTCCGGGGCGCGACATCCCGCAGGCCCACAAGCGGCTGGTGGCGATCGTCGCGGAGTACGAACCGATCGAGGTCGTCGTCGGCCTGCCCCGCTCCCTCAAGGGGGGAGAGGGGCCGGCCGCGGCCAAGGTGCGGACCTTCGCCAAGGAGATGGCCCGGCGGGTGGCGCCCGTGCCGGTGCGGCTGGTCGACGAGCGCATGACGACCGTCACAGCCGCGCAGGGACTGCGCGCCTCCGGGGTCAACACCAGAAAGGGGCGCTCGGTCGTCGACCAGGCCGCCGCCGTGGTCATCCTGCAGAACGCGCTGGAGATCGAGAAGGTCTCCGGCCGGCCTCCCGGCGAGGCCGTCGACGTGGTCATCTGATCGCAGTACGGTAACGTTCCGCGCTGACATGGCAGCCGTTCGGACGTCTCCCGTACAGGACCGGACGATTCGAAGCCCGCACTCCGCGGAGTGCCGACCGGCTGCCGCTGTGCGGCACTAGGGGATTGATGACTGAGTATGGCCGGGGCCCCGGGTCCCAACCGTGGCATCCCGAGGACCCTCTGTACGGGGACCAGGGATACGACGGTCAGCAGCAGCATCCGCAGCATCAGCACCCCCAGCAGCCGTCACAGCCCCAGTACGGTCAGCAGCAGTACGGCTGGGACCCCTCGCAGGGCGCGGGGGGTCCCTACGGCACCGGCGCCGGGGACCACTACGGTCAGCAGCCCGTCGACCCGTACACCGGCGCCCCCCCGGACTACTACGGCACGCAGGACGCCTACCCGCCGCCGCAGCCCCAGCACCAGCGCGGGCCGCAGGGGCAGCACGCGACCCAGCAGCAGGTGCCGCAGCAGGCCCAGCAGCACGACACCCAGCAGCAGCCGGCGCCGACGTTCGAGCAGCACGCGCAGTGGCGCTCGGAGCCCGACGAGGAGAAGCTCTCGCTCTTCGACGACCTCCCCGGGCCCGTCCGGACGGAGGCGGAGGAGGACGAGCCGGCCGAGGAGCGCCCGCGCGGCCGTGACCGGCGCGGCAAGAAGACCAAGAAGAACAAGCGCCGCAGCGGCACCGCCTGTCTGCTGGTCGCCGTGGTGCTCGTCGGCGTCGTGGGCGGTGGCGGCTACCTCGCCTACGACTACTGGCAGACCCACTTCGGCGCCGCGCCCGACTACGACGGCGAGGGCACCGGGCAGGTCCAGGTCGAGATCCCCAAGGGCGCGGGCATCGGCCAGATGGGCGAGATCCTCCAGAAGGCGGGCGTCGTCAAGAGCGCGGGCGCCTTCACCGAGGCCGCGGGCAAGGACCCCAAGGGCAAGGCCATCCAGCCCGGCACGTACACCCTGCACCAGGAGATGTCCGGTGCGGCGGCCGTGTCGATGATGACCAACACCTCCAACTTCCTCACCATCGGCGAGGGCCGCCGGGCCGTCTCGGTCTACGCCGCGATCGACACCAAGCTCGGCCTCGCGCAGGGCACCACCAAGGACGTCGCCAAGAACCAGGCGAAGAACCTCGGGCTGCCCGACTGGGCCAACAGCGACCCCAAGATCAAGGACCCGCTGGAGGGCTTCCTCTACCCCTCGCAGTACAACGCGAGCAAGGGCACCAAGCCCGAGGAGATCCTCAAGCAGATGGTCGCGCGGGCCAAGGAGAACTACGCCAAGGTCGACCTGGAGGGCAAGGCCAGGGAACTCGGCCTGAAGTCCCCGCTCCAGCTGATCACCGTGGCGAGCCTGGTCAACGCCGAGGGCATGACCCACGACGACTTCCGCAAGATGTCCCGGGTGATCTACAACCGGCTCAAGCCGACCAACACCCAGACCAACGGCAAGCTCGAGTTCGACTCGACGTACAACTACATCAAGAACCAGAGCAAGCTCGACCTCGACCCCAAGCAGCTCCGGTCGTACGACGATCCGTACAACACGTACCACTCCAAGGGCCTGCCGCCCGGTCCCATCGGCAACCCCGGCGAAGAGGCGCTGAAGGCCGCGATGGACCCCGAGCCGGGCGACTGGTACTACTTCGTCTCCGTCGACGGCAAGACGACGAAGTTCGCGAGCACGCTGGCCGAGCACGACAAGCTCGTCCAGGAGTTCAACGAGAACCAGAGGAAGAAGCAGGGATGAGCCCCGACCCCGGGCGCCGCAGGGCCGCCGTGCTCGGATCGCCGATCGGTCACTCCCTCTCCCCGGTCCTGCACCGCGCCGCCTACGCGGAGCTGGGCCTGGGGGAGTGGACGTACGACCGCTTCGAGATCGACGAGGCCGGGCTGCCCGGCTTCTTCGCGGGGCTCGACGGCACCTGGGCGGGGTTCTCGCTCACGATGCCGCTCAAGCGCGCGGTGATCCCGCTGCTCGACGAGGTGAGCGACACCGCCGCCTCCGTCGAGGCCGTCAACACCGTCATCTTCACCGAGGACGGCCGCCGCCTCGGCGACAACACCGACATCCCGGGCATCGGGGCCGCCCTGCGCGAGCGCGGCGTCGAGAAGGTCGGCTCCGCCGCCGTCCTCGGCGCCGGGGCCACCGCCTCCTCCGCCCTCGCCGCCCTCGCCCGGATCTGCACCGGCGAGGTCACCGCCTATGTGCGCAGCGAGGAGCGGGCCGCCGAGATGCGCCAGTGGGGCGAGCGGCTCGGCGTGGCCGTCACCACCGCCGACTGGTCCCGGGTGGCCGAGGCGTTCGCCGCGCCCCTGGTCGTCGCCACCACCCCGGCCGGTGCCACGGACGCCCTCGCCGCCGCGGTCCCGGACCGCCCCGGCACGCTCTTCGACGTGCTCTACGAACCGTGGCCGACCCCGCTGGCCGCCGCCTGGACGGCGCGCGGCGGTGCCGTCCTCAGCGGCCTGGACCTCCTGGTGCACCAGGCGGTGCTCCAGGTCGAGCAGATGACCGGCCGTACGCCGGGCCCCCTGGCGGCTATGCGCGCGGCGGGCGAGAGCGCCCTCGCGGCCCGCGCCCGCTGACCACGACCTGATCAGGTCCGTCCACAACCCGGACCTGCGGCCGGGGAAGGGCCCGGGACGTGGGAGGATCGGAGACGGCGGACCAGGGCCGCGCGCCCCCAGCCACCGCTGGGAGGTACCCCCGGGTCGCGCCGCAGCATGATCAGAAGGCGCGAGCAGAGGAGTCCCGTTGAGCAGGTTGCGCTGGCTGACGGCCGGAGAGTCCCATGGTCCGGCACTGGTGGCGACGCTGGAGGGTCTTCCCGCCGGTGTGCCGATCACCACGGACATGGTGGCGGACCACCTGGCCCGGCGGCGCCTCGGCTATGGTCGCGGCGCGCGCATGAAGTTCGAGCGCGACGAGGTCACCTTCCTCGGCGGTGTGCGCCACGGCCTGACCATGGGTTCCCCGGTCGCCGTGATGGTCGGCAACACCGAGTGGCCCAAGTGGGAAAAGGTCATGTCCGCCGACCCCGTCGACCCCGACGAGCTGGCGGCGCTGGCCCGCAACGCCCCGCTGACCCGGCCGCGTCCCGGCCACGCCGACCTCGCGGGGATGCAGAAGTACGGGTTCGACGAGGCCCGCCCGGTCCTGGAGCGCGCCTCTGCCCGCGAGACCGCGGCCCGCGTCGCCCTCGGCGCCGTCGCCCGCTCCTACCTCAAGGAGACGGCCGGGATCGAGATCGTCTCCCACGTCGTGGAACTGGCCGCCGCCAAGGCGCCGTACGGCGTCTACCCCAAGCCCTCCGACGTCGAGCGACTGGACGCCGACCCGGTGCGCTGCCTGGACGCGGACGCGAGCAAGGCGATGGTCGCCGAGATCGACCAGGCCCACAAGGACGGTGACACCCTCGGCGGCGTCGTCGAGGTGCTCGCCTACGGCGTCCCCGTCGGCCTCGGCTCGCACGTCCACTGGGACCGCCGGCTCGACGCGCGCCTCGCCGCCGCCCTGATGGGCATCCAGGCCATCAAGGGCGTCGAGGTCGGCGACGGCTTCGACCTGGCCCGCGTGCCCGGCTCCAAGGCGCACGACGAGATCGTCGTCACCGACGAGGGCATCCGCCGCACCTCCGGCCGCTCCGGCGGCACCGAGGGCGGCCTCACCACCGGTGAGCTGCTGCGGGTGCGGGCCGCGATGAAGCCCATCGCGACCGTGCCGCGCGCCCTGGCCACCGTCGACGTGGTCACCGGCGAGGCCACGCAGGCGCACCACCAGCGCTCCGACGTCTGCGCCGTCCCGGCCGCGGGCATCGTCGCCGAGGCCATGGTGGCGCTGGTGCTGGCCGACGCCGTGGCGGAGAAGTTCGGCGGCGACAACGTCGCCGAGACCCGCCGCAACGTCCAGGGCTACCTCGACAACCTGGCCATCAAGTGACCTCCCCCGCCGTCGTGCTGGTGGGCCCGCCGGGAGCCGGCAAGTCCACCATCGGTGCCCTGCTCGCCCAGCGGCTGGGCACCGGCTACCGCGACACCGACGCCGACATCGAGCGGACCGCGGGCAAGCCCATCCCGGAGATCTTCATCGACGAGGGCGAGCCGCACTTCCGCGCGCTGGAGCGGCAGGCCGTCAGCGCCGCCGTGGCCGAGCACCCCGGGGTGCTCGCCCTCGGCGGCGGGGCGGTCATGGACGACGGCACCCGCGCCCTGCTCAAGGGCCTGCCGGTGGTCTTCCTCGACGTCGAACTCGCCGACGCCGTGCACCGGGTGGGCCTGGACGCCCCGCGCCCGCTGCTCGCGGTCAACCCGCGGCAGCGGTGGCGGGAGCTGATGGCGGCGCGCCGCCCGCTCTACACCGAGGTCGCCCGCGCCACTGTCGCCACCGGCGGCCGTACCCCGGCCGAGGTGGCCGACGCCGTGCTCGAGGCGCTGGCGCTGCCCCGGGACCGTACCCCCGACACCACGCAGTGAGGAACGCATGACCGACGCCCCCACCCGCATCCGGGTCGCCAGCGCGGGCACCGCCCCGTACGACGTCCTGGTCGGCCACCGGCTGCTGGACGAGCTGCCCGGCCTGATCGGCACCGAGGCCAAGCGGGTCGCCGTCCTCCACCCGGAGGCGCTCGCCGAGACCGGCGAGGTGCTCCGCCAGGACCTGGCCGCGCAGGGCTACGAGGCCATCGCGGTCCAGCTCCCCAACGCCGAGGAGTCCAAGACCGTCGAGGTCGCGGCCTACTGCTGGAAGGCGCTGGGCCAGACCGGCTTCACCCGCACCGACGTCATCGTCGGCGTGGGCGGCGGCGCCACCACCGACCTGGCCGGCTTCGTCGCCGCGACCTGGCTGCGCGGGGTGCGCTGGATCGCCGTGCCCACCACCGTGCTGGGCATGGTCGACGCCGCGGTCGGCGGCAAGACCGGCATCAACACCGCCGAGGGCAAGAACCTCGTCGGCGCCTTCCACCCCCCGGCCGGGGTCCTGTGCGACCTCGCCGCGCTGGAGTCGCTGCCCGTCCACGACTACGTCAGCGGGCTCGCCGAGGTGATCAAGGCGGGCTTCATCGCCGACCCGGCCATCCTCGGCCTGATCGAGGCCGACCCCGAGGCCGCCCGCACCCCGCAGGGCCCGCACACCGCGGAGCTGATCGAGCGCGCCATCCGGGTCAAGGCGGACGTCGTCTCCGCCGACCTCAAGGAGTCGGGCCTGCGCGAGATCCTCAACTACGGGCACACCCTCGCCCACGCGATCGAGAAGAACGAGCGCTACAACTGGCGGCACGGCGCCGCCGTCTCCGTCGGCATGGTCTTCGCCGCCGAGCTCGGCCGCATCGCCGGACGCCTGGACGACGCGACCGCCGACCGGCACCGCGCCATCCTCACCTCCGTGGGCCTGCCCGTCACCTACCGCGGCGACCAGTGGCCCAAGCTCGTGGAGACCATGAAGGTCGACAAGAAGTCCCGCGGCGACCGGCTGCGCTTCATCGTCCTCGACGGCCTCGCCAAGCCCACGGTCCTGGAGAGCCCCGACCCGGCCATGCTGCTCGCCGCCCACGCGGAGATCGCGGCGTGAGCGGGCGGGTGCTCGTATTGAACGGGCCCAACCTCGGGCGGCTCGGCTCGCGCGAGCCCGACGTCTACGGCTCGACCTCCTACAAGGGGCTGGTCGAGGTCTGTACGAAGCTCGGTGCGGAGCTCGGCTTCGCGGTCGAGGTCCGTGAGACCAACGATGAGGGCGAGCTGGTCCGCTGGCTGCACGAGGCGGCCGACGGGCGGATCCCGGTCGTCATCAACCCCGGGGCGTTCACCCACTATTCGTACGCGATGCGGGACGCGGCGGCCCAGCGCACCGCGCCCCTCATCGAGGTGCACATCTCCAACCCGTACGCGCGGGAGGAGTTCCGCCACACCTCGGTGATCGCGGCGGTGGCCAGCGGCACGGTGGCGGGCTTCGGCATCGGCTCGTACCGGCTCGCGCTGCGGGCCCTGGCGGAGGAACTCGCGGGCTGAGCCGGGCGTTCCCGGTGCGAGGGCCGGGGAGGGTGCTCTCGGGTACTCTCCCGTCTGGTCGGCCCGGGGGGTGGCCGCGGGACGAACCACCCGTGACCACCCACCCGCGGGCCCCCTTCACCACGCGGCGGAGCCGCGTCCGTACGAGACGGAGTGCCACCGGATGCAGCACCCAGTGGGACCGCCGCTGCCGCCACCCCACCCGCCGGTGCCGCCGCACCCCGCACCGGCACCCGGGTGGCCCGCCCCCGTGCCGCACCCCACGGCACCGCCTTCCGTGCCGGATCCGACCGGGCACCTCCAGCTCCCGCCCGACGCCCCCGTCCTCGCCGCCGACGCCGCGCACGCGGCCGTCGCGGTGCTGCTCATCGGCCCCGCCGGGGCCGGGAAGACGACCGTGGCCCGGCACTGGGCGGACACCCGCCGGGTGCCCACGGCGCACATCAGCCTCGACGACGTGCGCGAGTGGGTGCGCTCGGGCTTCGCCGACCCGCGGTCCGGGTGGAACGACCACTCCGAGGCGCAGTACCGCCTCGCCCGCCGCACCTGCGGCTTCGCCGCCCGCAACTTCCTTGCCAACGGCATCTCCTGCGTCCTGGACGACGCCGTCTTCCCCGACCGGCCCGTCGTCGGCCTCGGCGGCTGGAAGCGGCACGTCGGCCCGGGGCTGCTGCCCGTGGTCCTGCTGCCCGGCCTGGAGATCGTCCTGGAGCGCAACGCCCAGCGCACCGGCAACCGGCGCCTCGGCGACGAGGAGGTCGCCCGGATCCACGGCCGGATGGCCGGCTGGTACGGCTCCGGCCTGCCGATCATCGACAACTCCCAGCAGGACGTCGCCACCACGGCCCGGCTGCTGGACGACGTCGTCGCCCGCGCCCTGGCCGCCCCGCCGGGCCACCGGTAGCGCCCGGTCGGACGCGCTGGGACGGCCCGCCCCGGCACTCGGCCGTACGCTCAAAAGCATGTCCGAGGTGTACGCGGCGCGCCGCGCGCGGCTGCGTGAGCGCTGCGAGGCGGCCGGGAGCGAGGCCGCGCTGGTGTCCGGCGACGCCAACGTCCGGTATCTGGCGGGCGGGGCGCCGACGGGTGCCGCGCTGCTCGTCGGGCCCGCAGAGGACTCCCTGCTGTGCCGAGGCGACCCGGTCGCGGAGCGCTCTGCCGACCGCCCCGCCGAGGGCTTGCGGATCGTGGTGCTGCCCGCGCCGGACGGCGACCCCGCCGTGGCCGGGGCCGAGCGCGCCGCCGCGGCCGGGGCCCGCTCGCTGGCCGTGGAGGAGCACCACCTGACCGTCTCCCGCCACCGCGCGCTGCGCTCGGTCGCGCCCCGGCTGCGCCTGGACGACCTGGGCACGGCCGTGGAGCAGCAGCGGGTGGTCAAGGACAACGAGGAGATCTCCGCGCTGCGGATCGCCGCGGAGATCGCCGACCAGGCGCTGGGCGAGCTCCTGGAGTCGATCCTCGTCGGCCGCACGGAGCGGCACCTGGCGCTGGAGCTGGAGCGCCGCCTGGTCGACCACGGCGCGGCCGGACCGGCCTTCACCACCTCGGTCGGCACGGGCCCCAATTCGGGGCTGGCCGGGCACGTGCCCACCGACCGCCGGGTGGAGGAGGGCGATTTCCTCTGTGTGTGCCTGGGCGCCGACTACCGCGGCTACCGCAGCGAGGTGGCCCGGACCTTCGTCATCGGCACCACCCCCGCGGACTGGCAGATCGAGCTGTACGATCAGGTCTTCGCCGCCCAGCGGGCGGGCCGGGAGAAGCTCGCGCCGGGCACTCCGTACCGCGACGTGGACCGCGCGGCACGGGTCGTCCTGGAGGCCGCGGGCCACGGTGAGCGGCTCGGACCGCGCATCGGACACGGCGTCGGACTCGAAAACGACGAGGACCCTCGGCTGACGCCCTCGGCAATGGGTAAACTGGACGCTTGCGTGCCGGTCACCGTAGATCCGGGGGTTCACCTCCCGGGGCGGGGCGGCGTCCGGATCGATGACACGCTCGTCGTCCGCCCAGAGGCGGACGGCGGACCCGAGCTACTCACCATCACGACCAAGGAGCTGCTCGCGCTGTAGCGCGTGCCTTCGGGGTCCCAGCTTCAGTCCAGGAGATTCCGCAACCGTGGCTTCCACGAACGACCTCAAGAACGGCATGGTGCTCAAGCTCGACGGAGGCCAGCTCTGGTCCGTCGTCGAGTTCCAGCACGTCAAGCCCGGCAAGGGCCCCGCCTTCGTCCGCACGAAGCTGAAGAACGTGCTCTCCGGCAAGGTGGTCGACAAGACCTTCAACGCCGGTGTGAAGGTCGAGACGGCCACCGTCGACAAGCGCGGTATGCAGTTCTCGTACATGGACGGCGAGTACTTCGTGTTCATGGACATGGACACGTACGACCAGCTGCACGTCGACCGCAAGGCCGTCGGTGACGCCGCCAACTTCCTGATCGAGGGCTTCGAGGCCGTCGTCGCGAAGCACGGCGACGAGGTGCTCTACGTCGAGCTGCCGGCCGCCGTCGAGCTGACCATCGAGCACACCGACCCGGGTGTCCAGGGCGACCGCTCCACCGGCGGCTCCAAGCCCGCCAAGCTGGAGACCGGCTACGAGATCCAGGTCCCGCTCTTCATCACCACGGGTGAGAAGATCAAGGTCGACACGCGCACCGGCGATTACCTCGGTCGGGTGAACAGCTAACCGTGGCCGCCCGCAGCAAGGCCCGTAAGCGCGCCTTCCAGATCCTCTTCGAGGCCGATCAGCGCGGTACCACCGTGCAGAACGTCCTCGCGGACTGGGTCCGGCATTCGCGCTCCGACGACCGGCAGCCGCCGGTCAACGAATACACGATGCAGCTGGTCGAGGGGTACGCGGAGCACGTCTCCCGTATCGACGAGCTCATCGCCACCTATGCGGTCGACTGGGACCTGGACCGGATGCCGGTCGCGGACCGGAACATCGTGCGGCTCGGTGCCTACGAGCTGATCTGGGAGGACGAGACCCCGGACGCGGTGGCGATCGACGAGGCGGTGCAGCTCGCCAAGGAGTTCTCCACGGACGACTCGCCGTCCTTCGTGAACGGCCTGCTCGGCCGTTTCAAGGACCTCAAGCCGAGCCTTCGTCGCGACGAGAGCTGACAGACGCAAAAAGCCGCGGGGCGGGGAGAAACCTTCGAAGGTTTCTCCCCGCCCCGCGGCTTTTCCCTAATGGGTCGAGGCTCAGGCGTCCTCGTGCTGGACGGCGCGGCGCGCGTCCGCGTCGAGCACTCCCCAGCTGATCAGCTGCTCGGTGAGCACCGAGGGCGACTGGTCATAGATCACGGCAAGCGTGCGCAGGTCGTCCTGGCGGATCGACAGGACCTTGCCGTTGTAATCGCCGCGCTGGCTCTGGATGGTCGCGGCATAGCGCTGGAGCGGGCCCGCCTTCTCGGCCGGCACGTGGGCCAGGCGCTCAAGGTCCAGGACCAGCTTCGGCGGCGGCTCGGCGGCCCCGCCCGGCGTGGTGCCCGGCAGCAGTTCCTGCACCGGAACGCCGTAGAAGTCGGCCAGCTCGGCCAGGCGCTGCACGGTCACGGCACGGTCGCCGCGCTCGTACGAACCCACTACCACGGCCTTCCAGCGGCCCTGGGACTTCTCCTCGACGCCATGAAGGGAGAGGCCCTGCTGGGTGCGGATGGCGCGGAGCTTGGCCCCGAGCTGTTTGGCGTATTCGCTGGACATAAAGCTCCCCGGACGCGTATAGACGTGCGGCTCCGCCGCGCGGCTGGTAACTCACTGTGAGGTTACGCAGCGTAATCTGCCTTCGTCAAGCCGAATGGTCCACAGCATCGCCCGTGCGGGGTGGTGGCCGGTGTCCGCCCCGGACCCTGGTAACGTGAAGAACGTTAATCCGACGTCCTTTAATGTCCGTCCCGTGAGGCGGAGAAGGGGGTCCGTTTCGTATGGACGCAAACCGTGACGTGAACCAGGCCGGTTCCGCCGCCCGTCCCGTGCTCGAAGCACCGGACATCGCCCGGGTCCTGACCCGTATCGCCCACGAGATCGTCGAGCGCGCCAAGGGCGCCGACGACGTGGTGCTCCTCGGCATTCCGACGCGCGGGGTCTTCCTCGCCCGCCGGCTGGCCGCCAAGCTCGAGGAGATCACCGGAGGCAAGACCCCGGTCGGCTCCCTCGACATCACCATGTACCGCGACGACCTGCGGCTCCGCCCTGCCCGCGCGCTCGCCCGCACCGACATCCCCGGTCCGGGCATCGACGGGCGCCTGGTGATCCTCGTCGACGACGTGCTCTTCTCCGGCCGGACGATCCGCGCGGCGCTCGACGCGCTCAACGACATCGGCCGCCCCCGCGCCGTCCAGCTCGCGGTTCTCGTCGACCGCGGCCACCGCGAGCTGCCGATCCGCGCCGACTACGTCGGCAAGAACCTCCCCACGTCGCTGCGGGAGACGGTCAAGGTGCAGCTCACCGAGGAGGACGGCCGCGACAGCGTGCTCCTCGGCGTGCGCGAGACCGCTCCGGCCCAGCAGTAGCGGTCTCCCCTCCGGCCCCGGCGACCGCCGGTTCCGCGCAGCCGCATGCCCGGCCGCGGGCCGCTCGCCACCCCCACACACCTCCTCGACCACGGAGCATCCGGATGAAGCGCCACCTCATCTCGGCCACCGACCTCACGCGCGACGACGCCGTCCTGATCCTCGACACCGCCGAGGAGATGGCCCGGGTCGCCGACCGGCCGATCAAGAAACTGCCGACCCTGCGCGGCCGTACCGTCGTCAACCTCTTCTTCGAGGACTCGACGCGGACCCGCATCTCCTTCGAGGCGGCCGCCAAGCGGCTCTCCGCCGACGTCATCAACTTCTCCGCCAAGGGCTCCTCGGTCTCCAAGGGCGAGTCCCTCAAGGACACGGCCCTGACCCTGGAGGCCATGGGCGCCGACGCGGTCGTCATCCGCCACCACGCCTCCGGCGCCCCCTACCGGCTGGCGAACTCCGGCTGGATCGACGGCGCCGTGGTCAACGCCGGTGACGGCACCCACGAGCACCCCACCCAGGCGCTCCTGGACGCCTTCACCATGCGCCGCCGCCTGATCGGGCGCGACACCGGGCTCGGCGAGGACCTCGCGGGCCGCCGGATCACGATCGTCGGCGACGTCCTGCACAGCCGGGTGGCCCGCTCCAACGTCCACCTGCTGAACACCCTCGGCGCCCACGTCACCCTGGTCGCACCGCCCACCCTGGTGCCGATCGGCGTCGAGCAATGGCCCTGCGAGGTCTCCTACGACTTGGACGCGGTGCTGCCGAAGTCCGACGCCGTCATGATGCTGCGCGTCCAGCGCGAGCGCATGAACGCCGCCTTCTTCCCCACCGAGCGTGAGTACTCCCGCCGCTACGGGCTCAACGGCGACCGGATGGCCCGTATGCCGGAACACGCCATCGTGATGCACCCCGGCCCGATGAACCGGGGTATGGAGATCACCGCGGAGGTCGCCGACTCCGACCGCTGCACCGCGGTCGAGCAGGTCGCCAACGGCGTCAGCACCCGCATGGCCGTCCTCTACCTGCTGCTCGGCGGCTCCGAGCCGGCCGTCACCACCACCCGCACCGAGGAGAACAACTAACCATGAGCAAGATCCTTATCCGCGGTGCGAAGATCCTCGGCGGCGAGCCCCAGGACGTCCTCATCGACGGCGAGACCATCGCCGAGGTGGGCACCGGCATCGAGGCGGGCGACGCCACCGTCGTCGAGGCCGACGGCAAGATCCTGCTGCCGGGCCTCGTCGACCTCCACACCCACCTGCGCGAGCCGGGCCGCGAGGACTCCGAGACCGTGCTCACCGGCACCCGGGCCGCGGCGAGCGGCGGCTACACCGCGGTCTTCGCCATGGCCAACACCTTCCCGGTCGCCGACACCGCCGGCGTCGTGGAGCAGGTGTGGCGGCTGGGCAAGGAGTCCGGCTACTGCGACGTCCAGCCCATCGGCGCCGTCACCGTCGGCCTGGAGGGCAAGCAGCTCGCCGAGCTGGGCGCCATGCACGACTCCGCCGCCGGGGTCCGCGTCTTCTCCGACGACGGCAAGTGCGTCGACGACGCGGTGATCATGCGCCGCGCCCTGGAGTACGTGAAGGCGTTCGGCGGCGTCGTCGCCCAGCACGCCCAGGAGCCCCGCCTCACCGAGGGCGCCCAGATGAACGAGGGCATCGTCTCCGCCGAGCTGGGACTGGGCGGCTGGCCCGCCGTCGCCGAGGAGTCGATCATCGCCCGCGATGTCCTCCTCGCCGAGCACGTCGGCTCCCGGGTGCACATCTGCCACCTCTCCACGGCGGGCTCGGTGGAGATCGTCCGCTGGGCCAAGTCGCGCGGCATCGACGTCACCGCCGAGGTCACCCCGCACCACCTGCTCCTCACCGACGAGCTCGTCCGTTCGTACAACCCCGTCTACAAGGTGAACCCGCCGCTGCGCACCGAGCGCGACGTGCTGGCGCTCCGTGAGGCGCTGGCCGACGGCACGATCGACATCGTCGCCACCGACCACGCCCCGCACCCGCACGAGGACAAGGACTGCGAGTGGGGCGCCGCGGCCATGGGCATGGTCGGCCTGGAGACCGCCCTGTCGGTCGTCCAGCACACCATGGTCGACACCGGCCTCCTGGACTGGGCGGGCGTCGCCGAGCGGATGTCCTCCCGCCCGGCGGAGATCGGCCGCCTCGCCGGCCACGGCCGTCCGGTCGCCGCGGGGGAGCCCGCCAACCTCACTCTGGTCGATTCCGCTTACCGTGGACCCGTGGACCCCGCGGGCTTCGCCTCCCGCAGCCGCAACACCCCGTACGAGGGCCGTGAGCTGCCGGGTCGCGTCACCCACACCTTCCTGCGGGGACGGGCGACGGTCGTGGACGGGAATCTCGCGTGACACCTGCACTGATCAATCTGGCGGCCGGGGAGAAGTCCCAGGCGGTCACCGACTGGGCCGCACGGGCCGGCTGGGTCGTCGGGCTGCTGCTCTTCATCGCGCTGGTCTACTGGCTGATGCGCGAGGGCTGGAAGTGGCGCGGCACGCTCCAGGGCGACCTGCCCGAGCTGCCCACCGCCCCGGAGACGCCCGCCGAGCCGCGGCTGACGATGACGGGCCGCTACCACGGCTCCACCACCGCCGGGCAGTGGCTCGACCGGATCGTCGCGCGCGGCCTCGGCACCCGCAGCCGCGCCGAGCTCACCCTGACGGACCGGGGCGTCACCGTCGTACGGCCCGGCGCCCAGGACTTCTTCATCCCCGCGGACCGGCTGCGCGGCGCCCGGCTCGACAAGGGCATCGCGGGCAAGGTCCTCACCGAGGGCGGCCTGCTGGTGATCACCTGGGCGCACGGCGACCGGGAGATCGATTCCGGTTTCCGCTCGGACACCGCCGCCGAGCACCCCGCCTGGGTCGAGGCCCTCACCCAGTTGCACCACATGAACCACAACACGGAAGGCGCACGATGACGACCTCCACCAGGGGGACCGCCAAGGTCCCCGCCGTACTCGTCCTGGAGGACGGCCGGACCTTCCGCGGCCGCGCCTACGGGGCCATGGGGGTGACCTTCGGCGAGGCGGTGTTCTCCACCGGCATGACCGGCTACCAGGAGACCCTGACCGACCCGTCGTACCACCGCCAGGTGGTCGTCATGACCGCCCCGCACGTCGGCAACACCGGCGTGAACGACGAGGACCCCGAGTCGCAGCGGATCTGGGTCGCCGGCTACGTCGTCCGCGACCCCGCCCGGATCCCCTCCAACTGGCGCTCCCGCCGCTCGCTGGACGAGGAGCTGGCCCGCCAGGGCGTCGTCGGCATCAGCGGCATCGACACCCGCGCCCTCACCCGCCACCTGCGCGAGCGCGGCGCGATGCGCGTCGGCATCTTCTCCGGCAACGCCCTGCCCGACGAGGGCACGATGCTCGCCGAGGTGCGCCAGGCCCCCGAGATGCAGGGCGCCGACCTCTCCGCCGAGGTCGCCACCAAGGAGGCGTACGTCGTCCCCGCGATCGGTGGGAAGAAGTTCACCGTCGCCGCGGTCGACCTGGGCATCAAGGGCATGACCCCGCACCGCATGGCCGAGCGCGGCATCGAGGTGCACGTCCTGCCCGCGACCGCCACGGTCGAGGACGTGTACGCGGTCGAGCCCGACGGCGTGTTCTTCTCCAACGGCCCCGGCGACCCGGCGACCGCCGACGGTCCGGTCGCCGTCATGCAGGCCGTCCTGGAGCGCAAGACCCCGCTCTTCGGCATCTGCTTCGGCAACCAGATCCTCGGCCGCGCCCTCGGCTTCGGCACCTACAAGCTGAAGTACGGCCACCGCGGCATCAACCAGCCCGTGCAGGACCGCACGACCGGCAAGGTCGAGGTCACCGCGCACAACCACGGCTTCGCCGTCGACGCCCCGCTCGACCGGGCGACCGACACGCCGTACGGCCGGGTCGAGGTCTCCCACGTCTGCCTCAACGACAACGTGGTCGAGGGCCTCCAGCTGCTCGACCAGCCGGCGTTCAGCGTCCAGTACCACCCCGAGGCAGCAGCGGGTCCGCACGACGCGGCCTACCTGTTCGACCGCTTCGTCCAGCTCATGGAGGGCCAGCGTGCCTAAGCGCACCGATATCCAGTCCGTCCTGGTCATCGGCTCCGGCCCGATCGTCATCGGCCAGGCCGCGGAGTTCGACTACTCCGGCACCCAGGCCTGCCGGGTCCTCAAGTCCGAGGGCCTGCGGGTCATCCTGGTCAACTCCAACCCGGCCACGATCATGACCGACCCGGAGATCGCCGACGCCACCTACGTCGAGCCGATCACCCCCGAGTTCGTCGAGAAGATCATCGCCAAGGAGCGCCCCGACGCCCTCCTGCCCACCCTCGGCGGCCAGACCGCGCTCAACACCGCGATCTCCATGCACGAGAACGGCGTGCTGGAGAAGTACGGCGTCGAGCTCATCGGCGCCAACGTGGAGGCGATCCACAAGGGCGAGGACCGCGACCTGTTCAAGGGCGTCGTCGAGGCCGTCCGCACCAAGATCGGCCACGGCGAGTCCGCCCGCTCGGTCATCTGCCACACCATGGACGAGGTCGTCGCGGGCGTCGACACGCTCGGCGGCTACCCCGTCGTCGTACGCCCCTCCTTCACCATGGGCGGCGCCGGCTCCGGCTTCGCCCACGACGAGGAGGAGCTGCGCCGCATCGCCGGCCAGGGCCTCACGCTCTCCCCGACCACCGAGGTGCTCCTGGAGGAGTCCATCCTCGGCTGGAAGGAGTACGAGCTGGAGCTGATGCGCGACAAGAACGACAACGTCGTGGTCGTCTGCTCCATCGAGAACTTCGACCCCATGGGCGTGCACACCGGTGACTCGATCACCGTCGCCCCGGCGATGACGCTCACCGACCGCGAGTACCAGCGGCTGCGCGACATCGGCATCGCGATCATCCGCGAGGTCGGCGTCGACACCGGCGGCTGCAACATCCAGTTCGCGGTCAACCCCGACGACGGCCGGATCATCGTCATCGAGATGAACCCCCGCGTCTCCCGCTCCTCGGCGCTCGCCTCCAAGGCCACCGGCTTCCCGATCGCGAAGATCGCCGCCCGGCTCGCCGTGGGCTACACCCTGGACGAGATCCCCAACGACATCACCGAGAAGACCCCGGCGTCCTTCGAGCCCACGCTCGACTACGTCGTGGTCAAGGCCCCGCGCTTCGCCTTCGAGAAGTTCCCGGCCGCCGACGCCACCCTCACCACCACCATGAAGTCGGTGGGCGAGGCCATGGCCATCGGCCGCAACTTCACCGAGGCGCTCCAGAAGGCCCTGCGCTCCCTGGAGAAGAAGGGCTCGCAGTTCGACTTCGTCTCCGTGCCCGGCGACAAGGCGGAGCTGCTGGAGAAGGCGGTCGTCCCCACCGACGGCCGGATCAACACCGTCATGGCCGCGATCCGCGCCGGGGCCACCCCGGAGGAGGTCTTCGACGCGACGAAGATCGACCCGTGGTTCGTCGACCAGCTCTTCCTGATCAAGGAGATCGCGGACGAGCTGGCCGCCGCCGAGAAGCTCGGCGCCGAGCTTCTCGCCGAGGCCAAGCGGCACGGCTTCTCCGACGCCCAGATCGCCGCGATCCGCGGCCTGCGCGAGGACGTCGTCCGCGAGGTCCGGCACGCCCTCGGCGTCCGCCCGGTCTACAAGACGGTCGACACCTGCGCTGCCGAGTTCGCCGCGAAGACGCCGTACTTCTACTCCTCCTACGACGAGGAGAGCGAGGTCGCGCCGCGCGAGAAGCCCGCCGTGATCATCCTCGGCTCGGGCCCCAACCGCATCGGCCAGGGCATCGAGTTCGACTACTCCTGCGTCCACGCCTCCTTCGCGCTCAGCGACGCGGGCTACGAGACCGTGATGGTCAACTGCAACCCCGAGACCGTCTCCACCGACTACGACACCTCCGACCGGCTCTACTTCGAGCCGCTCACCCTGGAGGACGTCCTGGAGATCGTCCACGCCGAGACCCTCGCCGGTCCCGTCGCGGGCGTCGTCGTCCAGCTCGGCGGCCAGACCCCGCTGGGCCTCGCCCAGGCGCTCAAGGACAACGGCGTGCCGATCGTCGGCACCTCGCCCGAGGCCATCGACCTCGCCGAGGAGCGCGGCGCCTTCGGCCGCGTGCTGACCGAGGCCGGCCTGCCCGCGCCGAAGTACGGCACCGCCTTCTCCTTCGAGGAGGCCAAGGGCATCGCCGCCGAGATCGGCTACCCCGTCATGGTCCGCCCGTCCTACGTGCTCGGCGGCCGCGGCATGGAGATCGTCTACGACGAGCCGTCGCTGGGGGAGTACCTCACCCGTCACGCCGGCCTGATCTCCGAGCACCCGGTGCTCATCGACCGCTTCCTCGACGACGCCATCGAGATCGACGTCGACGCGCTCTACGACGGCCACGAGCTCTACCTCGGCGGCGTCATGGAGCACATCGAGGAAGCGGGCATCCACTCCGGCGACTCCGCCTGCGCGCTGCCCCCGATCACCCTCGGCGGCCACGACATCAAGCGGCTGCGCACCTCCACCGAGGCCATCGCCAAGGGCGTCGGCGTCCGCGGCCTGATCAACATCCAGTTCGCCATGGCCGGGGACATCCTCTACGTCCTGGAGGCCAACCCGCGCGCCTCCCGCACGGTCCCCTTCACCTCCAAGGCGACCGCCGTGCCGCTCGCCAAGGCCGCCGCCCGCATCTCGCTGGGCGCGACCGTCGCCGAGCTGCGCGCCGAGGGCATGCTGCCCAAGGAGGGCGACGGCGGCACCCTGCCGCTGGACGCGCCGATCTCCGTCAAGGAGGCCGTGATGCCGTGGAGCCGCTTCCGGGACGCCTCCGGCCGCGGCGTGGACACCGTCCTCGGCCCGGAGATGCGCTCCACCGGCGAGGTCATGGGCATCGACTCGGTCTTCGGCACGGCGTACGCCAAGTCGCAGGCCGGCGCGTACGGCGCGCTGCCCACCAAGGGCCGCGCGTTCGTCTCGGTCGCCAACCGCGACAAGCGCTCGATGATCTTCCCGGCGCGCGAGCTGGTCGCCCACGGCTTCGAGCTGCTCGCCACCTCCGGCACCGCCGAGGTCCTCAAGCGCAACGGCATCAACGCCACCGTCGTGCGCAAGCAGAGCGAGGGCGAGGGCCCCAACGGCGAGAAGACCATCGTCCAGCTCATCCACGACGGCCAGGTCGACCTGATCGTCAACACCCCGTACGGCACCGGCGGCCGCCTCGACGGCTACGAGATCCGTACGGCCGCGGTCGCCCGCGCCGTGCCCTGCCTGACCACGGTCCAGGCCCTCGCGGCCGCCGTCCAGGGCATCG
This sequence comes from Streptomyces blastmyceticus, assembly GCF_039521185.1. Lineage (NCBI taxonomy): Bacteria > Bacillati > Actinomycetota > Actinomycetes > Kitasatosporales > Streptomycetaceae > Streptomyces > Streptomyces blastmyceticus. The sequence goes on along the minus strand of NZ_BAAABW010000043.1, from coordinate 5,223 downwards.
AGGCGCTCACCCGCGGCGACGTCGGCGTGCGCTCCCTCCAGGAACACGCCGGAGCGCTGACCGCCGCCCGCGAGGCGTAGGCCACGGAGGGGGACACCGGAAGGTGTCCCCCTCTTCGTGAGCCCCTCGCCCCTCCTCGCCCAAGAAGGCTTGAAATGTACCGTCTCCTCTTCGACCTGCTCTTCAAGCGCATGGACCCGGAGAAGGCCCACCACCTGGCCTTCGCCTGGATCCGCGCCGCCGCCCGCGTGCCGGTCCTGCGGACCCTCGTCGCGGCCGTCCTCGCCCCCCGCCACAAGGCGCTGCGCACCGAGGCCCTGGGCCTGCGGATGCACGGCCCGTTCGGGCTCGCCGCGGGCTTCGACAAGAACGCCGCCGCGATCGACGGCATGGCGATGCTCGGCTTCGACCACGTCGAGATCGGCACCGTCACCGCGCAGCCCCAGCCCGGCAACCCCAAGAAGCGCCTCTTCCGCCTCGTCGCGGACCGCGCGCTCATCAACCGCATGGGCTTCAACAACGACGGCTCCGCGGCCGTCGCGGAGCGCCTCGCGGCCCGCCAGGAGGTCTTCCGGACGACTGTCGGCGTGAACATCGGCAAGACCAAGGTCGTCCCCGAGGAGGAGGCCGTCGCCGACTACGTCACCTCCACCGAGCGCCTCGCCGCCCACGCCGACTACCTCGTGGTCAACGTCTCCTCGCCGAACACGCCGGGCCTGCGCAACCTCCAGGCCACCGAGGCGCTGCGCCCGCTGCTGGCCGCCGTCCGCGAGGCCGCCGACCGCACGGTCACCACGCGCCGCGTGCCGCTGCTGGTGAAGATCGCCCCCGACCTCGCCGACGAGGACGTCGACGCCGTCGCCGACCTCGCCGTCGAGCTCGGCCTGGACGGCATCATCGCCACCAACACCACCATCGCCCGCGACGGCCTCGGCCTCGCGACCCCGAAGCGCACCGTCGAGGCCATCGGCGCGGGCGGCCTGTCGGGCGCCCCCCTCAAGGCCCGCTCGCTGGAGGTCCTGAGCCGCCTGTACGCCCGTGTGGGCGACCGGATCACGCTGGTGGGCGTCGGGGGCGTGGAGACCGCCGAGGACGCCTGGGAGCGGATCCTGGCGGGCGCGACCCTGGTCCAGGGCTACAGCGCCTTCATCTACGAGGGCCCCTTCTGGTGCCGCCGCATCCACCGGGGCCTCGCCGAGAAGCTGGCCGCCAGCCCGTACGCCACCCTCGCCGACGCGGTCGGCGCCGAGCACCGGAAGGTGACCGCATGACCCTGGAACCCTTCGGCACCCGCCTGCGCCGCGCCATGGACGAGCGCGGCCCCCTCTGCGTCGGCATCGACCCGCACGCCTCGCTGCTCGCCGACTGGGGCCTCTCGGACGACATCGTCGGCCTGGAGCGCTTCACGCACACCGTCGTGGAGGCGCTCGCCGACCGCGTCGCCGTCCTCAAGCCGCAGTCCGCCTTCTTCGAGCGCTTCGGCTCGCGCGGCATCGCCGTCCTGGAGCGGGCCGTCGCCGACGCCCGGGAGGCCGGCGCGCTGGTCCTCATGGACGCCAAGCGGGGCGACATCGGCTCCACCATGGCCGCGTACGCCGCCACCTACCTCGACCCCGCGTCGCCGCTCTTCTCGGACGCCGTCACGGTCAGCCCCTACCTCGGCTACGGCTCGCTGCGCCCGGCGCTGGACCTGGCGCGCGAGAGCGGCACCGGCGTCTTCGTCCTCGCGCTCACCTCGAACCCCGAGGGCGCGGAGGTGCAGCACGCGGTGCGGGCCGGCGGCGCGAGCGTCGCGGCGACCATGCTGGACCACCTGCGGGCCGAGAACGCGGGTGCCGCGCCCATGGGCTCGTACGGCGCGGTCGTCGGCGCGACGCTGGGCGACTCGCTCGCCGCCGCCGGGGCCGACCTGGCGATCAACGGCCCGCTGCTCGCCCCCGGCATCGGCGCGCAGGGCGCGACCGCCGCCGACCTGCCGAAGGTCTTCGGCGCGGCCGTCCGCGACGTCGTCCCGAACGTCAGCCGGGGCGTGCTGCGGCACGGTCCGGACGTCGCCGCGCTGCGCGAGAGCGCCGGGCGGTTCGCGGACGAGGTGCGGGCCGCGGTGGAATCGGGTGGCCCGACGGCAGGTTAGCGCCAATCCCGGACAAGAATTGTCGGCCAGTATGTCCGGAAAAGTCCCGGTCGAGCGAGTCTGACCAGGACTTTTCGTCTGTTCTCGCTGACTGGAGCGGGATCGGCCGCTAGTCTCCGACGAGAGCGAACGTGCAAGCGCGTTGCGCGTTGCTCACCAGGTGTGTGCCGACTAGGTTCCACACCGGTCCGTTATCCGACAGTTCGATATCCGAGGTGACGTAGGCGTGGCTCTTCCGCCCCTTACCCCTGAACAGCGCGCAGCCGCGCTCGAAAAGGCCGCCGCGGCTCGCCGGGAGCGCGCCGAGGTCAAGAATCGGCTCAAGCACTCCGGCGCCTCGCTGCACGATGTGATCAAGCAGGGCCAGGAGAACGAGGTCATCGGCAAGATGAAGGTGAGCGCACTCCTGGAAAGCCTTCCCGGCGTGGGCAAGGTCCGCGCCAAGCAGATCATGGAGCGGCTCGGGATCTCCGAGAGCCGCCGGGTGCGCGGTCTCGGCTCCAACCAGATCGCGTCTCTGGAGCGTGAGTTCGGCGGCAAGGCCGCCTGACGTTCCCAGGCACTCCCGGGAACCGGGATAATCACTGCATGAGTACTGCAGTCTCCCGGGGGACGTCCCCCGTATCCCCGGCCAGACAACCGCGGCTGACCGTGCTCTCCGGCCCCTCCGGGGTCGGCAAGAGCACGGTCGTCGCCCACATGCGCAAGGCCCACCCCGAGGTGTGGCTCTCGGTCTCCGCCACCACCCGCAAGCCGCGCCCCGGCGAGCGGGACGGCGTCCAGTATTTCTTCGTCGACGACGAGCAGTTCGACAAGCTCGTCGCCAACGGTGAGCTGCTGGAGTGGGCCGAATTCGCGGGCAACCGCTACGGCACCCCGCGCCAGCCGGTCCTCGACCGGCTGGCCGCGGGGCAGCCGGTGCTGCTGGAGATCGACCTCCAGGGCGCCCGGCAGGTCCGCGAGAGCATGGCGGACGCCCGGCTGGTCTTCCTCGCGCCGCCGAGCTGGGACGAGCTGGTCCGCCGGCTCACCGGCCGGGGCACGGAGTCGCCCGAGGTCATCGAGCGCCGCCTGGCCGCGGCCAAGGTCGAGCTGGCCGCCGAGTCCGAGTTCGATGTGACGCTCGTCAACACCTCCGTCGAGGACGTGGCGCGCGAGCTGCTAGCCTTGCTGCGTTGAACTGGGGGTATCCCCAGACCCCTGAAGTTCTCGATCTCCACCCCCATCGGAAGGCAGACAGTGTCCTCTTCCATCACCGCGCCCGAGGGCATCATCAACCCGCCGATTGATGAGCTGCTCGAGGCAACCGACTCGAAGTACAGCCTGGTGATCTACGCCGCCAAGCGCGCCCGCCAGATCAACGCGTACTACTCGCAGCTCGGCGAGGGCCTGCTGGAGTACGTCGGCCCGCTGGTGGACACCCACGTCCACGAGAAGCCGCTCTCCATCGCGCTCCGCGAGATCAACGCCGGTCTGCTGACCTCCGAGGCCATCGAGGCCCCGGCCCAGTAAGCGGCGCATTCGACGTCATCGAGGGCCCGGCAGCGCCGCTGCCGGGCCCTTGGTGTGTCATGGGGTAGGTAGACCCACGGAAGTGTGCGAGAGCGCGGGGAGAAGCGAAGCGATGGACAAGCCCAAGGTCGTCCTGGGGGTCAGCGGCGGGATCGCCGCCTACAAGGCGTGCGAGCTGCTGCGCCGCCTCACCGAGTCGGGGCACGACGTACGCGTCGTACCGACGGCCGCCTCCCTGCACTTCGTCGGCGAGGCCACCTGGTCCGCGCTCTCCGGCCACCCGGCGGCCACCCAGGTGTGGGACTCCGTCCACGAGGTGCCGCACGTCCGCATCGGCCAGGAGGCGCAGCTCGTCGTGGTCGCGCCCGCCACCGCCGACATGCTGGCCAAGGCCGCCCACGGCCTCGCCGACGACCTGCTGACCAACACGCTGCTCACCGCGCGCTGCCCGGTCGTCTTCGCGCCCGCCATGCACACCGAGATGTGGGAGAACCCGGCCACCCAGGAGAACGTGGCGACCCTGCGCCGCCGCGGCGCGATCGTCATCGAGCCCGCCGTCGGCCGCCTCACCGGCGTCGACACCGGCAAGGGCCGCCTCCCCGACCCCGAGGCGATCTTCGAGGTCTGCCGCCGGGTGCTGGCCCGCGGCGCCCGGGCCCAAGAGGCCGACCTGGCCGGCCGCCACGTGGTCATCAGCGCGGGCGGCACCCGCGAGCCCCTGGACCCCGTCCGCTTCCTCGGCAACCGCTCCTCCGGCAAGCAGGGCTACGCCCTGGCCCGTACCGCCGTGGCCCGGGGCGCCCGCGTCACCCTCGTCGCCGCCAACACCGCGCTGCCGGACCCCGCCGGGGCCGACGTGGTCCGGGTCGGCACCGCGATACAGCTGCGCGAGGCGGTGATCGAGGCCGCGGCCGACGCCGACGCGGTGGTCATGGCCGCCGCGGTCGCCGATTTCCGGCCCGCCCACTACGCCGAGGGCAAAATCAAGAAGCGGGACGGGCAGGAGCCCGCGCCCGTCGGGCTCGTCCGCAACCCCGACGTGCTCGCCGAGCTCGCGGCCGCCCGCCCCCGCCCCGGGCAGATCGTCGTGGGCTTCGCCGCCGAGACCGACGACGTGCTCGCCAACGGCCGCGCCAAGCTCGCCCGCAAGGGCTGTGACCTGCTGGTCGTCAATGAAGTGGGGGAGCGCAAGACCTTCGGCGCGGAAGCGAGCGAGGCCGTGGTCCTCGCCCCCGACGGCTCCGAGACCCCGGTCCCGTACGGGCCGAAGGAGACCCTCGCCGAGACCGTCTGGGACCTGGTGACCGAGCGCTTCTCCTGATACGGCCACGGCGCCGCCTGAGGCGGGGATCACAGGTCACGGCGCCGTGGATGCGCGACAGGATGTCCCAATGCCTGGAACGCCGGATAAACTGACCTCTGGATCCCGCGCCGAGCGCAGCTCTCGGCCGGGTCCGTCAATGATCAGCCAGCAGCCGCTGCAACCCCAGGGAGCGATGTGTCCCGCCGCCTGTTCACCTCGGAGTCCGTGACCGAGGGTCACCCCGACAAGATCGCTGACCAGATCAGCGACACCA
>NZ_BAAABW010000042.1:0-165439 GCF_039521185.1 Streptomyces blastmyceticus | reverse complement strand
TGCCCATGCGGCGCAGCTCGTCGAACCGCTCCCGCATGCCCTCCTTGACGACATCCTTGAGGTGGACGACACCCAGGACGCGCGCGCCGTCGCGGTCGTGGACCGCCACCACCAGCGGGGTGCCGCCGCTCTGCGAGATCCGCCCGACGCTCTCGTGCACCTCGTCGCCCACCTCGCCGCCGGCCGCCGTCACCCACCCGGTGACGGCGCCCGCCGCACCCTTGCGGACGCGGCGCCCGCCCACGTCGACCCCGCTCATGCGGGTCTGCGCGGAGAAGGGGACGAACGTGGCCCGCGCCAACTCCCCTTCCGTGCGGGCCCGCAGGGCGTACCTCTCCTTCGCGAGGACGACGATCGAGCGGCCCTCGGGCGTCTCGTCCGCGAGCGAGGACAGCTGGGCCGCGTCGGCGAGTTCATCGACGCCCACCCGGCCGGCGGGGAGGAACTCGGCGGCCTGGCGGTTGCCGAGCGTGATGGTCCCCGTCTTGTCGAGGAGGAGGGTGTTGACGTCGCCCGCGGCCTCGACGGCACGGCCGGACATGGCCAGGACGTTGCGCTGGACCAGACGGTCCATGCCGGCGATGCCGATCGCCGAGAGCAGCGCGCCGATGGTGGTCGGGATGAGGGCGACCACGAGGGCGACCAGGACGACGATGCTCTGCTCGGCACCCGCGAAGACCGCGAACGGCTGGAGGGTGACGACCGCGATCAGGAACACGATGGTCAGCGAGGCGAGCAGGATGTTCAGCGCGATCTCGTTCGGCGTCCGCTGCCGGGCCGCGCCCTCCACCAGCGCGATCATCCGGTCGATGAAGGTCTCGCCCGGCCTGGAGGTGATCTTGACGACGATGCGGTCGGAGAGCACCTTCGTGCCGCCCGTGACCGCCGACCGGTCACCGCCGGACTCGCGGATGACCGGGGCCGACTCACCCGTGATCGCGGACTCGTCGACACTCGCGACGCCCTCGACGACATCGCCGTCACCGGGGATGATCTGCCCGGCCTCGACGAGGACGCGATCGCCCAGCCGCAGCTCCGCGGCCGGCACCTCCTCCACGTGGACGTCGCCCGCCCCCGGCCGCCAGTCGGTGAGGCGCCGTGCCGTCGTCCGGGTGCGGGTCCGGCGCAGGGTCTCCGCCTGGGCCTTGCCGCGCCCCTCGGCCACCGCCTCGGCGAGGTTGGCGAACACCGTGGTCAGCCAGAGCCAGACGGCGATCACCCAGGGGAAGACGCCGGGGTCCTTCAGCGCCGACAGGGTGGTGAGGACCGCCCCGGTCTCGACGACGAACATGACCGGGTTGTGGACCATCAGACGCGGATCGAGCTTGCGCAGGGCGCCGGGCAAGGCGGTCACGAGCTGCCCGCGGTCCAGGAGGCCGCCGGAGACCCGGTGGGGCCTGCGCCGGGTGGACGGGCCGCCCTCGGGAGAGGCGGGGGAGGGGACCGGAGTGGCGGTGGACATCAGCGCAGTCCTTCCGCGAGCGGCCCCAGCGCCAGCGCCGGGAAGTAGGTCAGGCCCACGACGACGATGACCACCCCGGTCAGCAGACCGACGAACTGCGGCCGGTGGGTGGGCAGCGTGCCCGCCGTGACCGGAACCGGGCGCTGCCGGGCCAGGGCCCCGGCCAGGGCCAGGACGAACACCATCGGCAGGAAGCGGCCGAAGATCATCGCCAGGCCGAGTCCCGTGTTGTACCAGACGGTGTTCGCCTGCAGCCCCGCGAAGGCGGAGCCGTTGTTGTTGGCCGCCGAGGTGAAGGCGTAGAGCACCTCCGAGAAGCCGTGCGGCCCGGGGTTGGCCATCGCCGCCCGCTCCCCGGGCAGCGCCATCGCGATGCCCGAACCGACCAGGACGACGGCCGGCGTGGTGAGGATGTACAGCGACGCGAACTTCATCTCCCGGCCGCCGAGCTTCTTGCCCAGGTACTCGGGCGTACGGCCCACCATCAGCCCGGCCACGAACACGGCGACGACCGCGAGGACCAGGATGCCGTACAAGCCGGAGCCGGTGCCGCCGGGAGCGATCTCACCGAGCATCATGTTGAAGATCAGCAGACCACCGCCACCCGGTGTGTACGAGTCGTGGGCGGAGTCGGCCGCGCCGCACGAGGTGAGCGTGGTGGACGCGGCGAACAGCGCCGAGGCCCAGATCCCCAGGCGCTGCTCCTTGCCCTCCAGCATCCCGCCGGCCGCGTGGTCCGCCGAACTGCTCACGCTGTGCAGCTCGTTCGCCGTCACGACGGCCACCGAGGCCGCCCAGACCAGTCCCATGACGGCCAGGACCGCGTACCCCTGCCGCCGGTCCCCGACCATCGTGCCGAAGGTGCGGGGCAGCGCGAAGGGGATCACCAGCAGCAGATAGGTCTCCAGGAGATTGGTGAAGGCGGTGGGATTCTCGAACGGGTGCGCGGAGTTGGCGTTGTAGAAGCCGCCGCCGTTGGTGCCCAGTTCCTTGATGGCCTCCTGCGAGGCGACCGGGCCGCCGGTGATGCCCTGGTGGCCACCGGCGATCGTGACGACCGTCCGGACGCCGTGGAAGTTCTGGATCACCCCGGCGGCCACCAGGGCGATCGCGAAGACGAAGGAGAGCGGGAGCAGGACGCGCAGGACGACGCGGGTCAGATCGACCCAGAAATTGCCGACGCGGTCGGTCCGCTCGCGGGTGAACCCACGGATCAGGGCCGCGGCGACCGCGATCCCCACGGCCGCCGAGACGAAGTTCTGCACGGCCAGACCGGCCATCTGCACCAGGTGGCCCATGGTCTGCTCGCCCGAGTACGACTGCCAGTCGGTGTTGGTGACGAACGAGGCCGCGATGTCGAACGCCTGGTCGGGCGGGACGGGCTTCATGCCCAGCGACAGCAGCAGGTGGTTCTGCACGCGCTGGAACACGTAGAGGAACACCATCGAGACCAGCGAGAACGCCAGCATGCTGCGGAGATAGGCGGCCCACGTCTGTTCGGCGTCCGCGCCGACACCGCCCGCGCGGTAGGCGAGCCGCTCGGGGCGCAGGTGCCGGGTCGTGGTCAGGCAGCGGGCGATGTGGTCGCCCAGGGGGCGGTGGGAGAGCGCGAGCGCTCCGACGAGGGCGAGGATCTGCAGCCAGCCCGCGAGGGTCCCGTTCATCAGAATCTCTCGGGGAAGAGCAGGCAGAGCACCAGATAGACCACCAGGCACACGGCCACGACCAGTCCCACGATGTTTTCCACGCTCACAGCCGCTCGACCCCCTTGACCGCCAGGTGGAGGAGGACGAACGCGACGACGGTGAGACCGATGAATGCCAGGTCCGCCATGGGCGATACACCCCGTTGATTCAAGGCGTGGGGGCTGTGGGGCGCGAGGTGACCGCGCGGGGATCACGTTAACGGCGGATATCGGTGATGCGGCTGAGGAACACGCCAGGCGTCGGGCACTCACGGTATTTGCGGAATCGCGGTACGTGAATCCCGTTCCGTGGCGCGCGACATCACGCCCGCCGCCCACCCGGCCGGTGCGGCCGCCCTGAGCGGTCGCGCCGTGGCGGAGGTATAACGGGTGGTGTGGTGGGTGGTGTCCCGGCGAGGAGGGACAGATGAAGCACGAAGCCGGATCGCAGCGCTCCGCCTACCTGCCGATCGAGGACCACGGGATCATCGGCGACCTGCACACGGTGGCGCTCGTGGGGGTCGACGGCACGATCGACTGGTGCTGTCTGCCGCGCTTCGACGCGCCCTCGGTCTTCGGCTCCCTCCTCGACGCCGAGCACGGCGGCACGTTCTCCGTCGCGGTCCGCGAGGTGGAACACACCAAGCAGCTGTACATGCCGGACTCCAACGTGCTGCTGACCCGGTTCCTGGCCCAGCAGTCGGTCGCGGAGCTGTACGACTTCATGGTGCCCGACCACGAGTCCTGCCCGGCCGCGGGCATCCGGCAGATCGTCCGGCAGGTGCGCGTGCTGCGCGGCCGGGCCACCGTCGACGTGTACTGCCGCCCGGCGTTCGACTACGCCCGCGCCCCGCACGAGGTGACCGTGGTGGAGGGCGCGGGAGCCGTCTTCGCCAGCTCCGCCGGGGGCCTGGCGCTGCGCTCGTCCGTCCCCCTGCGCGCCGATGACGGCGCGGCCCGCGCGACCGTGACCCTGGACGCCGGGCAGTCGCTGGAGCTCGCGGTCCAGTGGGACGGCGACGGCACCCTCGGCGGGGACGCCCTGCGGCCCATCGGCTGCGTCGAGGCGACCCGGCTGCTCTACGACACCCTGCGCTACTGGGACGGCTGGCTGCGCCACTCCCACTACCAGGGCCGCTACCGGGAAATGGTCGAACGCTCGGCGCTCGCCCTGAAACTCCTCGTCTACCAGCCCACCGGCGCCCTCGTCGCCGCGGCCACCACATCACTGCCCGAGTCCCCCGGCGGCGGCCGCAACTGGGACTACCGCTACACCTGGATCCGCGACGCGGCCTTCACCCTCTACGCGCTGATGCGCCTGGGCTTCACCGAGGAGGCCGCCGCGTTCGTCGACTGGCTGCACCAGCGCTGCGCGGACGCCCCGCCGGGCACCGGTCTGCAGGTGCTGTACGGCATCGACGGCAGGCCCGACCTGCCCGAGACCGTGCTCGGCCACCTGTCGGGCTACTGCGGCGCCCGCCCGGTCCGCATCGGCAACGCCGCCGCCCAGCAGGTCCAACTCGACATCCACGGCGAGCTGATGGACTCCGTGTACCTCTACAACAAGCACGGCGAGCCCATCTCCTATGAGCTGTGGGAGGCGCTGGCCCGGCAGCTGGAATGGCTGGAGAAGCACTGGGAGGACCCGGACGACGGGATCTGGGAGACCCGCGGCGGCCGGCAGCGCTTCACCTACTCCGCGCTGATGACGTGGGTTGCCTTCGAGCGGGCGATCCGCATCGCCCGCCACCGCGGCATGCCCGCCCCGATCGAGCGCTGGCGCGACACCGCCGCCGCTGCCTACCGCTACGTCCAGGAACACTGCTACGCGCCGGACCTCGGGGCGTACTGCCAGTACCCGGACAGCTCCGTGCTCGACGCCTCGCTGCTGGTGATGCCGCTGGTGAAGTTCACCGGGCCCAAGGACCCGCGGTTCCTTTCCACCGTGCGCCGCATCTCCGACGAGCTCGTCAGCGACAGCCTCGTGCACCGTTACCAGTCGGACGGCTCCGACGGACTGTCCGGCCAGGAGGGCACGTTCAACCTGTGCTCCTTCTGGTACGTCGAGGCCCTGGCCCGCGCCGGGCGGGTCGGCGAGGCCCGCTACATCTTCGAGAAGATGATCTCGCACGCCAACCACGTGGGCCTCTACGCCGAGGAGATCGGCCCCGCGGGCGAGGCCCTGGGCAACTTCCCGCAGGCCTTCACCCACCTCGCCCTGATCAGCGCCGCCACCAACCTCGACCGCGCCGTCAGCGCCCACCGAGGAGTGGCCGCCCGGAACTGGGACACGGGCTGACGGCCGGCGAGCGGAGCCCTGGGCTCCGCTCCGGCCTGCGGATACACAGGTTTTTCACATGGACGGCCGCGGCGCGCCGCGGGATAATTAGTTGACAAAGGCTAAGTATCTCGGGGGCGGGAGGCGGCCTGTCATGACCGCGAGGAACGGGACGGAGAACGGGACGGAACAGCGCGGGGCAGGGCACGCGCAGTGGCTCGACACGGAGCATCCGCGCTACAAGTGGGTGGCGCTCTCCAACACCACGCTGGGCACGCTGATCGCGACGATCAACGCCTCCATCGTGCTGATCTCACTGCCCGCGATCTTCAACGGCATCCGGCTCGACCCCCTGAAACCGGGGAATGTCAGCTATCTGCTGTGGATGCTGATGGGCTACATGCTCATCACGGCCGTGCTGGTGGTGTCGCTCGGGCGGATGGGCGACATCTGGGGGCGCGTGCGGATCTACAACGCCGGATTCCTGGTCTTTACCGTGACCTCGGTGATCCTCTCGGTCGATCCGCTGCACGGCGGGGCCGGGGCGCTGTGGCTGATCGGCTGGCGCGTGGTCCAGGCGGTCGGCGGCGCCATGCTGATGGCCAACTCCGCGGCCATCATCACCGACGCGTTCCCGGCCCACCGGCGCGGCATGGCACTGGGGGTCAACATGGTGGCCGGCATCGCAGGCTCCTTCATCGGCCTGGTGCTCGGCGGCCTGCTGGCCGAGTGGGACTGGCGCAGCATCTTCTGGGTGAATGTGCCGATCGGCCTGTTCGGGACCGTCTGGGCCTACCGCTCCCTGCACGAGAGCGGAGTGCGGCGGCGCGCCCGCGTCGACTGGTGGGGCAACGTCACCTTCGGGTTCGGCCTCACCGCGCTGCTGGCGGGCATCACCTACGGCATCCAGCCCTACGGGGGCCACACCATGGGCTGGACGAACCCCTGGGTGCTGGCCGGGCTGATCGGCGGGGCCCTGCTGCTGGTCGCCTTCTGCCTGGTCGAAACCCGCGTCGCCGAGCCCATGTTCGCGCTCCGGCTCTTCCGCGACGCGGCCTTCGCGGGCGGCAACGCCGCGGCGCTCCTCGGCTCGATCGCCCGCGGCGGTCTGCAGTTCATGCTGATCATCTGGCTCCAGGGGATCTGGCTGCCCCTGCACGGCTACGACTACGCCGACACCCCGCTGTGGTCGGGCATCTACCTGATACCGCTGACCGTGGGCTTCCTCGCCGCCGCCCCCCTGGCCGGACACCTCTCCGACCGCTTCGGGGCCCGGCCGTTCGCGGCCGCGGGCTTCGTCGTCATGGCCGTGTCCTTCGCCGGGCTGCTCTTCCTGCCGACCGACTTCGCCTACTGGGCGTTCGCCCTGCTGGTCTTCCTCAACGGGCTCGGCGGCGGGCTGTTCGCCGCGCCGAACACCTCGGTCATCATGTCGAGCGTGCCCGCCGACGCCCGGGGCGCCGCCTCCGGGATGCGCGCCACCTTCCAGAACGCCGGCATGGTGCTCTCCATCGGCATCTTCTTCTCCCTGATGGTGGCCGGGCTGGCCGGCTCGCTCCCGGGTTCCCTCGGCTCCGGCCTCACCGCGCAGGGCGTACCGCCCGCCTCCGCGCACTCCATCGCCTCCCTGCCGCCCGTCGGCACGCTCTTCGCCGCCTTCCTCGGCTACAACCCGATCCGCCAGCTGCTGGGCCCGCACGTCCTCGCGCAGCTCCCGGCGGACCACCAAGCGACCCTCACCGGGCGGCAGTTCTTCCCCCACCTGATCGCCGGCCCCTTCCACGACGGCCTCGTCGTGGTGTTCTCCCTCGCCATCGTGATGTCCCTGGTGGCGGCCGCCGCGTCGCTGATCCGCGGCCGGCACACGAAGGAGGCATCGAAGCCGTGACCTCGCCCCCGGACGCGCAAGCGGCCGAAGTCACCCGGCTGCGGCTGGTCATCGCCCGCCTCTACCGGCAGATGGCCCAGGCGTCCAGCGGCCAGGACCTCACCTTCTCGCAGCTGTCCGCCCTGGCCAGGACCGAGGAGCACGGCCCGCTGCGCCTCGGGGCGCTGGCCGCCAGGGAGTCCGTGGCCGCGCCCTCGATGACCCGCACCCTCGCCGTCCTGACGCGCAAGGGCCTGGTCGCCAAGCAGCGCGACCCGAAGGACCGGCGCTCCCACCTGGTCACCGTCACCCCCGAGGGGCGTGAGCTGCTCGCCAGGCTGCGCCGGGAGCGCTCGGAGCTGCTGGCCGGACGCATCGCGTGCCTCACCGACGAACAGCGTGAGACGCTCCGTTCGGCCGTCGGCGTACTGGAGCTCCTGCTGGGCCGGGCGGCGGACCGCCCACGGTAGCGCCGAACCCCGCTGTCTTCCGGCCGAATTGCCGCCGGGGGACCTATGGGAAGCGTGTTCTCCCTTGTGCCCGGGGGCCGCATGGTGTGTGCTGGCGCGCGTTCCCTCCCTTCGGCACCGAGGTGGACCATGACTGAGCTCTCCCGTCGGCGACTGCTCGGATCGGCGCTGGGAATCGGCGGACTCACCGCCGCGGCGTCCTTGCTGCCGCCGAACCTGCGGCGCGCGATCGCGGAGCCGGTCCGGGACCCCGGGGGCCTGCGCGACATCGAGCACGTGGTGATCCTGATGCAGGAGAACCGCTCCTTCGACCACTACTTCGGCACCATGCGCGGGGTGCGCGGGTTCGACGACCCGCACGCGGTGACCCTGCCAGGCGGCCGCCCGGTCTTCTACCAGCCGGACCCGGCCAACCCCGACGGCTACCTCCTCCCGTTCCACCTCGACACCCTCACCACGAGCTCCCAGGCCATCCCGTCCACCAGCCACGCCTGGAAGGTGCAGCACGCGGCGGTGAACGGCGGCCGGATGGACAACTGGGTCCCCGCGCACCGCAAGGCCGACGGCGAGCAGCACGGCCCGTACACCATGGGCTACTACGAACGCGACGACATCCCCTTCCACTTCGCGCTCGCCGAGTCCTTCACGCTCTGCGACGCGTACCACTGCTCCGTCCTCGGGCCGACCTGGCCCAACCGGCTCTACCACTGGACCGGCACGGTCGACCCGGGCGGCCGGTTCGGCGGACCCATCATCAGCAATGTGATCCCGGAGCCGTACCGCTGGACGACCTACCCCGAGCGCCTGACCAAGGCGGGCGTCTCCTGGCACGTGTACCAGCAGGAGGACGACTACGGCTGCAATCCGCTGGAGTTCTTCAAGTCCTTCCAGGACGCCTCGCCCGGCGACCCGCTCTACGAACACGGCCTGACGATCGCCCCGGCGGACCAGTTCGCGCGCGACGCCCGCGAGGGCCGCCTGCCCACCGTCTCCTGGATCATCCCGACCTCCCCGCAGTGCGAGCACCCCGACTACCTCCCGGCGTCCGGTGCCGACTTCCTCGCACAGCAGCTGGACGCGGTCGCCGCGAACCCGGACGTCTGGCGAAAGACCGTCTTCATTGTCAACTACGACGAGAACGACGGGCTGTTCGACCACGTCGTACCGCCGATGCCGCCCCCGGGCACCGCGGACGAGTTCGTCGGCGGCCTCCCGATCGGCGGCGGCATCCGCGTGCCGTGCTTCATCGTCTCGCCCTGGACCCAGGGCGGCTTCGTGGCGAGCGAGCCCTTCGACCACACCTCGGTCCTGCGGTTCCTGGAAGTGGTCACCGGAGTGCGCGAGCCCAACATCAGCGCCTGGAGACGCAAGGCCTTCGGCGACCTCACCTCGGCACTCGGCCTCCCGAGCCCCCGGCCCTTCCCGGAACTGCCCGGCACCAGGGACGAGTTGTGGAGAGCGGAGCACGACGTCGCCACCCTGCCGCCGGCCGCGTTCCCGGGCGCGGACCAGAGCCCGCCGCACCAGGACTCCCGGGCGGCCCGCGGCCCGGCCACCGCGGCGCCTGTGGGACCGGGCGCGCAGGGCGGCTCCCGCCCGTACGCCAGAAGCCGCATCATCGAGAACGACACCACCCACAAGGGCGACTTCCCGCACGGCACCGCCGGTACGAACTTCCCCGGCATCCAGGACTCCGCCCCGAAGACGGGCCCCCTCACCGGCACGCACGTCTACGCGGCGGGGATCGTCAGCAACACCATCTCCGTCGTCGATCCTCAGGCCCACACCCTGGTCGCGAGCGTCGACGCGGGGATCAACCCCTTCGGCATCGCCCGGACCCCCGACGGCCGCAAGCTCTACATCAGCAACTCCGGGGCGGGCGACGTCTCGGTGTTCGACACCACCAAGGGCCGCATCGTCACCGCCGTCACCGTCGGCGTCTACCCGCACGGCGTGGCGACGGCACCCGACGGCGCGTACGTCTACGTGGCCGACACCGGCCCGGACCCCGGCCCCGACGGGTCGCGGTCCCTGTCGGTGATCGACACCGCGGCCGACAAGGTCTGCGACACCTGGCGGACCGGCCTCGCCCCGCGCTGCGTCGCACCGGGCCCCGACGGCAGGACCCTCTACGTCACCTGCACCGACGGCCTGTCCGTCCTCGACACCGAGGACGGCGGCACCAGACGGACCCTGGCGGGCCTGGGCCGGGCGGGCGGCGTCGCGGTGCACCCCGACGGCAGACGCGTCTACGTGGCCGACACCCGGCAGAACACCCTGTCGGTCATCGACGGCCGCACCCTGCGGGTCGGCGAACGGGTCCGCGTCGGCAGGAACCCCTGGCAGGTCGCGGTCAGTCCGGACGGCACACGCGTCTACGTCACCTGCGCCAACGACGACACCGTCACCGTGCTCGACGCCACCGGCAAGCGGATCGCCACCGTGCGGGTGAAGCACATTCCGACCGCCGTCATCGCGGTCGGCGACACCGTCTGGGTGTCCACGAACGCCTCCAGCACCCTCGAGGCGATCGACGCGAAGACCTTGAAGGTCGTCGGCAGCACCCCGCTGGGCCTGGCGACCTCACCCAGCGGGCTGGCGGTCGCCTGAACCGGCACCCGCGGGGGCCGCGTCCGCCGGACACGGCCCCCGCGCGGCGGGTCAGGCCGCGTGCAGCGCCAGCGTCGGCGAGAGGCGCGCCGCGCGGACCGCGGGATAGAGGCCCGCGACCGTACCGATCACCAGGGTGGCGCAGAAGCCACCGGTCACCGCCCACGGCGGGACCACCCACGGCAGACCGCCCGAGGCGGCGTAGACCGCCGTCGCCGCCGCGCCCAGGGCGATGCCCGCCAGTCCCCCCAGACCCGACAGGAGCAGCGACTCCGTCACGAACTGGACGCGGATCTGGCCCTTCGTGGCGCCCAGCGAGCGCCGCAGGCCGATCTCGTGGCGGCGCTCCAGCACCGAGATGATCATGGTGTTGGCCACGCCGACGCCTCCCACCAGCAGGGCGATGCCGCCCAGGCCCAGGAGGAGGGTGCTGAAGGCGCCCTCGGTGGCGGCCTTGGCCTGCAGGGCCGCCGAGGGGTCCGTCACCTCGACCGCGCCGGGGCTGCGCGGGTTGGCGGTCCGCGGGATGAGGTTGCGGACGTCCTGCACGGAGGCGTCGGCCGAGCGCTCGTAGACCGCCGTCGGGTGCCCGTCGAACGCCAGCAGTCGCTGCGCCGCCTCCCAGCCGATCAGCGCCGAGCGCTCGATCTCGGGCGCCAGCGGGACCGGGTCCAGGATGCCCACGACCGTGAAGTAACGGCCGCCGATGAACACTTGGCGGCCCGGTTCGCTGATGCCCAGGCGCTGGGCCGCGACATCGCCGAGCACGACGGACGGATAGCGGGCGGTGGCGTCGTTGAGCCAGCTGCCGCTGCGCATCTTCGCGCGCAGGGTACCCAGGAGATCGCCCCGGACCGCCTTGGGCACGATGCCCCCGCTCTCGTCCGGGGAGATCTTCTCGCTGCGGCGGACCGTCTCCGGGACGTCCCCGGTCGTACCGACCCGCTCGACGCCCGGGATACGGCCGATCATCCCCGGGGACTCCTCGGGCAGCTTGGTGTCCTGGCCCGAGAACATGGACTGGCCGGGGGTGACCACCAGCATGTTGGTGCCCAGCTTGTCGAGCTCCTTGAGCAGCTTGGCCTGGCTGGAGGCCGAGATGCCGACCACCGCGATCATCGTGGCGATGCCGATGGCGATGCCGAGCGCGGACAGGAACACCCGCACGGGGCGGGAGCGCAGACCGGCCGAGCCGACGTGCAGGACGTCGCGCGGGGCGAGCCGGGCGGGGGAGAGGCGCTGCTCTCTGCTGCTCGTCACCGCGGCCTCCTCCCGGTGTTCCACACATCGGCCACGACCTCGCCGTCCCGGATCCGGACCTGCCGGGGCAGGCTCGCCGCGATCTCGTGGTCGTGCGTGATGACGGCGATGGTCGCGCCGTCCGCGTTGAGGTCGTGCAGCAGCTCCATCACCGCCTCGCCGGACGCCGTGTCCAGCGCCCCCGTGGGCTCGTCGGCGAGCAGCAGGTCCGGCTCGCCGACCACGGCCCGCGCGATGGCGACCCGCTGCTTCTGGCCGCCGGACAGCTCGTGCGGCTTGTGGTGGACGCGGTCGCCGAGGCCGACGCGGCCGAGCGCCTCGGCCGCCCGCCGCCTGCGTTCGCCGCGCGGGAGCCCGGAGTAGAGCAGCCCCTCGGCGACGTTGTCGCGCGCGCTGATGCCCGGCACGAGGTGGAAGGACTGGAAGACGAAGCCGATGTGCCGCGACCGCAGCGCCGACAGGGCCCGGTCGGAGAGCTTCGACACGTCGTGTCCGGCGATCGCGACCGTCCCCGCCGTCGGGCGGTCGAGGGTGCCCACGATGTGCAGCAGGGTGGACTTGCCGGAGCCGGACGGGCCCACGATGCCCAGCAGTTCGCCCTCCATGACGGTCAGGCCGACGCCGCGCAGGGCCGTCACGCCGCCCGGGTACTCCTTCGTCACCCCCTTCAGCTCGACGACGCGGGCCGGCATCCGCGTACGGACCGTTTCGACGATGGTGTCCGTCATGTCTTCGGGACCCCGACCTTCATGCCTTCCTCGAGGGCGCCGTCCTTCACCTCGACGCGCCCCTGGCCGAACATGCCCAGCTCCACCCGGACGTCGCGCACCTTGCCGTTCTCCACGACCTGCACGCCGAAGCCGCCGCCCGACAGCGCCAGCAGCGAGTTCACCGGTACGGACAGCACGCCCTTGCTGGTCTCCCCGGTCAGCCCGACCGTCACCGGCGACTGGTCCGGGGCCTTGACGGAGCCGGGGTTGTCGAAGACCACGTCCACCTCGACCTTCGGCTTGTCACCGCCCCCGCCACCCCCGCTGCCACCCGGGCCGCCGGAGCCTCCGGAACCGCCGCCCTTGTCGTCCTTGGCCGTGCCGATCGCATCGATGCGGCCCGCGGCGGTCGAGCCGTCCGGCAGGTTCACCGTCACCCTGTCGCCGACCTTGGCCGCGCCCGCCTTGGACGGGTCCAGCTTCATGCGCACGATCCGGTCCGTGCCGGTCAGCGTCAGCACCGGCTTGCCCGGCCCCGGCTCGTCGCCGACGGCCGCGTCCGCGGACTTCACCCGCTGCGGGCCCGGGGCGAAGGCGATGTCCTCCTTCGCGAGCCGGCCGGTCTCCTTCAGCTTGTGCGACTTCTGCCACCGCTTGACGGCCGTGACCGTGCCGTCGGTGAACGTGCCGTCCTCCGGGTCGAGCCCCGTGCCGTGGCCCAGCGCCTGGAGGTTGCGCTTGAGCTGCTTGACGTCCTCGCCCTTGTCACCGGACTTCAGCGCGCGGTACATCGGTATCGACCCGTACATCAGGCGGACCGGGCTGCCGTTGATCTCGTACAGCTTCTCGTCGCGGCCCACCGAGGTGCCCTCGCCCGCCACCCAGGTCACGGTCCCCGGCCCGGCCGCGTTCAGCTTGCGCTCCTTCGCGTACCCGAGCGTGCCGTCGACCTGGGTGCCGCTGCTGAGGTCGCCGCGCGTGACGGGGGCCGTGTCCGGCGGCAGCCGGTCGTTCCGATCCATGGCGCCACCCTTGTCGGACTGGGGCCGATCAGTGACCGCGTAGCCGCCGCCCGAGACGACCACGACGGCGGCCGCGGCACCCAGCAGCCATTTCTTCCTCACCGGTTTTCCCGGCTTCGGCGCATGCTCCGTCTCTTCCTCCGGCACCGGATCAGCCTTCGGAGCACTTGTCGGCCGCTTCCATGAACGCCTTCTGGTCCGCGCCGTCCGGGACCGCGAGGCCGGTCATCATGCCGCCCTCGAATTTCGGATCGGGCACGTTGAATCCCTTCGCGCGCAGGCACTGGGCGTTCTTGAGGGCCTTGTCCTTCATCTCCTGCGTCACCCCCTTGCCGCCCTTGGCCCCGCCGCCGCACGCCTCCAGCGCCTTCTGCATCTTCTCCGGGTCCTTGCCGCCGCCCACCGTCATCCCGCGCGGGTCCTCGCCCGGCTTCGGGTCGGGCGCGTCTATGCCCTGCTTGCGCAGGCACTGGCGCATCTTGATCGCGTCGTCCATGTCCTTGCCACTGGACTTGTCCTTGTCGCCACCGCCCGACTTCTGCTCGCTCGCGTCGTTCTTCTTCTCGCCGCCGCCGCCGTTCGTGCAGGCGGTGACGAAAAGCGCGAGGCCCGCCAGGGCCGCCGCGGTGGTCATGGTGATCGGGCGTTTCATCGGTCTCTCCTCGGCACGCAGCGGAAAGGACGGCGGCACGGCTGCCGCCCGGCGCCGATCCTGCGGGAAAGCGCGATTTCCTCTCCCTAACCGCGGACCTTTACAACGCCGAAACCCCGGCTTCCGGTAGAGAGGGGCACATGCGAGTTCTGGTGGTGGAGGACGAGGAATTCCTCCGGGAAATGATCGCCGAGGGGCTGCGCCGCGACGCCCTCGCCGTCGACGAGGCGGGCGACGGCCTGGAGGCGCTCCGGCGGCTGGGCCTCGGTGAATACGACGTGCTCGTGCTCGACCGGGACCTGCCCGGCCTGCACGGCGACGAGGTGTGCCGCCACGTCGTACGCGAGCGCCTGCTCACCCGCGTCCTGATGCTCACCGCCTCCGGAACGGTCCGCGAACGCGTCGAAGGACTCGCCCTCGGCGCCGACGACTACCTCACCAAGCCCTTCGCCTACGACGAGCTGCTCGCCCGGGTCCTCGCGCTCGGCCGCCGCGCCCGCCCCGCGCTGCCGCCGGTGCTCGAACGGGCCGGGATCGTCGTCGACACCGCCCGGCGCAGCGCCACCCGCGACGGCCACCGGCTGGCGCTGTCCCGCAAGGAGTTCGCCGTACTGGAGGCACTGCTGCGCGCCGAAGGCGCCGTCGTCAGCAACGACGACCTCATCGAACAGGTCTGGGAGGAGGACACCAGCTACTCCACCAACGCCGTCCGCGTCACCCTCAGCAAGCTGCGCGCCAAACTGGGGGAACCGCAGGCCGTCGAGACCGTCCCCGGCGCGGGCTACCGCATCGCCGCCCTCGCCGAGGGCGGCGGCTGATGCCGCGCCCCCGCTTGCGCCTGCTGCCCGGGAGCGAGCGCGCCCGGCTCACCGCCCTCTACGGCGCCCTGCTGCTGCTCGCCGGCGGCGGGCTGGTCGCCCTCGTGTACACCCTCGTGCGCGAGGGCCTGTTTGCACGCGTCAGCGGCGCCGTGCAGACCGTCAGCCCCGGCTACCAGGTCCCGGGC
Source organism: Streptomyces blastmyceticus (assembly GCF_039521185.1). Taxonomy (NCBI): domain Bacteria; kingdom Bacillati; phylum Actinomycetota; class Actinomycetes; order Kitasatosporales; family Streptomycetaceae; genus Streptomyces; species Streptomyces blastmyceticus. The sequence goes on along the minus strand of NZ_BAAABW010000042.1, from coordinate 150,418 downwards.
CGGGGCGCCGACATCGACGTCCCCGGGCTCGCGGAACCGGCGCGGCAACTGCCGCCCGACCAGGTGCCCGACCTCGGGGACGTCAAGCGCTACGCCTTCACCCAGAACCTCTCCACCGCCGTCACCGACGCCATGCTGAGCAGACTGCTGTGGGTCTCCCTCGTCGCGCTCGCCGTCTTCGCCGTGCTCTCGATCCTGCTCGCGTGGTGGATGGCGGGGCGGGTGCTGCGCCCGGTCGGCGTGATCACCGAGACGGCCCGGCGCCTTTCCGGCGAGAACCTCCACGAGCGGATCGGCCTGAAGGCGCCGCCGGGCGAGCTCAAGCGGCTCGCCGACACCTTCGACGGCATGCTCGGCCGCATGGAGGACCTCGTCTGCGCCCAGCGCCGGTTCGCCGCCAACGCCGCCCACGAACTGCGCACACCGCTCGCCGTGCAGCGCGCCGCCGCCGAGATCGGCCTCGCCGGTGAGCCCGGCCCCGAACGGGTCGGCCGGATCCGCGCCAAGCTGATCGGGGTCGCGGACGACAGCGAACGGCTCATCGAGGGCCTGCTGCTGCTCGCGGTCTCCGGCCAGGGTCTCGAGGCGACGGAAGCGGTGGAGCTGGACCGCGTCGTGACGACGGAAGCGGACGCCTGCGCGGAGGAGGCCGACGCGGGCGGTGTGACCGTGCACCGTGACCTGTCGCCGGTGACGGTGCCCGGCGAACCGGTGCTGCTGGGGCACCTCGTACGCAATCTGCTGGCCAACGCCTTGCGGCACAACCGGGACGGCGGCCGGGTCGACCTCCGTACGGACGGCCGCGAGCTCGTGGTCGTCAACACCGGCCCCGTCGTGCCGCCCGCCGACGTACCGCGCCTGCTGGAGCCGTTCGGCCGGCGGGCCGAACGGCAGCACACCCCGGGCGAGGGCGCGGGGCTCGGCCTGTCGATCGTGGCGTCGATAGCCCGCGCCCACGGCGCAGACCTCCTGACCGAGGCGAACCCGGCCCCGGACGGCGGCCTCACGGTCCGCGTCCGCTTCCCCCCGGCGCGGGACCCGGGAGCGTGAGATCGGGGCGCACGGTTTTCAGAACTCGTCGTCGGTGAACGGCAGATACGCCGTGCGCAGCGCGGCGTCGAGCGCGCCGGCGGCGCCCGCCGTGTGCTCGGCGGCGAGCCCCGCGCGCACCAGGTCGGTGGGAAGGGTGCCGCCCAGATAGCAGGCGGCCAGGTCGCACACGTCGAGGGTCAGGTCGGCGGGGCCGGCGGTCGCCTCGTACGTGCAGTGGCCCGGGGCCACGGCCAGGCGGAACCGGCCGTGGTTGGCGGCGATCCGGGTGTCGCGCACATCGAGGACGAGGTCGGCGGGGGCCGCCCAGGAGCGGGCGGTCAGCGCGGCCCGTACGTCCGCCAGGCGCAGCCACAGCGCCGGGAACTGCCCGGTGACGCGCACCTGGTCGCGGTCCGCCGCCATCAGCAGCAGCGGGTCGTCGGCGGGGCGCCCCCAGGCCCGCACCCTGCCGGTGAGGTCGATGGAGGCGAGGTAGCTCCACAGGGCCGCGGCCACGGGCGCCGTATCGGCCTCCAGCTCGGCGACCTGGACGAGGCCGGGTGTTCCGTCGTCGTCACCGCCGCGGGTGCGGTAGACCGCGTAGCCCGCGGGTGCGTCGTCGCCGAGGACGACGACGCGTGGCGGGCCGAGCTCGTCGTCGTCCTCGTCCTCCTCGGGCAGGATCTGCTCGCGCCACCAGCGCCGGTCGCGGGCGGGGCGCCCGGCCCGGCGGGCCCGGCCGCTCTCGTGGAGAGGGGCCAGGAGGGCGGGCGCCGAAGCCGGGTCGACGAGGCGCAGCGGGCGGGGGTCGGGGGCGACGCGGAGGCCGAGCGGCCGCCGCGAGTCGATCTCGACGGTGGACAGGGCCGTCGCCGCCCCGAAGCCGTGGCGGCCGTAGATGGCGGCTTCGGAGGCCCACAGGGCGGCGAGTGGGCGCCCGGTCGCGGCGCAGTGCCGCCACAGCTGTTCCAGCAGTCCTGAGAGGACCCCGCGGCGGCGGTGGGTCGGCGCCACGGAGATGAAGGTCAGCCCGGCGCAGGGGAGTTGGCCGCCAGGCACGGACAGCCGGAGGCGGTGCGCGGCGAGCAGGCCCACGAGCCGGCCCTCCTCGTAGGCGCCGAGGCGGTCGCAGCGCAGGAGGGTCCGGCGGTGGCGTTCGCGCAGCTCGTCCTCGTAGTTCTCGTGGAAGACGAGGGACGCGTGGTCGAGGGCGCGGCCGAGGTGTGCCTCGGGCACCTCCCGGAACCGGAGGGACGCCGCGGCCGCCTGTGTGCTCATGTCTGCGGTACCGCCTCCGTATGGTCGAGGGTCTTGTCGGGCGTCGTGCCGGGCGTCCTGTCGAGGCCGAAGGCCCGGTGCAGCGCGCGTATCGCGTCGTGCAGGCGCGCGGTGCGGCAGACGGCGGAGATCCGTATCTCCGACGTCGACATGATCTCGATGTTCACCCCCGCCTCGGCCAGCGCCTCGCAGAAGGTCGCCGTCGCGCCGGGGCGTGCGCGCATGCCACCGCCGATGACGGAGACCTTGGCGACGTCGTCGTCCTGGTGCACCTCGGCGAAGCCGGTCCCGGCGCGGATCTCCCGGAGGGCGGCCACCGCGGCGGGCGCGCCGTCCCCGGGCAGCAGGAAGGTGATGTCCCTGACCCCGCCGGCCGGCCCCGGCACGTTCTGCACGGCCGTGTCGACCTCGCACCCGGCGTCGGCCACGGCCCGGAAGACGCGCGCGACGGTGCCGGGACGGTCCGGCACGCCCGTCACGGCGACCTTCGCGCACGACACGTCATGGGCGACACCGGTGATCGCGCCGTGGTCCCCGTGCTCCCCGCGGTCGTCGTCCGCCGAGCCGGAGACCGTGGTGCCGGGCCCGGTGTGGCAGGAGGAGCGGACGAGCACGGTCACGCCGCACCGCCGCGCGTACTCCACGCTGCGCAGCGCCAGGACCTTCGCACCGCTCGCCGCCATCTCCTCCATCGACTCGAAGGTGATGTGTTCGAGGCGCCGGGCCTCCGGCACGATCCTGGGGTCGGCGGTGTAGACGCCGTCGACGTCGGTGCAGATCTCGCAGACGTCGGCCTTGAGCGCGGCGGCGAGCGCGATGGCCGTGGTGTCGGATCCGCCGCGGCCGAGTGTGGTGATGTCCTCCGTCTCCGGGCTGAGCCCCTGGAAGCCGGCGACCAGGACGATCGCCCCGCGGTCCAGCGCCTGCCGGACCCGCCGCGGTGTGACGTCGACGATCCGGGCCTTGCCGTACGCCGAGGTGGTGATCACCCCGGCCTGCGGGCCCGAGAGGGAGCACGCGTCGGCGCCCAGGCTGTGGATCGCCATCGCGGCCAGCGCGTTCGCCATGCGCTCGCCCGACGTGAGCAGCATGTCCAGTTCGCGGGGCGAGGGCAGGTCGCTGACCTGCCGGGCCAGTTCGAGCAGTCGGTCGGTGGTGTCGCCCATGGCGGAGAGGACGACCACGACGTCGTGGCCCTCCCCGCGGGTGGCGACGACGCGTTCGGCGACACGCTTGATGCGTTCGGTGGACCGCACCGAGGAGCCGCCGTACTTCTGGACGATGAGAGCCATGAGGGGTGGGCCTCCTCCAGCGGCCGCCCCGGCTGTGGGCGGCCGCTCGGTGTGGGGCGGCCGGTGCCGGCCGCCCCGGGGCGGACCAGGGCTACGGGTGACCGGCCTCGACGGCGTCGACGAGGATCGAGCAGGCGGTGTCCACGACGTCGGCCTCGACGTTGAGCGGCGGCATGATCCGCACCACGCAGTCGTCGCGCCCGCCGAGCTCGACGATCAGACCGCTGCGCAGCGCGCGGCTCTGGACCTCGGCCGCGAAGGCGGAGGCGGGCTGTCCGGTCGTGGGGTCGGCCAGCTCGATGCCCCACATCAGGCCACGGCCGCGCACCTCGTGCACCCAGGGGTTGACCAGCAGCGCGGTGAGCCGGTCCGCGATCTGCTCGCCCCGCCGGCGCACGTTGCCGAGGATGTCGTCGCGGCGGACGATGCGCACCGCCTCCGTGCCCGCGGCGAAGGCCAGTTGGTTGCCGCGGAACGTGCCGATGTGCGCGCCCGGCGCCCAGGTGTCGAGCTTCGCGTCGTAGATGATGACGGCGATCGGGGTGCCGATCCCGCTCAGCGCCTTGGAAGCGACGATCACGTCCGGCTCGATGCCGTACTGCTCGAAGGCGAACCATGTGCCGGTGCGCCCGCAGCCGGTCTGCACCTCGTCGACGACGAGGGGGATGTCCAGCTCGCGGGTCAGCTCCCGCACGCGCCGGACGAAGTCCGCGCGGGCGGGCACGATGCCGCCCTCGCCCTGGACCATCTCCAGCAGCACCGCGGCCGGCAGCGGGACGCCGCCGTTGCTGTCGTTCAGCGAACGCTCCAGGTATTCGACGCAGTTGGTCGCGCAGGTGTCCGGCGCCAGGCCGACCGGGCACCTGGCGCAGGAGGAGTACGGGAAGAAGTGGACGCCGGGCATGCTGTTGGGGACGTTGCGCTTCTGTGCCAGGAGCCCGCTGAGGGACAGGGTGGCGTGGGTGCTGCCGTGGAATCCGCCCTGGAAGGAGACGATGTCGCCGCGGCCGGTCGCGATCTTGCAGAGCTTGATCGCCGCCTCCACCGCGTTGGCCCCCGTCGGCCCGCAGAAGTGCATCTTCACCCTGTCGCGCATCGGGGCGGGCAGCATCGACAGCTGGGCCTCGATGAAGGCGTCCTTCGCCGGGGTGGGGAAGTCGAGGCCGTGGGTGAGCAGGCCCAGCTGCGTGGTCACGGCCCGGACGAGCTCGGGGTGGTTGTGGCCGAGCGAGAGGACTCCGGCGCCGGTGAGGAAGTCGATGAAGACATTGCCGTCCACGTCCTCGACGAAGCTGCCGGATCCCTCCGCGAGGGCGATGGGCAAGTGCCGTGAGTAGGTACGGGCGTTGGACTCCCACCGCTGCTGCCGGTCGAGCAGTTCGGTGGAGCAGGGGCCGGGAAGAGCGCCGTCGACGTGCGGCTCGGTCCACGTACCACGCTGTACGAGGGGTGCCATGACTGTCTCCGAAAAGGGGTGAGGGGGACAGGGGCGGCGGGGCGCCGCCCCGTGGTGTCAGCAGGGGCGGGCGGGGATGCCGCGCCACCGGGAGCGGTCGGGCAGGCGTTCGCCCTTCATGACCAGGGACAGCGCGTCCAGACAGGCACCGTCGCCGACCTCCGCGTCATAGAGCACGACGGAGCGGGTGCCGACCGAACTCGACGCGCCGACCCTGACGTCGGACATCTTCATCACCCGGTCCTCGAACAGGTGGGTCTGCACCGACGTCACCTCGGCGACGGCCGCGTCGTCGCCGATCTCGACCAGGTCGAACTCGGTGAGGTACGTCGTGGACAGCCACACCCTCCGGCCGATCCGGGCACCGAAGAGGCGGAGGACCGGGGCCATCCAGGGGGTGCCGGTCAGGAAGTTCACCAGCGCCGGGACGACGAGGTTCTCGAACAGGCCGGTGATGAGCTCCGTACGCCGCACCCACACGCCCCACAGGGGCTCCACGCGCGGCCGGTAGCGGCCGATGACCAGCCACTTGAGCAGGGCGACGGCCGCCGTGCAGGAGACGCCGACCGCGAGGAAGAGGGCCGGCCCCAGGAGCAGCAGCGCCCACGGCGGCAGGTCCTCGGCGAGCCGGACCGAGGCCCAGAGGCTGCCGAGCGCCCCGAGCGCGGCGAGCGTCCCGGGCAGCGTCACCCGGAAGTACTCGATGGCCAGCCGCGCCGCGATCAGCCCGCGGCTGGGGCTGTAGGTGAACTTGGCGGGGAAGTCCTGGCTGGCCTCGCGGCGCGGCAGGAAGATCGCCGGTGAGCCGAGCCAGGTCGTCTCGGGGTCGATCGGGCGGGTCGGCGCCAGGGAGTGGACACCGAGCAGGCTGTTCTCGCCCAGACTGCACGAGCCGGGGACCAGCGCGCCGTTGCCGACGAAGCTGCGCCGGCCGACCTCGGCGGGCGCGAGGGCGACGCGCCCGCGGTGGAAGACGGCGGGGCCCACGACACAGACGTCCGCGACGAAGCTGCCCTCGCCGATGATCAGCATGTCGGGGTCGACGAAGCTGACGGTCGCCACCTCGGACCAGCGGCCGGTGCGCGCGCCGAGCAGCCGCAGGAACGGGACGAGGTAGAGCGTGGAGTAGAGGGAGTGCGTCAGCGTCAGACTCGTGGTCATCATGCCGTCGCCGATCCACTTGCGGACCCCGAAGCCGCTGCGCTCCGGGTGGATCCCGGCGCGCACGCGCGGCAGGACGGCGCGCTTGACGAACAGCACCAGCGCACAGGTGGTCAGCACCACGAGCGGCCCGGCCGCCGCCGTGGCCACGATCGCCCAGCCGAAGCCGTACCGCCACACCGCATACGCCACCGGCGCCGAACCGACCGTGGCCACCAGCAGCGGGACGAGCGTGAGGAGCAGCGCCCCCGCCGCGTACCCGGCCAGCAGGCGGGCGGTCCAGGGCCGGTCGTCGGCGTCCGCGGCCATGCTCTCCAGGAGCGGTGGCACGGCGGGGCAGCGGGCGGCGGGCGACCCGGCCCAGTGCTCGTCCGCGGGAACGGCCTGGTCGGCGGGTACGAGGGACTGCTCGCCCACCGAGGCCCGGTCGCCTATGACGGCACCGGCCATGACGACGCTGTTGGTGCCGACGAAGGCGCCGGAACCGATCCGTACGGGTGCCAGCCGGATGTGGCCGCCTTCGACCACGTACGGCTGGATCCGCACGCCGTAGCCGATGCTCGTGCCCTCGCCGATCTCCACGAAGGGCGGGAGGCCGAGGACGGCGGACAGGTGGCAGCCCCGGCCGACCCGGGCGCCGAGCAGCCGCAGGCAGGGGGCGAGCAGCGGTGAGCCGGTCAGCACCGCCAGCGGGGAGAAGGCGACCACCTTCCCGTGGAGCCAGAACCGCAGATACGTGGCGCCCCACAGCGGATACCACCCCGGCCGGACTCCGAGCATCAGCAGCCGGCCTGCCAGCAGCGGCAGCGGCCCGAGGCTCACCATCAGCCAGACGACTTCCATGACGACGAAGCCGGGCAGGTTCAGGTGCGCGAGGCGGTCCAGGGCGCCGCCGGGTGCGAGGCCGCGCACCGGGACGTGCCAGGCGAGGAGGAACCGGTAGAGCAGGACGATCGCGGGGAGGCCGAGCAGGAGCAGCCAGGCGTACAGGGCGCCGAGTTGAGCGACGCCGCAGGCCAGGACCCGGCCGGTGGAGTGCCGCCGGACCGGCGGTGACGGGTCGCCGGTCCGCTGTGCCGCGGGTGCCGTGGCACCGGCCTCGACACAGGCGGCGAGGCCACGGACGGTGGGCCGGGCATAGAGGTCGCCCATGGCCAGGCCCTCGAAGCGCGGTTGGCGCCGCAGCCGCGACATCAGCCGGGCGGCCGCCATGGAGTGGCCTCCCAGGTCGCAGAAGAAGTCGTCCTCGACGGAGATCTCCTCGCCACCGAGGACTTCCCGCCACTCCGCGGCCAATTGCCGCTCCAGCGGCGTACGCGGGGGTACGTGCTGCCGCGAGCGCCGGGTGAGGGGCGGCGACACCGGCGCGGGCAGGGCGGCGCGGTCGACCTTGTCGGCGGCCAGCATCGGGAAGGCGGGGAGCACCTCGACGAAGGAGGGGATCATGTAGTCGGGCAGCCTGCGCTGCAGCCCGGCACGCAGCCGGTCGCGCAGGTCGTCCTCGGCGCCTCGCGCCGCGCGGTCGGCGAGGGTGACGTAGCCGACGAGATCCTGCACCACACCGTCGCGTTCGAGCGGCGTGACGACCGCGTTCTCGACCGCGTCGTCCTCCCGGAGCACCTCCTCGATCTCGGCGAGCTCGATGCGATAGCCGCGGATCTTGACCTGGGTGTCGACGCGGCCGAGGTACTCGATCTCACCCGTGGCGGTGAACTTCCCCAGGTCGCCCGTGCGGTAGACGCGCGGGACCTCCTCGCGGTCCGCCTCGACCGGGTTGGGCACGAACCGTTCCGTGGTGAGGTCGGGGCGGTTGACGTAGCCGATCGCGACGCCCGGGCCGCCGACGCAGATCTCGCCGCTCTCGCCCTCGGCGACGGGGCGCAGCCGGTCGTCGAGGATGTAGACGCGATAGCTGGGCAGGGGGGTGCCGATGGTGACGGGCCGGTGGGGGAGCAGCTCGCCACAGGTGGCGGTGACGGTCGTCTCGGTGGGTCCGTAGGCGTTGAGGATGCGGCGGCCCGGGCGGGACCAGCGGCGCACCAGGTCGGGCGGGCATGCCTCACCGCTGACGAGCAGGCTCCGCAGGGAGGGCACTTCGGCCTCCAGCGTCGTCAGCAGGGTCGGCACGCAGCACAGGACGGTGATCGCCTGCTCGATGAGGAAGTCGCTGAGCCCCTGCCCGACGCGGCGGGCGTCGGTCGGCCCCGCCACCAGGGTCGCGCCCGCGATCCAGGCCGGCCAGATCTCCTCGACCGAGAAGTCGAAGGCGATCGAGAGCCCCTGGTAGACGCGGTCCTCGCCGCGCACTTGGTAGATCGGGGTGGCCACGCGCAGGAAGTTGGCGATGTTGGCGTGGGAGACCGCGACGCCCTTGGGCCGGCCGGTGGTGCCGGAGGTGTAGATGACATAGACGACCGATGATGGCGGGATGTCGACATCGAGGCGGCCGACGGACTGAATGGCCAGTTCCGGTTGGCTCCGGTCGAGTTCCAGGACGGGGCAGGGCAACTGCCGGGTGCGTCCGCGCATCCCCGACGCCGTCACGAGATCGCTCAGCTCCGCGTCCCGGGCGATGAAGGCCAGCCGCTCGGCGGGAAACGACGGGTCGAGCGGGACGTAGGCGGCCCCGGTCTTGAGCACCCCGAGCAGGGCGACATACGTCTCGACGGACCGTTCGAGCAGGATTCCCACCGTGCTGCCCTGGGTCACGCCGCGTGAGCGCAGCAGGTGCGCCAGCCGGTTGGCGCGGCGGTCGAGCTCCGCATAACCGAGCTGCTCGCCTTCGCAGACGACGGCCGTACGGTCCGGCTGTCTGTCACAAGTCCGTTCGAAATATTGCGACAACGTCCGGACGGGCGGCTCGTCGTTCGCGGAGGCGGGCGGCGATACTCCCGGAAAATCGTCCGGCCGCGCGGCGCCGGGAGCCGATCTCACCTCTGGCATAACCTCTCCCTGTTCCAAAACTTCTGCAATGTGGTTGCTTTATTGCTGCTCCGCGGCGAACGACGGTGAACGGCGGTGAGCAGGCATCATCAGGCCTCCGAAGTGGTGCGGAGCAGATGAATTCCCCCGCTCGACAAGTCGCCGTCGGTGACGGCCGGGCCGCGCTCGCGGTCCGGCAACGGTCATTCGCCTCGGTCTTGCGCCGATGTCCGGATATCCCGATGAAAAAGGGCCCGGCGAACACCGGCGGGCGTCGTGATCATTCCGACTCAGAGCATCACGCTCTCCTGCCTGTTACGACGTTCCGGCCATGCCCTTTTCGCGTAGGCCACACGTTTAGGCGAAACGAAAACTAGGTTCGGCCAGCCGAGGCGAACAGCTGCATATGCGCCAACGTGGGCTGGCCCGTTGCCATCGGCCCGTGCCCACGGAACGTCACCGCAGCACGGTGGGACGGGTCGGGAGGACGACCACCGCTCAGCCCCTCGGAAGCATCTCTTCCCCTTCGGCTCCCGGCGTAGTCGCGCCCGCTGGACCAATGTGAACGCGCCACTCCGGCAGCGGACTCCGGCCCCCTCCCGACGCGGCCTTCCGTCCGAATGCCGCGACCCGGCGTCCGTATACCACTGCCCGGCCGGCCGGTCGCCCACGGGCCCCATGCGGACACCGCGGCGACCGGACACGGGAGACCGGAGAGCGGCGGAGCGGGCCCCCTGCGGCGACGCACAGCCACCGCCCCGACGACAAGTCAAGCCGGAAAACCGGCCATTCAGCGCCGTCGTGGCTTCGCCCGATGCCTTCGTGGGGCGTTTCAGCCGTGCAAAGTCTGGCTCTCGATTACCCCTCTGCTTTCCCGCACCTTGCTGTTCCCTTGTCAATGGGGCCGTGGAAGGCGCCTCCGGGACCCTCGATCCGCCCCCTCCCGCAGCGGGGAACCGCGCCGCGCGGGCCCGCCCACGAAGAGGTCATCGGTCCCCCAACTCGCCCTCAAATCAACCGGGAAGCGTTGCCCTCCGGACGCCCCTCCGACCGACGCTGGAGCCATGACACAGAACGCTTCCCCCGCCGGACGGACGGCCCAGGCCCCTCCCACGGACCCGCCGCAGGACCGGGCCGCGCCGCCGTCCACGGCCCGGCTGGCCGGGGTGGACCTCGCGCGCGGCCTGGCGGTCCTCGGGATGTACGCCGCCCACGTCGGCCCCGACCCCTCGGACGGCGGGCCCGTCGGCTTCCTCATGGAGTTGTCCCACGGCCGGGCCTCGGCGCTCTTCGCCTTCCTCGCCGGGTTCTCGCTCCTGCTCATCACCGGCCGCCGCACGCCCCGCACCGGGCGCGCCGGCCGGCAGGCGGTCACCAGGATCCTGATCCGCTCCGCCGTCCTGCTCACGCTGGGCACCGCGCTCACGATGACCGGCACCCCGGTCGACGTGATCCTGGCCTTCTACGCGCTGTACTTCGTGCTCGCCCTCCCGCTGCGCGGGCTGCGCGCCGGGACGCTCGCCGTCATCGCCGCCGCCGGCGCGCTCGTCCTGCCGCAGGTGCTCTACCTGATACAGCGCTCGATCCGCACGGGCGGCTGGGCGCCGGCCGTGCTCCACCACGACCCGCTCGCCCGGATCAGCGGCACGGGCGGTTTCCTCGAACTCCTCTTCACCGGCGCCTATCCGGTGCTGACCTGGATGCCCTTCGTCATCGCCGGGATGGCCGTCGCCCGGCTCGACCTCGCCTCGGCCGCCGTCCGGCTCCGGCTCGCCCTCACCGGCGGCGCCCTCGCCGTCCTCGGCTACGGGGGTTCCTGGCTGGCCCTGCACCTCCTCCCCGGGGCCGCCGACGCCATCGGCGCGACCGGGACCACAGGCTCCGTCATGTCGCTCTGGTGGTCCGACACCGCGGGCGACCCGTCAGGTGGCACGCCCGCGTGGCTGCTGGTGGCCTCACCTCACAGCGAGACGACTCTGTCGATCCTGGGCAGCACCGGCGTCGCCGTCGCCTGCCTCGCGGCCTGCCTCGCGGCCGCCGACGGGCTGCCCCGCGTCCGCCGGCTGGCCAGGCCGGTCATCGCGATCGGTGCCATGTCGCTGACCGCCTACGTGCTCAACATCGTCGGCATCTGGGCCCTCGGCATCGAGGACGTGCCCGGCTCGCCGCTGCCCGTGCTGCTCGGCTTCATCGCGGCCGCCGCCCTCCTGGCCCTCGCCTGGTCGCGCCACTTCCGGCGGGGACCACTGGAATACCTCCTGAACGGCGCCACCAAGGCAGCCCGGCTCGTCCGGTAGACGTTGAGTTGGAAATGGGATCCATTTCCATATAGCCTCTGCGGGACGACGCCCACCTCACCCAGGAGCGCCCCATGGCCGTCCCGAAGCGCAAGATGTCCCGCAGCAACACCCGCCACCGCCGCGCCCAATGGAAGGCCGCCACCCCGCAGCTCGTCCCCGTGACGATCGACGGATCGGTGTACCAGGTCCCGCAGCGGCTCGTGAAGGCGTACGAACGCGGCCTGCTGCACCCCGAGGGCTGAACCGCGATGGCACACGCCCGCCTGCCCGTGACCGTCCTGTCCGGGTTCCTCGGCGCGGGGAAGACCACCCTGCTCAACCACGTGCTCGCCAACCGCGAGGGGCTGCGGGTCGCGGTGATCGTCAACGACATGAGCGAGGTCAACATCGACGCCGCGCTCGTGCGCGGCGGCGAGGCCGCACTCTCCCGCACCGAGGAGCGGCTGGTCGAGATGACCAACGGCTGTATCTGCTGCACGCTGCGCGACGACCTGCTGGAAGAGGTCGGCCGACTGGCCCGCGAGGGCCGCTTCGACCACTTGCTCATCGAGTCGAGCGGCATCTCCGAGCCGATGCCCGTCGCCGCCACGTTCTCCTTCCCCCGCGACGACGGCGCCACCCTCGGCGACCTCGCCCGTCTCGACACGATGGTCACCGTCGTCGACGCCGCGGGCTTCCTGCCCGAACTCGCGAGCGGGGACGAACTCGCCGAACGCGGGCTCGACCAGTACGAGGACGACGAACGCACCGTCAGCGACCTGCTGATGGACCAGGTCGAGTTCGCCGACGTCATCGTCCTCAACAAGCTCGACCTGGTCGACGCGGCCGCGGCCGGCCGGCTCGGGGCGATGCTCTCCCGGCTCAACCCGGCCGCCCGGATCGTGCCCGCCACCCGTGGACGCGTGGCCCTGCGCGAGGTCCTGGGCACCAACCTCTTCGACCTCGAACGCGCCCAGCAGGCCCCCGGCTGGGTCAGGGAGATCAACGGCGACCATGTGCCGGAGACGGAGGAGTACGGCATCTCCTCCACTGTCTTCCGCTCGCACCTGCCGTTCCACCCCGGGCGGCTGTGGACGTTCGTCACCGAGGCGCTCGACAGCGGCGCGTTCGGCCGGATCCTGCGCTCCAAGGGCTTCTTCCGGCTGGCCAGCCGCCCCCGGGTGACCGGCCTGTGGTCACAGGCGGGGGCGGTGGCCCGCTTCGAGCCCTCCGGCGTCCGCGGCCCGGACACCGCCCAGGGCCAGGAACTCGTCTTCATCGGCACCGACCTGCGCGCCGACGCGCTGCGGGCGGCCCTCGAAGCCTGCCTGCTGGCCGAGGGCGAACCCGCGCCCGCCGAGGACGAGTTCCCCGCCTGGGAGACCTACGGGACCGACGCCGCCTGCGAGCACGAGCACGCGGCGTGACGCTCCGGGCCGGGTGGCGGTCGCAGCCACGGCGCCACCCGGCCCGGCACTTCGCGGACCCGCCGGGCGAGCCGTCGCGCGGTGACGGCCCGCCCTCCGCTCAGCCGCAGTTGCCGGCCGGGCGGGTGCGGGTCACCAGGTCGCTGTAGCCGGTCGTGGCGTCGATCCATACGACCTGCTTGCCGCCGGTCGCGGCCGCCGAGAGCTGTTCGCCGCGGTTGCAGGAGACCCGGCCCCGGTATGTGCCGTCGGCCGAGAGCTGCCACAGCTTGGTCAGTGCCTCGTTGCTGTTCCGGCCGCCGGGCAGCCCCGCGGTGACCGTCACCGCGTCCTCGGAGGCCGACAGGTCGTAGGCGGGCAGGGCGCCCGGGCCCGATGCCGGGCTGATGTCCACCACGCCCGTGCCGTCCAGGTTCGCGCGGCGCACCGCTGCCCGGTTCGTCGCCTGGTCCTCCTCTGCCAGCCAGAAGACGCTCGAGCCGTTGATGGCGGTCCCGCCGATGCCCGCGGGCGTGCCGAGCTGTGGCATCGGCGTCCTCTTGCCCGTGGCGAGGTCGAACACCTCGGTGGCGTACGTCCGCACGCGGCTCCCGCGGGAGAACTTCGCGTAGGCGATGCGGCCGTGGCTGATCGACGGGAAGCCCGTCGTGAAACCGGGTTCCTCCGACACCTGGACCGGGGTCCGGGTCGGGTCGCTCAGCCGCATGTACGCCACATGACGGCGGGAGGGGGACGGCGCGGTCTCCAGGACGACGACGTCGCCCTCGACGCGCACCTCGTTCGCGCCGCGGCGGCTCGACCACAGGGTCTTGACCGGTCCGCCGGCGAGCGGCCGCGCCAGGATCGTCACGGACCGGCGGCCGTACGCCTGCCACACCACGGTTTTGCCGTCGGTGGCCGGGTTGACGTGGTAGCGGCCGTCGTTGGGGCTGATCAGCTTCTTCTCGCCGGTGCCGTCCAGGCGTCCGGCCCACACCGAGTACGGCTCGGCCCCGACCTCGTCGGACTTCGACGCGGCCCACCAGCCGCCGCCCGCGCCCACGGCAGAACCGGTGGTGTTCACCCTGCCGAGCAGCTGGTCGGAGTCCACGCCCGTCGCCAGTTCCCAGCCGGGCACGATGCCGTGGGCGCTGAAGGCGCGCTCGACGGACCTGAGGTCCTTGTCCGTGGCCTTGAGGTCCTTCGCCGCGGCGATGACCGCCGCGCGGGCCTCGGTGAAGCCGTCGAGCGGGGTCATGTACTCGGTGAGCGCCTTGTAGACGATCCTGTCGGCGAGCGTGCGGTCGAGGTCCTTGCGGATGTCCCACAGGGCGCCCGAGAAGATCGTGGAGTTGAGGTGCACACCGCCGCTGTCGGTCGCAAACGCCACGCCGAGGAAGGACTTGGAGGTGGTCCTCCCGTCGTTCAGGTCGCGGATGGCGCACGCGCGCGGGGTCTTCGTGCGACACAGCGTGTCGCCCAGCAGACCCGAGTCGGGGCTGTCCATGGGGACGCCGTAGGCATCGGTCTTGATGGCGTTGCCGAAGTAGTCGGCGATCGCCTCGTCGAGGGCGCCGGACTGACCGGCGTAGACGAGGTTCGCGGTGTTCTCGACGACGCCGTGGGTCATCTCGTGACCGACCACGTCCAGACCGGCGGAGAGCGGCCGGAACTCCGCGTCACCGCCGCCGTACACCATCTTGGTGCCGTCCCAGAAGGCGTTGACGTACGGCGTGCCGCCGAAACCCACGACACCGACCAGGGAGTTGATGGTCATGCCGCGGCCGTCCAGGCTGTTCCGGCCGTGGACCTTCTTGTAGTAGTCGTAGACCTTGCCCGCCGCCCAGTGGGCGTCGACGGCGCCGGCCTCGGTGGCCTCCTTGCCGAAGTTCGGGCCCGCCGAGCCGAACTCCCGGATGCCGGACGGCCACGTCCCCTGCGTATCGCCGACGCTCATGCCGCGCGCGTCCCAGGTGGCGAGGACGTTCTTGCTGCTGTCCTGCATCCGGGAGCCGTCGCGCATGACGTACTCCTTGCGCGCCTCGTCCCGCACCAGATCCAGCTCCACGGTCCTCCCGTCGAGCTTGACGCCCGAGCCCCGCACACCCGGTTCCTCACCTGGACCTTGGGAAGCGTCCGCCGCGGCCGGACTCCCGCTCCCGGAAACCTGTCCGGGGCCTGTGAATGTCCTGATCCCGCTGTACTGGAGGACCGGATAGCCGGCCTGCGCGTCGACGTACACCTCGTGCAGCACCGGCTCACCGGTGGCCGGGTCCGAACCCCGCACCGTCACATGCCGGGTGAGCACGCCCGGACCCCTGGGCAGGACCACCAGCCCGCGGTCGGTGCCGGTCAGCCGTGGCGCCGAGCCGTCCTCCCCGCCGTCGTTCCTGCCGGGCCTCTTCGCGCCGAGCTGCGCCACGGTCGCGTCGACCGCCCGCTCGACGGCCAGCGCCTCGTCGATCGCGGGGGTGGTGTCCGCCTTCAGCCCGGTGAAGTACTTGCCGGACGTGCCGGTGACGACCCGCTTGCCGTTCTTGTTCTCCATGCGGACGACGTACTGGCCGCCCAGCACGTCCACCCCGCGGTGCTGCTGCTGGAACCGTACGGTCTCCGACCCGCCGACGGCGGTGGACTGCAAGGGCCTCAGGTCACGGCCGGGGTTCGCGATGCGGTAGCGGCCTGCCTTGTCCGCCAGATGCCCGCGCGCCGCGTCCGCCGCGCTCTGCGTCGCCTTCACCGGCTCCCGGATGCCCTCCACCAAGGTGGGCGTCGCGGTGTCCCGTCCCGGGAGCACCTCCCCGGGACCGGGTGGCGGCGGCGTCGCCGCGTGGGCGGGCACCGCGGAAACGACAAGTGCGGCGGCGCTGATCAGCGCCGCCGCACCGGATATGCCGCTCCGTGCTCCGGATGCTCTCGGTCTTCTCGCACGTGCCGTGGGCTGATGCAAGGTCTCCCCCTCCGCGTATGTCCGACCGGTCATGGCCGACGGCCGGGACATGTCCGAGCGGAGCCATGCAAGCGGTGATGCGCCGCCGCATCAATGGGAGACGGGAGGCGGGGGAGGGATTTCGGCCGTGCCCGCATCGAGGGCCGGCCGGGGATCACCGGCCGCCGTCCTCCAACTGCCGCACCGCTGTGCGGTCGTAGTCGGGCAGGGCGATGTCGTCGGCCTTGGCGAACTGGGCGGCCATCAGGTTCCGCATCGGCCAGCGGTTCATCGAGCGCATCGAGAGGTCCCGCAGCCGGATGGCGAGCGCGCCGGCGGGTGCGTATCCCGAGGCGCCGCCGGGCGGCAGCTGCTGGGCCTGGGTGACATAGGGGCGCATGACCCGGTCGTAGTTCGGGAAGGCGACGTGGTGGTCGCCGTCGGCGGTGGCGAGTTCACCGGCCAGTACGTAGGCGCCGACCAGGGCCAGGCTGGTGCCCAGGCCGGTGAGGGGCGTCGGGCAGTAGCCGGCGTCGCCGAGCAGGACGACCCGGCCTTGGGACCAGTGGTCGAGACGGACCTGACCCATCGAGTCGAAGAAGAAGTCGGGCGCCGTGCGCATCGCCCTCAGCAGGCGCGGCACCTCCCACCCGGCGTCGGCGAAGCGCTGGGCGATCAACTGCTGCTGTGCGGCGGCATCGCGGCGGTCATAGCGAAGCGGCCCCGACCGGAAGCTGAGACCGGCCTTGACCTCGCCGGGGAGGCGGCCCGGCCGGGCCGACGCGACGAGCCCGCCCGGCGCGTTGTGCATCTGGAACCAGCCGTCGAGTTCCATCTCCTCGGTGACCGTGAACCAGGCGGTGTAGAGGTCCAGGGGACGGACGCACGCCGACTCCGGGCCGAAGGCCAGCGCGCGCACCACGGAGTGCAGCCCGTCCGCGCCGACGACCAGCCCGAAGCGGCGCGGTGCGGCCTTCTCGAAGGTGACGTCGACCCCGTCGTCGTCCTGGACGAGCCCGGTGACGGTGTCGTCGAAGAGGTACTCGGTGCCCGGCAGGGTGGATTCGTACATCAGGCGGCCGAGGTCACCACGCAGGATCTCGATCTCGGAGACGATCCCCTCGCCGCCGAAGCTGTCCGCCGGCATCCGGGCGGTGACGCGGCCGGACGCGTCGACGAACGCGAGGCCACGCTGGTCGACGCTCAGCTCCCGGGCCCGGTCCATCAGGCCCATCCGCTCGACCACGGTGCGGCCCGCGCCGCGCAGATCCACGGTCTGTCCCCCCGGCCGGGGGGACGGCGCGCGCTCGACGACCGTGACGGTGAAGCCTGCGGTGCGTAGCCAGTACGCAAGGGCGGGACCGGCGATGCCGCCGCCGGAGATGAGTACGTCGGTGTTCTGCATAGTGAGGAATGTACGACGTACGCAGCGATCGGGCAAGCGCTCAAGGCCAGTATTCAAAGGGGAGTTGACGCATAGTGCACTAGTGCTGGAGCGGTAGCGGGGGGAGTTTCCGCGGAGATTCGGCTAGGGTGGTGCGCCGATGGTGCACTAGTGCGGAGGGGGATGTCGGTGAACCAGGGAAGAGGGCCGCGCTACAGCCGGATCGTCGCCGAACTGCGGCAGCGGATCGAGACGGGCGAGCTCGCGCCGGGCGATCGCGTGCCGTCCACCCGCGAGATCACCCGGCAGTGGAACGTCGCGATGGCCACCGCGACGAAAGCGCTCACCGAACTCCGCCGTGAGGGCCTGGTCCGCGCGGTCCCGGGCGTGGGGACGGTCGTCGCCGAGCGGCGGCCGGTACGCACCGGCCGCCCCCCGGCGGCGGCGCGCCCGGTCGCACCCCCGGCCCCGGCGGTGCCCACCCGCCGCGACAGCGCCCCGGAACAGGCGCTCACCCTCGGGCGGATCGTCGCCGCGGCGATCGCGGTCGCCGACGTGGAAGGGCTGGCCTCCGTCTCGATGCGCCGGGTCGCCGCCGGGCTCGGGGTGTCGACCATGGCGCTGTACCGGCACGTCGCCGACAAGGACGACCTGGTGACGCGGATGACGGACGCGGCCTTCGCCCAATGGCCGCTCCCCGAAAGCCCGCCGGAGGGCTGGCGCGAGCGGCTCACGCTCGTCGCCCGGATGCTGTGGGACATGTTCCGCCGCCACCCGTGGCTCGCACCGGCCCTGTCGGTGACCCGGCCGCAGCCGGTCGCCGGCGCGATGCCCTACACCGAGTGGGTGCTCGCCACCCTGGACAGGAGCGGTCTCGACCTCCCGACCGCCCTCAGCGTGCACCTCACCCTCTTCAACTACATTCGCGGCACCGCGGTCAACGTCGAGATGGAGGCGGAGGCCGAAGCGCTCACCGGCATGGACAACGAGGAGTGGATGGACACTCAGGAACCCGCACTCCAGGCGATCCTGGCCACCGACCGGTTCCCCACCCTCGAGCGGCTCGCCACGGGCGGGTACGACTTCGACCTCGACGCCCTGTTCGAGTTCGGCCTGCAGCGCATCCTCGACGGCATGGCACCCCTCCTGGGAGAGGCACCCTGAGCTGCCGCGCCGCCGTCACGTACGACCGGTCACCCGGAGATCGCGGACAGCACGATGCGGACGGAGTCGTCGGCTATCCGCCGTGCGCGCGGCGCCGGGACCATGCCGTCGACGTGGCTGAAGTTCCAGGCGAGGCCGCCGTGGCTGGTGTTGGCGGTCGCCACGATGGCGCCCGTCACCGAGATGGCCGCGACGAGCTGGGTGTCCGAGACGCGCCAGGGGCCCACCCGGTCGGGGAAGTCGTAGCGGCCGATGTTGGACAGGCAGAGGTTGAGCGGCCCCTGCTCGTCCATGTACCGCATGAACGCCTCGCTGTCGGCGGGCGACTTCGGCCCCGCCTGGTCCATCAGGTTCAGCATGGTCAGGTGCTCCTCGCGCCCCCGGCGGCCCGTCAGGTCCTGGCTCACGGCGCGGGCCATGGACCACAGGTCCGCGCCGGGCTCGTAGCGGACGCGGGAAGGGAGGGTGGAGGCGTAGCTCCCGGCGTCGCCGTAGGAGACGGCCGTCTCCAGCTCGTGGCGGAAGTCGACCGGGGAGCCGATCGAGAAGTACGCGGGCTCCACCGTCCCCGCCTCCAGCGCGACGGCGGCCACCATCGCGGCGGCGAGGGCCCCGTGGACGGTGGTGCCGTGCTGCTTGCAGGCCCGCTGGAGCAGCCCTACCTGCTCCGCGCTCAGCGACCGGTGCACCATCCGGGTGCGCCGCTGCGCGAAGGGGACCGCCCGGCTGGGCAGGACCCGCCGCGGCCGCAGTCGCTCGGCTTCCTGTCCGTCGCGCTCCATCAGCTCCTTGAGCGCGAGGGCGCCCTCGGCGCCCCGGTGCCGGCGGGGGAGCAGGTCCTCCGCGGCGGGCAGCGCCGGGCGCGGCGTACGGTCCGGCTCCTCGCCCGCCGCCAGCCGGGCGGTGGTCTCCAGCCACTCCCTGAGCACGGACAGGCCCGTCATGCCGTCGGCGACGCAGTGGGAAGCGGTGAGGATCAGGTCGTGGACGTCCTCCGGCTGCCCGGCGCCCGCCGGCCGCGTGATGACCGCGGCGCGCAGCAGCGGACCGGTGCGCCAGTCGATGCGCTCCGTCAACTCGTACTCGTTCGCCTCGCGTTCCCACCGGGTGTCGCCCTCGGGGTCCCCGGGCGCCACCTCGACATGGCGCAGCGGAACCGGTGCGTCCACCGGGTGGAAGGCGGGCCGCTCGCCGTTCTCGTCACAGGTGATCGCGACGCGCAGCAGCGGGTGCCGGGCCTGGAGGACGTCCAGCGCGCGGCGCAGCAGCGGCAGCGGCAGGGACCCGTGGACGCGGGTGCGGACGAGGCCGCTGAGCGGCGAGGTCCGGTCGGCCGTCCAGTACCAGCGCTCCACCGGGCTGAGCTCGCGGCGGAGGACGGTGTTCCCGGGCTGCTGTGACATGACGTCAGTTCTCCTCGTGGGATCCGGCGGACGGTCTTGATCAACATCATGTCCACCCGTGCGTAGGCGCGGCGTTGACCTGGGGTGACGACAGAGTGGATCAAGACGGGACGCCGTCAACGGCCATGGGTGCCTTCGAACGGTGCATATCGGGCTGTAGGTGTCGAAGTTCCCGCCACCGGCTCCTCCCGATGCGGCGCGGCATGCCCGTACCGCCGCCGAGAATGGCGGGAATTGAGAGGTGCGGTGAGGGGGTGCCTGCCCTGAGTAACCGTCAGGCGCCGGTGTCGCCCAGGAGCCGGTCGACGTCCGTGACCGCGGCCAGCGCGCCGCGCAGGGCGCCGACGGACATGGCGTGCAACTCGGCGCGGGAGAACGCCTCGTTCGTGAGCCACTCCACGCACAGCGCGCGGACGAACACCAGCCAGCTCGTCAGCGCGGCGGAGACCGTGTCCCTGGGCCTGCCGTCGAGCCCGGTGGCGTCGAGCACGCGCTGTCTCAGCTCGGCCAGCTCGTCGGTGATGACGGCCTGGATCACGGGGTCGCCCACGAGCTCCCTGTTCGCTGCGAGCACCGTGTTCCGGTTTGCGGCGAAGTAGTCGAAGTGGATGTCGAGCCCCGCGGAAAGCTGCTCCAGCAGGGGGCCCGAAGGATCGATCCGGGTGTCGGTCAGCAGCCGGTCCGCGGCCTGCCGGTAGATCGCGGCGAACAGCTCGCGCTTGTTGGGGAAGTAGCGGTAGAGGAGGGCCCGGGAGACCCCGGCCCGCTCGGCGACGTCCTCCATCAGCACGTCGTGGTACGGCTTCGCCGCGAACAGGCGGGCTCCGGTGTCGAGCAACTGGTCGCGGCGCTCACCGGGGTCGAGCCTGCGGCGTGTCGTCACGCGGCCCAGATTACTTGACGCGTGTCCAGTAATGCTCCTACCTTCGCCTTAGTAGACGCCTGCCTACTAAGGCGAAGGGGTGACCACTCGACATGACCGGGCTCCTCAAGTGGCTTTCATGGATCATGGGAATCGCCTGTGCGGCGATCGGCGCCGTCCACATCGTCTCCGGCATGGCCCCGGTGCCCGACGGGGACTCGGGCGGTGCGACCGTCGACAGTCTGGTGCGCTTCTTCGGCGCGATCTTCCTCGGTTACGGCCTGGCCTGGATCTGGGTGGCCCGGCAGTCGCCGATCCCGTCGAAGGCGGTGCGCCTGCTCGCCGGGATCCTCTTCCTCGGCGGCGCAAGCAGGCTCGTGTCCTGGGCCGACGTCGGCCGCCCGAACTGGTTCCAGCTGGTCCTCATGGCCATCGAACTCGCCCTGCCGCCGCTCTACTTCTGGCTGTCGACCGCCGGTGAACGGGAGGCGGCGGACCGCCCGCGCGACTCCGTCGGGTAGCCCCGAGGCCCCGCACCCGGCCGGCTCAGGACCACCCCCAGCACCCGGTCGGCCGGGAAGTACCCCAACTCCCGCGAGTCGACGCTGACCGCCCGGTTGTCCCCGAGGAGCACCAGCCTGCCCGGGGGCACGCGCTCCTGCGGCATCGGGGCCAGAGCGTGCGGCACCCGGTCACCGGGGACCGCCTCCACCCGCTTGATCAGCCACTGCCGCCCCCGTACGCCGGCCGCGGACCGTACGGGATCGCCCGGCCACATACCGCCTCGCACCGGCCGCTCGGCCACCACCACCTGCCCCACGGCGGGCGGCGAACCGCGCCGCACCAGCACGCGATCGCCGTCGTGGAAGGCCGGCGACATGCTCGAACCGCGGACGGTGACCACGACCAGCTTGCGCGACAGCGCCGCGAGGGCGAGCGCCGCCCACCCCGAGGTCATCAGGGGTCTCCGGTGAACGCGCCGGCGCGGTAGCCCTCGGCCTGCAGGGTGAAGAGCCGCGCGTACCGGCCGCCGGTCCCGATCAGCTCGGTGTGCGAGCCCTGTTCCACGACGCGCCCCTCCTCCAGGACGGCGATGAGGTCGGCGTCGCGCACCGCCCCGAGCCGGTGCGAGATGAGCAGGCTGGTGCGCTCGCCGCGGTGCTTGCGCAGCGCGGTGTGGATCTCGTGCTCCGCCTCGGCGTCCAGACCGGCCGACGGCTCGTCGAGGATCATCAGGTCGCGCCGGTCCCGGAGGAACGCGCGGGCGAGCGCGAGCCGTTGGCGCTGGCCGCCGGAGAGCACCACACCGGTCTCGGGGTTGTCCTTGTCGGACTCCATGAAGAACCTCCGCGACAGCAGTGTGCCGTAGCCGTACGGAAGCGCGGCGAGCCTCGCGTGGATCCCGGCGCGCTCCGCGGCGGCCCGCAGCCGCGGATGGTCGTCGAGGGCGGTCAGGTCGCCGAGGGCGATGTTCTCCGCCGCGGTCATGTCGTAGTGCATGTAGTCCTGGAACACCGCGCCGATCCGGCGCCGCAGCTCCGCGACGTCCACCTCGCGGATGTCCACGCCGTCCCACAGGATCGCACCGCGGTCGGGGTCGTAGAACCGGCACAGCAGCTTCACCAGCGTCGATTTTCCCGCGCCGTTGAGCCCGACCAGCGCCAGGGCCCGACCGTGGCGGATGTGGAGGTCGACGCCGCGCAGCACCCAGGGGTGGTCCGCGGAGTACCGGAACCACACGTTGCGCAGTTCGATGCCCCGCGACAGGGGCGGCAGTCCGCCGGGGAGCGCGGGAACGGGCAGGTCGGGCCCGGCCCGCGCGACCACGAGATAGTGGTCGAACATCAGCAACGCCTGGTGCGCGCGGGCCACTTCACTGGCCAGCGTGGCCAGAGCGCTCTGCACCCCGGCCACCGCCGCCACGAACAGGACGACACCGCCGGTGGACAGGGCGCCGGAACGAGCGGCGCTCACCGCCCATATCAGGCCGCCACCGGAGACGAGCGCGGACAGCAGGCCGAGTCCCGTCTGGACGGTGGCCTCCCTCCGGTCCACCGCCCGTTTCGCCGCGTTGGCGGTCCGCAGGTCCGTCAGCATCCGCCCGCGGAGAAAGGCGCCGGTGCCGAACAGCCGGATCTCCTTGGCGGCCTCCACGCTGGACAGCAGCTCGCGGTAGAACATCTGCCTGCGCTCGACCGGGCCGATCTCCCAGAGCGTCCGCGCCTTCCGCCGTGCCAGCGCGACCTCGGACAGCAGCGTGGGGACCGCGGCCCCCAGCACCAGGGCGGTCAGCAACGGATTGAGCAGGGACAGCGAACCGAGGAAGCCCCCGATCGTGATGGCCGACCGGGTGATCCCGATCGCCCCGTCGACGGCCTGGTTGGGTGTGCCTCCGCCCGAACTCTGCGCGAGCCGCAGCCGGTCCAGGAACCGGGGGTTCTCGAACCGTCCCAGGCCCGCGAAGCCCTCCACGGCGGTGAACAGCCGGTCCTCGGCGAGCAGTCCGACCCTGCGGTCGAGCTCCGTCCGCAGATACCGGCTGACCTGCGGCAGCACACCGACCACCACGCCCGACGCGGCGAGCCCAGCGCCCAGGCCGATCAGCCGGGCCGCCGGGGCGCCGGTGCTCAGCCCGTCGAGCAGCAGCTTGGTCAGCCAGGCGGTGACCACGGGGAGCGCGCCGACCGTGAGCGTGAGCACCGCGTAGCCGCCGAGGACGCCGGGCGCCGCTCGGGCCACCATCGCGCCGGCGGCCGCGACCCGGCGCAGCACGGCCGTCGCGCCGGTGGACCGGACGGGCGCCCGGTCGGCCTCGTCCGCGCACCGGGCGGTCGGCGCGGGGGAGTCGCCGACCGCATCCGGTGCCGGGGGGCCCTCGGCGGTCGGCGGCGCGTGCTGTGCCGCCGACGGCCCCGGGCCGCTCGGGGGGTGCTCCCGCCCGCTCATGCCACGACTGCGGTGGAGTCCAGGTCCACCTGGTTCCCGGCGACGACCTGGTGGCCGTCCTCGTTCCGTGCGATCTCCAGCAGCGTGGGGAAGCCCTTGATGCCGAACGCGTCGGACACCTTGGCATCGCTGCCGCTCTCGACCACGACCCGGGCCACCGGGGCCAGTTCGGCGACCTGTTCCTCGGCGCGGTCGGGGGTGCCGACCACCACGGCCAGAACCCGGTCCCGGCCGCCGCTCACGGTCCGCGCGTGCTCCACGAACCTGGGCAGCATCTCGTGGCAGGGCTCGCAGCTGGGCGAGAAGAAGGCCACCAGCGTTTCGCCGCCGAGTGATTCACGCGTCAGGACCTCGCCGCCGACGGCGACGGCGGTGAAGTCGCCCACTTCCCGGCCCACGGGGACGACGGGCGGTCTGCCGGGTGAGTCGGCGGCCATCTTGGACAACAGCGCGGTGTGCTCCTTGAGCCGCTTGATCACACCGAGCGTGAGGAGCAGGTCCAACGTACAGAGCGATCCCACCAGTACCACTGCCGCGATCAGGACGGGCATGGAGTCGTCTCCTCTGGCTTCACCGGCCGGCTTCACCGGCCGCGGGCGAGGCCCGGAGCGCGGTCGACGGGCCGGAACAGATCGAGAATGTCGTCGAGGGCGGTCACCAGCCCGCCCAGGAGCAGGCCCGTGAGCACCGACAGGGCCGCCCCGCCCGGGGCGGTCGCGCCGGCCGCGGGCACGGCGACCGCGCCGACGACTGCCGCGGCGGTCAGGGTGAGGTTCCGTGCGACGTGTCCCGGGCCGAGCGGGCTCACGGACGCGCCGAAACATCGGCACGGCGTCCGCACGCCTCGGCGCAGGGAGAGCAGGATCCCGGTGGCGAACACCGTCAGGAGAACTGCCGAGAGCACGAATCCCCCTGCGGCGACGGCCCGCACCGGCGTCGCGAGCATGATGCACACGGCGGCTTCGGCACCCACCACGGACAGCGCCACCGACCGGGCCGACCGGGCGGGCAGCACCCGCATGTCCCGTACCGAGGACACGAACCGGTCGAACGCTCCTCGTCCCGTCACCTTGCCGACGAACGAGGCGAGGAACACCACGCCGATCAGAGCGCGGAGCCCGAGTGCCAGAAAGCCCACCTGGATTCCTCCTTCAGCGGTGTTCCCGGTCGGGGCGGTCGTACGGGTCGGGGAGCGCCGGTCCCGGATCAGGTGATCCCGGGCAGGGCGGTCTTCAGCGGCGGCGTCTCCCGACCGATGCCGTGGCTGTCAGCACTGGCAGACGATGGTCGGACAGCCATTGGAGTTGCAGCAGGCCCAGCAGGGGGCGTTGTAGCCGCACTTCCCGCTGCACTGCCAGCAGGCCGGGTAGTTGCCGCAGGAGAGAATCTCCAGCGCGGCCGCGTCGACCTCGGGCACGAACAGCCCGAGCACCCGGCTGCCCAGCTCCGTGAGTCTTGCGTACATTGACACACTCCTCTCTTGAACCGGATCGCTTCATGTGCTTGCACCGCTGGAGTCTCATCGGCACGGGGCGCGGCGGACAGTGCCGTTTCAGGCCGGTGCGCGGGCGGGGACCGGGCAGCCGGAAGACGCCCTTGCCCCGCCCGTACGTCGGTGGTGGCGAGCCGGGGGTCCCGCCGGCCCGGCCGGGCCCGGCACGGCTCGGACCGGCACATTCCGCTCTCGGTGGTGAACCGGAGGCTCCGCATGGGCCGGGAGGCGAACCACTGGCCGCGGTCGTCCGTGCCATGGTTCTCCGCCACCCGGGAGCCGGATGCGCCGGGGCCGGAACGGTGCTTTCCGGTCGATGGCCGCGCCGGACCCGGAAGGCGGCCGCGTGCACGGACCGGTGCGAACGGCCCGGCGTCCAGGTCCGGTTCAGGCCGTCATCGCCGTCCGGCACGGTCCCGTCGGCGAGCCCCGACGGGCGGAACGTCGACGTCCGGCCGCTGTTCCTCGGAGGTGTCCCGGACGGATGTGCCCGAGCCGCGGTCGGCCCTCCGACGGGAGACCGCGTACGCCACCGGACCGGGCCGATGGCAGGACCCGGTGGTGGCAGGGGCTCCGTCCGGACGATCGCGGCAACTCACGTTGCGATGGGGGCGGTTGCCGGAGGCCGGTTCCCGCCGGTGCCGACACGAGCGGGGCCCGGCGCAGCGCCGGACCCCGCTCGGTGACGCCGGGCGTCAGACCGTGATGATCGCCGGGTCGCTCACGCCCGGCTCGCCGTTCTCGACGTGCCCCGCGAACCGGCGCAGGAAGGCGCTGTCCGTGTCACAGACCACGGACAGGTCGTACCAGCGCGCGCTGTGCCGCAGATCCAGTTTGCGCACCACCCGCTTGCCCGCGCGCACCCGGACCTTCTCGCTCTTCCCGCCGTACGCGTTGGTGACGGTCAGGTGGCAGTCCGCCTTGCCGGAGTTCGTGAAGGTCAGCTCGATCCGGCCGCCGTGGGCGTCGTGGCGGGCGGTCACCTCCGGGCCCGCGGTGCTGCCGGAGCCCTTGAAGGTGCGCAGGAAGCCGTTCGGGCCGTGCGCCGACAGGTCGTAGGCGCCCTTGGAATACGCCGTGTTCCAGGTGTCGGAGAGCTTGGCGCCGGCCGCGGCGGTGTACGTCCACGGGCCGTCCGTGCGGTTCGCGGACGTGACGGTGAAGCACACACCCGCCGCCGGGCCCCCGCTGAACGTGAGCGTGACGCGCCCGGTCGAGGGCGCGACGGCCGCGTCCACCACCGGGGCGTACGGCAGCGGGCGCGCGGGACGCGAGCCCGCCTCCTGCTTCGGCAGCGAGGGGTGGGCGGGCGGCTTCGGCACATAGCTGGGGTGCCGGAGCCGGTCCTGCGGGGCGTAGGCGCGCGTGTCCGGCAGTGACGCGGGCGCGGCGTGCCGGAGCCGGAAGTCGAAGGCCGAGGTGAGGTCGCCGCAGATGGCCCGCCGCCAGGGGGAGACATGGGGCTCGTGCACACCGAAGCGGCGCTCCATGAACCGGATGATCGAGGTGTGGTCGAAGACCTCGGAGCACACGAAGCCGCCCGTGCTCCAGGGGGAGACCACGAGCATCGGCACGCGCTGGCCGAGGCCGTAGGGGCCGGCGGCGTAGTGGGCGTTGCCCGCGAAGAGGTCGAGCGCGGTGTCCACGGTGGAGGCGCCGCGGGCGGCGGAGGCGGGCGGGAACGGCGGCGGCACGTGGTCGAAGTAGCCGTCGTTCTCGTCGTAGGTGATGAACAGGGCCGTCTTGCTCCACACCTCGGGGTTCGACGTGAGGGCGTCCAGGACCTGGGAGATGTACCAGGCGCCGTAGTTCGCGGGCCAGTTGGGGTGCTCGGAGAACGCCTCCGGGGCGGCTATCCAGGAGATCTTCGGCAGCTTCCCGGCCTTGACGTCGGCCCGCAGGACGTCGAAGTAGCCGTCGCCCTTCTTGACGCTGGTGCCGGTGCGCGCCTTCTCGAAGAGCGGGTCGCCGGGCTTGGCGTCGCGGAAGCGGTTGAAGTAGAGGAGGGAGTTGTCGCCGTAGTTGCCGCGGTAGGCGTCGTCGAGCCAGCCCCAGGAGCCGGCCTTGTCCAGGCCGTCACCGGTGTCCTGGTAGACCTTCCAGGAGACCCCGGCCTGCTCCAGCCGCTCCGGGTAGGTCGTCCAGTCGTAACCGGCCTCCTCGTTGCCCAGGACGGGGCCGCTGCCCTTGCCGTCGTTGCCGGTGTGACCCGTCCACATGTAGTAGCGGTTGGGGTCGGTGGCCCCGATGAAGGAGCAGTGATACGCGTCGCACACGGTGAACGCGTCGGCGAGCGCGTAGTGGAAGGGGATGTCCTCGCGCGTCAGGTACGCCATCGTGCCCGTGCCCTTGGCCGGGATCCACTGGTCGTACCTGCCCCCGTTCCACGCCTGGTGACCGCCCGCCCAGTCGTGGTTGAGGCCCGCGATGAACTGCATCCCGAGGTCCTTGGCGTCCGGGCGGTAGGGCAGCACGTCCTTGGTGCCGTCCGACTGGTGCCAGACCGACCTGCCGCCGGAGGGCGAGGCCGGGCGGGGGTCGCCGAACCCGCGCACCCCCTTCATCGAACCGAAGTAGTGGTCGAAGGACCGGTTCTCCTGCATCAGGACGACGATGTGCTCGACGTCCTCGATCGTGCCGGAGCGGCGCCTGGCGGGGATGGCGGCGGCGCGCTCGATGCTGCTCGACAGGGCCGCGAAACCGGCGGTCGCGCCGGCGATCTGGAGAAAGCGCCGCCGATTGAGTTCGGACATGAGACAGGGACCCCTTGGGGTGAGTGGGACGGAGCCTGCGGTGTGATCCAAGAGCAGCGAGTGCCGGCGAGGGGCGGGTGTCGCCGGAGTGAAGCGACGCGGTACGCGAGGCGAACGTAGCGGACGGCCCGATGGGACACCAGAGTCCCGGCAGCCCCTTGGGCACCTTCGTCACGCACCCGCCGGCCGGCGCGTACACGCGCGCTCACTCCAGGTGAGCGCGACGGCCCTCCCGTGTGAGGCCCCGCATAGGACCCAGATCACTTACGATCGCCGCTAGTGGGTTCCATAGGCGGTTAAATCGGGCATTTCTTTCGCCTGTGGTGACCCCCTCGCTATGAAGCGCGGTAGTAGGTCACACCTTTGCCAGCGCGTTCCGCCGCCGCTAACAATTGCGGAGTCGCACGGCGCCGTCGATCGAGACGCGGCGCTTTTCGTTCGCGCCGATCCGGGCCACTGCGACTCACGCGATTGGAAGAGGTTCAGCTCATCATGCGCTCCACCATCTCCGGCTATACCCGTCTGCCCAAGGCCCACAAGCTCTCCGCCGTCGGCATCGCCGCGGCCGGTGCCGCCGTCCTGACGTTCGCCGTCGTCCCGAACGCCTTCGCCGCCTCCTCCGACACCCAGTCGGTGGCCGTGAAGCCCGTCGCGTGGAGCACCACCGCCTCCGACGACTCCGGTGAGACGCAGCAGGCCGAGCACGCCGGGGTCGCCCTGGCCAAGGCCGACGCCGAGGCCGCGAAGACGAAGACCGAGCGTGGCACGCAGGCCGCGAGCCGCTCGGAGGAGCGCAAGCCCGTCCAGGCCGCTCCCGCCCCGGCGAAGGCCTACGGCGACAACCTCGACGGCTGGATCAACCAGGCCCTGGACATCATGCAGGCCAAGGGCATCCCCGGCTCGTACGACGGCCTCAAGCGCAACATCATGCGCGAGTCCACCGGCAACCCCCAGGCCATCAACAACTGGGACTCCAACGCCGTCGCCGGTATCCCGTCGAAGGGCCTGCTGCAGATCATCGACCCGACGTTCAAGGCGTTCCACGTCGAGGGCACGTCCTGGGACATCTACGACCCGGTCGCCAACATCGTCGCCTCCTGCAACTACGCCGCCAAGACGTACGGCTCGATGGACAACGTCAACTCCGCGTACTGACGCACGGCGGGAACCTCACGCGCCCGAAGGGCGGCGGCACCACACGGTGCCGCCGCCCTTCGGCGTTCACGGGAGCTCGGAGCCGCGGACCGCGACGGCGATGGCGCCCACCATGGCAGTGGCGGACAGCAGGGACCAGCGAAGGCCGGCGTGTTCCATGAGGAGCGCGCCGAAGGCGGCCCCGAGGCCCAGGGCCAGGACGACCCCCAGCCGCCGGGCCGACTGCCGGCCCGCGGCGGTGCCGGAGTCCTGGACCAGGCCGATCAGGGCGCCGGTGAGGCCGAACGTCACGACGAGGTCCGGCACGGCGAGCCCGCGGATCGTGGCGCACCGCACCCCCATCGCCGTCGCGAGCAGAGCCGTGATGGTGTCCCGGGCGAGCGGCGAGGTGCCGGGGGCGAGCCAGGCGAGCGCGGTGGTGGCGACGAGGAAGACGACCTCGACGACCAGGGCGTGGCGGAACCAGTGCCGCCGCCCCCGCCGCGACGTCATCCGCTCGCCGCACCCGGCCAGGAGTATGCCCGCCACGAAGCCGACGATGGCCACCAGCGGGCCCGGCTCGGAGAAGCCCGGCACACCGCCGAAGGCGAAGCCGAGCACGATGACATTGCCGGTCATCATCCCGATGAAGACCTTCCCGAGCCCCAGGAAGCTGATGGCGTCCACCATGCCGCCCACGACCGTCAGCGCCACGATGGCCGCGGGCAGTGGGTCGCTGCCGACGAGAGTTCTTCCTGACCGGGTCCGAAGCATGGGTGCGTCCTAAGGGCCGAGGTGTGTCCGTGCGCGGCGGTATGCCCGGGAATCCCCTCCTGCCGCGGTGCCTCCTGCCTATCAACAGCCGCCCGGCGGAAGCGAGAACGCGTTGCGTTTCACGCCACCGATGGCGCATGGATCGAAGGTCAACAGCGAATGTGATCTTGACATGGCAGGTAAACGCTGATGGGTTTGGACTGAGTTGAAGATCGGCGGTGAGTGGCGGGCGCGAGGGCCGGCGCATGGCGCCGACGGACCTCCCGAACGCGCCAACGACCGCTCCGTCCAGGCCAAGGGCGAACGACCGATTCCGGGGGGCACGGGCCGCACCGGACATCGTCGCCGTGCCGTGGCCCCAGTCGAAAAGGATCATGCGATGCCCGAGCTTCCGACCTACGACGACGTCCTGGCCGCCGCGGACCGCCTCGCGGGCCACGCGCACCGGACCCCGGTGCTGCGCTCCCGGCTGATCGACGAGAGCACCGGGGCGCGGGTGGTGTTCAAGTGCGAGAACTTCCAGCGCATGGGCGCCTTCAAGTTCCGTGGCGCGTACAACGCCCTGGCGCAGTTCTCGCCCGAACAGCGGCGGGCCGGTGTCGTCGCCTACTCCTCGGGCAATCACGCCCAGGCGGTCGCGCTGGCGGCCCGCCTGCTGGGCACCCCGGCCACGATCCTCATGCCGCACGACGCCCCGGCCGCGAAGCGGGCCGCCACCGAGGGGTACGGCGGCCGGATCGTCGCGTACGACCGCTACACCGAGGACCGGGAGGAGATCGTCCGTGCGCTGGCCGCCGAGCGCGGGCTCACGCTGATCCCGCCCTACGACCACGCCCACGTGATCGCCGGGCAGGGCACCGCGGCGACGGAGCTCTTCGAGGAGGCGGGGGAGCTCGACGCCCTCTTCGTGCCGCTGGGCGGCGGCGGGCTGCTGTCCGGTACGGCGCTCGCGGCCCGGGCGCTGTCCCCGGACTGTGAGCTGTTCGGTGTCGAGCCGGAGGCGGGCGACGACGCCCGGCGGTCGCTGCGCGAGGGCCGCGTCGTCCACATCGACGTCCCCAGGACCATCGCCGACGGGGCGCAGACCCAGCATCTCGGCGCGCTCACGTTCGCCGTCCTCCACCGCGAGCGCCCCGAGGTCCTCACCGCCACCGACGACGAGCTCGTCGAGGCCATGAGGACCTTCGCCTCCGTCATGAAGATGGTGGTCGAGCCCACGGGCTGCCTGGGGTTCGCCGCCCTGCGGCGCGTGGCCGACCGGCTGCGCGGGAAGCGGGTCGGCGTGATCGTCAGCGGTAGCAACGTCGATCTCGCGCGCTTCGCGGCGCTGCTGTCCGCGTGAGCGGACCGGTTCCGGCCGGCTGACCGGGCAGCGCCGCGGCGGCGTACCGCGCGCGTACGGTCAGGCCGTCAGGAGACGGCCGGCTCGGCCGTCCGCGCGTCCTGCGGCTCGCGCGTGGGCGCGGGGACCTGTGCCGCGTCGAGCACGGGGTCGGGGCCCGGGAGCCCGGCGCGGTGGGCGTTGACACCGGCGCGCACGCCCCAGAAGTAGAAGCCCGTCGAGGACACGGCGACCAGGGCGATGTCGAGGCCGCCGGGGATCACTCCGTGGCCCCCGAACTCGGTGCTGCCCAGGGCGGACAGCAGCGCCAGCCACAGCAGGAATCCGGCCATCCACCAGGCGGGCGCGAACTGCCGGCGCAGGCTCGTCTCGCCCCGGCGGCGCAGCACGACGGCGGCGATCGGCACCGAGAGGAGCGTGAGCAGGGCGACCTTGCCGGTGTTGGGCCACTTCGACCAGTACAGGGCGCAGGCGGCGAAGGCGAAGGTGAGCGGACAGAGCACCTTCGCGGCGGGGAGGCGGAAGGGGCGCGGCAGGTGCGGCTTGGTCTGCCGGAAGACGCCTACCGCGATCGGCCCGATGAGGTAGGAGACGACCATGGCGGCCGAGACGACGCTGGCCAGGGCCTCCCAGCTGTGGCCGACGGTGAGCAGCAGCAGGACGGAGAAGCCCAGGTTCAGCCACATGGCCGGGCGGGCGGTGCCGTAGCGGGGGTGCACCTCGGCGATCTTCTTGGGGAAGAAGCCGGTCTCGGCGAGGTTCTGGGCCAGGTACGCGGCCGAGGCGACGTTGCCGATGTTGGCGCCGGAGGGGGAGATGAAGGCGCCGAACTGCAGCATCGTGACGACCCAGTGCAGCATCAGCAGCTTGGCGAGGTCGGCGAAGGGCGACGCGAAGTTGATGCCGCTCCAGCCGCCTGCCTCCGCGAGGCGCTCCGGCGGGACCGAGCCGAGGAAGGCGATCTGGAGGGCGAGGTAGATGACCAGGCCGAGGCAGAGCGCGCCGACGAGGGCGAGCGGGATGGCGCGGCCCGGGTTCTTGGCGGCGCCGCCGAGGTTGACGACGGCCTGGAAGCCGTTGAAGGCGAAGACGACACCGGAGGCGGTGACGGCGGTGAGGACCGCGGACCAGCCGTTGGGGGCGAACCCGCCGTGGCTGGTGAAGTTCTCGGTGTGGAAGCCGGAGGCGATGAACGCGGCGACCGCGAGGACCGGGATGGCGAACTTCACCAGCGTCAGCACGTTGTTCGCGCGGGCCAGCAGTGCGACCGACCAGTAGCAGGCCAGCCACAGGACGACGGTCAGGAGCAGGGCCATCGCCATGCCGGTGCCGGTCAGGGCGCCGTCGGAGACCAGCCCCTGGGCCCAGCCGAAGCTCCAGGAGGCCATGTACTGGGTACCGGCTATGGACTCGATGGGGATCAGGGAGGCCGTGGCGATCCACACCGCCCATCCGCTGACGAAGCCCAGGACCGGCCCGTGCGAGATGCTGCCGAACCTGGCCATGGCACCCGGCATCGGGTAGGCGGCGCCCACCTCGGCGTACGACATCGCGATCAGGCCGATGAAGACGGCCCCGATCACCCAGGCGACCAGAGCGGCGGGGCCGGCGACCTGGGCGGCCTGACCGGCCCCGAAGAGCCAGCCCGAACCGAAGATGGACCCCAGCCCGATCATGATCAGGGCGAAGAGACTGAGGCCTTTGCGGTTGGCCGCGCTCAAATCCATGCTGTGCTGTCCGTTCTACTGCGGGGTGACCAAAGACAGATCACCCACCTTATGTGCGTTGAGCAGGTCATTCGGCCGCCGGGAACCCCGCCTGCCCGTGTGCGGCAGGCATCCACTGCCGTCCCCGGCGCCCGTGACCTTCGTCACCTTCTGTGGCGGAAAGGCCGTGCCGCTACGAGGCGGCGCGGTCCCACAGGTCGGTGCTGTGCGCGTCGACGAGGGCGCCGACGCGGGTGAGGACCTCGCCGGCGGGCAGCGGGGCCGGGCGCCGCCCGTCCCGCAGCCGCAGGGCGACGCGGCCGTCGACGGCCTCCGCAGCGCCTATGACGGCTTGGTACGGGACCAGCCGGGCCTGGCGGATACGGGCGCCCAGACTGCCGCGCTCCGGCCCCGCGACCTCGGCCCGCAGCCCGAGTTCGGCGCATCGCCGGGCGAAGTCGACGGCATCCGGCACCTCGGCCTCCGAGACCGGGAGCGCCACCAGCTGGGTGGGGGCGAGCCAGGCGGGGAAGGCGCCGCCGTGCTTCTCGACGAGGTGGGCGACGGCCCGCTCCACACTGCCGATGATGCTGCGGTGGACCATCACCGGCCGGTGCTTCGCGCCGTCCGCGCCGATGTAGTGCAGATCGAACCGCTCGGGCTGGTGGAAGTCGACCTGGACGGTCGACAGGGTGGACTCCCGCCCGGCACCGTCGGCGACCTGGACGTCGATCTTCGGCCCGTAGAACGCGGCCTCTCCCTCCGCCCGCTCGTACGGCAGCCCCGAGCGGTCGAGGACATCGGTCAGCAGGGCGGTCGAGCGCTGCCACATCTCGGGGGCGGCCACGTACTTCCCGCCAGGACCCGGGAGGGAGAGGCGGTAGCGGGCCGGGCTGATGCCGAGTGCCTCGTACGCCCGGCGGATCATCTCCAGGGCGGCCCCCGCCTCCTGCTCGACCTGGTCGAGGGTGCAGAAGATGTGCGCGTCGTTGAGCTGGATCGCCCGTACGCGGGTCAGCCCGCCGAGCACGCCCGAGAGCTCGGAGCGGTACATGCCGCCCAGCTCGGCCATGCGCAGGGGCAGCTCGCGGTAGCTGTGGGAACGGGACCGGTAGATCACCGCGTGGTGGGGACACAGGCTCGGCCGCAGCACGACCTGCTCGCCGCCGAGATCCATCGGGGGGAACATGTCGTCGCTGTAGTGCGACCAGTGCCCCGAGATCTCGTACAGCTCCCGCTTGCCGAGCACCGGCGAGTACACGTGCCGGTAGCCCGCCCGCCGCTCGGCGGCGCGGATGTACTCCTCCAGGGCGTGCCGCACGGCCGCGCCGTCGGGCAGCCAGTACGGCAGCCCCGCGCCGATCAGCGGGTCGGTGTCGAACAGGCCCAGCTCACGGCCGAGCTTGCGGTGGTCGTGCATGTCGGTCTCCTCGCGGGTAACGGGCGAGTGACCGCAAGCAGAAGCCCCGGGGCACTCGCCCCGGGGCTTCGGACTCAAGACAACAGTCAGCGCGCCGGGACACTCTCCGGCGTCGTCGTCATCATGGCAGCGCGCTTCATGCCGATCACCGTAGCAGAGTCGCGCAGGTGCCTTTCCCCGGCGGGGGAGCGCCGACGGACGTGACCCCGCACCCTCAACGCCCGCCCCTCGTCCCGGTGGCGAGGACGGCCGCGAACGCCATCAGCCCGATGACGATCAGCACTCCGCCCGCGCCCGGCAGCGAGCCCAGCGTGCCGAGCACCGCGACGCCCAGCGCCGAGCCCGCCTGGCGGACGCCGTTGAGCGCGCCCTGCCCGGTGGCGGCCAGTTCCGGCGGGGTGGAGGCCGCCATCTCCGCTGCGGCGCCCGGGATGGAGAGGGTGCCCGTGGCCGCGAGCGCGAGCTCGGCCGCGACGACCAGCGCGAGCGGCGGATGCCCGCCGGCGCACGACGCCAGCAGCACTCCGGCCACCACCGATGCGCCCATCCCGGCCAGCAGCACCGGGCGGGCACCGTGGCGGGCCACCAGCCGGCCGGTGAAGAAGGGCATCACGCACACCGGGAAGGTGAGCGGCAGGGTCTGCCGGAACTGGCGGTCGCACGGGAGCTGGAGGAGGGCGAACTCGTCGAACTCCGGCTCGCCGAACCCACCCGCCCCGTCAGCATCGTCGCCCAGTGGCACCCCCGCCTCGGCCTCGCCGAGCGGCCCCTGCGCACCCTCCTCGACCTGGCCCGCCGCGCCGATCCCCTACCGGAGGCCTCCCGCCCGGCCGAGGCCTCCTGAGCCGGACGCCGCCGCGGGAACGCGCTCCAGGACCCCGCCCGCGAACACGTCGTACAGCGGCAGCGTCTCCAGATGCACATAGCCGATGTGGCAGTCGCACACGGCCAGCGGACACGGGCGGGGCGACAGGGCGGCACGGTAGGACCCGTCGTACAGATTGCCCAGTTCGGCACGGACGAAGTGGCAGCGGCGCACCGTGCCGTCCCCGTCCACGGAGATGACGGACTCCCCGGTGCGGCACGGCAGCCCGGCCGAGCGGTGGGGATGGCGGCTGTACGGGAACAGCGGGTCGAGCGCGGTCCAGAGGCCGGCCTCCTCGTCCGTGTACGTACGGCCCTCGGCCGCGTTCACCCACAGATAGACGTGGCCGGGTAGGGCCGCGCGCAGCCGCCGCGCGTCGTCCAGGTGCTCGGGGAGGCCGACGATCCCGACGCTGAATCGCACGCCCAGACCGGCGAGCCGGTGCGCCTTCGCCAGGAAGCGCTCATAGGGGGTCTGCCCCGGGTGGTAGGTGCACCACAGGGCGACCGTGCCGAGGTCGGCGTCCGCCAGCCAGTCCGTGCGGCAGCTGAGATTGGTCTGGATCGCCACGCGCCCGACGTGCGGCTGATGCGACAGCGCGACGAGCGCGCCGCGGTACCAGGAGCGCACCAGCCCCTCGCCCCACGGGGTGAACAGGACGGAGAGGCGGTCACCGCTCTGCCGCCCGGCCCAGCCCGTGAACCGTTCGAGCGCCGCCCGGTCGGCCCGCAGCCGCTCCGTGCTGTCCCGCCGCTTCGCGAACGGGCAGTACGGACAGTCGTAGTCGCAGGACGCGAGCGGCCCGCGGTAGAGGATCGTCAGGTCCATCGGCGCGCTCACCTCGACTCGTACGCGGCCATCGCGGCCCGCACCCCGGGGGAGAACAGCGCGGGGCCGAGCGCGTCCGAGTGCGCGAGGCCCTCGGGGGACAGCCGCAGCCGCCCGGACGGGCCGTCGGCGAGCCAGCCGTGGGCCGCGAAGGTGTCGAGCTCGGCGGCGAAGTCCCCGTACGGGTCGGTGCCGAAGCGCAGCCGGTAGTCCTCCAGCGGCATGCCCTCCGCCTGGAGCAGCGACTGCAGCAGATGACGGCGGCGGGCCTCGTCCTCGTCGACGTACCGGCCGTGCGCGGCGCGCGTGAAGTCCTCCGTGGCGGTGTAGTCGTCGATGATCGTGCGGATCTCGCGCATGTCGACCGCGTAGTCGAAGGAATAGTGCAGCGCCGAGGTGTAGGAGCGGGCGCCGCAGCCGAGGCCGATCATGCCGTCGGTCTGACAGGCGTAGTCGTCGGGACCCTGCGCCGGCGCGTCCGAGCGGCGGAACATCCGCATGGACACCTGCTCGTAGCCGTGCGCGAGGAGGTGGTCGCGGCCCTGCCGGTACAGCCGCAGACGCTGCTCGTCCCAGGCGCGCTCCGCGCACGCGGAGGAATCCGCGTGCCGGCCCAGGCCCGTCAGCGGTCGTACGTACAGCGGATAGAGGTAGACCTCCTCAGGACGCCAGGCGAGCGCCGCGTCCAGGGAGAGGCGCCAACTGGCCGCGGTCTGGCCGTCGATGCCGTAGATGAGGTCGATGTTGAGGACCGGGATGCGGGCGTCGCGGATCCGGCCCAGCGCCGCCTCGACGTCCGCGCGCCGCTGCGGGCGCACGGCCGCGCGCGCCTCCGCGTCGACGAAGCTCTGCACGCCCAGACTCAGCCGCGTCGCGCCCCGCCCGGCGAGGACGGCGAGCCGGTCGGCGGTGGCGGTCGCGGGGGAGGCCTCGACGGACAGCGGTATCGCGCTCAGCTCCGCGCCCATCCGCTTCTCCGCGATGTCGCAGAGCCGCTCCAGCTCGGCCGCCTCCAGAAAGGTGGGCGTGCCCCCGCCGAACGCCGCATTGGCGAAGCGCACGGGCGCCGCGTCCCCGAGCGCGTCACGGACGGCAGTCGCCTGCCGGTCGAGCGCGTCCAGATAGCGGCCGGTCAGCTCGTCGGGCGCGCCGATGCGGGTGAAGAGGTTGCAGAACCCGCAGCGCACCTCGCAGAACGGTATGTGGAGATAGAGCGAGAGGGCGTCCTTCGGCTCCCGCTCCCACAGGGCTTCCAGAGCGGGGCGGTCGTCGAGGGGGCGGTAGGCCGTCTTGTGCGGGTACGCGTAGACGTAACTCTGATACGGGCGGGGCGCGCTCATGCGGACGGCTCCAGGAAGAAGTGGGCGTAGGGCACCGTCCACACGGCCTCGTGGCCGATGCGGTGGCCGGTGTAGCCGTCGTCGCCGTAGGCCGTGCCGTGGTCGGAACAGACGACGGCGAAGCAGCGCCGCCGCGAGCTCACCGCAGTGAACAGCCGCGGCAGGTGCCGGTCGATGTACTCCAGGGCCGCCGCGTGCGTCTCGCGGCTGTCGCCCGCCTCGCGGGTCGCACCCGGCAGATGGAACCAGTTGGGCTGGTGCAGTGCGGACGCGTTGACGAACAGGAACAGCCGCTGCTCGTGCGGGAGCCCGGCGATCACCTTCTCCGCGCGCTCGACCTGCGCCTCGAACGAGACCGGTGACGCCACCCCGAACTCCGGCTCCCAGTGGCTCTCCTGGAACAGCCCCGGCAGCACACCGCCGAGCGCCCCCTGCTTGTTGAAGAAGCCGACACCGCCGATGCACACCGTGCGGTGGCCCGCCGCGGCCAGCCCCGACACGAGGTCGGGGGTGTCGAAGACGAACGTGCGCCCCGCGGTCGTCTCACTGCCCGCGAACCGCGCGGCGAACAGCCGCGGGTGCGGCCCCGGCGCCGCGGGAGTGGGCAGGAACCCCGCGAACATCGCCTGGTGCGAGGCATAGGTGAAACTGCCGGGCGCGTGCCGCTTCTCCCAGCGCCCGCCCGGGAGATGACGGGCCAGATTCGGCAGCCGGCCCGCGGCGGCCAGCTCGACGGCGATGTCGTGGCGGAGCGTGTCGAGGGTGAGCAGCAGAATGTCGTCGCGGCCCACGACCTCGTTCATGTCGGGGCCGTCCGCGCCGAGGTCGGGTCCGGGCGGATCGGCGGATTCCGCGGGGCCGTACGGGTCAGGCTGCTTCATGCGTGTTCCTTGATCGGTGGTGCTGACGGGTCCCGAGGGGCCCGTTTCCTAATAGAGGCCGCGACCTGCGCCCCGTATGTGTCCTGCCCCTCGGCCCCGCTGCCCGGCAGGCCCGTGAGTCCCGGCAGCAGATCGCCGAAGGCGTTGACCTCGCCGACGGCGAACCGCCGCCAGCCGACGGCCGGCAGGAGGTCGACGCCCACGCAGAGCGTGCGGGGGAAGCAGGCGGCGGCCTGCTCGCAGATCTCCAGGGCCCGGGCCCACCGGTCGCCCGCCGCCTCGACGGCGGCGGCCAGGTCGCCGCGGGCGCCGCCGAGGTGAAGGTTCGTCAGAGGGGAGCGGTTGGTGCGGACGACGGCATGGGTGGCCCGTCCCGCGACGACCACGACCCGCAGGTCGGCCGTGCGCGCGTGCAGCGAGGCCTTGGGCAGCCAGCGCTCGATGTGCAGGCCGTCGGGCGCGAGCGTGTCGACGATCGCGGCGATCTCGCGCTCGTCCGTATAGCGGCGCAGCCGCAGGGAGTTGTGGAGCCGGCCGTCCGGTGACAGCTCGACCGAGGTCGTCGCCCGGATCCGGCCCGGCCCCGCCGTCTCCACGGCGAGCACGCCGGACGCGGACGAGCCGTGGGCGGGCTTGACGAAGACCCTCGGCATGCCGGGCCCGCTCATCAGCGCCCGCACGTCATCCCAGCCGCGCACCGGCACGGCCCCTCCCGACGTGGGCGAGGCCGGCACCGGCACCCCGGCCCGGTCGAGCAGGCGGTGGCAGCGCCGCTTGTCGAAGAGCACGGCCAGCTCGTCCGGGTCGTCGAGCCGCACACCGCCGCGCAACGACCGCACGGCGGCGGTGAACCGCCCGTACCAGCGCGCGCCGCCCTCCACACGGGTCGGCTCGCCCACACCCCGCAGGACCCGGTCGACCTCGGCGTCCTCACCGGGCGAGTCCAGGCGTACGGTCTCGTCGGCGCCGAACTCCGCGCCGCCGTCCCGCAGGACGTCACGCCACGCGACGATCCGCGGCTCGGGGAGCCGGGCCGCCCGCACTGCGGCCGTGAAGAGCAGCACGCGGCGGTTCTCCGGATTGCCGACGACCGCGAAGCGGGGTCCGTGCCGGATGTCGCCCGGTGATGACATGACGTTCGCTCCGGCTTCCGCTATTCGCCCACGGCGACGAAGCGCCAGACCGTGTCGTCGTCCTCGTCCTCGTACTCCTCGGTGTCGTCCGCGTCGAGATCGAGCTCCACACCGGCCGGCTCCAGCGCCTCCCGTATGCGGGTGCACAGCGCGTCGCTCAGGTAGTGGTGGTGCAGGTCGAGCTTCTTCAGGTGGGTGAGCGACTGACCCGCCAGAAGCGCCTCCGCGCCCTCGTCGGTCAGCACACCCATCGAGAGGTCGAGGACCTCCAGGCGCGCCACGACCGGAGCGGAGGCCAGCGCCGCCGCGACCGCGTCCTGCATCTCGCTGTTGCGCAGCGCCAGATGCCGCACGCGCGGCAGCCGGTCCCCGGCGAGGAACGGTCCGAGGTCCGCGACGGCCGCGTCACCGCCGTAGTCGGACGTGCCCAGCCACAGGTCGAGGCGCTCCAGAGCGGGCAGTTCACTCGCCGCGATGCCGCGCACCGCCTCGACGGGCAGACCACCGGCCTCCACCGTGAGGGAACGCAGCCGCTCGTGCCGGACGGCGGGGAAGACGAGGCCGGCGCCCCCACGGACCCCGAACTCCTCCAGCTCGGGGAAGCCGTCGAGGAGCGGAGTCACACACCCCTGCGTGATCCAGGAGATCTCGCACTCCTCCGACACCATGTCGCCCAGGAACAGGGCACGCAGCGCGGGCAGCCGGTCGCGCGCCGCCAGCAGCGCCTCGATCACGGCGTCGGGCCCCGTCTCGTACGGCTCGCTCCACGCGCCCACGATCAGCGCCCGCACCCGCGTCGTGTCCACGGTCCGGACGAACCGCGCGAAGACGTCCTGCCACGACTCCTCGCTGTCGTACGCGTCCACGTCGACGCGCCAGGCCACGGATTCCGGTGCGAGCAGCTCGGGATGCTTCTCCTCACCGCCCGGGCCATCGGTGTCGAGGAAGGGGAAGGAGAACGCGGGCAAGCCGTGCAGCTCCTGCAAGTGTTTGTAAATGGCCATGCCTGCCTGCTCCTCGGGTACGGTGCCGTCGCTCGCTCGACGTGCCAGGCAGTTGTACCAAGGGGCACTGACAACGCCGGGGTGGGGGCGCACGCCGTGGCCTCGTACGCTCCCTGTACGCGTCCCGACGAACGACAAGGCCCCGCATGCTCCCGACTCACCGGCGCCGCCCCCGCCACTGGGTACTGGCCTTGGCCGTCCTGCCCCTGACCCTGGCGGCCTGCGGCGGCCCCCCGGCCTCGCACGCGCCGTCGAGCCCCGCGACCACGGCGACCGCCCCCGGTCTGCGCCTTGTCTGGTCGGACGAGTTCACCGGACCCGCCGGGAGCCGGCCCGATCCGGCGAAGTGGGTGCACGAGACGGGCGCGGACGGCTGGGGCAACCACGAATGGGAGAACTACACCGACCGCCCCGACAACGCCTCGCTCGACGGCAAGGGCAACCTGAACATCACCGCCCGCCGCGCGCCCGCTCCGGGCACGCGCTGCGCCGTCGGCCCCTGCGACATCACCTCGGCCCGGCTCATCACCCGCGGGACCTTCGCCCAGCGCTACGGCCGCTTCGAGGCACGCATCAAGGTGCCCGCCGGACCGGGGCTGTGGCCGGCCTTCTGGATGCTCGGCGACGACCAGGGGGACCACCCCTGCCAGGACCCCAAGTGCGGCGAGATAGACATCATGGAGCAGGTGGGGGCCAAGGAGGCCGACACCGTCTGGGGCTCCGCCCACGGCCCCGGCTACTCCGGCGAACACGGCCTCACCAAGGACTACCGCCTCCCGGACGGGCGGCCCTTCTCGGACGA
This sequence comes from Streptomyces blastmyceticus, assembly GCF_039521185.1. Classification (NCBI taxonomy): domain Bacteria; kingdom Bacillati; phylum Actinomycetota; class Actinomycetes; order Kitasatosporales; family Streptomycetaceae; genus Streptomyces; species Streptomyces blastmyceticus. The sequence goes on along the minus strand of NZ_BAAABW010000042.1, from coordinate 109,430 downwards.
CTTCCACGCCTTCGCCGTCGACTGGCAGCCCGGCAGGCTCGCCTTCTCCGTGGACGGCCACACCTACCAGACCCGCACACCGGCCGACGCCCCGAGCAAGGAATGGATCTTCGACCACCCCTTCTTCCTGCTGCTCAACCTCGCGGTGGGCGGCGACTGGCCCGGCCCGCCGGACGCCACCACGGCGTTTCCGGCGACGATGACGGTGGACTACGTACGGGCCTACGCGGCGTCATGACCGCGGCCGTGCCGCCGTCCACGCGGCGGCACGGCCGGCCGCTCAGCCCGCTTCCGACGCTTCCAGCAGGTCGTGGACGTCTTCGGCGGTGGTCTCCTGGAGCTCCTCCGCGACGAGCAGCCAGCGCGTGATGCCGACCGATTCGAGGAACGGCAGGTCGTGACCGGCGATCAGGAGCGCGCCCTCGTAGGAAGCGAGAGCACTCGTCAGCTGCCGCACACTGGCCACGTCCAGGTTGTTGGTCGGCTCGTCCAGCATCAGCAGTTGCGGGGCCGGTGCGGCGAGCATCGTCGCCGCGAGGGCGGCCCGGAAGCGTTCGCCGCCCGACAGGGTGCCCGCGACCTGTTCGGCACGTGATCCCTTGAACAGGAACTTCGCGAGCTGGGCGCGGACGTGGTTGTCGGCGACGCCGGGGGCCGCCCGGGTCACGTTCGCCGCGACGCTCAGCTCCTCGTCCAGCACGTCCAGGCGCTGCGGGAGGAACCGCAGCGGCACGTACGTCCTGGCCTCGCCGGACAGCGGCGCGAGCTCCCCGGCGAGGGTGCGCAGCAGCGTGGTCTTGCCCGCTCCGTTGCGCCCGACCAGCGCGATGCGTTCGGGCCCGTGCACCCGCAGGTTCCCCTCGCGCAGCCTGCCGAACCGCGGGCGCAGCCCGTCCATACTCAGGACGGTGCGGCCCGCGGGCACGGCGGTGCGGGGGAGGCTCACCCGGATCTCGGCGTCGTCGCGGATCGCGTCCGCCGCCGCCTCCCGCCGCTCGCGCGCCGCGTCGAGACGGTCCTCCTGCAAGCCGCGGAGCTTGTCCGCCGACTCCTGCGCCTGCCGCTTGCGTTCGCCCGCGACGATTCTCGGGGCCCGCCGCTGGGCGTCCATCTTCTTGCTGTGCCGCCGGCGGCGGTCCACCTTGATCCGGGTCTCCTCCAGTTCGCGCTTCTGCCGGCGCACGTCGGCCTCGGCGGCGCGCAGCATCCGCCCGGCCGCCTCCTGCTGTGTGGCCAGGGCCTCCTCGTACGCGGACCAGCCGCCTCCGTACCAGTTCACCGACCCGGACCGCAGCTCGGCGATGCGGTCCACCCGCTCCAGCAGGTCACGGTCGTGGCTCACCACGACCAGCACACCGGAACGCCAGGAGTCGACGGCCTCGTAGAGCCGACGGCGCGCGAACAGGTCGAGGTTGTTGGTCGGTTCGTCGAGCAGCAGGACGTCGGGACGCTCCAGGAGCAGCGCCGCCAGGCGCAGCAGAACGGTCTCACCGCCGGACATCTGCCCCACGGTGCGGTCCAGTTCGACGCCGCCGAGCCCGAGCGAGCCCAGCGTCGCCAGCGCCCGCTCCTCGACGTCCCAGTCGTCGCCGACCGTGCCGAAGTGCTCCTCGCGCACATCTCCGGCCTCGATGGCGCGCAGCGCGGCGCGGCGCCCGGCGATGCCCAGAGCCTGGTCGACGCGCAGCGCGGTGTCGAGGGTGACGTTCTGCGGGAGGTAGGCGAGGCTGCCGCCGACGGTCACCGACCCCTGCGAGGGACGCAACTGTCCGGCCAGCAGCCGCAGCAGGGTGGACTTGCCCGTGCCGTTGGCTCCGACGAGGCCGGTGCGGCCCCGGCCGATGCTGAGGGAGAGCCCGTCGAGGACGGGTGTGCCGTCCGGCCACCGGAAGGAGAGGGCGGAGCAGGTCAGGGAGGTGCCGGGTGTGATGGTGTCGGCCATGGGGATTCTCGCAGTCGTAAGCGCTGTGGATTGGGGGCTTCGTGTGCGAGCACCACGCGGCGACCAGGCCGAAAAAGGGGGTGCGGTCCGGTCCTCTGGAGAGCGGGGGGACGGCTCATGCACCGAGGTCGCATCCACGCGGGGTCACGGGCGGCAGGAATGCCGACGGCGTGACGGGCGTACGGACGAAGCCGTACCGCGTGATGATCGCGAACCTCAGATGCGCAACGTCCACCTCTATCGGAGACAACAGGACCCCGACACTGTAACGCGACCGCTCACGCCGGTGCGACCGAATTTCCGCACCCACCCTGGCGGGTGGGACCATGGGCGCATGGACGAGGAAGCGATCCCGGCCCTCCGCATGCCCGCGGTGACCTGATGGCAGCTGATCCCGGCACCCCCGGCCCCGCGGTCTTCGAGGCGGCGACCGGCGCCCACGCTCCCGCCGCCACGTCCCCGCAAGCGCGCGAGGCGGCGGTACGAGCCGCGTTCGACGGGCTGCTGCAGATCCGGCGGCTGATGAACAGCGAGGCCGCCGACCCCCTCGCGGTACCCGCCGCGTGGGAGTGCCGCCGGCCGGTCCGCGCCGTCGCCCTCAGCCTGGAGGCCGCCGGCATCCCGCCCTCGGCCGTAGGTCCCGACGGACAACGGACCGCGACCGGCTACCACGTCACCACGGGCACCCCGCCCGCCGCCGCCCGCGTCGAATGGCTGGGCCCACCCGGCAGCGGCGCCCAATACCAGCAGCACACCGAACTCCGGCGCTGCGCCGACGTCCTGCGCGGACTCGGCTGGGAAGCCCTCGAATACCAGGGCCCGCGCCACCACCGCTACCTCGACATCGAACCCGGACCGGCCGTGCCTCCGCCCCGGTGAGCAATACGCCGTGCCGCAGGGGGAACGGCCGGAGTGAAACGTCTCCCCGTACGTCAGCGGGGATCGTCCGCCCGGTCCGCCGTCGGCAGGGTGGCGGAGGTGAGGAAGTACGTGACGGCGTAGAGGAACCGCCCGCCTCGGATCGCGTCGTCGACGAGGGCGTCGAAGCGCTGGGCCTCGGAGCGGTCGAGGTGGCCGCGGTCGGCGAAGGCGCCGGCCCAGTCGCGGATGCCCATCGTGCCGTCGACGGTGCGCTGGTCGCGGACGACGAGGGTGCGGGGTTCGACCTCCACCTCGACCAGGCCGCGGGCGGTGAGCAGGCCGGGCACGCGCCGCGCGAAGGTGCCGTGGCGGATGCCGGCGGTCCGGCGCAGGGCGAGGATCTTGTCGGCCAGGTCGTGGTCCTCGATGTCGAGGACCTGGGTCGCGGTGTCCGGGTCGCAGACGACGATCCGGCCTCCGGGGCGGATGACGCGCAGCATTTCGTCCAGGGCCCGGCCGGGATCCTCGACGTGCTGCAGGACGCGGTCGGCCCAGGCGCCGTCGAACGAGGCGTCGGCGAAGGGAAGTCGGTGGCTGTCGGCCACGGCCACCCGCCGCAGGCCGGTCTTCTTCATCTCGGCGCACATGGTCCGGGAGAGGTCGCAGGCGACGACCTCGGCACCGGTCCCGGCGGCGAGCTCGCGGGCGGCGTGCCCGGTCCCGGCCCCGACGTCGAGGAACCGCCGCCCGGGCCGGGCCCGCAGCAGGTCGCGTACGCGCTGCTTGTACGAGACGAAAAACGGCTCGCTCTCCAAGCGGTGGAGCGCGTCGACCAGCCGTACCGGGTCATGGTGCGCGTCGATGTGGGAGAAGGCGTGCGGCGCATAGCGGTTGCTCATGGCGGGACCCTATGCCGGGCGCCGCCGCTGCGCATCCGGCCCCGCGCAGGTCACCCGAGGCGGCGCAGGAACACGTCGACGGTCTTGTCCGTGTCATCGGGGACGAGGTTGTCGGCGGCGCTGGTGAACACCGCCGTGCGTCCGGAGTGGTCGACCGCCACTCCGTCCGAATCGCCGTTGGCCGGGGTTCCGTTGTCCGCGACGTCGAGCCGTTCGACGGAGCCGGTCGTCAGGTCCCGGGCGTAGACGGCCGAGTGCCCGTCGCTTCCGCCGGGGACGAGGTTGGTGGCGGTGGAGGTGAAGAACACCTTCCGGTTGTTGGCGCTCATGGCAGGGCCGCGGGACTCGCCCTGGGCCTCGGCGCCGTCGTGGGCGAGGCTCAGGCGGCGGGTGGTGCCGGTGAGCAGGTCCCTGGCGTAGGCGTCCGACGTGTGCGTGGTCTTGCCCGGCACGACGTCGGAACTGCGGCTGGAGAAGAGCGCGTAGCGCCCGTCGGGACTGAGGCCGATGTCGGTCGCCCCGACGCCGCGGCCGTCGAGCTGCCGGGCGGCGAGCTCGGTCCGGCCGGTGCGCATGTCGTGGACGTAGAAGGTGCTCAGCCGTGGCTTGTTCAGCCCCGGACCTGCCTCGGCCCGCTGCCCCTCGTCCAGGCCGCCGAGCGACAGGAACCCGACCTTGCTGCCGTCGGCGCTGATGACCGGCGCCGCGGAGCGGGTACCCGCCTGGCTGCCGTCCGACCGGACGCTCACCCGCCGCGTGGTGCCCTTCCAGCGGTCCCGTACGTAGACGGCCATCGGATCGGTGCTCGGCCCGGGGACGAGATCGGTCCGGTCGGAGGAGAAGGCGACGAACCGGCCGTCGGCACTGATGGCCGGTTCGTACGAGGTGCCCTGCTGCTGGTTCTTGTTCTCCAGGAGCAGCTCGGTCCGCCCCGTCCTGCGGTCACGGACGAAGAGATCGGTGTCCCCGGGACGCTTGTCCCGGGACAGGTTGTCGGCCCTCGACTCGAAGACGGCGTACCGCCCGTCGCCGCTGAGCGCGATGTCGAACGAGGAGTCGTCGGCCGCGGTGCCGTCGCTCGCGACGTTGGCCTGCTCGACCGCGCCGGTCCGTAAGTTCTTGATGAACAGGTTGACGCCGTCATGGGTACCGGGCACCAGATCGGTGGCCCGGGATCTGAAGGTGGCGTAGCGGCCGTCGGCGCTGATGCCGCCGGTGTACGACTCGCCGTTGGCCTGGGCGCCGTCGGCGGTCACGCTCACCCGTTCCGTACGCGGCCGTTGGTGCTCGGCGCCGGATGCCACCGGCACGGTGACTGCCGCGCAGGCACTCAACGCGGTGACCAGCATGGCGGCTCGTGCGAGACAACGCATGGTTCCCCCTCTGGGACGGGACACGAAAGGTCAGGAACGCAGCCAAGCCGCGCCGACCGGCCCGGTCAATGGGGAGGAGCAGCCTCCGCCGCGGATACGGCAGTTGTCGGACACGGCGCGCCGCGCCCCCGGCCGGGGGTCACCCCGCGCGCAGCCACTCGTCCAGAGCGGTGAAATCCCCGTCCGTGAGGCCCTGCCGGGGATCGACGCGATGGAGCAGGGCCCGTCCCGGGTGGTGCGCCGCCACCCAGGCCCGGTCGGCCTCGGTGATCTCGTCGTCGACCCAGGCGAAGGGACGGCCGTCCGCCCAGGCGAGGAGGGCCCGGGTCTTCCAGTGCAGGCCGTCCCACTCGTCCTCGTCGGACGACTCCGGCCAGACCACCACCGGCAGCTCGGGCAGACCGAGCCGTGGCGCGACGCACTCGTTGGCCTCCGACATCCATGTCGTGGCCCACACCAGTTCGCACGGCAGCGCCGTCAACCGGGGCCCGTACGCGGGGTTGATCCTGGCCAGCAACGGATTCGCGTCTTCGGGTCCCGTCCCGTACGTGGGATACCCGCCGGGAAGCTGTTGCGGCGTCGCCCCGAACGGGATGAGCGGTCCGTCGACGTCGAGAAAGAGGAGGGGGTGCTGCGCGGAGCTGATCACCACTCCACCGTAGTGGCCGTGCGGGCCGCCGCCGCACCGGCGCCCGGGCGCGCTTCACCGCGGCCGTCGTCGCGGGCATGCTGGATCCGTGTGACAGGAGCAGCCGACCTTCAGGATGGTGTCGCCGTGTTGTACGCATTCGGCTTCGAGCGCATCGGCGTCGTGGTGAGCGACCTCTATTTCGTCGATCCCGACCCGGAGCCAGGGCAGGAGAGCCCCGAGCGCGGGGTCCGTCTGGAGCTTCGGCTCCTCGAGCGCGGGGAGCTGAAGGGGGACATCTATTCCGCACGGCCCATCGCCATCGACAGGCCGCTCTGGCGCGTCGACCTGCTGGAGTCGGTGGACTCCGCCCCCGGGAGTTTCGACCGCACCCACCACCACCCGAATTTCCGGGGCTGGAATCCGGGTTCGAGGGTGTTCGTCAAGGAACTGTCCGCCGACCCCGTGCAGTGGCTGACCGGGAAACTCTCCGACGTCGCCGCCCTGTTGGAGGAGATCGGGCTGTCCCCGGAAGAGATCGCACCGACGGACCCGGCCGATCTCCACGCGGCCGTACCGCAGATCGTGGACGCCGTCGGGCGCCTGCTCGACGGCGTCCACGCGGGACAGCTCGCGGTGGCGCCCGGCGACGAGCCGGTCAGCAGCGCCCGGGTCAGCTGGCTCTGACCGCCCGGGGCGCCGGGCCCATGAAGGGAACCCGGCGCCGCTGGCCGTTCTGCCGTGGCTCAGGAGCGCGCGTCGGAGCGCGAGCGCTCCAGGGTGAAGGTGTCCACCGGCGTCAGATCACCGTGAGGGCCGTCGAAGGTGTAGTACGTGACCCGCATCAGGGTCCGGCCGCCGCGCCGGTCGCCCGGGTCGACATCGAACGCGGCGAACCCGTGGGTGTATTTACGGTCCTGGACGGCTGCCCACGGCGCGTCCTCGGAGATCCAGACGGGATCCTTGTGGCCCGAGGGCGTCGTCTTGTCGCTCAGCCCGACGAGGACCCGGGCCTTCGGGGTGTCGAAGAGGTCGTCCTGAGTGGTGGCGATGTTCCCGCCGCCACCGATGATCATGTGGACGGTGCCCTTGCCCGTGTCGATCACATCGGTCCGGGTGGAGACGGGAATCGGGGTGCGGGCGTCGTTCGGGAGGGTGCCGCGCACCGGGTGCGACCGCTCGTAGTGGTGCTCGTGCCCGCTGACCACCAGGTCGACCCCGTACTGGTCGAACAGCGGACCCCACGCCTCGCGCACCCCCAGGTCGCTGCCCGCCGACCTGGTGCTGGAGATCATCGGCTGGTGCATGCACACCACGATCCAGTCGATGCCGCGGTCCGATCGCGCCGCCTTCAACTCGCGCTCCAGCCAGCGCCGCTGGGCACCGCCGGAGTAGCCGTGCACATAGGTGTCCCCGCCGTCCTGCAGCGCCACGTCGTCGTTGGCGAGGCTGATGAAGCGGACCGCGCCGACGGTGAACGCGTACCACATGCCCCGGGTCTCCTCGTCCGAGGAGGCGGCCGACTCCGGCAGCGCGAAGTACGTCTGGTAACCGGCGGCGCCGATGGGGCCGTTGTCCTTCTCGTTCTCGTGGTTGCCGGCGCACGGCATCCACGGGCGCAGCCGGGTGGAGCGGCTGTTGTTGATGAACCAGTCCGCCCACGTCGCCGTCCGGCTCATCCCCCACGCACCGGCGATCGCCGCGTAGCAGAGATCGCCGTTGATCAGGTTGAACAGCGGACCGACCCGCTCCACGGCGGAGACGATGTCCGCGGAGGCGGGCGAGCCGACCTGGCTGCTGCTGTGCAGCGGGAAGCGGTTGACGGGGGACGGGACGCCGTCCGGGAGGTGGATCACCCGCCGCAGGTTGGGCGTCGCCTGGTCGCCGAAGCTGGTGAAGGTGAACGCGCTGCGGCCGCGCGGCGCCGTGGTGAACGAACCGGTCTCCGGGCTCGCCCCGTCGTGCCCGGCCGCGTACAGATACGTGGTCGCCGGGCGGAGGCCGGTGATCCGGGCGTGGTGGACGTACACCTCGTCCTTCGACAGGCCGTCCCGGTACGTCTTCGTCTCGGCGTCGATCACCCGGCCGTGCCCGCCGTCGGGCGAGCCCAGCCGCACCTGCGGGCGCCGCACCGACTGCGGGGTGATCCAGGAGACGGTCATCTCGGACGAGGGATCCGAGCCGAACTGCAGGTGTATGCCCAGCACACTGGGCGCCCCCAGCCGGTGCGGCTTGGACTGCAGCAACGGCCCGGCGGACGGCTGCCCGGCATTCGGCGCGGCGGTCGCCTCCCCGGCGGCCCCGACGACCGAGACGGCCGCCACGGCCGACGAGCCCTTGAGTACGGATCTGCGCGTGATCGCCATGAAACACCCTTTTCACAGTGGGGAGTTGATGCTCCAGAGCACCGCACTGTAAGTGATCACTCGCCGATCCACCTATGACCGAAGCCACGGGGTACGACTCGCCCCGGGCGAGACCGAGGCGAGCGGCCCTACCGCCGGCCGGGCCCGGGGACGACGGCCTCGCCGCCGCGGCGTACGGCCTCCACGACCGCGTCGTGCAAAGGCCGCAGCCCCTCCGGCGGTACGGCGGCGGGGCTGCCGGTGAGGGTGTACCACTCGTCGGCCCCGAGGTACTGGATCCGCACCACCGCCCGGCCGTCCGGCCCCAGGGCGGTGACCACGGTGACGTCGCCGCTGATGACGCCGACCTCGTCGGTCATCGCGCCACCGGGACCGGCGGTCACCGTGTCGGCATACCGTTGCCCGGGCCCGTCAGCCGTCATTCGCAGGTGTCGAGCATGGTGACGAGCTGCTCCTCCTCCGGCGGTGTCACCGACAGCCCGTAGAGGTGCTTGATGTCCACCCAGGCGCGGGAGTACGTGCACCAGTAGGCGCGGTTCGGCGGACTCCACTTGTCGGGCGACTGGTCGCCCTTGCTCCTGTTGGAGGCCGCGGACACCGCGATCAGCTGCGAGTGCTCCAGGTCGTTCGCGAACATCTTGCGCTCGGGGGTCGTCCAGCCGTCGGCCCCGGACCGCCAGGCGTTGGCGAGCGGCACCACGTGGTCGATGTCCACCTGGGACGCCGAGTTCAAGGTCTTGCCGTCGTACGGGCTGTACCAGGAGCCGGAGACGGCGCGGCACTGGGCGTCCGTGGCGACGTCCTTGCCGTCACGCTTCAGGACGACTTCGCGGGTGTCGCAGTTGTTGCCCTGCTGAGCCCAGTGCGGGAACTTCGCCCGCGAGTAGCCGTTCATCGGGTGCGGCGCCTCGACGGTCAGGTCCGCGAGCTCGTCACGGGCGGTGTCCACCGGGGTCGGCTCGGGGAGTTGGAGGGGCGCGGCCGCGGCGGGAACCGCGACGACCGGGCTGAGGAGGGCGGTCAGCGCGAGGGCGACGGCCGTGGCCGATCGCCTTACATAGGTGGTGATCACGGGGCGAAAGTACCGACCGTGCTCCGTCGGGCCGGGCAGAACGGGCGAAGGCCACTCGGGTGGAGCAGTGGCTCCGGGATGTCTATCGCGCGACGGCGAGCACGAGCGACGCCGTGGCCAGCCCCAGGAAGCCGCCGGGAAACGCGATGTTGCGGTAGACGCGCCTACGGACGTGCGCGGCGACGGCACCGCAGAAGAACAGGACGAGTCCCGTCGCGGCGGCGACGCCGACGAGCCGGAGGCCCAGGAGCCCGAGCAGGAGCCCGGCGGCTCCGGCGGCCTTGAGCGCGGCGAGCCACGGCAGCCAGGCCCGCGGGACTCTCACCTCGGCCGAGTTGGCCAGGACGAACTCGGCCTTCGAGAAGTCCGCGACGGCGATCCCGGCGTTCGCCACGATCGCGACGACGGTGATGACCACATAGGCGATGAACATGCGCCTCCCCTTCCGTTCGAGCACAGCGCGTGCGTCCGCGAGGCGTTGCCGCGCTCGCCTCGACAAGCCTCGACGAGCCCCGGATCGGCGTCCAATACCTGCGTCCATAACCTGATGGCATGGATGTCGACACCCGGCTGTTGCGCTACTTCGTCGCCGTGGCGGACGAAGGGAGCCTGACCCGCGCCGCGGAACGGCTCTTCGTCTCCCAGCCGGCGCTGACCAAACAGATCAGGCAGCTGGAGACCCGGCTCGGCGTGCCCCTGTTCGTACGGTCCCGCACCGGCATGACCCTCACCCCGGCGGGCCGGGCCCTGGCGGAACGGGCGCCCGCCCTGCTGGCCGACTGGGACGGGACGCTGCGGGAGACCAGGCGCGCGGCCGGCCGGGCGGAACGCGTGCTGCGCGTGGGCTTCGTGGCCAGTGCCGCCAACGAGGCGACCCAGCACATCATCGCGGAGTTCGCCCGCCGACGGCCGGGCTGGCGGGCCGACATGCGGCAGGCCGCCTGGTCCGACCCGACCGCCGGACTCGCCCACGGGGACACCGACGTCGCCCTGCTGCGGCTGCCCTTCCCCGGCCAGGACGCCCTGCGGGTCGAGACGCTGTTCACCGAGCCCCGCTGGGTCGCGCTCCCCACGGCACACCCCTTCGCCGCGCGCGAGCTGATCCCCTTCCGTGACCTCTGGGACGAGCCGTTCGTCGCGGCCCCGCCCGAGACGGGCCGGTGGCGGGACTACTGGCTGGCCGCCGACGAACGCGAGGGCCGGCCGGTCCGCATCGGCGCCGTCACCGACCGGCCCGACGACTGGCTCAGCGCGATCGCCAACGGCTACGGCATCGCCCTCGCCCCCGAATCCGCCGCCCGCTACTACGCCCGCCCCGGCATCACCTACCGCCCCGTCAGCGGCGTCAGCCCCAGCCGGGTCGCCGTCGCCTGGGCCCCCGCCGACGACACCGACCTCTCCGTTCAGGCTTTCGTCCGCAGCTGCCTGGACAACAGCACCCGGGCCGGGGGAGAGGGCCCCTGAGCAGGGGGACCGGTCAAGGGCTGCCGTGCCCGGCGCGCCAGCGGCTCGGCGGCATCCCCGTCTGGCGCTGGAAGAACGTGGTGAAGTTCGCGGCGTCGCGGAAACCGAGGCGCTCCGCGCAGCGTGCGACGGGAAGGCCGGTGTGCGCGAGCAGCCGCTTGGCCTCCAACAGGATCCGCTGATCGAGGAATTGCTTGGCGCCCAGGCCGGTGGCGGCACGGGTCGCCCTGGTCAGCGTCCGTTGGCCGTAGCCGAGCGCGGAGGCGTAGTCGGCGACGTGGTGCTGCCGGGCGAACCGCTCCTCCACCGCGGCCCGGTAGCGGCGGAAGACCGCGAACTCCTCCGCGCTCCCCGCCGTGGGCGGGACCGGATCGGGAGGCAGCACCCGCAGCACGAGCGCCGACAGCAGGTGGGCGAGCAGCGGTGCCGAAGCGAGCCGCGGAACCGAGACGGCCGCCGCGTGCTCGTGACCCAGGTGATCCGCGGCCCTCAGGCCCAGCTCCCAGGCATCCGCCTCCAACTGCCAGCAACTGGGGGCGAAGACGTCCCCCGCCGCGTGCGCCGCGGGGCCCGGAGCGGGCAGGAAGCCTTGTGCGAACAGGATCAAGGGGCCGTCCAGATCCTCGACGTCGGTCCAGCGGTGCACCACGCCCGGCCGGATCCACACGACGCTCCGCTCCCTCAGCGGGTGGTCGACGAAGTCGGCCATGTGCTGCCCGGCGCCCGACGCGACCAGGGCCAGGACGTGGAAGTCCGGGCGCTGGGGCCAGGTCCGGCGACGGCCGCCGTCCATGCGCCGCAGCCGCTCGAAGCTGAGCACCTCCACGCCGAACGCCGCCCCGACGGCCGGGGCGTAGCGCAGCTGCCGGACTCCGGGGATCTGACCGCTTTCCACAAGAAGTGTGCGCCTTTCGACCGAGGTTCCATAGCGGGCCGACTGTAGCGTCTCCGCCGTACCCCGCAGGAAAGGGGTGCGAACTCGGGCGGGAGTAGCGCCGAGTGCGCTCCCCGTCCCTTTGGACGGAGGTCATCGTGACGACAGAAACCACAATCCGCCGGGTTCCCGTGGCAGGCGGCGCACTCGACGTGCACAGGCGCGGACAGCGCGGGCCGACGCTGGTGTTCGCGCACTACTGGGGCGGGTCCGCCAGCACATGGGACGCGGTCGTGGAGCGGCTCCCGGCCGATCGCGACACGGTCCGTTTCGACCAGCGCGGCTGGAGCTCGTCACGGGCACTGCCCGGCCCGTACCACCTCGACCAGCTTGCCGACGACCTCATCGGCCTGGTGGAGGGCCTGGGCCTCGACAGGTTCGTCCTCGTCGGGCACTCGATGGGCGGCAAGGTCTGCCAGCTCGTCGCGGCCCGGCGCCCGGCGGGCCTGGCAGGACTAGTGCTGCTGGCCCCCGCGCCGCCGGAGCCGCCCGCCGGGCTGACCGCCGAGCACCGGCGCTCGCTCGCGCACGCCTACGACTCGGCACAGGCCGTCGGGCAGGCACTCGACCACGCCCTCACCGCCGCCCCGTTGGAGGACACCGTCAAGAGCGCCGTCGTGCGCGACAGCCTGGCCGGCGACGACTCGGCCCGCCGGGAGTGGCCGTTGCGGGGCATCGCGGCGGACGTCACGGACGCCGCCAGGGCGATCGACGTCCCCGTCGTCGTCCTGGCCGGCGAACACGACAAGGTCGAACCATCGCACGTCCTGCGCCGTCACCTGCTGCCCCATGTCCCCCAGGCGCGGTTCAGCGTTGTCCCGGGCAGCGGGCATCTGCTGCCTCTGGAGGCTCCCGAAGCGGTCGCCGCGGCACTGGAGGACTTCGTCTCCGGTCCCGTCCGGACCGGTCGCCTCACGTGATGACGAGCGTGGTCACGCCCTTCGCGCCCGTGAACCCGGTGGTGAGGCACTGCAGCACCCCCGGTTGCGGAAGCGTGATGACCTGCACCGCGGTCCGGCCCAGGAAGCGGCCTTGCGTGACAGTGCCGGTGATCGTGGTGATCACCTGACCCGCCACGGCGGTGCTGCTGCCGCTGGCGTCGACAACGCTGGTGTCGCCGGTGCTCCACGAGAAGGTCCGCTGTTCCTCGAACCCGCCGAGGAGATCGTTGCAGCCGGCGGTGAGGCTGAAATGCTCCCCGTACGATCCGCTCTTCACCTTGCCCGCGCTGTCGGTGCAGTCGAACTGCCCATCGGTCCTGACGTCGAATTTTCTCGGCCAGAGGGTGACTCCCGGGTCGTACGTGACGGATTCGGTTCCCTGACACTGCAGTTGCGCGGGCGGGCGCGGGTGCGGGTGGGCGGATACCGAGGTCGGCGCGCACGTGACCAGCGCGGTGACGGCCGCCAGGGCTACGGAACGCATCCATGTTCTGCTGACCGCCATGCGTGGTCTCCTTCGCGGCGAGTGACGTGAGGTATGCGATGCCCCGTTCACGTACGCGCGAGACGGGCGCTCAGGAGTGAGAGAACACGGGCGGACTCGTGGAGGGCGCGCGACGCCATGCGCGCGCCCGGCGATGGCGAGGGCCTGTTCTGTGAACTCCTCGCTGTGAGTAGCCTGGTGGTGACCCTCCGATGCCGCACGGTTCCCGCCCTGGAGTGTGATGGACGCCTTGGAGATCGGCACGCTGGAAGTGCCCGGCGCCAGGCTCTACTTCGAAGTGCGCGGCGCGGGGCCGCTCCTGCTCCTCATCGCGGGCGGCGGCCTCGACGCGGCCGTCTTCGGGCGCCTGGCCGCCGTCCTCGCCACGGACCACCGCGTCGTCACGTACGACCCGCGCGGCAACTCGCGCAGCCTGCTCGACGGCCCGCCGGAGGACCAGAAGATCGAGGTGCACACCGACGACGCCCGCCGTCTGCTGGATCACCTCGCCGCGGCGGACGAGCCGGTGCATGTGTTCGGCAGCTGCTCGGGGGCGCTGGTCGCGCTCGAACTCGCCCTTCACCACCAGGGCCGCGTCCGGTCGGTGATCGCGCACGAACCGCCCGCGATGGCAATCCTGCCGGACGCCGAGAGATGCCTGGCATTCTTCGAAGACGCCCACGCGGCATTCCTCCGCGAGGGAGTCGCACCGGCCTTGCGCAAGCTCCGGCCCGTCTTCGGCGGCCACCGCGCGCCGCCGCTGCCCGAGGCGCAGGACAACAACGCGTTCTTCCTGGCCCACATCATCCGGCCGACCACGCGCTTCGTTCCCGATCTCACCGCGCTCGCCGCTGCGGCGGACCGGATCGTCATGGCGGGCGGCCGCGACTCCCGTACGCATCTCATCCGCCGTCCGGCGGCCGTCCTCGCGGGGCGGCTCGGCCGCGAACTCGCGGAATTCCCCGGCGGCCACACCGGCTATGCGCAGCACCCGGCCGAATTCGCCGAGCGGCTCGTCGCGTTGCTCCCCGCCGCGACGGCTCCGGCCGCCTCACCGCTACAGGGCTGAAGCCGTGCGCATCCTGATGGGGGCCCAGAACTGCGGTTTCGGCCCGGCTTCCGAACTCGTCGCGGTCTCCCGGCTGCTCCGCGGCCATGAGCGGGTATTCGTGGGCGACGGTGTGTCGGCGGTGTTTGCGCGGCGCAACGCCGACGCCTTCGACGGCATACGCGAAGCCGCCACCCAGGAGACGGCGGCGGCCGGTTCCGCAATGGTCGGCGACCTGTTGGGGACCGCTGATCTGGTGGTCTCGGTCATGGATGCCGCCCTGGTCGTGCGGTCCGTCGTGGCGCGTCGGCCGGTGGTCATGGTGGACAGCCTCCTGAGCTTCTGGCAGCTCGGACGTCCGCTGGCCGAGATCCGTGACCTGTGCGCGAGCATGCCGCGCTCCTCCTTCGCCGCTGCCGACCGGCACTTGGAGGTCCTCTCGCCGCACGAGCGCGTCGTCGCGGCCCATCTGCTCGCCACGCACAGCGTGGTCCAGAACTTCCCCGGCGTCGCGCGAAGAGCGGCGGAATTCGCCGCTCTCGGCACCGGCGGTGCGATGCACGTGACCGGCTCGATCGTCGACCTCGAAGGTCTGCGGAAGGTGCCGGGCGATGCCGCCCCGGAATACGACCTGCTGATCAACGTCGGCGGATTCAAGAATTTCCTCCTGGATTTCGACGCCAATAACGACTACGTGCGACTGCTCCACCGGTGGATCGCGGACCTGCTGCGCGACTGGCACCGGTTCCCGCGCGTCCTGGTCTGCGGCGGCCCTTTCGGCGAGCATCGGGAGCGGACCGTCTCCGTCGCCGGAAGGCGGGCCGACTGCCGTTTCCTTCCCCAGCGCGAACTGCTGAGACAGGTGGCGAGTGCCCCTCACTACCTGCTCGCCCCCGGACTCACGGCGCTCCACGAGGCGCTCGCTCTCGGGCGGCTGCCCCTGGCCATCCATGAACAGCACTACGCGCACGTCTTCACCGTGCGGCAGCTCGACGGCACGCTCTTCGGCCGGACCGCCGGCCGGTTCGCGGACGTCCTGCCGCATCACCGGATACCCGAGGACGATCTCGCCGGGACGGCGGCCCTCGTGGAGATCGCGGGGCGGATCCGGGAGGACGACGGGCTCTACGCGCGATTCCGGCGCACGTTCAACGAACGGATCGAGCACTACGTCTCCCTCACCCCGGCACAGCGGCGCCAAGGCGTCGAGGAGCTCCGGGACGTATTCGACGGTGATCCGCTCTCCTCGGTGATGGCCGGGATCGTGGCCCATCCTGAATGACATAGCCATAAGTGTTACGGTTATGTCGTATGGTCGAGGTGCCGCCGGACCGGCGCCGGGCAGGGCGCCCGGCCGCCACCGCGGACAGGAGTTGATCACCATGAACGACAGGACCCGGTTCGCCGACGTCACGGGCGACGTCGAGGCCCAGCCCTGGACCAGGGCGTTCGCCGCGAAGGACCCGGAAGCGTTCGCCGCCGCGTTCGACGAGAACGTCGTCCTGGAGGCATCCGCCCTGCGCCGCCCGGTCGAGGGCCGCGACAACGTCAAGCAGGTCATGGGCGCGGCCGGCGGGATCTACGAGTCCCTGGTCTTCACCCAGGAGATCACCGCCGGGGACCGGAGCTGCATCGAGTGGGAGGCCACGGCCCTCGGCGGCAAGGAGCTGCGCGGCAGCACGATCCTGACCGTGAACGAGGACGGCAGGATCGTCCGGGCCGTCATCCAGCACCGCCCGCTCGACAACCTGATCGCCTTCTCCGCCGAGCTCGGCAGGCGCCTGAGCGGCAGGATCGAAGCCGGACACTTCCACGCCGGCGCCTGACCCGTACGGAGCCTTCCGGCGGCAGCCGAACGGCCCTGCCCGACACGGCACTTCACGCACCGCAGACACCGAAAGCCGAGGAGACGGTCCGTCATGACCACACCCACACCCCTGTCGTACGAGGTCTTCGTCTCGGACGGCACACCGAGAGCCGGCGACCAGCGCATGCCGAACGGCGACTCGATCGTGTCGTCGCCGCTGTCGTCCACCCTGATCCACGGAGAGAAGGACGCCGTCCTTGTCGATCCGCCGCTGACCCGCGAGCAGACCGAGAAGGTCGGCGACTGGATCGAGCGGTCCGGCAAGCGGCTCGCGTACATCTACGCCACCCACGGGCACGGCGATCACTGGTTCGGTGCCGCGCAGCTCGTCGAGCGCTTCCCCGGCGCCACCGTGTATGCCACCGAAGGCACCATCCGGCTCATGCGCCGACAAGCGGCCGAAGGCCGTGAACAGCTGTGGGACAAGGTCTTCCCCGGCCTGATCGGCGACACCACGGTGCTCGCCCGGCCCATCCCCGAGCAGGGGTTCCTGCTGGAGGGCAACGTCATCGAGGCATACGAGGCCGGACACACCGACACCGACGACACCACGTTCCTGCACGTGCCGTCGATCGGCCTCGTGGTCGCCGGTGACATCGCCTACAACGGCGTGCACCCGTACATCCTCGAAGGCGGCGACGGCGGCCTCGCGGCATGGCTGGAGGGCATCGACCGCATCGCCGCGCTCCGGCCGCGCGCCGTCGTCGCGGGCCACAAGGACAGGGCCCGCGCCGACGACCCGGCCATCCTGGAGGAGACCCGGCAGTACCTGCGCGACGCCCAGCGGCTGCTCGCCGAGAAGCCGGCCCCGCGCGAGTTCTTCGACCGCATGATGGGGCTCCACGGCGACCGGCTCAACCCCGGCCCGCTCTGGTACGGCGCGCTCGGACTGCTCGGCTGAGGCGGCCCCGGCCCGGGGGCGCCGCCGGGGATCGGTGACACTGGTACCGACCGCGTACGGACCAGGCACCGCGGCAGGAAAAAGGAGGCGACCCGCCCATGGAATGGCCGGCGACCACACGTGGAGCCCTCACCCCGGCCCCGGGCGGGCTCGCCTTCGTCCAGGACCTGCTCAACACCGTCGCCATGGGCAAGCCGCGCATGCCGGACCTCCTGGACGACCTCGACGCCGCGCAGCAGTGGCTCGACGCCGCACTGGCCTCCTGGACCCGGGCCGCCGGCCGCCCCCACACGCCCGTCACGCTCGACGGCCGGGATCTGGAAAAACTGCGCGCCTTCCGTACGGACCTCCAGCGCGCGGTCCGCGCCGACGGCGCCGAGCCCGCGCCGCTCACCACCACGGTCACGCTGCGGCTCGGCCCCGACGGGCGGATCCACGCCGACCCCCACGGCACCGGCTGGCAGCGGGTGGCCTCCCTGAGCCTCGTCGAGACCTACGAAGCCCAGCGCACCGACCTCTGGCGCCGCCTGAAGTCCTGCCGCAACGACCGCTGCGCGGCGGCGTTCTACGACCGATCCCGAAACAACAGCGGTGTCTGGCACGACGTCCATACCTGCGGCAACGCGGCCAACCTCCGCGCTTCCCGCGCCCGGCGCGCATCCCCCTCCGCTTGAGGCCACGCCGCTCGGACTGCTCAGGCGGGCAGGTTCTCCTCGACGGCCGCGACGACCTCGGCGGAGTCCGGCTCGGTCTGCGGGGCGAAGCGGGCCGCCACCGTGCCGTCGGGGGCGACGAGGAACTTTTCGGGTTTTCCCTCCGATGAACTTCGCCCCTGTCCGGCGTTGTGCCGCTTCCACCATCGCACGTCAGTGGGTCCAAAGAGGCACTACGGCGAAGGCCCAGGCCAGAGCCTCACAGGCTAGACAGGAAGCGGCCCCGGTACTCAGCGGAGTGCCGGGGCCGCTTCCTGTTCGGGCTGGCCCAGGAGCGGATCAGGAGCGA
Source organism: Streptomyces blastmyceticus (assembly GCF_039521185.1). Lineage (NCBI taxonomy): Bacteria > Bacillati > Actinomycetota > Actinomycetes > Kitasatosporales > Streptomycetaceae > Streptomyces > Streptomyces blastmyceticus. The sequence goes on along the minus strand of NZ_BAAABW010000042.1, from coordinate 91,648 downwards.
AGCGCCGCGCCCCCGGACGGGTCCTTGAACAGCATTTCCAGTTCGGCGAGCGGCTCCGCGCGTCGTGCCATGAGGTAGATGAGGTTGTGGGTCCGTTGGACTTCGTGGAGCAGGGTGAAGCCCTGGGTTTCGTAGTAGCGGACCAGGCCCGGGAACATGCAGCCGCGGCGGACCCATGCTTTCCCTTCGTGGGCGGCGTGGTCCACGGCCCACAGGGCGATCAAGGTTCCGGGCTTCTGCTCGCGGTAGGCCGGGTCTGTCACCGTGGTGAACAGGTAGTGGGCGGGCTCGGCAAGCTCTTCGGATGTCCAGCCCCACGGTGGGGTTTCTTCCTGCACGGTGGTGCAGCCAACGATGTGGGAGGCGTGGTCTTCGAGCACCCACATCGCGCCGTGGCTGTTCTCGGCCTGGTCGGCGAGGTTATCCGCGCTGTCGCGCCACGTCGGCATGCCGCGCTCTTCGAGCCACGTCGAACGGGAGCGGATCATGGCCGCTACGGCGGGGATGTCGGCCGATGTGGCCGGGCGCATGGCGAACATTGTGACTCCGCATCTTCGGGGGGCTGTGGCAGCCTCCCACGGTCGGGGCCCGGGTGTGGAGGGTTCCGCCTCGGTCGCGGGGCGGAACCCCCTTGGGAGTTACAGGAATGCCCGGGTAGCGAGGTGTAGGTCGATGACTTGGAGGAGTTGGGCGTCGCCGTCCTCGCGGTACGTCCCTTCGCTGAGCCGTCGTACGGCCTGACGGAGTCCGTCGGGGTTGACGAGCTTGTCGTCGAAGAGCGCTGATCCCTCGTGCAGCATCCGGGCGAAGAGTGGCCGGCCGTGGGTGGTCAGGGCGTGCTGGACCACTTCGGCGAAAGACTCGCGTTCTTCGGGCTGGGTGACGTCATCGCTGAGGCCGAGCGCGGCGAGGCGGCGTCGCTGGAGCTGCTTGAGTTCGCGCCAGTCCATCGGGAGCCACTCGCCGAGCTGGATCATGCCGGGGTCCGCGAAGGGGTGGACCGGCCAGATTCCTTCGCGGAGCAGGACGGGGGCGGTCGTTTCCAGAGAGAGGAGGCTCATGGAGTTGACGACGGCCGGCGGTGCGATTCCGTCATCGGTGAACTCCAGGGCGGCAGTCGCGCGTTTGCCGATCCACGGGAGAATCCGAACGTCCTTGAGCTCTCCCATGGCTTTGTGGGGGTACTCCGCCTGTGAGAGTGCCACCATTTCGTCTCCGCAGAGCCCCGTCACCACGGTGTGGGCGCCGTGAGCGGCCAGGGCCTTGGTCATGCGGGTGAAGGGGTGGTGCAGCGGCTCCTCGTAGGGGCTGATCAGGTCGCCGCGTACCCGGGCACAGTCGGGATGAAGCGGTGTGTCCGCCATGGCGTCGATCAGGTCGTCCCGCTCTGCGAAGGGCACGGCAGCACGTATCTCCTTCCGCCGACGGATCTGCTGTGTGCGGCCGGGGCCGCCGATCAGGAGCGCGGACGTGTTGAGCTGCCCGGGGAAGCGTTCGGCGGCGCGGGTGGCCAGGGTGCCGGAGTCGAAACCGCCCGTCAGGTGGAACACGGTCTTGGCGGGGTCGAGCGGCCGGAGGTCCATGGCGTCGTCCATGGCCTCGACGAACGCGCCGAGGACGTCGGCGTTCGGCGCGAGGTCGCGGGGGCCGCTGTGCAGAGCGGGGTCGGGGTAGCGCAGGAACAGGTGTCCGCCGTAGTGGGCGGTTGCGCGTTCGGTGAGCCGGTGGATTCCGCGGAACAGGGTGTCGTTGCTGTACCGGGGGCGGTAGATCAGCAGGCGGGCAACCTCGCGGGGGTTCAGGCCGGTGATGTGGTGGCGTAGGTCGGCCATGTCCCAGGACCCGTGAAGGGTGGTGTCGTCGTGGGCCAGGTAGAGCGGGGTCGTTCTGCACGCGCCGACGGTGACGCGGGCTGGCTCCTGGGGCGTGGTTTCTACGAGCACGTAGTCGGCTGGCCACTGTTCGGCCAGGTTGCGTGCGGTGTCGTATTCGGCGGGATCGACGGCGCGGGGGTCGGGGGTGCAGGTGGAGCGGTCGGCGACTCGTTCCCGGATGACGATCAGTGTGCGGTGTCCGTCAGTGACGGCGAGGTGTTCCACCATCGGGTGCGTGTACGGGGTCACTTCGCTGGACCCGTTCGCGGTGCTGTACCTGCTTCCGTTCCACGACCAAACGGAGTCGTTGGCGTAGGGCGTGAGACGCAGCTTGATTACAGTGCCTCCAGATGGGCCGGGGCGCGGCCGAGCGGTCGCGCCCCGGAGGTGATCAGAGAAGGGACGTCACACCTTGGTGGTGTCGTAGGTCATGGCACCGTCGGACGAGCCGCTTTCCTTCTTGTACTCGTGAGTCTCGGCCGGCGGCTGGACCCGGCGGAGAACCTTGGTCGTGAACAGCTTCTCGATGCGGTTCCCTCGCTTCGACGACGGGGGGGACGGAAGTCGTTCACTGTGCACCTCCTGTGCGGTGCGGTACGGGGCCTTTCCCCGTACCGTCGTGCACTTGCCGATCCGCCCGGCCGGGACCGTCCTCACCTAAACGGGGCGACAGGGCGGGCGTTTATGGGGTTGCCCTTGCGCGTTCGAGCGCGAGGGCCGGCCGCGGTGCATCGAGGGCTCGGGAGTGCTCTATGGTCTCGCCCCGTATCACCTTCGAGGGGTCGAAGTCCTCGGGCGCATCAAACTCGGCATAGTCCGCGAAGAGTCGGCGGTAGCGGAGATGGAGCGTCTGTCTCGTGTGCTCCTTCATCCACTTCTCGACCCCGTCCGGATGACCCTTCCAACCGGACTTCTCACCGCAGTCCGATTCGTCACCCGAGACACACTGAGCTGCATACTCCGGCCACGCCGTCAGATCCTGGGCGATCGTGAACGGAATGAACCGAAACCGTCGGCTCGTCATGGCCTTCCCCCACGCCGAACAGATGATCCGACACGGGCGAGGCGATGCAGGGCTGGCGTGCTCGTCTGTTCGATCCTCCGGCAGATGCGCACAATCGTGTCCGGTCTCAGTGCCACGGGCTCGTGATCCTGGAAAATCAGAATCCGGACCCGGGTCTCCTGCCCGGCTCTCATGTCCGTCACCGGACGCCAAGCACCATCGACACGGAACAGGTCACCGACGCGAACCTGCGACGGCCCGACGATCCAGACTCTCATGCCCTCCGGGGGCATGGCCTCGCGAGGAGTCTCAGTCACTGGCGCGTCGCCGTCCCTTGCTCCTGCTCCTGGACCCGAGCACGAACCCACCGGACGAAGGAATACGCATCTCCCGAGCACAGAGTGATGTGAACCAGACCGTGTCCGTTAAGCACGCCGTCTGCCGTCACCTCGCCGATCACCCTCATCTCTTTGAGGGCTTCCTGGATCTCCGGCACGGCGTTCCTGGCGACGGTGCGGGCCGACTCCTCTCGGGTCGGCACCTGCTGCTGAGTCGCAGTTCCCATCACTCATCCCCTTGATGTGACTGTCTGCTTACGACTAGTCAACTCCGGTCGGGTCGCCCGAACTTGCACAGAAGTTGCACTGTGGTGGTGCGCCAGGGCGCAGATCCTTGGGAACATGGAAGCGACCCACTGCACCGAAGGGGATCTCATGACCCACGAGGAACGTACGCCCGGACCGGGTAAGAACGTGGCCGTCCTCCGCAAGGAGCACAACCTGAGCCAAGCGCAGTTGGCCCGGCGTGCTGGCGTGTCGCTGTCCATGCTGAGCAAGATCGAGATCGGCGACCGGGCGCTGACTCAGGGGATGGCCGCTGCCATTGCATCCGCGATGGACATCACTCTCGATGAGGTCTTGGGCAAAGCCCCGGTGACAAGTGAGGACAACCTCAAGGAGCTTCGGGCGGCGATGCGCCGCTTCGATCTCGCGGGTGAGCCTCCACGCTCACTGACAGATCTGAAGACGGATCTTGCGAAGCTCACCGGGCATCGGTTCAACACCGACCTTGCCGAAGTCCTCGCACTCCTCCCGAGCCTCCTCAGCCGTGCCCAGAACTACGCGCACGCCACTGGAACACCGGAAGCTTGGACGATGGTGGCTGACACGTACAGCACCGTCTATTGGGTGGCGGCCCGGCACAGGTGGTTGGACCTGTGCGAGTTGGCTTCCATCAAGCAGGTGCTCGCTGCTGAGCGCGCCACGCCGTTGGTTGGGATCGTGGCGGCGAGGGACAACGCGGGGATGTTCCTCAACAACGGGGACTTCGCCGGCGGCCTGGCCGTGGTCGAGCAAGCCATCTCGAAGGCCGAGTCTTCGCTCACCGGAGCTGAGAGGGCATTCGGCCTGGGGTGCCTTCACCTTCGGGGCCTGACCCTCGCGGGCCGTCTGCGGGACAAGAGGTCAGCTGACGAGCACATCACGCGGGCGGAACGGTACGCCGCCGAGTTTGGGTCCGATGTGATCAAGCATGAGATGCATTTCGGCCCGCAGAATACGGCCGTCCACATCATCTCGACGTCGGGTGACCTCCGGAGGCACAGCAAGGCGCTTCAGGTCTCCCAGGATCTTCAGAGGCAGGAGATCACACTTCCTGCGACGCGGGTTGGTCCGATGTACTTGGACACGTCGCGGGCCCGGCTGGCCCTCGGGGATCGGGATGGCGCTCTGGAATCGCTGGAGCAGGCTTGGGAAGTCGCTCCGCAGCTCGCCAAGGTTCACCCGACGAGTCAGGAGTTGTTCCGTGTGATGGTGTCGCTGCACAAGCGCAGTAACCCGCGGCTCAACAAGATTGCCAAGCGGGTCAAGATCTCGATCTGAGCCTCTGGATACGACAAAAGCGGCCCGCCCCCGGGATGCGGGGGCGGGCCATTGTCGCTGTTCTGGGCGTGACGGGTCACGGACGACGGGCGAGGTTCAGTGTGCGGCGGTTGCCTGCCAGATGGACACGATCACTGCGGCGAGGCTGACCAGGGCGGCGAGGGATGGCAGGGGCCACCGGGCCCGTTCGAGGCTGTCGAGGCTGGTCTCGTGGTCGGCAATGGCTTTGTCGGTCTGATCGGACCGTTGGACCAGGGGTGCGAGGGCGCTCTCACATCGGATCACCGCGGTCGCGCCGGCGGTCGAGCCGGCCTTGCTGGCTTCCACGCTGCCGCCGTAGGCGTCGCCTCCCTGCGGCACGGTGGCCGGGATGGACGGGGCGGCAGCCGCCGCGGGGGAAGTGCCACCTGCGAACGCCAGCACCGCCATCGACGCGGCGGCGACCGCCGCCCTCCATGTACGCATATCTGCTCCTCCACGCGCGCCTTCCTGGCACGTCGCAGGGGCCATGCCAATGCGGATGGCGGCCTTCGCTGTGATCACACGAGTTCACAAGCCGCGGCTGTTCTCGCTGATCCTCTCGAAGACTCGGCACAGGCCGGATCCCCTGTGCGAGCATCCCCGGCAGTGGCATGGGCATGCAGCCCTTGTGTCATCGAGCGACGCACTGGACGCCCGTCCCCACGTTCAGCCGCAGCACCTCACCAGGGCGTGATGTCCGCCGCGTTGTCAGTCGGCGTGGCGGTTGAGCGGAGCCATCAGCTTACGGTTGGCGGCGAGGGCAGCGGCTCGTCGGTGCGTGGATCGCGCCTGGACCAGAAGCGCCCCGTAGCCGCCTGGCGCCGCCGGCTGGCGGGCACCCGGCTTCGACTTCATCGGCGAGGCCGTCGACCAGGCGATGCTCCGACAGAGCAACCGAGTCCGAGGAGCAGCATCGAAGTGCGGCCCTCAGAACTGATCATTCTGCGATGCCCCGTCATGACCGTAGCTCTGCGAGTCGTGGTGGTGGTGCCCGGAATCGTGGTGGTGATGGTGGTGCCCGGAATCGGTGCTGTGGTTCGTGCTGTGGTAGCTGTTGTCCTCGCTGGGCGAGGAGAAGAATCCGAAGCTGCTGCCGGAGTTGTCGCTGCTGCTCGTGCCGCCGCCCAGGAGGCCCGAGAAGAAGCCTTGGACGTTGGACTGCTGCCGCTTGCGCGCGGGCGAATCCTCTTCAGCCGTGTGCCTCTTATGCGCGTCACCGCCGCTGCCGGTAGGGGCTTGCGACCGGTACTGGCGCAGCAGCCACGCCGCGACGGCCGCTGAGACCACGGCGCCGATGGTTGTCGCCCGAATCATTCTCACCATCACTTCAAACTAAGGTGAGTTGCTGCCCAGCGATAGCCCTGCGAGTGGCTTCGGATCGCTGATCCTTGCGTTCTCCTCGCCAAGCCCGCCTCCAGGACGGCGACGAAGGAGTACGGTCGGCCCGGCCCGAACCGGCACCGTGGCAGACGAGCCGCCCCGGCCGACCGTCGGCCATGAACGAGAAGCATGCGTGCCACGCCCGGGACTTGCTCACCCGTCCCGAGGGCACCGTCGCCTCGATCGCCGAACTGCTCGGCATCAGCCGCGTCTTCGTGACCCAAGGGTCCGTGCCCTGCCTCTAGCCCCCGGCGGATGCAGTGGAATCGCCGCTCGACTCTGGCGAGTGCTGCGCCGGCACTGCCCGCGCCTGCCCGGGCGGCGTATCTTCAGCCCTTCCTCTCGACTGCGCAGCCTCAAGGATTTTTCCGACAGCGTTCGACCCGAAGAAGAAGGCGACAACCACGCCTGTCAGCGTCCCGAAATTGCCCATCACGTCGTGAGTCAAAGGAGAGAGGTCCGCTTTATCGGTGCGGTATCTAAAGAAAGCCGACCAGCTGACGATGGTGAGATAGAGCAGTACAAACGCCGCAGCGATCGCATCGCGCATAGCGTCCGCCAGATCCTTGGACAAGTATCGAATCTCGTAGTACCAGATCCCTAGGAGTGTGACCGGGGCGATCACTCCTGCTGCGATCATGTAGCCAACGTCGGCGGCATTGTATTGCAGTGGCCGTGGCCACACATTGTCGAATACCGGCCCCGCAACCCCGGCCAGTGTGTCCACGACCGCAATCCCAAGGAGAAGTTTTCTTCCTGCCGGTGCGTCAGAAGCTCCCAATCAAGCCCCCACTTGCGAAGGACGGGCCGGTGACGGAGCGGGACCTCGATGTGATCGGCCAGCTCTGCCTGACTGCCGTGGCACTTTAGCTCCTGTGCTCGGCTGACGCGATCCCTCGAACGAGGCGTATGTCGAACATGCAGCCAACGTCGAGCTGGCCAGGCCGCATTGGCTGCACCTGTGCGTGCCGAAGTGAGCCGCCGTCGGCGTCATGCCAGTGGCGACGGGCCGACCGGGGATTGACCCTCATGCCGAGCGGCTCGGACGCATATGGCCGACGCCGAGCGTGCTGAGGTTGCGCTGCCCGTCCTCGGTGAGGGGGGAAGGGCCGACGGGCGGCATCGCGCCGCGATACTGCCCTGCGCTGGTCGACAGCCGGTGTGGAGACTGCGGGCTTTTGCCCTGTCACACCGGTACGGTGGCGAGCCGCGAGGAAATGCCGGCCGGGTGATCGGTGCACCTTTGATGCCTGCGAAGCGTGCACGCTAAACGCGTTGGCCGGAGGTCAGTTGCCGGTCCTGAGGGTGTCCAGGTGCCGTCGCAGTACCTGCCGGAGCAGCTTGGGTGGATAGCGGTCCGGGAGCAGTGTTGCCTGGAGATTGAGTCCGTCGAGGAGGGCGGCCAGTCGCGTGCTTTCCAGTTCGATGTCCGTGCTGCCTGGCAGCCCGCCGACGCACCGGGCTTCGTGCAGCACACGGGAGATCAGGGTGTGCAGGTCGGTTTGCATCTCGGCTGCGCAGGGGCGTAGTTCGGGGCGGGTGTGTGCTGCGGTGGTGAAGGCGAGCCAGAGTGCGGACTCCTGGCGGCGGGCTTCGTCCAGGGGGAGGAGTTCGGCCAGGAGCTCTTCTGTTTCGGCCCGGCGGTCGGTGCGGCCGTCGGGGGCTAGGAGCTGCTCGGCGTGGGTGCGGACGCGGTCGCCGATGCGCCGGCTGAGCTCCTTCATCGTGAAGGTCATCAACTCGTCGTGGTCGGCGAAGTAGTGGCGGACCGAGCCGATGGCGAGTCCGGCTTCGTCGGCGACGTTGCGCAGTGATGCATGCTCCAGTCCATGGCGGGCGGCGACGGACAGGACGGCCTGCGCCACCGCCCTGCGGCGGGCCACGGGATCGACGATCTTTGGCATCTGCCTTTATAGCACGATCGAGCTAAATTTTTTAGCGCAACCGTGCTACAAGGATGGGTGGTATCTGCGTGAACCCCTGGCTGCTCGCTGCGATCATCGCGGCGGTCGTGATCGTCGTCGTGGTCAAACGGCTGACCGGCGAACCGGTCAATGCGAAGGAGCTCTTCATCACCCCGGCGATCCTGGCCGGGATCGGCATCCTGTCCCTCGTCAAGAACACGGATCTGACCGGCACCGACCTCACCTGGGTCATCACGGGCGCCGTCCTCGGTGCGGCACTCGGCGCACTCCGCGGCGCCACCGTTCAACTCAGCGACAAGGGAGGCGTCCTGTGGCAGCGGTACACCGGCCGCACCTTCCTCACCCTGATCGGCACCCTGGCGGTCACGGCCGGCTTCAATATCCTGGCGGCGAAGATGGGCATGCACGAGAACGCACGCCCCCTCCAGCTCTCCATCGGTGTGAGCTTCCTCGGCGAGTCCCTCATGGTCGGCTATCGCGGCATGGCTTCGGGGATCCCCTTCGCCCCGGCGCGTACTCGCTGACCCATCGCCACGCCCCGCGCCCGCGCTGCCGCGGCGCTGGCGGTTGGCCCGCTGGTCCTTGCGTTCGGGGATGATGTGCTTGATCTGCCGACGTCATAGGTACCGGCGGTTCCGGCAGGACGAGAACGATGCTGAACAGGCCGGCGGTGCCGTCCACGGGTAGGCCTGGTCACGCGACCCGGCGGACAGTGCCCAGCCGGGCACCCGGACGAACGGCAGACCGGGCTAGGTCCGCGTCGATGCCCGGGAGAGCACGGAGCGGAACTCCTCGGCCGTGGTCAGCACGGCATCGCCCGCGAAGCGGAGCGCCGCCAACGACCGCTCGCCGGCCTCCGCATCGCCCGCCCCGCAGGCATCGGTGATCACGACCGGGATGTAGCCGAGGTCCGCCGCGTGGCGCACGGTGGGCTCGATCCCGATCTCCATGGCGACACCGACGACGGCCACGGTCGTGATCCCGCAGTCGCGCAACGCGATGTCGAGCCACGTCCCCTCGAACGCCGACATGGTGATCTTGTCGACCACCGCCTCGCGGTCCGTGGGCCGCAGCTCGGGGAGGAGCTGGGTGTGCGCGGCGTCCGGCGGGAACGGGGACACCACATCGGCCGCCCGCTCGGCCCGCTGCCACCCTCGCCACATGCGCAGCTGGGAGATGCCCATCAGCTCGACGGGAAGCGTGACGTGGCGCAGGAAGTACGTACGGACCCCGGCGGCGCGGGCGGCCCCGACCACCTCCGTCACCCGGCCGACGACGCGGTCGCGCTCACCGATCTGCTCCAGGATGCCGATCTGCATGTCGTACACCAGCAGCGCCAGGCGCCGCGGGTCGCACGCCTCCTCGAGCGAACGGGGAACGGCCAGCCCACTTCGTTCATCCATGGGCGCGACGCTATCCGCTGTCCCGCGCGCGGCGGCGCATACGCGCGGACGCGGTGGGGAACTTGCACAGTCCTGACCGAACTCACACCCCGAGCACGCGCGTTGCGGGGTACAACCGCAATGCGGGCGAAGTGAGCCCCTCATCCCGCTGAACGCGACCGTGGGGCATCGGCCCCTCGACAGGAAGTCAGATCATGACGATCTATCAGCATCTGCCCCACCCGCACATTGCCGCACGGGACGCCCGGGGACCGGTGAAGGTCACCGACCAGCACCCGCGCGGCAGCGCGGTCACGCGCTTCAACACCAAGGTCGCGATCGTCGTCACGCGGGCGGTCGGCAGCATGTGGTGCGCCTACGCCTTCGCGCTGTTCGACCTGATCAGCCTCCCGGACGCCATCGACGCCGGCTCCGCGGCCATCGTGTCCTGGGTGGCGCAGACCTTCCTGCAGCTCGTCCTGCTGTCCGTCATCATGGTGGGCCAGAACGTGCAGGCGGCCGCGTCGGACAAGCGCTCCGAGGCGACCTTCCACGACGCGAGCGCGACCCTGCACGAAATGGCGCACCTGCAGGGCCACCTCGCCGCGCAGGACGTGCTGCTGACCCGGATCGCCGAGAAGATCGGCCTCGAACCGGTACCGGTCATCGACCCCCCGACGGCCGCCGAGCCGGAAGGCGAACTCCCGGCGGGCTGACCGCCGCGCCTCACTCCAGGACGACGGCGGCTGCGCCCGGAGTCAGCGGCCCCCGTCGCGCGTCACCGCGAGCAGCGCCATGTCGTCCTCGATGCGGCCGCCGGTGTGGTGGCGGACATCGGTGAGGAGCGCGTCGAGGAGGGCGTCCGGGCCGGGGAAATGCTGTCCGGTCAGGCGGGCGCCGGGGTCGTAGAAGACCCCGGCACGGTTGCGCGCCTCGGTGAGGCCGTCGGTGTACAGGAGGAGCGTCGTACCCGGAGGGAACGGCAGGGTGTCCGTCCGGTCCTCGTCGGAGCCCAGCTCTCCGAGCGCCAGGGGGAGGGTCGGCTCGGAGGGTTCCGCGCTGCGCACGTCGCCACCGTGCAGCAGCAGCGGCGCCGGATGGCCGCGGTTGAGCAGCCGTAGTTCGTCGCCGGAGTGCGGGATCTCGGCGAGCACACCGGTGACGAACCCTTCGGTCCGCTCGGGTCCCGCCCGCCGCCTCGCCTCCCGGACCAGCGACCGCTCCAGCCGGGCCGCGAGCCGGACGAGCGTGGGCTCGTCCTCGGCGGCCTCCCGGAACACCCCCAGCGCCACGTCCACCGCCTTGACGGCCTCCATGCCCTTGCCCCGCACGTCGCCGACCAGGCAGCGCACGCCGTACGGAGTGTCCTGCACGCTGTACAGGTCACCGCCGATCTGCGCGCCTTTCACCGCCGACTGATAGCGCACGGCGATCCTCAGGTGCCCGATCGAGTCCGGCGGCTGCGGCAGCACGGCGCGCTGCACGGCGAGGGCGATCTTGCGCGCGGAGTGCAGCCGTACGGCGCTGTAGTACATGAGGCGGTTGACGACGACGGCGAAGGCCGAAACGGTCGCGACCGCCGCCAGCTCGCTCCGGCCGCCGGAATCCCCGAGGAAACCGAAGTGGATGAGCAGGACGGCGTCGGCGGCGCAGGCGCCGATGCCCGCCAGGATCGTCGCGCGCAGCGACAGCAGGGCGGCGGCCGTCATCGGTGCCGCCGTGTAGAAGGCCTCGGCGCTGAAGTGCGGGGAGGTGTTGTAGTCGAGGAGGGCGCCGGCGGCGAGCAGCAGGACGGGCAGCAGCTGGAGGTGGCGCAGGCACCAGCGCCCCACGGCAGTGCGCCTCGCGCCCGGTGCCCTCACGTACCCGCTCCCGCTCTTCCGCGCTGGTCGACACGCTCAAGCATCCTCGGGCCGGATGACGGCTGCCAGTCATGGGGCGGCCGTACGGGTGCGCACCGGATCGGCGCGCGTGGCCCGCACGGGTCGCGACGGGCTCAGCGGGGTTTGAGGATGGTCAGAATGCGGCCGGCGAGGTCGTTGATGCTGTCGGCGTTGATGACTTCCAGGGCGGGGATCTCGTAGTCGAGTTCGCGCTGCAGGGCCACGACCAGCTCGGTGGCCATGAGGGAGTCCAGGCCGAGCCGGTTCAGGCGGGTGGTGCGGTCCACCCGTTCGGGGGTGCTGTGGGTGACGCGGGCCAGGAGGCGGGCGAGGAGGTCGGCGAGCGCGGCGGTGGCTGCTTCGGGGTCGTTGTCGGCCAGGGTGCGCCGCAGCCCGGCGGATTCCTCGTCCGCCCGGTCCTCGGGCGGCAGGACGGCGCCGAACGCGGGGTTGCGCAGGGCGGGCAGCAGGTCGGCGAGGCGCGGCCAGTCGACGTAGGCGGCCTGCACGACGTCCAGGTCGCGGGTGAGGAGGTCGCCGAGGATCCGCATGGCCTCGCCGGGTGACACCGGGCCCAGCCCCATGCGCTGCAGCGGCCCCGAGATGCGTTCGTCGGCGGCGCTGCCGACGTCGCCGATCAGGCCCCAGCCTACGGCGAGGCCGGGCAGCCCGGCCGCCCGGCGGCGGCGGACGAGCCCTTCCATATAGAGGTTCGCGGCGGCGTAGGAGGCCTGGGCGCGGTGGCCGACGAGCGCGGAGATGGAGGAGTGGACGACGAAGAAGTCCAGCTCCGTGCCGCGGGTGAGGGCGTCCAGGACGGCGGTGCCGCGCAGCTTCGGCCCCAGGGTGGTGCGGACGGCGTCGTCGCCGAGCCCGGTCAGCAGGTCGTCCTGGAGCGCCATGGCGGAGTGGACGACGCCGCGCAGGGGGCGGCCGCTCCCGCCGATCGCGTCGAGAACCGCGCCGATCGAGGCGGGGTCGGCCACATCGGCGGCGTGGACGGTGGCCGTGGCCCCGGCGTCGGCGAGCCGGGCGACGAGGGCACCGGCGCCCGGGGTGGCCGCGCCGCGGCGGGCGACCAGCGCGAGGTGGCGGGCCCCGCACCCGGCGAGCCACTCGGCGGTGGCGGCCCCCAGGCCGGTGAGGCCGCCGGTGACGAGATAGGTGGCGTCGGGGTCGCAGGCCGGACGCCCGGGCGCCAGGGTGAGAGGCGGCGGTGGCCGCAGGCCGATGACGAGTTTGCCCACGTGCCGGGAGTGGCGCAGGGCGGTGAAGGCGTCCATGGCCTCCGCGGCGGGGAACTCCTGGTGCGGCAGGGGCCGGTAGACGCCCTGGTGGGTGCGGCGGGTCAGCTCCGCGAAGTGGGCGGCCGCCAGCTCCGGTTGGCGGGAGAGCATCTGATGGGCGTCCACGGCGTGGAAGGAGAGGTTGTTGCGGAAGGGGCGCAGCTGGACCCGGCCGCCGCCGTGGATATCGCGTTTGCCCAGCTCGATGCAGCGGCCACCGGGGCGCAGGATGTCGAGGTTGCGGGCGATGGCCTCGCCGGAGAGCGAGTTGAGGACGACGTCGACGCCGGCGCCGCCGGTCAGCTCCATGACGTCGTCGGCGAAGGCGAGGGTACGGGAGTCCAGGACGTGGTCGGCGCCGAGCAGTTCCAGCAGATCGCGTTTGGCGGAGGTGCCCGCGGTGGCGATGACGCGGGCGCCGGTGTGGAGCGCGTACTGCAGGGCCGCGAGGCCGACGCCGCCGGCCGCCCCGTGGATGAGGACGGTCTCCCCGGCGGCCAGCCGGGCCAGGTGTTCCAGAGCGTGGTGCACGGTGAAGAAGACGGCGGGCATGGTCGCGGCCCGGGCGAAGCCGAGCTCGTCGGGGATCCGGCCGGTGAAGGCGGCGGGGGCGATGACGTGCGAGGCCAGCGACCCGGAGGCGAAGGCGAAGACCCGGTCGCCCACGGTGAGACCGGTGTCCGGACCGGTCGCGGTGACGACGCCGGCGCACTCGAGCCCGAGGCTGTGCTCGTCGGGCGCGGGGCTCTCCGCTCCGGGCGGCAGCAGGTCGGTGGCCAGCATGACGTCGCGGTAGTTGAGGCCGGCGGCCCGTACCTCGATGGCGACCTGCCCGGGGCCGGGACGGCGTGGACGATCGGGCACCCAGTCCAGCGCGAAGGCGAGCCCCGGGCGCCGCAGGCGCAGCCGGTACGGGCGGGTGCCGGCGGGAGCGGTGGCGGGCGGCAGCTCATGGACCCGGGTCACGAAGCGGCCGCCGGAGGTCAGGGAGATCTCGTCGTCGGGCGGCGGACCGGCCAGCAGTTCACGGGCCAGGCGTCGCGCGTCGCACTCGGCGGAGCCGGTGCGCTCCAGCGACAGCCTGCGGACGGACGGTTTGACCTGCTCGTTGGCCAGGGTCCGGGCCACGGCCCACGGCACGGCGTCGCGCGGGGTCACGGACTGCCCGGGCGCGGGCACCGCTCCTGAGGGGCGGGTGACGAGCCACAGGACGGGGGCACTCTCCGGGGGCAGGGGGACGCAGGCACGGGCCACGGCGCGCAGCACCGCCGTACGGGTGACGGCCTGCTCCAGTACGGCCGGGTCCTCGTCGCCGCGGCCGTCGGCGTCCGTCGGCACGGGGGCGTCCGGCAACAGCACGACGGTGGGGCGGGTCTGCCGCGCCGGCAGGTGTGCGGCCCACTGCTCCGCGTCGGTGGAGGCGCTCACCACGGTGACGGGCGCGGCGCAGGACTCGCGCAAGGCGGTGGCCAGATGCTCCGCCAGCGGGCTCGGAGGACCCTCGGTGGCGATGATCCAGGAGGTCGCGGTGGCGTCGGCCGGACGGGGTGAGGCGGTGACGGCGGGACGGGGGCGGTGGGCGCGGCGGGAGAGGAGGACGGAGTAGTCACCGCCGGAGTCCTCCGCACCGATCCGGGCCGTCTCCTCGAAGCCGCTGTCGGTGAGCAGCGCGTGCCATTGCCGGGAGGTCAGCAGCGGGGACGGCGCGCGAAGGCGGTCGTCGCGGGAGTTCCAATAGCCGTCCAGCAGGCCGAAGACGGGCAGGAGCCGGTCGGGGTTGTGGGCCTCCAGGGCGAGGAGGTGTCCGCCGTCGTCGAGCAGGCCGGTGAGGTGGCCGAGGCTCCGGCGCAGGTCGGCGGCGGTGTGCAGGGCGTTCCCCGCGACGACCAGGTCGTAGGAGGCGGGGTGGAGGCCCTGCCCTTCGGGGTCCTGGTCGAGGTCCAGGGTGGCGTAGTGGACGTGGTCATGGGCGCCGAAGCGGTGCCGGGCCTGGGGGAGGAAGCCTTCCGAGACGTCGGTGTAGGTGTAGTGGGTGCGCTGGGACGGCAGGGCGTCGAGGAGGGCCGTGGTGAGCCCGCCGGTGCCGGCTCCGACCTCCAGGACACGCAGCGGCCGGCCCGCTGGCCAGTGGTGGACGATCTGGCGGGTGAGCGCCGCGGCCAGGGCGTTGTAGTGCCTGAGCACCAGGGAGCCGCTGTAGAAGTCGGCCATCAGCTGCCGCCCGGCGTCGTCGAAGAACACCTCGACGGGGTCGCGGTGGCCGAGCAGGATGTCGGTGAGGTGTGTCCCGGCCCTGGTGTGCAGCAGGGTTTCCACGATCTGGCCCGGTGCCGCGCGCAGCAGTTCGGCCAGGGCGCCGCCGGGGTCGGCGGTTTCGGTCGGGGACCAGCCGCCGGGGACGGGCCGCAGCAGGCCGTTGCGGGCGGCGTGGGCCAGCAGCGCGTCCAGCAGGCGGCGGCGGTGAGGGTGGGCGCCCGCGGCGATGAGGCTGTCGGCCGAGTAGGAGGTGGCCGCGGGGTCGAGGGCATGGGCGGCGCGCAGGGTGAAGTGGCCGCTCAGCAGCCCGACCAGACCGGCGGCGCGCGTGTAGTGGGCACTGTCCAGGGCGGGTTCGGGGCGCTCGGTGCCCTGCCGGGCGGCGCGGGCCAGTTCACCCGGGCCCGGCAGGCGGTGGGGCGGGACGTCGGGGTCGTGGCCCCGGGGTGCGGCACGCAGGACGTTGGTCAGGCGTACGGCCTCCGGGCTGCCGGTCTCGAACCGGCGCAGCCTGCACGAGCCGAGGGCGGCGGTGACATTGCCGCGGTCGTCGAGCAGGCTGATGTCCCAGCACGCCTCACGGCCGGTGGTCTCCCGGTGGCGCACATGGATCCAGCCCTCGGCCGGAGGGCGGTCCCACACGTGCACGGACTCGATGGTGGCGGGCAGATAAGGGGCGGGGCGTGGTCCGGTGCCGTCCGCCCCGCCTTCGGGCCACCGCAGGAGCGCGGCCCCCGCCTGGAGTGCGCCGTCGAGGAGGGACGGGTGGACGCCGTAGCCGCCGGCCGGCCCGGAAGCGCTGTCGGGGACGGTCAGGCGGTAGCGGGCGAGCACTTCGCCGGGCCCCGTGCGCAGTTCGGTCAGCACCCGGAAGGCGGGCCCGTAGCGGATGCCGGTCCCGGCGAGGCGGGCGTAGTGCTCCGCGGCACCCATGGACTGGGGCAGGCGGTCGCGCAGCGCCTGGAGGTCCAGGGGGCGGTCGCGGTCGCGGGTCAGACGCCGTACGACGGCCCTTGCGTGTTCGCGCCACGGGCCGGTGCCCTCACGGCTGGAGACGCGCAGGGTGCCGTCGGCGGCGTCGAGGGCCACTTGCAGACGGAGGTCGAGCGCGTCGTCGTCGAAGGGCAGGACGAGGGCGCGGTCGACGGCCAGGGCCTGGAGCTGGACGGGAGTGCTGTGGTGCAGGCGCCCCGCGGCCAGGGCCGCCTCGGCGAAGGCCGCGGCCGGCATGACGACGGTGTCACCGACGACGTGGTCGGCCAGCCAGCCGTGCCGCCCGGGATCGAGGGCGGTGTGCCACAACGGTTCGGCGTGGTCGGCCCGTTCGCCCAGCAGCGGGTGGAGGGGGATCCCGTCGCCGCAGCCGCGCAGCCACCACTGGGGCGTGCCGTGCCAGTGCCTCTCGCGCTGCCAGGGATAGGCGGGCAGATCCGCCACCCGGCCGGGCACGGGGAACCAGCGGGCGCGGTCGACGCGGGCACCGGAGGCGAGCAGCGCGGTGAGGACGTCGTCGACGGCGTCGGCGCCGTCGTGGTCGCGGGAGAGCGTGGACAGCACGGCGGCCGGACCGGCCGGGCCCGCCGCCGCGGTACGGCGCAGGTAGTGGCCGAGCACGGGCTGCGGGCCGATCTCCACGAACGCGTCACAGCCGTGGTCGAGGAGGGTGCGGACGGCGTCGGCCAGCAGGACGGGCCGGCGCACGTTGCGCCACCAGTAGTCCGCCGTCAGCTCTGTGCCCTCGGTGAGGGCGCCGGTCACGGTCGAGGCGAAGGGCACACGTCCGGGGCCCGGGCGAAGACCGGCCAGCCGGGCGCGCAGGACGTCCTCGACGGTGTCCATGTGGCGGCTGTGGAAGGCGTGGTCCAGGCCGAGCATCCGGAAGAACGTCCCCTCCGCCGCCAGCGCGCGGGCCAGGGCCTCCAGTGCGGCTTCGTCCCCGCTGAGGGTGACGTCCTGGGGGCTGTTGACGGCGGCCAGCTCCAGCCGGCCGTCAAAGGCGGCGAGTTCCTCCTCGGCCCGCTCGGGGGTCAGACCCGCGGCGGCCATGCGGCCCGACCCGGCCGTACGGGCCTGGGCGAGGCTGCGCTCGGCGACGACCCGGGCGGCGGAGGCCAGGTCCAGGGCGCCGCAGGCGTGGGCCGCGGCGATCTCGCCCACACTGTGCCCGCACACCGCTGCCGGGCGCACGCCCCGCTCGGCCAGTGCGGCGGTCAGCCCCGCCTGCACCGCGAACAGCAGTGGCTGCGCGACCTCGGTCAGGGCCTGCCGGCTGCCGTCGGCCGTGGCGAGCTCCTTGCTCACGGACCAGCCGAGCAGCGGCAGCAGAGCCTCGTCGACCTGCGCGACGGCGTCGCGGAAGGGAGCGGATTCCGTCAGCAGCCGTGCCCCCATGCCGGCCCACTGGGCGCCGTTCCCGCTGTAGACGAAGGCCACTTCCCCGCGGGCGAGCGCGGGGACGGCGGGGACCGTGGCGGCGGCGCGTAACCGGGCCACGGCGTCCGGGGCGTCGGTGGCGAGGACGGCCGTGCGGTACGGGTGACGGCCGCGCCGGACGACACCGGTGTGGGCGATGTCGTAGAAGTCGGCCCGCTCCCGCACGCTCTCCAGCCGCCGGGCGAGGGCGTCCGCCGCCTGGGCGAGCGCGGCCGGGGTGCGTGCGGAGACCAGGAGCGGCAGCGGCCCGGCGGGAAGGCCCGGCCGGGGGACATCGCCCGGTCCGGCAGTGCGGGCGGGGACGGGGGCGGGCGCGAGGACCGCGTGGGCGTTGGACCCGCCGAAACCGAAGGAGTTGACACCCACCAGCCCTCCGGAAGCGGGCAGGGGAGTGGCCGTGTGCACAGGGGCGAGGCCCAGCCCGGAGAAGTCGATGGCCTCGCTGACGGGCGTGCCGTGCAGGGACGCGGGGACGGTCCGGTGGCGCAGCATGAGGACGGCCTTGAGGAGTCCCGCGAGCCCCGAGGCGGGCTCCAGGTGCCCGATGTTGGTCTTGACCGAGCCGATGGGCAGCGGCCGGCCGGCGGGCCGGCCACCCGCCAGCGCCGTACCGATGGCCTCGCACTCCAGCGGGTCGCCGGCCGGTGTGCCCGTGCCGTGAGCCTCGACGTAGAGCAGGTCGCCGGGGTCGAGACCGGCCCGCTCGTACACCCCGCGCAGGAGTTCGGCCTGGGCCCGGGCGCTGGGCAGGGCGAGCCCCGGGGTGCGGCCGTCGCTGTTGGTACCCGTGGCGGTGATCACCGCGTGGACGCGGTCGCCGTCCGCGAGGGCCTCGGCCAGCGGTCTGAGCACCAGCACGACACCGCCCTCGGCGCGCACGAAACCGTCGGCCGCGGCGGAGAAGGCCCGGCAGCGGCCCGTCGGCGAGAGCATCGACGCCTTGGAGAACCCGATGAACTCATGAGGCCCGATCAGGACGTTGACACCGGCCGCCAGGGCGATGCCCCCTTGGGAGCGCAGGAGTTCACAGGCCTGGTGCAGGGCGACGAGACTGGAGGAGCAGGCGGTGTCGACGGCCAGGCTCGGGCCGCGCAGGTCGAAGGCGTGGGAGATCCGGTTAGCGGTGTTGCCGCCCGCGATGCCTGTCATCGTGTGCTGGTCGATGGCCTCGGGACGGCTCAGCTGAAGATTGGCGTACGTGTGGGCGGACATGCCCACGAACACACCGGTGGGCGTGCCGGACAGCGCGTCGGGCGCGAGGGCGGCGTCGTCGACCGCCTCCGCGGTCAGCTCCAGCAGCAGCCGCTGCTGGGGGTCCATCCGTGCTGCCTCCCGCGGCGAGATGCCGAAGAACTCCGCGTCGAAGGAGGCGATGTCGTCCAGCACACCGGCCGACGCCGTGTATGTCCTGCCCGGGCGGCGCGGGTTGGGATCGGCGAAGATCTGCGGGTCGAACCGCTCGGGAGGGATCTCCCCGACCAGGTCCCGCCCCTGTTCGAGGGCCGACCACAGGGCTTCGAGGCTGCCCAGGCCACCGGGAAGACGGCACCCGATCCCCGTGATCGCGATGTCGCGCCCGTACGCGTGCCGCTGTTCCCGCATCCCGCCCCCCTCAGACGCCCGGATGCTCCCCGGGCGGTGAAAGAAGCCTTCCCTGGGTACGGAGGGAAAACGACTGCCCGCACGGGTTTCGCGAACGAGCGACCGGTCGAACGTGCGTTGCGGTCGACGGTAGGGCGACAAGGAGCAGGAGGCCGGCATGAGAGCTCTGGACGACGGTTCGCTGTGGGACCTGGATCCGGCCGCCGGTGCGGCGGCCTCCGCGCAGACGGCGCTCCTGCTGCTGCCCGGGGCCGGGGGCAGCGCCATGGACTTCGCGCTGTGGCCCCGTCACCTGGCCCGGCGCTTCCGCGTCCTGGCCGGCCACTACGGGGGGACGGCCGCGGACGCGAGTGTCACGGGCACGGCCGAGGCGCTCGCCGAGCAGGTGACGAGACACGTACCGCAACCGCTGGTCGTCCTCGGCCACAGCTTCGGCGCCTTGATCGGCTACGAACTCGCCTGGCGGCTCCAGGAACTGCGCCAGCCGGCCGTCGCGCTCTACGCCTCCGCCGCCTTCTCGCCGCCGCAGTACTCCGAGATCGACCTGGGCGTCGGGACGATGACCGCCGAGACCATCGTCGGCCTCGCGCGGGACATCGGCATCCCCCTGCCCGAGGAGGACCGGATGCATCACGAGGCCCTGCGATCGGCCCGGTACGCCCTCTCCCTCATCGACGCCTACCGGTACGGGTCCCGGCCCCGCCCCCTGGACTACCCCGTCACCGTGCTGACCGCGCGCGACGACCGCGTCATCCCGCCGTCCTCGGCCGGCCGATGGGCGGCCATGAGCCGCCACCCGCTGATCAGCCACAGCTTCCCCGGAGGCCACGACTACCTCCTCCACTCCATCGCCCCCGTCGCCCGTGTGCTGCTCGCCGCACACCCCTGAGCGGTTTGCGCGGCTCCGCGTGCCGAGCGGGACGGCTACCGCAGCCGTAGCGGCAGGGCGAGCAGTCCGCGGTGCCTGGGGTTGGGCTGCCACCGCACCTCGTGCCCCTCGGCGAGCCGCAGGTCCGGGAACCGCCGGAGGAGACCGGTGAACGCGATCTCGGCCTGCAACCGCGCGAGGGGCGCACCGAGGCAGTGATGGATGCCGTGCCCGAAGGCGATGTGCTTCGCGGCGGTCTCGCGGCGGATGTCGAACCGGTCCGGGTCGTCGAACACGGCCGGGTCGCGGTTGGCGCCGAGCGGGCAGATCTGTACGAACTCGCCCTCGGGGATCGTCACTTCGCCCACCGTGACGGGCTCGGTGGTGTAGCGCAGGGACGCCAGGCTCGACGGCGACTCGTACCGCAGGATCTCCTCGACCGCCCCGGGCATCAGCGACAGGTCGGCGCGCAGGATGGCGAGTTGGCCGGGGTGGGTGAGGAGGGTGTGGACGCCGTTGGCGATGAGGTTGACCGTCGTCTGATGCCCCGCCACGACCAGGAGGAAGGCCATGGAGGTGATCTCGTCCTCGCTCAGCGCGTCGCCCGCGTCCCGGGCCGTTATCAGGGCCGAGAGCATCCCGTCGTCGGGGGCCTCGCGCTTGAGGACGATCAACGCCTTGAGGTAGGCGAGCATGTTCTCGGCGGTGAACACCGACACCTCGCCGTCCCCCTGACCCCCGCCGAGCGTGTTGCCCCGCACGTGCAGCACCTCGTGGTCCGCGTCGGTGACGCCGAACAGGTCGAAGACGACCGCCACCGGCAGGGGCAGCGCGAACTCGCTTATCAGATCCGCCTCTTCGCTGTCCCCCCACGCGTCCAGCAGCGCGGTCACGTGGGCCTCGATCATCGGGCGCAGCGCCGCCGCGCGCCGGGCGGTGAACGCCTTCTGCACGAGCTTGCGCAGCCGTGTGTGCTCCGGGGGATCGGAGTTGAGCATGTGCGTGAACAGCGCACCGCCGGGCCCTTCGGTGAGCCCGACGTGCTGCCCGAACTTCCATACCGCGTCCTGCTTGGACAGCCGCGGATCGGCCAGCAGCTCCCGGGCGTCGTCGTAGCGGGTGACGACCCACCCTTCGATCGCCGCCGGGCCGGGGTAGCGGACGTGGCGGACGCCGCCCTCCTCGCGCCACAGGTGGTGGACGGCGTGCGCCCGGTCGAAGTACGACGGGGACAGGGTCTCAATCCCGGGCATGGCGCACCTTGCTCTTCGGCCCTACATGGATCTTCTTCACACCGAGCAGCCCGAGGAGGGGCACCTCGGCCGTACGCTGCCCGGGGGCGACGACCAGGCCGGTCCGGCGCACGTGCTCCAGGAGCAGTTCGGCGAGCGGCATGACCATGTGCCGCCCCCAGCAGCGTTCGGACACGTGGCCGAAGGGCATGTACCCGGGGGTGTTGTCCGGGTCGAGCGTGTCCCAGCGCCCGGGCCGGAACTCGTCCGGCGCGTCCCACAGGGCGGGGTCGCGGTGGGTGAGCAGCGGCAGCATCAGCACGTCGTCACCGGGCCCGATCCGGCCGTCGACCGCCGGGTACTCGGGCGAGCGATTGCGCAGCAGATTCCACGACGGGGGCAGCAGCCGCAGGGCCTCATGGAGGAGGTTGCGGTTCGGTACGCCTTCGTCGAAGGGGGAGCCGAGCCACAGGGCGTTGGCTACGAGGGCGGAAATGGTGAAGCACACCGGCGCCGCCAGACGGCGGTACATGCCCATCGCGTACCGGCGGTCGTGATAGCCCTCCGCCCCGGCGAAGAGGTTCGCTGTGTGGGTAAGGTGCGGACCCGGCGCCGGCCGGCCGGGCAGGGCCGCCCCGACGGTGATGGTCGTCCAGGTCAGCTTCGGGTCGATCTCCAGTTTGCGGCTCATGAGGATGCGGAGCCGGTACGGGTCGTCGCGCAGGACCATGTCCCGCAGGAACATGTGCCCGGTGAGCGGCCACGGCCCCGACAGGTCGGTCCACTCCGGAATCGGATGCGTGAGGGCTTCGCGGATGTCCTGGCCGATCGTCCGGATTCCCGCGGATGCCTCGGACTTGGGGATCGACCGCCCGTGCAGGGGCTTGAACGTGGGCCGCTCGGTCTCCGTCGCCTTGCGGGCGGCGAGGATCCGGTCCGACAGCTCCGCTCCGGCTATGCCGATCGTGTCGGGCTCCAGCCGGACCAGGTCCTTGCCGAGATGGTCGTCGAAAAGGGCTTGGAGACGGGGGGCGAATACGGTGGTCCGGCGGGCGGCCGGGTGCTGTATTGCGGGTGGCATGAATGCGGGCTCCGGGGAGGATGCGGAGGGCCCGCACGGGCAGGAGGCCGATCGGCTCTGCCGCGTGCGGGCCCGGTGCGGAAACCGGCTGGGCCTAGTACCAGATGTACCAGGCGCTCTGCTTCAGGCTGGGCTCGCTCTTCTTGAAGAACGGAATGTCGCGGCAGATCGGGTTTCCTGTGCTGCGTATGGCGGTGAGAAACTTCGACATGGCCATACACCTCCTTTCGTGGTGGCGATCGCGCCAATCGGCGCTCCGGGAAAGGCAATTGTTCTCCACTTGGGAGGTGGGGAATTGCCACGCCCGGCTGTTGAGGTGGAGTGAAGCGGCCTGTGCCGGACGCTGTCAATGCTCCTTGGGCAGCTCCACGGGATGTGTTGTCCGTATATATAGGCACTATTCCCGCGAGGGAGTCGTGCGGAGCCGCCATTCGTCCACCGGAATGCGATAGTCCGTCAAGGGAACGCATGCCGCCGTGCGCCGGAGGCCGGACGTACGCCCCGGGCGCCCGTCGGCCGCCTCCGGACAACGGTTGACCGCCCCCCTCGGGCCGCCTACTTTCGGCTTGAGGCCCCATCCACGAGGACGGGGCCCGCTGTGGTTGTTGGGGGCGCAGGTGCACTGGTATGTGGATGTGCTCAAGAAATACACGATGTTCAGCGGGCGGGCGGACCGCCCGGAATTCTGGATGTTCACCCTGATCAGTTTCCTGATCAGCATCGTGCTGGCCGTCGTCGACGCCGCGCTCGGTACGAGCCCTCTCCTCGGAGCGCTGTACAGCCTCGCCGTTCTCCTCCCCAGCCTCGCCGTCGGCGTCCGCCGCCTGCACGACACCGACCGGACGGGCTGGTGGCTGCTCATCGCCCTGATCCCGATCGTGGGCGCGATCGTCCTGCTGGTCTTCTGGGCCGGCGCGGGCAAGCCGCACGACAACGCCTACGGTCCGAACCCGCAGGAGGTTCCGGCTCACTGACCTCGCGCACGTTGTGGCGGGCGTCGACACGATCGCGATCACTGGCCTCGGCCCGGGCGTCCGGGCGGGACTAGCATGGTCGACGTTTCAACGGCTGTCGTCCCGTGGTCGCTGCACGGGGAAGCCGGCAGCCCGATCGTGGGGAGGCGCTCGTGAGCACGGAACAAGAGTGGGACATCGTCTCGGGGATAGGCATCACAGCCCTGGCGGTGGCAGTCGGCAGAGCCATCGAGACCGTCCGGCCCGACGCCCTGGCGAAGGACCCGTACGCGGCTCGTTTCCTCGAGGAGGCCCGGCCTCCGGCACCCCTGCCGGCGACCGTGGCCGAGGCGATGGCCAGGGAGGGGGAGGAAGACTGGTCGGCGATGACCGGCTACCTCGCCGTGCGCACCCGTGCCTTCGACGACTTCTTCCAGCGGGCCGTCGACGCCGGCGTCACACAGATCGTCCTGCTGGCGTCGGGTCTCGACACCCGGCCGTTCCGGCTGCCCTGGCCGGAGAACACCGTCGCCTACGAGATCGACCAGCCGCAGGTGCTGGACTTCAAGATGCGCGTCCTGCGGAAGTACGGCGCCACCACCGTGTGCGACCACCGGCCGGTGCCCGTGGATCTGCGGCACGACTGGGCGGCGGCGCTGGGAGAGGCGGGCTTCGACCGCTCGCGCCCGACCGCCTGGCTCGCCGAGGGCCTCCTGCCCTACCTCCCGCCCAAGGCCGAGGACGACCTGTTCCAGGAGATCCACCGGCTCTCCGCCCCCGGCAGCCGGCTGGCGGTGGAGTACATCAGTGACGTGCAGGAGGTCCTGGACGCCTACGCGGTCGGGGACCACGCCCGGCACATGGACGCCGACATCGGCAGCATGCTCCACACCGACCGGCGGCCCGCACCGGGAGTGCGCCTGGCCGCCCTGGGCTGGGAGACACGGGACGTACCCGCCGTGGAGGCCGCCGAGGGCTACGGACGCCCGCTGGACCCCGCCTCCTCCATGACCGGTGCCGCGTTCGCCTTCGCCCACCGACCGTGATCCCGAGGAACGCGAGCCGGGCCGCCACCGCGTGATGCGGTGACAGCCCGGCTCGCGTGACCCGCCGACCGTCAGATGCGTGAGTCCTCGACGGCGGGGACTCAGCGGCTGCCGTTGCAGTTGCCGGTGAGCGAGTTGCGCGGTGCGGCGCGCTCCAGATCCAGGACGCGGTCTGCTCGGTCGAGTCCAGCAGCGGCTTGCTGCGGTCGTCATTGGTCAGACAGCCGGTGACGTGCCGGCCGCCGATGCCCTTCTCGGGCACGGTGAAGGAGGTCTGACGCAGCTTCAGCGGTTTGAAGATCTGCTCACGCGGCAGATCGGCGTACGGGCGCCCCGTGAGGTGCTCGGCGGCCAGACCCATCAGCACGTAGTCGGTGTTGGAGCACGAGTACGCGGCCCCCGGGGTGTACTGCGGACCGTGCTTCACCTCTCCGGGAGCGTCCCCTGCGGCAGGTAGTCACGCAGGGGCTTGTCCAGGTCGATGCGTCCCCGCTCGACGAGGCGCATCACGAGGACCGAGGTGAACATCTTGGTGTTGCTGCCCACCCGGAACCGCCAGTCGGCGTTCATGGGCGTGCCGTCGAGGTCGGCCTTGCCGACGGCCGGCGACCGGCCCAGCCCGGGGTTGCCGTGATCCCGGATCACCGCGAACGCCCCCGGCGCCCCCGAGTCCACGACGCGCTGCAGCGCGGCCGCCCAGCGGCGTCAGATCCACCCGAGCTGAGCGGCCTTCAGGCCGGCCTCGAAGCGGCTGCGGGCGCCCAGGCGTTCCATGATCGAGGCCATCATCCGGCGGGCCGTGCGGGGTGAGACGTGGAGCTGGCCGGCGGCGGACTCGTCGGTGTGGCCCTGGGCCATGAAGGAGAGGAGGGCGCGCTCCGGTTCGGCCAAGGGCTCGCCCAGGAGCTGCCGCTCGGCGTCCAGCGGGGTGGACAGTGACCAGGTCTGCTCGAACAGGGCGACCAGCAGGGCGACCAGGCCCGGATCCGACAGGCACAGCGCCCCCTTGCGGGTGTCGGCCGCGTCGATGGGCACCAGGGCGACGGCGCGATCGACCAGGATCATCCTCGGCGGGAGGCTGGCCGCGGTGCGGAACTCGCCGCCCCGGTCGTTCAGCCGGCGCGCGTACTCCCGGGTCGCGGCGTCCTCGCGCACCCTGTGCAGCCCGATCGTGCGGATGGTGACGCCGCGCTCCAGGGCACGGGCGTCGTTGCGCCGGGCCGCGTCGAGGGCGGCCGCCGACTGCGGGCCGTCGGGCATGAACGTCAGGGCTTCGTGGACGGCGTCGCGGGCCAGCTCCTGCAGCCGGCGCTGCACCGCGTCCATGCCCTCCAGGCGCTCGACGCTCCCGCCCTCGGAAGGGCGCGGCCCGGTCCCGGCGAGCATGCGGATGAACGAGCCGTGGCTCTCCGCGATCTGACGCTGACGCTCCATCAGCTCCTCGTACTGACGGGCCAGCAACTGCTGGAACCCCATGGCCGGTTCCACCGCGAAGAAGCGGCCGGGCGCCTCGAAGGACTCCTGGATCAGCCGGAGCTCGAACAGCTTGTCCAGACAGGAGCGGACCCGGTCGGGGCAGGTCGCCAGGCGGGCGGCGATCTCGTCGACCCCCCGCCCGGGAGACTCCAGCATCTCCCGGTAGACCTCCTCGTCCGCCGCCGCCAGGCCGAGTGTCGTGAACATACATTCCCCTTTCGAGGTGGCCATTTCCTCGTGCGGGACAGTCTGCGCGGTCGCGGTCAACATCGGGTCAACGTGCGTTGATCCAGGCCGGGCACGGGCCGACGGGCGAACGGCGGGGGCGGTTCCGTGGCCCCGGCGTCCTGTCACAAAGCGGCCTGGACGCTTCCGCCCCCGATGGAGCCGTTCCTTCCGGTAGTGCCGCTCAGCAAGATGGTGATCACCGGGACGGCGCGGAAGAGCCGGAACGGACCGTGGCTCGGGAAGACCCGGCCGGCGAACCGAAACCGATCAGAGAAGGCGTTCCCATGGCTGTGCCCACCCGCATCCCCTGTACCGCCGTCTCGGTCCCGCCCGCCCCGGCGGGTGCCACCGGTACCGGCGCCCGGACCCCCGGCGGGCCCGTCGGCGCGGCAGGCACAGGCTCCGCCGGCGGGCCCGTACGGACCGCCCCCGCGCGGGATCTCCCGCCCGCTGTCGGCAACACCCCGGTCGCCTGTGCGGTTCCGGCCGGCTTCATCTGGGACTGACGTGCCACGCGATGCAACTGACCGTCATCACCCTGACCGCCGCCGAAGACCGAGCCCGTCAGGTTCTTGACGGAGCACAGGTCGCCGCCGCGATGTGGGCCGCGGCCGACGCCGAGGACCGCCTCGAACACATCAGCACCAGATCGGTCCCCGGCCACTTCCGTCTGGGGATCTTCACCGCGGCGCTGCCGGAACACGCCGCCGTGGCCGCCGCACTCGGCATCTGCCACCGCGCGCTGGCCACCTCCCCCCTGCTGCGCGGCTGGAGTGTCGCCGTCGCCAGCGGCGGTCCGCGCCCACCGGACCGGACACCGGCCGGGCTCCGGGCGACCCCACCCCCTCCGGCACCCGAAGGCCCCTGACCGGAGAGACCGCCCCGCCCGCCGTGCCGCGCAGGCGACCACATTCACTGCAAGACGAAGGGACCGACATGCTCTCGGCGGAAAAGAACCGCACCCTCACCGAAGTGGGCCCCGGTACGCCCATGGGTGAACTGCTGCGCAGATACTGGCACCCGGTCGCCCCGGCCATGGAGCTGCGCGAGCGGAGGGTCAAGACCGTCAAGCTGCTGGGCGAGGACCTCGTACTGTTCCGCAAGCCGGACGGAGACCACGGCCTGATCTCCCGGTACTGCCCGCACCGCAGCGCCGACCTCGGCATCGGCTGGGTCGACGGCGACCTGATGCGCTGCGCCTACCACGGATGGGCCTTCGACTCCGACGGCCGCTGCGCCCACCAGCCGTTCGAGGAGGCCGGGCCGGCCGGGGGATTCCGCGACAAGGTGCGGGTGGCCTCCTATCCCACCGCCACGCTCGGCGGCCTGATCTGGGCCTACCTGGGCCCGGACCCCGCACCGCTGCTGCCCGACTTCGAGCCCTTCAGCTGGGGGCACGGCTTCGTCGAGATCATCATGACCGAGCTCCCGTGCAACTGGTTCCAGTGCCATGAGAACGGCATGGATCCCGTTCACTTCGAGTGGCTGCACTCCAACGGCAACGCCGCGCGCAGCGCCCCCGACGACCCCAAGTACGTCGCCCGGCATCTGGCCATCGACTTCCTGGAGTTCGAGCACGGCTGGATCAACGGCCGGGAGATCGACACCGTCAACGCCCCGGAGGGTGTGTACGCCCGCACGAGCAACGTGGCCGACGGCGGCATCCTCTGCATGTGGCCGTACACGCTCGTCTCCGGCAGCACCATCGAGTTCCGTGTGCCGATGGACGACCAGCGCACCCTCAACATCACCTGGCAGTACTCCGTGCTCCCGGACGATGTGGACCTGGGGGATCGGGAGTCGGACACGATCCCCTTCTGGTACGGCCCGTTCACCGATCCGGAGACCGGCGAGACCGTCATGTCGCACACCCTCAACCAGGACTTCGCCGCCTGGACCAGCCAGGGGCCCGTCACGGACAGAAGTGTTGAGCACCTGGGGCGCAGCGACGCCGGGATCACCCTCCTGCGGCGCAAGTATTTCGAGGCGATCGAGCAGGTCGCGAAGGGCGAGGACCCGCCGGGCACGGTCCGCGACCCCGAGGCCAATGTGAAGATCCAGCTGCCGATCCACAGCAAGTCCTTCTACACGGAGGGCATGCCCCGCGCCGTCTTCGAGGAGAAGTTCGCCGCCCGCAAGGCCAGCGGACTGTTCGGGATCGGCGGGTTCCTGTCCGTCCAGGCGGGGCGCCCGGAACACCTCCAGAGGCAGTACGAGGAGATCGCGGGCATCGCGGACACGTCGATGGCCGAGGAGACCCAGTGATCCGGAAATCCGTTGTCAAGAGTGTGCTGTTCGTCGGAGGGCGGCGGACAGAGGCCCTGGAGGCGGCGCGGGACGCCGGCCTGCACATCGTCTACGCGGGGCCGAAGGAGGCGCTGACCGGGCGGCACCGCGAACTGGTCGACTCCGCGGTCCTGTTGCCCGACTTCACGCCCGAGCTGGCCGTCCGGGCCGCGATCGCCCTGCACGCGGTGGTCCCGTTCGACGTGGCGGTGACGGTGGGCGATCAGTACCTCCAGGCCGTCGCGCAGATCAACCACGAGCTCGGTCTCCACGCGAACGCGGTGCGGACGGTCTCGGCCGTCAACGACAAGGCGCTCATGCGGGAGATCCTGCGCGAGAAGTCGGTGGGCCAGGTCGCCTCCGCCGAGGTGCGCACCCCGCACGACCTGCGGGAGTTCGCCGCGGCTAACGGGTACCCGCTGATCCTCAAGCCCGCCCGGGGGAGCGCGAGCAGGGACATCCACATCGTCTCCGGCCCGCCGGGTCTCGACGCCGCCGCGGAGAAGTTGGACCCCGTCGGCGGCGGTACGGAGCCGTGGGTGGTCGAGGAGTTTCTGGTGGGCAGGGAGTTCAGCGTCGAGACCCACAGCACGGGTGGTGAGCACCATCTCCTCGCCGTCACCGAGAAGTTCACGACCGACAACTTCGTCGAGATCGGTCACGTGGTGCCCGCCCGGATCACCGCCGAGGAGCGCGCCGCGATCGCCGGTGAGGTGAACGCCGTCTTGACCGCCCTCGGCGTGGAGGAGGGCCCGGGCCACACCGAGATCGTCCTCACCGCCAAGGGGCCCCGCCTCATCGAGACCCACACCCGCCCGGGCGGCGACGCGATCGTGGAACTCGTCCGGCTCGCCGCGGGCTTCGACATCCACCAGCTGCACCTCTCCTGGCTGGCCGGGAAGCCGGTGGACATGACGCCCCGGCCGTCGGCGGGCGCCGCGGCCATCTGGTTCTTCACGCCCCCGCAGGGCCGGGTGACGGCCGTCGGCGGGCTGGCGGAGGCCCAGGCCTGTGAAGGCGTGGAGAGCGCCTTCCTCACGGCGTCGGCGGGCGATGTGATTCCCCCCGTCCGCAGCTCCGACGACCGGCACGGCGACGCACTCGCCACCGGCCCCGACGCGGACACCGCCCTGCGCCGCGCGAAGGAAGCCGTCGCCCGCTTCGCCGTGGACATCGAGCCGGCCGGAGACGTGGAGCCGTGAACACCTCCCCGTACCGCGGATCGCGAGAAAAGAAACCGCGAGAAAAGAAACAGCAGTGCCGGCGCGAGTGGGAAGCGACAGAAAACGTATGACAACGCATGACGCCGAACGGCCGGTCCTGCTGCTGGTCGGCAGCGGCGGGCAGATGTGGCGCGAGTACATGCTCCGGTCCATGGCGGCGAAGTACCGACTGCACCTGTTCTGCCCGTCCCCTCCGACCTGGGAATTTCCCTACATCGACGACTTCGCTGTGGTGGACACACTCGACGTCGGGGCAATGACCGCACTCGCCCGGACCACGTCCCGTGACTTCGCCGGGGTGCTGACCTACGAGGAGACACGGGTGGAGGCCGCCGCCGGGCTGGCCACCGCGCTGGGGCTGCGCACCAGCCCGCCCGAGGCCGTCCACGCCTGCCGGGACAAGTTCACCGGCCGGGAGGCACTGAAGCGCGCCGGGGTGCCGCAGGCCGAGTCGGTCGCCGTCGCAGGGCTCGAGGAGGCCCGGGTCGCGGCCGCGCGCATCGGGTACCCGGTGGTCGTCAAGCCACGTGCGCTGTCCGCCAGTTGTGGTGTGACGTTCGTGGCCGGCCCGGAGGAACTGGAGCAAGCCTTCCACGAGGCGGGCAGGATCTGGTTCGACGAGGTCCCCACGTACGAGCGCCCGATCCTGGTCGAGGAGTTCCTCGACGGGCCGGAGATCAGTGTGGAGGCCGTGTGCCGTGACGGGCACGTCACCGCGCTGTTCGTGGCCCACAAGTCGCTCGGGTACGCCCCCGGCTTCGAGGAGACCGGCCACCTCGTACGGGCCGACGAGTCGCTGCTGCACGACGCCACGTTGCTGAAAGTCCTTCAGGACGCGCACAGCGCGGTCGGGCTCACCGACACGGTCACCCATACCGAACTGCGGCTGACCGTCACCGGGCCGCGCGTCGTGGAGATCAACGCCCGGGTCGGCGGGGACCGGATCCCCTACCTGGGAGGGCTCGCCACCGGTGTGGACATCGGTCTGGTCGCGGCCGATCTGGCGGTCGGCGCGGTCCCGGACCTCCACGCCACGCGCTCGGAGGTCGCCGGGATCCGCTTCCTCTACCCCGACGAGGACCTGACCTGCGAGTCCGTCGAGGTGGACACCGGCCGGCTGCCGGCCGGGACGCACGAGGTGAAGATCCTCGCGGAGCCGGGCAAGGAGCTCCGGCTGCCGCCCCAGGACCCCGTCCGCTCACGGTACGCGTTCGTCATCGCGGTGGGCGGCACGGAGAAGAGCTGTACGGCGGCGCTGGACGAGGCTGCCGCCGCGGTGACCGTCCACGGCACCCCACTGTCCTGACGGCCACCGCCGAGCACACGGACCGAGCAAGGAGAACCATGCCAAAGATCATCGCCATTGTTTCCGGGGGAATGGACTCCGTGACCATGGCCCACCACCTGGCGCAGCAGGGGAACGAGGTGCACCTGCTGTCGGTCGACTACGGCCAGCGCCACCGCAAGGAACACACCTTCGCGGCGGCCGCGGCCGACCGGCTCGGCGCGGTGCACCAGGTCGCCGACCTGCGGGCGGTGGGCGCCATGTTCCGTGGCTCGTCCCTGACCGACCCCACGGTCGACGTCCCCGAACAGACCTGGAACGGCTACGGCGAGAGCCCGAACATCGTCCCGAACCGCAACGCCCTGCTGCTGGCCGTCGCCTTCGCGATCGCCGTCGTGGAGAAGGCCGAGGCGGTCGCGATCGGCTCCATCGCGGGCGATGTCGCCTCCGTACCCGACAGCACACCCGAGTTCCTGGAGTCCTTCATCGCGATGGAGCGGCTCGCGACCAAGGGGTACGCCCACCCCGACCTCGCCCTCCTGGCTCCCCTGTCGGGGATGGCGAAGAGCGGTGTGGTCCTGCTGGGCGAGAAGCTCGGAGTGCCGTGGACCAGCACATGGACCTGCTTCCGCGGCGAGGAGACCCACTGCGGACGCTGCGCGCCCTGCTGGGAGCGGCAGGAAGCCTTCCACGAAGCCGGGGTCGAGGACCCGACGGGCTATCAGACGACGACTCCTCAGGAGGACAGGTCATGACCCTGCGCATCACCAAGCAGTTCGCCTTCTCCGCGAGCCACCAGCTGGACGGGCTGCCCGACGGGCACCAGTGCGGGCGCATGCACGGCCACAACTACGTGGTGGAGGTGGAGCTGAGCGCCGAGCGCGACCGGCTCACCGCCCCCGGTTTCGTCCGCGACTACGGAGAGCTCTCGGGCATCAAGGGCTGGATCGACGAGTGGCTCGACCACCGGCACCTCAACGACGTGGTCAAGGAACAGAACCCGTCGGCCGAGAACCTCGCGGTGTGGATCTACGAGCAGTGGCACACGGTCTACCCCGAACTCACGGCCGTGCGCGTGTCCGAGACACCGAAGACCTGGGCCGAGTACCGGCCCTGACCAACCCCCTGCGACGTGGGAACACCGCGTCCCGAGATGGAAAAGAGGTGGTGCCCTGTGGAACCGGAACTCGTGGTCAATGAGATCTTCGGCCCCACCTAGCGGCCTTCCAGGGTGAAGGCAGATCGATCGGCCGCCGTTGCGCGTTCGTCCGGCTGGGCGGCTGCAACCTCTCCTGCCGCTGGTGCGACACCCCGTACACCTGGGACTGGGCCGGCGAGAGCGATACGGGGATCGCGTTCGACCCCAAGACCGAGCTGCGCCGCATGCCGGTCGGCGCGGTCGCCGCGGAACTGCTCGCCTTCGGCGTCGGCATGGTGGTGATCTCGGGCGGAGAGCCCCTGAACCAGCAGCAGCGGCTCGTCCCGCTGGTAGCCGAGCTCAACGGTCGCGGCGTCGAGATCGAGATCGAGACCAACGGCACCAGAGCGCCCGACGAGCGACTGATCGAGGCCGACGTCCGCTTCAACGTCTCCCCGAAGCTCTCGCACGCGGGAGACCCGGCCGGGCGCCGCATCGTGCCGAAGGCACTGCGCGCCATGGCCCGGCTCCCCTCCAGCACCTTCAAGTTCGTCTGCCGCGACACCGCCGACCTCGACGAGGTCGCCGCACTGGTGGAGGAACACGGCATCGAATCCGTCTGGATCATGCCGGAGGGACAGAGCACCGAAGAGATCGACAAGCACATGCAACAACTCGTATCCGAGGTCATCGACCGAGGTTGGAACATCACGACCAGGCTGCACACCCTGGTCTGGGGACACAAGAGGGGTGTCTGAGCGATGCTCAATACGGAGATCGACGTCCAGCTGCGGGACATCGTCGAGGGAACCGACGCGGATCCCCTGGAGGATCTGGCGCGCCGCCTGCTCGTGGAGATCGGGGAGGATGTGACCCGCGACGGGCTCAAGGACACCCCGGCGCGCTACGCCCGCTGGTGGCGGGAGTTCACCAACTACGACCCGGGCACGATCGAGACGCTCTTCGAGACGACGTCCGCGGGACAGCTGGTGCTGGTCTCGGGCATCGAGGTGTGGTCGCTGTGCGAACACCACCTCCTTCCCTTCAACTGTTCGCTGACCATCGCCTACCAGTCGGCGGAGCAGCTGCTCGGGCTGTCGAAGTTCGCCCGCATCGCCCACCGGCACGCCCACAAGCTGCAGGTCCAGGAGCGACTGGTGTCGGACATCGCGTCGGACATCATGCGGATCACCGGCGCGCAGGACGTCGCCGTCATCGGCCAGGGCGAGCACCTGTGCATGACGATGCGCGGGATCAGGACCAGTGCGCGGATGACGTCGACCTCGTTCCACGGGGCCTTCGCGAAGGAGAGCACCGCGCGGTCGGAGCTGTTCGCCCTCGTGCGGGGCGTCTGAGCCAGCGGCGGCCCGGTGCCGCGGAGTCCGGGCGGCGCGTTCCGCGAACCCATCACCCGACCAAGGAACACACCATGTCAGAGATCTTTCCTGTGCTCGACCTGCGGGACGCCGACCGCAGCGCGGAATCCCGCGCCGACTTCCTCGACACCCTGCGCACCGCCGTCCACGACATCGGCTTCTTCCAGCTCGTGGGTCACGGAGTCGAGGGCGGCGGGGAACTGCTCGCCCTCGCCCGCGAGTTCTTCGCCCTGCCCGAGCAGGAGCGGGCCGAGCTCAGCATCCTCAAATCCCCCTACTTCCGCGGCTATTCGGAGGTGGGCCGCGAGTACACGCAAGGCATGCCGGACCACCGCCGCCAGCTGGACGTCGGCCCGGAATACCCCGCCGCACGCCCCGGCCCGGACGAGCCCGACTACCGGTGGCTGGCCGGCCCCAACCAGTGGCCGTCCGCACTGCCGGACCTGCGCCCCGCCGTACTGGAGTGGATGAACCGGCTCACCGAGGTCTCGCACCGGCTGCTCCGCCTCATCCTGGAGGCGCTTGAGACCCCGGCCGACTTCCTGGACGAGGTGGTCGCACCGAGCCCCCACGTCCACTTCAAACTCCTCCACTACCCCGGCCCGGCGACCGCCGAGGGCACCGACGAGGGCCAGGGAGTGGGCGTCCACAAGGACTACGGCCTGCTCACCCTGCTGCTCCAGGACGACACCGGAGGCCTCCAGGTCGACGTGGGCGAAGGCCGGTTCGTGGACGTCCCCGTGGTGCCGGGCGCGTTCGTGGTGAACCTCGGTGAGCTCCTGGAGGTGGCGACCCGCGGATACCTCAGCGCCACCACCCACCGCGTGCGGCGGTCGGCCCCCGGTGTCGACCGCTACTCCGCGCCGTTCTTCTACAACCCCCGGCTGGAGGCGGCGATGCAGCCTCTGCCGAGTCCGTATGTGAACGCGGCCGACGGGGTGGCACACGACCCCGCCAACCCGCTCTTCGCCGGCTACGGCGAGAACGTCATGAAGGGGATGCTGCGGGCCTTCCCCGAGGTCATCGCGGCACACCACCCCGACCTGCTGACCCCGTCCGCATGACGCCCGCGGACCACCGCGAGCCGACTCCCCGAGGAGGGACACCGTTGAACGAGACCGAGCCCGCCGTTGTTCTGCTCGACCCGCTGAAGAACGGGGCGGGCTACAAGAAGGCCGCCCTGGACATGGGACTGGCCGTCGTCGCCGTCTACACCCTGGACCCCCAGGAGCTGAAGGCCCGCTGGCCGGACCACACGGACGGCGACGACGTCTCGCTGTACGCGCCCGACGCCGCCGGGGCGCTGGCCGCCCTCCGCGGCACCGGTTACGTGTTCCGGGCCGTCGTCCCCGCCTTCGAGTCCGCGGTGCACCTGGCCGATGCCATCGCGCACGAGCTCGGCCTGCCGGGCAACGAGGCCTCGCTCGCCTGGGCGCGGCGCAACAAGGCCGCGATGCGGGCCCACGCGGCCGAGGCCGGGGTCCGCATCCCGGCCTTCCGCCTGGTGCACGACTTCTCCCAGGTCCCGGCGGCGGCCGCGGAGGTCGGGTACCCGGCCATCGTCAAGCCGACCATGGACGCCGGCGCCAACGGCGTCACGCTGATCAGCGACGCCCGGGCGGCGGAGAACGTCACGATCGACGACGACAACGCCCTGTTCGGCTCGCCGAAGGAGTGGCTGGTCGAGCAGTACATCAGGGGCCGGGAGTTCGCGGTCAACTGCTTCAGCAGCGACGGCGACCACCGCGTCATCGACATGTGGGAGTACCGGCAGCCCGACTCCCGGGACTACGACTTCCCGCTCTGGGACAACGTGCAGGCCACCCCCGAGGACCCCGACTGGGAGCGGGTGGCGGAGCACGTCGCCCAGGTGCTCACCGCCTTCGGCGTGCGGCGCGGGCCCAGCCACACCGAGGTGAAGGTCGCCTCCGACGGCGTGTACCTGATCGAGGTGGGTGCCCGGCTCCCCGGCGGCCCCGCGACCGACCAGTGGGTGGAGTACACGGACATCCGCCCGTTCCACGACGCCCTGGAGTGCTACCTGGGACGGCGCCCGGAGATCATGGACAAGCCGCTGGGCAGCCGTGCGCTGTTCGGGGCGATCGCCATCCGCAACGACGACGCCCCCGGCACCCTGGTCGCGGTGCACGGGATCGACAAGGTGCGGGAGCACCCCGCGGTCGACAAGGTGCTCGTCTCCTACGAGCCGGGGGACCACGTCCCGGTCACCCACGAGACGAAGACCATCCCGGTCGGCGCCTGGGTCTCCGCCCCCGACCAGCAGGGCGTCGTACGCGCGCTCGCCGAGATCAGGGCGGCGGTCACGCTGGAGATCACACCGGACCCGCAGCACTGACCCGACCCTGCCCGCACCGTCACCCCGACCAGGAAGCGAGAGCATGTCTGCCGAGCCCGCTGTGGCAACCGACGCCGCGCCGAGCGGAATGTTCGCCCGCTACCGCGAACTGATCGCCGTGCCCGGCTTCTGGCGGATCGCGGCGGTCGGCATGGCGGCGAAGCTTCCGGCCAGCATGGTGCCGTTGAGCCTGCTATTCCTGATCGGCCATCATTTCTCGTACGGCACAGCGGGGTTGGCCCTGAGCGCCCTGGCAATCGGCGAGGGGGCCACCGCCCCCTTCCGTGGCCGGCTCGTCGACCGGTATTCCCCCCGCAAGGTGCTGCCGGG
The DNA here is from genome assembly GCF_039521185.1 of Streptomyces blastmyceticus. Taxonomy (NCBI): domain Bacteria; kingdom Bacillati; phylum Actinomycetota; class Actinomycetes; order Kitasatosporales; family Streptomycetaceae; genus Streptomyces; species Streptomyces blastmyceticus. The sequence goes on along the minus strand of NZ_BAAABW010000042.1, from coordinate 55,845 downwards.
CTGCCTGGCCGGGTATCTGGCAGCCTTCGTCCTCCTCGTCGTGGAGGTGTCCGGCCGGGGGCCGGTCGTCGTGATCCTGGTGCTCGCGGCGGCGCTGGGGGCCTCGTCCCCTCCGGTCGGCATCATGATGCGCTCGGTGTGGTTCACCGCCGTCGACGCCCGGGCGCTGCCCACGGCGATGGCCCTGGACACCGCCATGACCAACATAGCCCTGATCACCGGCCCCGTACTCGCGAGCTGGCTCAGTGTGGCGGTCTGGCCCGCCGCGCCGTGCGTGGTCATCGCGGCGCTGACGACCGGCGCGGTGAGCCTGCTGATCGTCTTTCCCGTCGCACCGCGCACGGCCGTCTCCGGGCACTGGCTCGGGCCGCTGGCGTCGGCACCGCTGCGACGACTGCTGGCCGCGCACGGCCTGTTCGTCGTCGCGATCACGGGTGTGGACGTGGTGCTGCCGGTCTACGCGCAGGCCCAGCACGCCGCCGCGTACGCGGGTCTGTATCTGGGGGTCATGTCGGTGGGCAGCATCCTGGGCAGTCTCGCCCTGGGCGCGGCCCCCTCCCTGCTGCCGCGCGGGCCCAGGATCTCGGCGCTGCTGTGTGTGTTCGCGGCGGGGGTGGGCGTACTGGCCCTGGCCACCGGGTTCTCGCCGCTGGTGGTGCTCCTGCTCTGCCCGGTGGCGGGGGTGGTGGTCGGGTCCACCTTCGCCGCCCTCTACACGGTCGCGGGAGATCTCGCGCCCCGGGGGAGGGTCACCGAGACCATGGCCTGGCTGAGCAGCCTCAACCAGGCCGGCGGCGCGGTGGGCGCCGCGCTCTTCGCCCACCTCGCGGTCGCGAGGGGGAGCGGTACCGCGCTCGCGGTGGTGCCGGCGGTGGCCGTCCTGGCCGCGGTGACCGGGTGGAGCGCCCGGTCGCGGTGACTGTCGGTCGCGGTGGCCGCGCCCTTTATCCCATTCGGTCAACTTCAGCCAAGGAGAAGGATTCGCCATGGACGTTCTCACGATCGACGAGGTGCTGGGCCGATTCCTGGCCGAGAACTACACACCGGAGCGGGTCGAGCAACTCGCGGACCAGTTCCACCGCACAGGATTCGTGAAGTTCGACGAGCACATGCGACTCGTACCGGACGCACTGGTGACCGCGGTGCGCGTGGAGGCCGACCGGCTGCTGCAGGAGCACCGGGAACGCCGGGACCTGGTGCTCGGCACGACCGGGAGCACGCCGCGCAACCTGAGCGTGGTCAGGAGCGAGGAAGTGGGACGCAGCGAGCTCATCCGCGCCGTCGCCGGCTCCCGGGTCCTGCGTACGTTCCTGGAGGGCATCACCCGCGAGCCGATCATGACGGATGTGTCCGACGACGAACGGTATCTGATAACCCATCAGGAATTCGCGTCGGACACCCACGGGTGGCACTGGGACGACTACAGCTTCGCGCTGAACTGGGCCCTGCGCATGCCACCCGTCGCGTGCGGCGGCATGGTCCAGACGGTGCCGCACACACACTGGAACAAGAGCGACCCCCGCATCAACGAGACCCTGTGCGAGCGGCAGATCGACACCCACGGCCTGACCACGGGCGACCTCTATCTGCTGCGCAGCGACACCTCGATGCACCGGACGGTCCCGCTGACGGAGGACGGCGCCGTGCGCACCATGCTGGTGGTGACCTGGGCGGGCGAGCGCGACCTGGGCAAGGAACTGATCGGGGACGACCGCTGGTGGGACAACCCCGAGGTCGACGCGGCGCGGTCGCTGGACCGGGCCTGACCGCGGTGGTGCGCCGCCCGCGTCCGGGTCGATGAAGCCTGGGGGACAGGGTCAGTGCTGGGCTGAGTCCAGGACGGCCCCGAGCCAGTCCGGCTGTCCGATCGGAGCGCCGAGGCGTGCGGGCGGCAGCGCGAGAGTGTTGAGCAGGGCCGGCAGATGGGTGTGGACACCGGCGAGCGCGCGGGGACGGGCGCTGTGGACGAGTCGCCCCTCCTCGGGAGTCAGGTCGGCGTGCTCGAGGTGCCAGCCGAGATCCTCCTCGATGCTGTCCAGGCTCAGGAGGTGGTGCAGGGTGGCCAGGGCGGGCCGGTCCGGGGAGCCCGTCAGGGCGTCGGCCTGGCGTTGGAACCGTTCGAGAACCACCCGCTTGGTATGGGCGACGGCAAGGTCGACCAGGCCGGGGAGCAGGGGGTTCCACACGGCGAACTCGTCCGGCTCCTGATGGCGAAGGCCGCTGCCGGCGCCCGTGGCCTCGTCGAGCCGCCGTGCCAGATCCGTGTGGAGCCGGCTTTCGCGAAGGCGGGCGAGGCGGATGGCGGTGTGCGGGTCGGCCACGTCGAGGGGACCGGCCGGCAGCTCCGCTGTCGGCGGCGGGGGTTCGGCCAGCAGTGATTTGCCGGCGTCGAGATGGATCAGCAGGGTGTCGCCCGCGGCCGCGTGGAAGATCCGCGCGAGGTCCTCGTAGTCGGTGATGCGGTTCATCGACAACACGCCCTGCGCGCCGCAGCGTTGCCGGCACACGGCGGCGACCTGTTCCAGAGTGCGGGAGGTCCATGCCTTCGCCAGGGCGAGATCGCGGTGGGCCGCGCTCCAGGGTGCCCAGGTGGGCGGGGTGCCGCCGGCGGCCGGCGGCCTGCTGTGCACCCCTCGCACAAAGCGCTCGCGCTCCTCGTTGACCAGGAAGGTCGCGGCGTAGGCACGGGCGAGGGCGCTGTAGAGGTCCTCCTGCTGGGTGCGGTATTCCAGGACCGGCAGCCTGGGCGCGAGCCGTCCCATGGTGGTGCGCCCGCCGGAGTAGCGCAGTGCGATGGCGACGGCGGCCCGGGCGGCCGCGGCCTGGCCGGTGGCCGCGCCGACCGAGGCGTGGGCGGAGGCCAGCAGGGAGCGGACCAACCGGTGGCCGCTGCCGTCGAGAGGGTCCTCGAAGCGTCCGTCATCGGTGATGTCCGCACTGTCGCGCAGCCAGCCGTCGTACGGGACCGGGGTGCCGTCGAAGCTGATGACGGCGTAGTCGAGCGGGACGAGCGAAGTGGGCGGAAGCGGTGTGATGCGGACACCGGGAGCCGTGGTGGCGCCGTGCCGCAGGCGGACCGCGAACGGGAAGACGCCGTGCTCGCGGTCGTCGACGAGCAGTTTGGCGTAGACCACGGCGATCCTGGACCGCCCGGGCGAGCCGCCCGGCGCCATGAACTTGGCCGCCTCGGGGTCTGGGGTGTGGAGGGTGAAGGTACGGCCGGCGTGGTGGTAGCGGGCCTCGGTCGCCGGACCGAGGTGGCTGCTGCCGTTGCCGAGCTCGGTGATGAGGATGCCGCCGACGGCGTCCATGGCGTCGAGGTCCTCGACGAGGGGCGCGAGGCCCTCGCCGGGCCGTCCGAGCTCGGCCAGGGTGCAGGTGACGACGGAGAAGTGGACCAGCGCCGTGAGGAAGAGTCCGGGATCGACCGTCGCGGCCCATTCGAGAGCGGTGAGCAGCCGGGACCGGTCGCGGTGCAGCGCGAGGCTTCCGCCTGCGTCGAGCCCGAGCGCACGCAGCCTGCTGTACGTCTGCTCGTGCCGGGCCTCGGCCGGGCCGGTCAGGGGGCCGCGGTCGAAGCAGGGCAGGTCGAGCAGCCGGTCGAGACGGGTCAGATGACGCAGCCGGTCGCCGTGCAGCAGGTGCCGCATCGAGGCCGGTCCGGCCGGCTCCGGGGCGGGGTCCGTCACGGAGCGGCTTCCTGAGCCCCCGGGGAGACGAGAATCGGCGGCCCGGGCGGGACGGGATCGGCGGTCCCGGCCTCCTCGGCCGGGTGCGCCGAGCGCTCCAGGGTGCGCAGGGCCTGGGCGTGTTCGATCGCGAAGATGTGCGCGGGGTCGAAAGCGTGCAGGCGCACTCGGCAGCTGACGCAGACACGACCGCTCTGACGGATCGTCACCTCGGCTGCCAGCGGGACGCGATGGTCCTCCGGAGGTCCGGTGACCCGCAAGGTGCCGTCGAGTTCGGCGGGCAGCGGGAAGACGAACCTCTCGAAGTCCGTCTCCAGAGCGTGCATCACGGCATAGCGGTCACCATGGCCGACAGGGGGCGTGACGAGTTCCGCGACGGCCCAGGTGATGAGCTGTGTACATGCCTCGATCAGCAGCATGCCGGGGACGTGCTGCTGATCGGCGGTGTGGTCACGGATCATCTCGGTTTCGTTGGGAACGGTCAGGCGGGCGCCGAAACGGCCGTCGGCGGCCCGGGCGTCCCCGATGAGGACGTTGTCCTGGGCGTGTTTGAGCACGCGATGGCGCGGGACGGGTCTCGGGGGACGGTGGGTGTCCGCGGGACGGGCGTCGGCCTCGGCCAGGCTCTCGCACAGGTCGGCCCAGGTGTTCTCGTCGATGCCCAGGCCCGGCACCACGGTGGGCCGGGCGCCGGGCTCCGGAGTGTGCCGCGCGAGCCGGTCGCGCAGTTCCCGTGCGGTGACGACCTGGGGGTGGACGGCGGCGCGGGCGAAGGATTCCCCTACCACCCACAGGATCCGAGGTGTGGCCATGGTGTTCTCCTGAAGCAGGCGCGAGGCCCACGGCAGTGGCTCGCGTACGGAAAAGGGGAAGGCGAACGGTGGCCCTTGCGCGCCGAGCGCATCCGCACCGCCGGGGCGGGTCAGGGGCCGTACGCGGCCGCGAGGAGCGGGCTGCGTGCGGGCCGGGCGGTGCCGCTCCACGTCAGGACCGTGCTGCCCCAGGTGAGTCCGGCACCGAACCCGACCAGCAGCACCCGGTCACCCGCCTTGATCCGGCCCTCGGCCGCGGCGTGGGCGAGACCGAACGGCAGCGATCCCGCGCCGATGTTCCCGACCCGGTCCCCGATCACGACCAGTCGGTCGGGATCGATACCCAAGGACTCTCCCACGCCGCGCAGCAGGACCGGGTTCGGCTGGTGCATGACCACCACATCCACCTCTCCCAGCGCCAGGTCCGCCTGTTCGAGGGCGGTCACCACGGCCCTGGGAACGATGTCCACGATGAAGTCGCGGACGGCGCGCCCGTCCATGGCGATGTGGTGCCCCCCGTCGGCGAGCGTGGCGGCCGAGGCCGGCCGCCGGCTGCCGCCGGCCGGGATGAGGACGTCACCGGCCCGGCGGCCGTCGGAGCCGAGAGTGATGTCCCCGAACCCCTCGTCGGCGGATACGGGACCCATGACGGTGGCCGCCGCCCCATCGGCGAACAGCACGGCCGTGGGGCGGTCCGTGGCGTCGATGAACGGCGAGTAGACCTCGCAGCCCACGACCGCGGCGTACCGTGCGCCCGGGTCGCCCAGGAGCCAGTCGCGGGCGACGCGCGTGGCGAAGAGCCAGCCCGAGCAGGCCGCGGAGACGTCGAAGGCCACGGCGTTCCGCGCGCCCAGCGTCGCCTGCACCCGGCACGCCGTGGAGGGACCCAGTTCGTCGGGCGTGGAGGTGGCCAGGACCAGCAGGTCCAGCTGCTCGGCGACGATTCCGGCACAGTCGAGCGCCTCACGGACCGCTTCGGCGGCGAGGTCCGACGTCGCCTGGCCCGGCCCCGCGACGTGCCGCCGCCGCACGCCGGTACGTTCGGCAATCCACTCCGGGCTGATCCCGGTGCTCGCTCCCACCTCGGCGTTCGTGCGGACCGCCGGTGGAAGGAACGCGCCCGTCCCCAGAATTCCGATGCGGTGTTCCATGTCTGACTCCCCTTCGGCAGCCTGCCACGAAGAGTCGATCAGCAGCACGCCGTGCTCGCCACCCGGCTCCTGCCGGATGCGGCCATCCGGGGCGGGCACTCCTTCAGAGCTCTCGCGTTGCGAACGTGTGCGGCCGAACACAGCATGGCTAATTGTCGATAAAGAAACGTGCATGCTGAGAGGTCGATGTGAGCTCCGACGCCTCTGGCGATGTCCACCGCTCCGTCATCGTCAGCCTGATCGGCACCACATTGGTCTGGTACGACTTCTTCCTGTACGTCAGCGCCTCCGTGCTGGTCTTCAACCACCGGTTCTTCCCCTACCTGACGCCTTTCGCCGGCACGCTCATGTCCGTGGGGCTCTACGGGGTCGGCCTCGTGGCCCGTCCGGTCGGCGGTGTGCTCTGCGGCCACCTCGGCGACCGCCACGGCAGACGCCCGGCCCTGGTGGCCACCCTGGTGCTCACCGGCGCCTCCACCGGCCTGATCGGCGTACTGCCCACGTACGACCGGATCGGGCTCGCCGCCCCGCTGCTGCTGGTGGCGCTGCGGATGCTCCAGGGGCTCGGCCTCGGAGGCGCATGGGGAGCCGCGGCCGTCGTCTCCCTGGAATGCGTCCCACCGGAGCGCCGGGGGCGCATCTCCAGTTGGGCCCAGACCGGGGCACCGGCGGGGAATCTGCTGGCCTTCGGGATGATGACGGCCGTATCGGCGTCGATGACGTCCGAACAGTTCGTGACCTGGGGCTGGCGGCTGCCGTTCCTGTTCTCGGCGGTGCTGGTGGCGGTGGGGCTGTGGGCCCGCATGCGCATCGGGGAGACCCCCGTCTTCCGGGCGCTGTCCTCGGCCGGCGCCCGCCGCGAGCGGCCGGTCGTCGAGCTGGTGAAGGACCACCGGGGCAGGCTGCTGACCGCCGCGGCCGTGGCGGTGGGCGCGGACGTCGCGCTGTTCACATTCTCGTTCGGCTACGTCCTCACCTTCCTCAACGTCGCGGGAGTGCCCTTCACCGCCCTGTTGGCCCTCACGGTCCTCAGCCCACTGGCTCTGATCGCGCTGATCCCGCTCTTCGGCCTCCTGTCCGACCGCTGCGGCCGACGGCGCGTCTGCCTGGCCGGCACGGTGGCCACAGCGGTGTGGGCCGCCGGGTTCCTTCCCCTGGTCCGCGCCGCCTCGCTGCCGGTCCTGGTGGTCGCGTACCTGCTCGCGCTGGTGGCCTTCGCGGCGATGTACGCACCTCAGGCGGCCATCGTCGCCGGGCTCTTCCCGAGCCACCTGAGGCTCAGCGGCACCACGACCGGATACCAACTGGCCGGTCTCCTGGGAAGCACGCTCGCCGCCTTCCTGACCACCCGGGCAGCCGGCTGGTTCCACACCTCGGCCGCTGTCCCCGCCTATGCCCTCGCCGCGCTCCTGGTCAGCGGCGGGGCACTGCTGATCACCCGCCACGCCCCCGAAGGAGCAGACACATGAAACGTCCCTGGCGACTCCCGGTCGTCGTCGCGGCCGGCGCCCTCTTCACGGCACTCGCCCTCTACGACGTCTCGTCCGCGGGCGCACCCACGGTCATCACCTGCGACAACACCTGGACGATGAACTTCGCCCCGGCCCTGACCGTCACACCGCAGAACGGCGTGACGGCCAAGGTCGGCGACCCGACCGGCGCGCTGCGCAAGTGCACCGGTGATGCCGCCATGACCATGGGCGACTTCGTGGCCGAGGGCACCGGCAACAACGTGACCTGCACCGTCGGCAGCTACACGAACACACCCGGCGCGCCGCAGAGCGTCACCTGGAACGCCCAGGACAACCAGCCCACCAGCACCTACACCTGGAACATGAGCCCCATCGGAGACCTGCTCAGCGCCCAGAGCCCCCTCAACGGCGGGATCACCGAGGGCCGGTACAAGGGCGCCACCTGGACCATGGCCATCGACCCGATCCGATCCAAGATCAACCTCACCGACTGCAACAGCCCCACCGGACTGAAGTCCATCAGTGTCGCCGGCACCCTGGTCATCACTCCGGCCTCATGACGTCAGCCCTGCTGCTTCGGGTTGGTGAGGGTGTGGAGTGTGCCGGTGAGTCGGTCCTGATCCTGCTGGGCTCGGCCTCCCGGGACCCGGGCCGACGGCCGTGCTCCGGGACCCTGCTCCCGGCGGCTCTGCGCACGCAGGCAAGCCCACCATCTGGCTGACCTGTGCCGTCGGCCCGGGCTCGCGATCGTAAGCGTTTGTCCCCATTCGGCGATCTTTGTCCATCCTTCAGGTCTCTGTTTTGCGTGATCATGCTGCCGGTTCTGCCTTTCTCGGTGGAAATTCAGAGAGCAAGATTTCTGTCACGGGCCACTGCAAGTCGGCCGGACATCAAACGGGGGGACACGAACATGAAGAAGAAGACCGCATTCCGCAAAATTTTCGGCGCGCTTGCCGCGACGGTACTGGCGGTTCTCGCCGTTTCCGTGAGCAGCGGATCCCAGTCGCCGCAGGGAAAGGTTGACGCGGCAACCACCGCCCGCGTCCCCTCCGCACCCGGCGACTCGCAATGGGGATGATCGCATTCCGGTCGATCAATGCCCTATGAATTCCGTTCCAGCAACAGGAGACGCATGTCCGTGCTACCGCTTTCCCCCGCTCCGCTGTCCGTCTTCGGCGGGATGCGGTCGAAGCTGACCGAGCTCAAAGAGTCGGGGCTGTACCGGGAATTCACCCCGTGCTCGTACCTGGCCGAGGAGCCCGGGACGGCGCTTCACCAAGGGCGGCGCATCCAGGTGTGGTGCACCAACGACTACCTCGGGATGAGCCAGAACGCGCAGGTCATGGAGGCGCAGATCGCCTCCACGCTGCGGCACGGCACGGGTAACGGAGGGTCCCGCAACATCGCGGGCACCAGCGAGGCGCACGTGGCGCTGGAGGCCCGGTTGGCCGCCTGGCACCGCAAGTCCCGTGCCTTGGTCTTCACCAGTGGATATGTCGCCAACTTCGAGACGCTGACCACGCTGCTCCAGGCCGTTCCCGACATGGTGGTCTTCTCCGACGCGCTCAACCACCGTTCGCTGATCGAGGGCATCCGGGCGACCAAAAACCGGAAGCATATATTCCCGCACAGCGATGTGGCAGCGCTGGAGGAATTGCTGTCCCAGTACGAGACCGAGCGGCCCAAGCTCATTGTCTTCGAGTCCGTCTACTCGATGGACGGAGACATAGCGCCGATCGGCGCGATCTGCGACCTGGCGGACCGGTACAACGCCATGACGTACCTGGACGAGACGCACGCGATCGGGGTGAACGGACCCACCGGCGCGGGAATATGCGAGCAGCTCGGCGAAGAGCGGCCAACCTTTGTGCAAGGTGTCTTCGGAAAAGCGGTGGGTACGACCGGCGGATACGTCGCGGGCCCCGACGAAGCCCTCGACTACGTGCGCTCGCACGCCCCCGGGTTCATCTTCACGACGACGATCCCGCGGTCGAGCCTGGACGCCACCCGGCGAAGCCTCGACATCGTCCAGAGCGGGGCGGGCGGCGAGCTCCGCCGGAAGCTGCGGGAGAACGCGCTGCGCATGCGCGCGGCCCTGCGCACCGCCGGCATCGACTTCATCGACGCCGAGAGTCACCTCGTCCCCGTGCTGGTGCCCGGAGGCGAGCGGGTCAAGCGCGTCTCGCGGCGCCTGCTCGACGAGTTCGACATCTACGTACAGCCCGTCAACTACCCGTCCGTGGCCAAGGGCGGCGAGCGGTTCCGCGTGACTGTCGCGCCGTTCCGCACCCAGGAGCAGATCGACGCTTTCGTCCGCGCCCTGCGTGCGTGCCTCGACAACGCCTGAACCCATCACTTCAAGGAGACAGTTTCGTGCAGATCAAGGACATCACTCCGTTCATCGGCGCCGAGATGACCGGGGTCGACTACGAGGACCTCCAGCGCCCCGAGGTCTTCCGGCAACTGGCCGAGCTGGTGCACCGGCGCGAGCTGGCCGTGGTCCGGGGCCTGGACATCACCCCGAAACAGCAGATCGAACTGGCCTCCCGGCTCGGCAGACCCGTGCCCTTCCTGATGGCGAAGTACCGCCACCCCGAGCACGAGGAGATCATGATCTCCTCCAACGCCATGAAGGCGAACCGCCCGGTCGGAGTCGCCCGCGTCGGCAACTTCTGGCACCAGGACTCCTCGTACATGAAGGACCCGGCACCGTACACGATGCTGCACGGGGTCGATGTGCCGAGCACCAGCGGCCACACCCTCTACGCCAGCGCCCTCGACGTGTACGACCGGCTGCCGCAGGAGTGGAAGGAAAAAATCGCCGGCCGGACGGCCCTGCACACCGTCAGCAAGCGCCAGCGCATCTCGCCCGAGCACGTCGGCCTGTCCATCGCCGAACTCAAGGCCCTGGTCGAGCTCGAGTACCCGATGACCGAGCACCCGCTGGTGCGGCAGGACCCGACCAGCGGCCGACCTTATCTCTACGGTGCACCGGAGTACATGGACTCGGTGGTGGGCTTCGACGCCAACGAGAACGCCGAGTTCTTCGCGCTGATCGACCGCCTGATCCAGGACCCGGACCGCGTCTACACCCACCGCTGGACGACCGACGACCTGGTGGTGTGGAAGACCGCCACGACCTACCACGCCGCGACGGCGATCGAGCCGGGCGCCACGCGGACCGTGCACCGGGTGAGCATCGAAGAGGACGGCCAGTGGCCGGCATAGTCGACTTCGACATCAGCTACCCCTCCGCGACGGCCGACATCCGGGCCATGCACAGGGCCTCGGGTGTGGCCGTCGCGGAACTGGCCAGAATCACGCACTGCGAGAGCTTTCCGGTGCTGGCCGAGGGGGAGCAGGCCTGGGAGCTGGCGCTCGGCGCGGCCCGGTCGGTCCTTGGCAGGACGGGCGTGGAGACCTCCCGCATCCGGCAGGTCGTCTACGCCGGCTCCGGCGAATGGGACCGCCCCTTCTGGTCCCCCGCCGCGAAGGTGGCGGACGGACTCGGCATCTCAGGGGCCCACTGCTTCGAGGTGACGAACTTCTGCAACGCCGGCATGACCGCCCTCCGGCTGCTGTCCGCGGCCGGAGCGCTGGAGGACGACGCGTACGCACTGGTTCTCGTCGGGGACCGGCTGAGCCGGATGGTGGACTACGGTGACCCGGATTCCAAGGCCCTGTTCAACTTCGGCGATGCTGCTGCGGCGGTACTGCTGGCAGGCGGTGACGGCCGCTTCCGGATCCTCCGCTCGGCCATGCGCACCGACGGCGGCTGGTCCGACTACTACGCGGGCGAGCGGACGGACGGGCGGGTCCTCATCCGGCGCGCGGCACACCGCAAGGGCCTCGCGGACGCCTACGTACGTCACTTCACCTCGCTGGTCGACGAGACGCTGGAGGCCCTGGGCCGCGAGCGCCACGAGATCGACCACTTCCTGATCAACCACGGCGACCGGGACATGCACCACCGGCTGCTCGACACGCTGGGCATCCCCGTCGAACGCAGCGTCTTCAACTACGACCGGCTGGCCCACATGGGCGGTGCGGACACCCTCATCGCACTCGGTGACCTGGAACGCGCCGACCGGCTGCGCCGCGGTGACCTGATCATGCTCGCCACCAGCGCCATGGGCTTCAGCTGGGGCATCACGACCTTGGAGTACCTCGGATGAAGATCCTCGTCATTCACCAGGTGCCGTACCGGAAGATCGCCTACGACCGGGGCATCGACCACGAGCGGCACCAGGTGACGTACATCGGCCACCCGCACCGGATGGCCGACCTCCCTCCCGGCCTGCGGTGCGAGCGGATCGTCCTCGACGCCGAAGAGGACCTGGTCGCCGGCGTCCGCGCCCGCACATCGCCGGACGACGGCTACGAGAAGGTGCTCGCACTCTCCGAGTTCGGGATCGTGGAGGCCTGCCACGTGCGCCGCCACCTCGGCATCGACGGCCCCGGGCTCGCTCAGGTCGAGCGGGTACGGGACAAGGTGCGGATGAAGGAGGCCCTGAGCGGATCCGGGCTGCGCCACCCGAGGTTCGTCCCCGAGCCGGTGGCGGGCCGGCCGCTCCCGTGGCAGGGCCGCACGGTCCTCAAACCGCGCCAGGGCGCGTCCAGCGAGGACGTCACCATCCACGAGACGGCCGACGACGCGCTGACCGCCTACCACAACCTCGCGGACGCCTCGGACTACCAACTGGAAGAACACATCGACGGCGACATCCTGCACGCCGACGGGCTCGTCGCAGCCGGACGGATCGTCGATCTCGCGGTCAGCCGGTACGTCAACAAGCCGGTCGAGTACGCGAACGGGCTCCCGCTCGGGTCACACCAGGAGCCCGTCACCCCGGCCCAACAAACCCTCGCCGAGCGGGTGGTGGAGGTGCTCGGCATCACCGAGGGCAGCATCCACCTGGAGTTCTTCGAGACAGCCGAGGGCGAGCTCGTCTTCCTGGAGGTGGCCAACCGGGTTGGCGGCGCGGGCGTCGTCCCGATGCACGAGCAGCACACCGGGGTGCACCTGCCCTCGCACGAGATCGCCGTCCGCCTGGGCCTGGAACGCCCCCCGGTACAGCCGCCCAGCGGGCGCTACCACGGCTGGCTCGCCTTTCCCGGCCACCACCTGTCGCCCGGCGGCGTGCGGCGGACCGACCTGCCCGCATGGGTGGGCACGCACCCCTGCGTCGACCGCCTCCACGTCCTCGCACCGGACCAGGAGACACCCCGGCACATCACCTACCAGGAATGGGAGGTGCCGGTCTTCGTCGAGGCATCCCACACCGACGCGAAGGCGCTGCGCCACTTCCTGGAGACCTGCGCCCGGGCGGTGTCCGTGACGACACAGCGCGCGGCCGGCACGGACGCCGAGGAGGCGGCGTGAGCGGCGGGATCCGTACGGCCCGGGCCATCCAGCAGACACGGCGCCCCCAGGGCATGCCGGTGCCCCGGGACTTCGCCGAGGTCGAGCTGACCCTGCCGCCGCTGGAGGCGGGCGACGCACTGGTCGAGAACCTGTGGCTGTCGGTCGACCCCTACATGCGCGAGTGCATGGACACCGAGTGGGAGCTGAACACCCCGCTCGAGGGGCGCTCCATCGGCCGCGTCATCGACTCCCGCAGCGCCGAACTGCCGGTCGGCACCCTGGTGTTCCACCGGGACGGCTGGCGCACGCACACCGTCCTGACCGCCGCCGACGCCAGGGTGCTGCCGCGGTACGAGGGCATCGCGACCGAGTCGTTCCTCGGCCTGCTCGGCGGTACGGGCCTGACGGCGTACGTCGCCCTGACCCGCGTCGCCCGGCTGCGCGAGGGCGAGACGGTCTTCATCTCCGCGGCCGCCGGGGGAGTGGGCACGGCCGCCGGACAACTGGCCCGGCTGCTGGGGGCCGGACGCGTCATCGGCAGCACCGGATCACCGGAGAAAGCCCGGCGGCTCACGGAAGAGCTCGGCTTCGACACCGCCTTCGACTACCACGCGGACCCCTCCATCGGCGCCCGGCTCGCGGCTGCCGCACCGGACGGCATCGACGTCTGTCTGGACAACGTCGGCGGCGCGCACCTGGAGGCGGCGATCGGCGCGATGCGCGAGTTCGGGCGCATCGCCTGGTGCGGCGCGATCGCCCAGTACAACACGGGCTCCGCACCCGCGGCGCCGGGCAACCTGTTCGACCTGGTGGAGAAGAGCGTCCGCCTGGAAGGCTTCCTCGTCGCCAACCACCGCGACGCCCAGGAGGAGTGGGAGGCCTTCGCCGTACCGCACCTGCGCGCCGGACGGATCACCGACCGGCTCAGTGTGTCCGAAGGCTTCGAGCGGACCGTCGACGCGTTCCTGGGGATGCTGCGCGGCGAGAACACGGGGAAGTCGGTCGTGCGGCTGAGCCCGGCCGACCGGGGGGACGCCGCCGAGGAAGCAGGAGAAGCGCCATGCCGCCCATGCACGCAGGACTCCACATCAGCTGCGTCGGACTCGGTGCCTCCCGCCGTGTCTGCGCCATCTGGCGGGTGAGCGGACCCGTCGACCCGCAGCGGCCGTGCGAGTTCCCCGGCGCTCTGCTCCTGCCCCGCCGGGGAGCGGAGCAGGACTGGGCGGTGGAAATGGCACTGGCCGCACTGGACGAGCACGCCATCGGTGAACGACCCGCCTGCACGGACCTCATCACCACCGCCGACGGCATCCGGATCGCCTCACAGCGCCCCGGGCTCTGCAGCCCCGAGCTGCAGGAGTTGTCCCGTACCGCACTCGGCGCGAGCCACGGGGACTGGGACCGGCTGTTCCGCGAGGACCCGGCCGCCTTCCGGGCCGCGGCCGCCGACGGGTACGTGCTGCACAAGCAGGCCGCGGTGCTGGCCACCCGGGGCCCCGACGGCCGGCTCCGCCGCTCGCAAGTGGTGCACGCACGGCAGGAGAAGGTCCTGCGCGACTACACGGCAGGCCTCCTGCGCACAGCGGCACTCGCCACGAAGCCCGAGACCGAAAAACCCTCGCCCCATACACCTTAGGAGACCCCGATGCGCTTCCCTGCGGAGCTGCAAGAGCTTCAGCCGCAGCCCGGACCGAGTCCGTGGGACGCGCGCTTTTCCGACAGCGCACGGTGCATGGTGCCCTCCGAGGTCCGCTCCCTGTTCAGCGCCGCCGCCAGCCCCGGAATCGTGTCACTGGCCGGCGGCATGCCGGACGTCGGCGCCCTCCCGATGGACACGATGGCCTCGATCCTGGCCGACGTGGTGCGCGAGAACGGAACGACAGCCCTCCAGTACGGAACGGCACAGGGCGACCCCGGACTGCGGCGACGGATCTGCGAGGTCATGGCACTCGAGGGCATCACCGCCCGGCCGGACGACGTCATGGTCACCGTGGGCTCCCAGCAGGCGCTGGACCTCGTGGCGCGCGTCCTCCTCGATCCGGGGGACACCGTGGTCGCCGAAGGCCCGACCTACGTCACCGCACTCGGCACCTTCGCCGCGGCCCGCGCCAGAGTCGTCCAGATCGGCATGGACCGGGCCGGGACCGTCCCGGAAGAACTGGCCGCGGAATTCGCCCGGCTGGCGGCGGAGGGCCGCCCGGCGAAGCTCTTCTACACCGTCCCCACCTTCCAGAACCCGACGGGCATCCGGCTCGCGGCGGGCCGGCGGCAGCAGATCCTCGACGTCTGCCGGGCGGCCGATGTGCTCGTCGTGGAGGACAACCCCTACGGCCTGCTCCACTACGACGGGACACCCTCCCGCGCCCTGTGCGCCGACGCCCCCGACCGGGTCGTGTACCTGGGCTCCTTCTCCAAGACGCTCGCCCCCGGACTCCGGGTCGGCTGGGTCCACGCGCCCACCGAGCTGACCCGGAAGCTGGTGCTCGCCGCCGAATCCGCCATGCTCTCCCACTCCGCCCTCACCCAGCTGACGGTGGACCGCTATCTGCGCACGGAGCCGTGGCAGGAGCGACTCGGCACGTTCCGCACACGCTACCGGGACCGGCGCGACGCCATGCTGCGCGCGCTGACCGCGTACATGCCCGCGGGAACCTCGTGGACCATCCCCGACGGCGGCTTCTTCATCTGGGTGACGCTCCCGGACGGCACCGACTCACGGGAACTGCTGCCCCGGGCCCTGGCCGCCGGGGTCGCCTTCGTGCCCGGCACCGCCTTCCACGCGGACGGCCGGGGCGCCCGCCATGCCCGGCTCTCCTTCTCCTACCCCTCGCCGGCCGATGTCGACGAGGGAATACGCCGCCTGGCCTCCGTACTCGGAGAACAGCCGTGAACCGAGCAGCGAAGAGCGCCGAAGCGCACCCGGCCGAACCACATCGCACCGAACCGACAGCGGAGGACACGCTGATGAGGACCTACCCCACCGACCTGCTGCTGGCGGTCGAGCACGTCGAGCACTCCCTGAGGAACGGTGAACTCGCCCCGCTGCGCGACGCGCTGACGCGGGAAGGAGTGACGGAGCCCCTGCGACGCTTCGACAGCGAGCAGCTCTTCGAGGGCCTGGACCGCCTCCTGGGCGGCGTCAGCCAGTACCCGTGGCAGCCCCTGACCGACACCGACGACGTTCTGGAGACACGGCCGGTGGGCGCCGTCCTCCTCGACGACGAGCACGCCGAGGCGACCCTGCGCGGACTGCTGCTCGCCTGGGCCCTGGGCAACCCCGTGACCGTACGCTCGACCCGGCCGCAGCTGTGGACCGCGGTCATGGAAGCGCTGCGCGACGCCGCAGTCCCGCTTCCGGACGGCCACGTCGTCGCACCCGGGACCGATGTGACCGGCGTACGGGTGGACGTCCCCGAGCTGCCCGCCGACGCGGCGGTGGCACTGGACTGCCAGGCGCCCTGGGTCCACCGGCTGCTGGACCGCCGTCATCTGCCGGGCAGGTCGCTCGCCCGCGTACGCAGCGACGACACCCTGGAGCGGGACAGCCGGCTGACCGCCAGGCTCCGCTATCTCGTCGCCCGCGCCCGGCGCGCGCCCTACTACGCGGACCTCCCCCGGGTCACGGAGGCGGCCGGCCTCACCGGCCTGCCCATCCTGGAGAAGCCGGCGCTGGAAGCGAACTCACTGCCGGCCAGCCGCAACCTGTGCAGCGGCGCCGCACCCAGCGGCGAGGTCCTGCGCTCCGGCGCGACCAGCGGCGATCCACGCTACATCGTCTACTCGCGCACCGACTGGGAGAACATGGTCCGCGAGGCCGTGCCCATGCTGTACGCCCTCGGCGTCGCCCCGGGTGACCGCATCGTCAACACGCTGTTCGGCGGCGGCATGTACGGCGGTCTGACGACGACCTTCAGCGAGTTCTCCCGGATGCCCGTGGAGTGCTACTCGACCGGCCAGTTCGTGACCGTCGACGACCTGCTGATGCTCACGAAGAGCTTCCGCGCCAATGTGATCCTCGGCATGCCCGCCCTGATCCTGCCGCTGCTGCGCGACGCCAAGAAGCGCTTCCCCGAACTGCGCATCGAGAAAATCCTCTACGGCGGCACCCCCATGACGGAGAACGACAAGCAGTGGCTGCGGGACGAACTGGGAGCGCGGGTGGTCTCCAGCGTCCTCGCCGCCAACGACGGCGCCCAGCTCGGCTACCAGTGCCACGCCCTCGGCGGCACTCTGCACCACGTCAACGACGACTACACCCTCATCGAAGTGGTGGACGAGAACGGCACCCCGGTCCCCGAGGGCACCACCGGCGAGCTGCTCATCACCAGCATGCAGAAGTTCGAGGGCGCACTGATCCGCTACCGCATCGGCGACATGGGCCGGATCTTCGAGCACACCTGCCCGTGCGGGCTGTCCGGCAGGGTGCTGGAGTACCTGGGGCGCTCCGACGGACTGATCCGCTTCAAGGGCGAGACGGTCCTCTACGGAGACGTCTTCGACGTCCTCACCGACTTCCGGGTCTCCCAGCTCCAGATCGAGGTCTTCACCGAGGGCAGCAAGGAGATCCTGGTCATCCGCACGGAGGCGCCCACCCCGCCGGACCCCGGCCGCGTGCGTGAGCTGCTGGTCTCGAAGTTCGACGTCCTGGGCGACTACCAGGACTTCGACTCCGCACTCGACGTGTTCGAGCTCAGGGTCGAGTCCTTCGCGGAGGGCGAGCTGCCCCGCAACCAGGTCAGCGGCAAGGTCAAGACGGTCATCGACCGCCGGCTGGAGGTGTCGGCGTGAAGCTCCGCGGTGACCGCGTCGCACGCACCATGCTGGGTGCCATCGCCGTCTCCAGCGTCGGCGTCGGCATCCACACCCTGGCGATGGGGCAGCTGCTGTACAGCCGGACGGGTTCCCCCGCGGCCTTCGCCCTCGTCCTCACCCTGCAGGGAATCGCCGCCTTCTGCGTACTGCCGGTGTGCGGTCCGCTGGTGGACGCCCTCAACTCCAAGTGGGTGTACGCGCTGTGCGGCCTGGGGCGGGCCGTCACCGTCCTGGGGATCGTCGCGATCGCGGCCACGCCCGGCCGGGGCGCCGTGCCCGCCATCATGGCGGCGGCCGTACTGCTGGCCGTCTTCGACAACGCCGAGAGATCGGCCCTGTTCAAGCTGACCGCCCATCACGTGAACGAGGCGCACATCGCCCGGTTCAACAGCATGATCGGCGTCGCGTTCCAGGCCGGGGCACTCAGCGGAATGGCCCTGCTCGGCCTGATCCTGACGTGGGGCAGCCCCGGGCAGGCACTGCTGGTCGATGTCGCGATGTCGCTGTGCTGCGCCCTCGTGGTGAGCCGGATGCGGCTCACCACCGCCGAGAACAACCCGGCCTTCTCCGCCCGCATGGTGTGCACGGCGGTCGCGGCGACGGTCGGCGAGTGGCGGCGCATGCTGGCCCGGTACAGGGACGACAAGGTGGTCTTCGTCATGATCGCCCTGTGCGCCGGGGACTTCGTCTTCGCCAATGGGCTCAGCACCCTGGTCGTCCCGCTGGCCGGAGTGTCCGCGGGCGGTCAGGGCTGGTACATCGCCGCCCTGGAAGCCACCTTCGCCATCGGCATGATCAGCGCGTCCTTCTTCACCGGCCGGCTGGTCTCCCAGCGCCTGCTGCCCCTGTGGCTGCTCTGCCAGGCCGCCGGCGCCGGACTCCTGGCACTGGGCACGTCGAGTCCGGTGCACTTCGTCGCCTTCTTCCTCTCGGGCTTCGCCAACCTCAACAGCCTCACCTGGCTGTTGACGTCGCTCCAACAGCGCGCCGACGAAGGCGACAAGGGCAAGATGGCCTCGCTGCGGCTGCTCGCCATCGGCCTGGGCACGGCCGTGCTGCTGCCGGTGGTGGGACGCTCCGCCGAAGTCTCGCTGGATATCGGATTCGGCAGCCTCGCGATCGCCATGGCGACGTTCGCGCTGATCGGCACATGGGTGGCGCGGACCTATGCGCTCCGGTCCACCGGGGCGGCGGCCGGGGCCGGGACGACCGAGGACGAGGTCCGGTCGGCCGTACCGGCCGGGTCCGGCTGACCTTCCCCGGCCGTGACGCTGATCACCTCCGCCGTCCATGGTCTGCGACAGGGAATTCGTGGACCATGAGCACCGACAGGGGGGTAAAGGGTGAACGATGTGCAGAAAGCCTGATACAGGGGATGCTGATCCGGCGCCAGGGATCTGCGAGAACGGGCTGAATTTTTACGCGGACCTCCTCGGGGCGGCCTCCTCGACCGAGAGGTGCCCCGCATGCCTCCTCGATCTGGGGGTCGTGCAGTACGCCGACGACGGACGCCCGGTCGCGATCCCCCCGGGTCTGGCCGCGAACGCGCTGATGCGTCCGCTCGAAAGAGCCCTGGAGGAGAAGCAGCGCGCGGTCGCCGCGGCTCGCGTCTCCCTCCAGAAAGTGGAAGAGATCTACCGCGCCGGCCACAAGAGCAACGGTGATGCCGCCGTCCGCGTCATCAGTGGGATGGACGTCATCAGCTCCACCCTCTCCTCGGCCGTCCTCTCCTGCCAGGAAGAGCTGCTGACGGCCCAGCCGGGCGGCGGCCGCCCACAGGAGCTCCTGGAGAAGGCCCTCGCCAGCGACCTGGAGGCCCTCGGGCGCGGCGTGCGCCAGCGCACGATCTATCAGCACACCGTCCGCTCCCATGGCCCCACGCTCTCCTACGTGGAACAGGTCTGCGCGGCCGGCGCGGAAGTGAGCACGCTGGACGAGGTGTTCGACAGGCTCATTGTCTGCGACCGCAAGATCGCCTTCGTGCCGGACCCGGGGGAGGAGCGCCGCCAGGTCGCGCTGGCCATCGAGCACCCCGGCCTGATCCGCTACCTCGTCGGCCTCTTCGAGTACTCCTGGGAACGCGCCACCCCCCTCCGGCACAACCCCGCCGAGCACCGCCCGCCCCTGCTCACCGACGAGAACCGCAGGGCGATCCTCCAGCTCATGGTGAACGGCTACACCGACGAGACCATCGCCGGCCGCCTCGGCATGAGCACACGGACCGTCGCGACCCACGTCCGCAAGGCCTCGGAACTCCTCGGCAGCCGCAGCCGGGCGCAACTCGCCTACCTCATCGCGAAGACCGGCATCCTCGACGAGGATCTCCCCGACCCCATGCAGCTGGGATAGGACCGGGGCGGGCTCGGCAACAAATGTGTGGCTGAGGGTCGGCGCCCATTCGACAAAGGGAGCTTTCGGGTCAGAGCGTCAGTGCTGTGTAGGCGGCCTGGACGATTTTCTGGCCGCGCGGGTCGGTGAGGCCGAGGTGGGTCATCTGGTTCATGACGTAGGCGATGGTCATGCGGGCGTCGAGGTCGTTGACGATCAGTGATCCACCCCTTCCGCCCCAGTAGCAGGTATGAGGGTTGGGTGTACTGACGGGTGCGTGGCCGTCGTTGAGGGCGTAGCCCGCGCCGAAGCGCAGGGGGATGCCGAGCACGAGATCGGTGCCGTGGGACAGTTCGTCGAGCACCGCGCGGCAGGTGGCTTCGGAGAGAAGGCGCGTCGACGAGGCGCGCCCTCCGGTGGCGAGTACGGATTGGACGGCGGCGACGGACCGCGCGTTTCCGTAGCCCGCCGCGGCGGGGATCTCGGCGCGGCGCCACTGGGTGCTCCAGGTGTCCTGGGCGGTGACATAGGCGCCGACCGGGATGGTCACCCGTGCGTTGGGTGCGGGTACGGGGCCGGCCGCGGGGATGACTTCGGAGACGCGGTGATCGTGTTCGGCTGCGAGGCCGATGTGGAAGTCGGCGTCCAGTGGACCGGCGATCTGGTCGGCGAAGAACGTGCCGATGGACTGCCGGCAGATGCGGCGGACGACCTCGCCGATCAGGAAGCCGTGGGTGAACCGGTGGTAGCCGGATGCCGTGCCGGGTTCCCAACGGGGCGACTGGCGGGCCAGCAAGGCGGTGGCCTTCTCCCAGTCGCACAGGTCGTCGAGTGTCATGGTCCGGTCCCAGTCGGGGAGGCCGGCGGTGTGGCCGAGCAGGTGCCGGACCTCTATGCGGTCTTTCCCCGCGGTACCGAACTCGGGCCAGTAGCGCGCGACCGGTGTGGACAGGCCGAGTTCGCCGCGGTCGGCGAGGACGAGAGCACACAGCGCGGTCATCGTCTTGGTGATGGACCACACGTTGGTGATGGTGTCGCGCTCCCATGGCCGGGTACGTGCCTGGTCGGCGTGCCCTCCCCACAGGTCGACGACGGGTTCGCCGTCGAGATAAATCGCCACCGAGGCACCGACGTCCGCCCCGCTGCGCAGGAAGTCGGCGAACGCCTCCCGTACGGCGCCGAACCGGTCGCTGCAACTGCCGTGAATTTCCATGTCGGACAGGGTCTCAGGTCTCAGTGCGTGTCGCTGTCGGGCGGTCAGGTCGGATGGCGAGTTCGCGGATCCGCACCCCGAGGCCTGTGATGCTGCGTGGTGGCTGGCGCGCCTCCGCGCCGGGCGACGTGCTGTGGTGAGTGCGGCCTTCAGATGCGGAATTCAGGAGGAAATCCGGTCCAGCGCAGTTCTGCGGGCAAATGCCGCATGTCGTTGTAGAAGAGCATCGCGGAGGGACGGCCGGGTGCGTATCGGATGACGGTCAGGGCCGCGTTGCAGTGGTTGAGGCCCGTCCAGCGCCATCGCGGAGCGTCGTGGGCGGCCCGGATGAGCCAGCCGATGAGCGGAATCACAGCTCTCAGGTGGGCTGCGACGGCAGCCAGCCGTGCTGCACGGCTCGCGCGCCCGCCGCGAACCGGCTGCGGGCGCCGAGACGTTCCATCAGGTCGGTCGCGATGCGTCGCGCCGTGCGCTGGGAGACCCCCAGACGTTTGGCGATGGCCTCGTCCGTGTGGCCCTGTGCCAGCAGGGCGATGGTGGTGGACTCCTGCGGGCTCAGCCCGCGGGAGTCCTTGGGGGCGGCCTCGCCGAGCGGCTGCGCGCCGGACCAGACGGCCTCGAAGAGGGCGCACAGTGCGGTGAGAGTGCCCTGGCCGGTGAGGACGACGGCGCCGGTGGCGGTGTCGTCGCTGCTGACGGGGATGACCGCGGTGGAGCCGTCGGTGATGATCATCCGGGTGGGCAGGTCCGGGGTGGTGCGGATCTGACCGCCCAGGTCCGTGAGCCAGTTGGCGTAGTCGACGGTGGGCTGGTCGTTGCGGACGCTGCTGAGGTAGACGGTGCGCATCCGCACCCCCCGGCCCAGCAACTGCTCGTCCAGCGGGCGTGATGCCTTCATCTGGGCCGCGGGCTGGGCGCCGCCCGGGGCGAACGACATGACCTCGGTGGTCACATCGCGGGTGAGCCCGGCGAGGCGGTCCCGGATCTGTTCGACGCCGATGAGCTGTTCGACGCCGGGGCCGGAGGCGGCCGGTCGCAGATCCGCGTATTCGGCGATCAGCTGGGCGGCGACGGCGCGCGAGGCCTCCAGGCGCTGCTGTTGCGCGGCCAGGTCCGCCTGCTGGCGGGCCATCAGGATCTCCATGCCGATGTCCGGCGAGACCGCCCTCGGCCTGCCCGGCTGCTCGCTCGACGGCCGCACCAGGGCCAGCTCGCTGAGCAGGTCGAGAGCATCGCGCACCTCGTCCTCGGGCTTGCCCACCCTGGCGACGAGCTCGGCGACCCCGCCCGGCGGATCGGCCAGCATCGCGCGGTAGACGGATTCCGCGACTGCGTCGAGTCCCAATGCGGTCAGCAACGCATATCCCCCTCAAGCATGTGCAACTCCACCCCTGGATACGTGTGGATCATGCCATACGGGGCTGATAGCTGTATGTCCGGCATAAGGAAATAGTGACGTGCTGGACCGAAGTGTCCATGGACGGAAGCGTCCACATTCCGCTCCTGGCAGGCGAGTTGCCGGTTTGGGACAGTCGGTGTCATGTATCTCGTCCACGCCCGCCTGCAGGGGCCGCCCGGCGCTTCCCTCCCGCTCGAGACGCGGTCCTTGGTCCGTTCCCAGATCCGCGACGGCGACGGCGTCGAGCATGTCACCGTCCACCCGCATGCTCTGCCCCACCCGGTGGTCGGTCTCTACGTACGTGCCGACAGCCTGGCCGCCGCGGAAACCCGGGTGGCCCGGCTCTGCCGGCTGCTGCTGGGCTGCGCCGGGTTCGACGGCTGGTCGCTGCCGGCCGTCGAGGCTCCGATGGTCGTGCCCTTCTACGAGTCGCTGCTGTCCGATCCGGGAACCGCCGGCCCGGGAACCGCCGATCCGGCGGTGGACGGATGCGTCCAAGGCCATTTTGGTCCAGCCGAAAACCCTTCCACCCCCTCTGACCAGCAGCGAAAGTAGTTCTTGCCAGCAGGGAACACCGCCCGGCGGGCAACGGACCGGACAGCATCACCGCGGGATGTGAACCGGTCGAGGACACCGACCCAACGTCAGAAGAGGGCTTCTCCCATGCTTTGTCTCCGTCTCGCCACGGCCGCCGCGGTCGCCACCATCGCCGCCTCGGCCGCGACCGCCGCCCCGGGGCAGACCATGGGCTGGTCGTAGCCCCCGGCTTCGGCCCCATTGCCCCGGACCGCTCCCAGCCGCTCCCGCAGGGCAGCTGCAGCAGCCCGGTGTCCCGGCCGGTCCCGGCCGCACATGCTTCGCAACACCCGCAGTACCGAGCCGCACCGGGTACGCCCGGCAGCTGCCTGCCCGTGCCGCCCCCACTGCATCCCGCACCGCCACTATTGAGGTTCCGCCATGCCCGAAACACCCCGCGCCACGTCCCGTACGGCCCGGAAGTCCGCCGCCACGGCCGCCCTGACCCTCGCCGGTCTCGCGCTCTCCCTCGTCTCCGCCGCCCCCGCGACCGCCGCCTCCCTCAGCACGTGGGACAAGGTTGCCCAGTGCGAGTCCAGCGGGAACTGGCAGATCAACACCGGCAACGGCTTCTACGGCGGTGTGCAGATCTACCTGCCGACGTGGAACGCCTACGGCGGCCGTGAGTACGCCACTTACCCGCACCAGGCCACCAAGCAGCAGCAGATCCTGATAGCCGAGAAGATCCTCGCCGGGCAGGGCGCGGGTGCCTGGGGAAGCTGCGGGGCGGGCGCCGGCCTCGGCGGTGACCACGCCGACCCCTACCCCACCACCCCGCCCGCGCCGGTCGGCATGGTCCACCTGACGGCGGCGGACTTCACTGGTGACGGCAGGAAGGATCTGGTCGGCGTCGAATCGGCCACGGGGAAGCTGTGGCTCTACCCGGGCAAGGGTGACGGTACTTTCGGCGACCGTGTCCAGATCGGGTCCGGCTGGAACGCCATGAGCAAGCTCGCCGCCGCCGACTACACCGGCGACGGCAAGGCCGACCTCCTCGCCGTCGAGAACTCCACCGGGAACCTCTTCCTCTACCCGGGCACCGGCAGCGCGGTCGGCATGAACACCCTGGGGGACCGGGCCCAGGTCGGCTCCGGCTGGGGCGGCATGCGGGACCTCACCGCGATCGACGTGAACAAGGACGGCAAGCCGGATCTGGTCGCCGTCGACACCAACGGCGCCCTGTGGGCCTACCCGGGTACCGGATCCCTCGCGGGCAGCAGGACCCTGGGCGGCCGCGTCCAGATCGGTTCCGGCTGGGGCAGCATGGCCGAGCTGGCGAGCCCCGGCGACCTCGACTCGGACGGCAAGGACGACCTCGTAGCCGTCGACCCGGCCGGCGCGCTGTGGAAGTACCCCGGCACCGGCGCCCTCAACGGCAGCAACACTCTCGGGGCCCGCAACCAGATCGGTTCCGGCTGGAACAGCATGCACCAGCTGGTCGGCGCCGACTTCAACAACGACGGCAAGGGTGATCTCGACGCCGTCCAGGCACAGGCCGGTTCCACCGGCGGCCTCTACTTCTACCCCGGCAACGGCGGCGGCGGCCTCGCCGACCGCGCCCGGATCGGCACCGGCTGGTAGCCACGCCACCCAACCCGACTTCGCTGCACCTTCACCGCTCGCGCGGCAGTCCGCCGCGCCCGCTTCCGGACTTTCACGCTTTCAGATTTCAGGAGATCCGCCATGTCCACGCTCACAGCCAAGTTGAAGAAGACCACCGCCGCCACCCTGGTCGCCGCAGCCGCGGTCACCGGCCTGGGTATCACCGGACCGGCCGCCGCCCCGGCCCATGCGGCCGGCACCTCCACTGTCGGGGGCGAGATCACCACCGCGGAGGTCATGTCCCGCGCCCAGTACTGGGTCGACCGCGGCGTTCCGTACAGCCAGTCGGACTACGACCCGGACCCGCAGGGCCGCGATTACCGCCAGGACTGCTCCGGGTTCGTCTCGATGGCCTGGCACCTGAACACCAGCCTCACCACCTGGACGCTGCCGAAGGTCGCCACCCGGCTGTCCAGCCTGGACGAGCTGCAGCCCGGCGACATGCTCGACAACATCGACTCCCACGTCGTGCTCTTCGGCGGCTGGGCCGACGCGGGCCGCACCACGGCGAAGGTCTGGGAAGAGGCCCACCCGGGCACCAACGCCCGCGTCAACTCGTCCTATTACACCCGCAGTTACATCAACAGCCACGGCTTCCGCCCCTACCGCTACACCAAGATCGTGGAGTCCAAGCCGACTCCGAAGGACGTCGGCATGACCAACCTCACCGGCGGCGACTTCGGTGGTGACGGCAAGGCCGACGTGGTCGCGGTCGAGGCGTCCAGCGGCAAGCTGTTCTACTACCCGGGCACCGGCGGCGGCCGGCTCGGCGACCGCGTCCAGGCCGGCACCGGCTGGAACACGATGAGCGGGCTGACCTCCGGCTACTTCACCGGCTCGGGCAAGCTGGACCTCGCGGCCGTCGACAACGACGGAGTGCTGTGGATCTACCCGGGCAACGGCAACGGCACCTTCGGCAACCGCATCAAGGCGGGCACCGGCTGGGACAGCATGCACGACCTGGCGGGCGCCGACCTCAACAAGGACGGCAAGAGCGACCTGGTGGCCGTCGAGTCCTCCACCGGCAAGCTCTACGCCTACCCGGGCAACGGCAACGGCACCTTCGGCAACCGCGTCCAGATCGGCTCCGGCTGGAACGGCATGGACCAGATCGTCAGCCCCGGCGACATGAACAAGGACGGCAACGCCGACATCGTGGCCCGTGAGGTCTCCACCGGCAACCTGTACGTCTACCCGGGCACCGGCTCCTTCAACGGCACCAACACCCTCGGCTCCCGTACCAAGATCGGCTCCGGCTGGGACTCGATGACCAACCTGGTCAGCGGCGACTTCAACGGCGACGGCATTGGCGACGTGGATGCCGTCCAGGCCAAGGTCGGCGAGACCGGCACCTTCTACAGCTACCCGGGCACCGGCGCCATCAACGGCACCAACACCCTGGGCGACCGCGTCCAGATCGGCACCGGCTGGTAATCCCGCCAAGGCCCCCAACCGCCGTTCTCCGAAGGGCCGCCACCGCATCCACACCGCGGTGGCGGCCCCGCCTGCTCCCCGCCACTCTCCGGGAACCGCCCCGGCCGACGAAAGGACCAGTGCCGTCATGGCCCGCCGACACCTCCTCCGCAGGACCCGCACCCGAGGGCGCGGTGCCGCAGTGGCGGGCATGATGACGCTCGCCATCCTGGCCACCGGCGGCCACGCCGTCGCCGGGACCGCTCCCGACGGGACCACCGCCACCTACAACAGCATCACCCGGACAAGCGCCGACGGAATGGGCCTGCAATCGGACAACGGCCGTGAGGCGCGCCGGGTCTCCGCCTTCGAATCCGCCCACCCCGCACTGGGACGGATCAAGACGGCCGATGTCCTCGCCGACACCTCCGGCGCCGGCGCGGGCCGCGGCCTCTGCCACCCCACCAACATCGCGGGTGCCCAGGGCTTCTGCTGGTCCGCCGCGGACGACAACACCGGCTCCTGGATCCCGCAGGGGCTCACCGGCTCCGGCGAATCCCCCCGGTCACAGGCCCTGGTCAACGGCCGCAAGGTGCTCATCACCAGTTGGTACGGCGCGTCCGGGAGCGAGCGGGTCACCTTCGCCGATGTGACGGACCAGGCTCATGTCACCTACCGGCACGTCCAGTTGGCCGCCCTCGACGACGCGGGCGACAATTTCGTCCCGATCACCGGTGGACATGCCCACGCGGTGGTGTGGGCCGGCAGCAAGCTGTACGTGGCGAGCACCGGCAGCCGCATCGACGTCTTCGACATGAACGACATCTGGAAGATGGACGTCACCACCGACACCTCGTTCGGTATGGACGCGAAGGGCAAGGCCCACGGCGCGGGCCACGGCTACGTCCTGCCACGCGTCGGCACCTACACCTCCACGGGCCGGGGCACGGGCTGCGGCTCGTACGCCGGTGTCCCGCAGCGCCCCTGCATCACCGCGGCCTCGCTCGACCTCAGCGGTTCCCAGCCCGCCCTGGTCACCGCCGAGGGCGACCCGGGCAAGGTCGAGGGGCAGTTCGGCAAGGCCACTGCCCCCGTCGTCCGCTGGCCCATCGACCCGGTCACCGGCGTCCTCAAGGCCGACTCCGCCGGGCGCGTGCGGGCCCATGAGGCCTTCGCGTCCCCGATGGGCGGTACGCAGGGCATCGCCATGAACAACGGCCGGTTCGTCATCTCGGGCCCCTGCCCGGAGTTCGTGCCCGCCGAGCACCAGCCGGACCAGGAGCACATCCGGAATTTCCCGGGCTGCCTTTATCACGCCCGGCCGGGCGAGCCCGTACGTCTGGTGACCCGGACCCCCGTCAACCCGGAGAACCTCTCCTACTGGCCCGGCACCGATCAGCTCTGGACGGTCAACGAGTCCACCGGCGAACGCGTCGTCGTCAACACACCCTGGCCCAAGAACCCCGCCCCCGCCGGCATGGTCCACCTGACGGCGGCGGACTTCACCGGTGACGGCAGGAAGGATCTGGTCGGTGTCGAATCGGCCACGGGGAAGCTGTGGCTCTACCCGGGCAAGGGTGACGGTACTTTCGGTGACCGTGTCCAGATCGGGTCCGGCTGGAACGCCATGAGCAAGCTCGCCGCCGCCGACTACACCGGCGACGGCAAGGCCGACCTCCTCGCCGTGGACTCGGCCACCGGCGACCTGTACGTGTATGCGGGCACCGGCACCGCGAACGGCATGAACACCCTCGGTGCCCGGACCCGGATCGGCACCGGCTGGAGCAGCATGCGCGAGCTGACGGCCATCGACGTCAACAGCGACGGCAGGGCCGACCTCCTGGCCATCGACACCGACGGTGCGCTCTGGGCGTACCCCGGCAGCGGGTCCCTCGCAGGCGACAACACCCTCGGCAACCGCGTCCGGATCGGTACCGGCTGGGACACCATGACCGAACTCACCAGCCCCGGTGACCTGAACGCCGACGGCAAGGCCGACCTCGTCGCGGTGGACCGCTCCGGTGCCCTCTGGGCGTATCCGGGCACCGGCTCCCTCAAGGCGAGCGACACCCTCGGCAACCGCGTCCGGATCGGCACCGGCTGGGACACCATGCGCCAGCTGGTCGGCGCCGACTTCGACAACGACGGCAAGGGCGACCTCGAAGCCGTCCAGGCCCCCGCCGGCTCCACCGGAACCCTGTACTTCTACCCGGGCACAGGTAACACGACCCTGGGCAGCCGCACCCAGACGGGCACGGGATGGTAGCCGCTGCCTCGGCCATGGGCCCTGGATCCTGCGCCCCGAGGCGAGTTGGTGTGTGCATTTTCGATGCCCTGGAAGGTGGTTTGATGCATATGTTGCATCGCTGTTGAGTAGGGTGGGGGCATGGGTCTGGGTTTGGAGGAGTCGTTGCGGTTGACGGTAGCTGCGTTGATGCAGGCGACGGGCGACTCGCAGCGGGCGGTCGCTTCGGTGCTCGGGCTGACGCAGACGCAGGTCTCGCGGCGGCAGTCCGGGGCGACGTCGTGGAGTCTGCGTGACGTCGATGTCCTGGCCGAGTACTACGGTGTGGCGGGGCTGGATCTGCTGGCGGGTCCGACCCGGGCGTGCGAGGCGCTGCCCTCGGCGCGGCGCCGCGGTGCCAACGCTGAGAAGGGAGTGGCCCGGTGAGTGACTTCGACGCGATCGATTCGCTGCTCGCGGCCGTCGGGCCGGAAGCCGAGCTCCCGGCGCCTCAGAAGCGGAGGGAGCTGCGGGAGCAGGCCCGGTTGTCGAAGGCACAGGTGGCGAGGGCGCTCGGGGTGAGCCCGAGCACGGTCGCCGGGTGGGAGGGTGGTCGGGATCCCGTCGGCGAGATCCGGACCAAGTACGCGTATCTCCTGGACGGGCTGGCCGCCAAGTTCGCCGCCGACACCGAACCGGAGACAGCCCCCACGGCCGAACCGGCCGCTCCGCCGGCTGACAGCTTCTCGCCGGAGCCCGCTGAGGGCGACGAGGTGGAGACCCTCGCCGTGCCGGAGCCCTGCGTGCTGTGCGGTCACCCGGCCGGAACCCAGGTGGCAGGTTTTGGCCAGCACCTGGACCTGGCCGACTGCCGGACCACAACCACTGTCGCCGCGCCACCCGCGGAGCCCGCCGCGCGGCCCGCGAACGCTCAGGCCCCCAGGCCCTCGTCACGGACGGCGCGCCCGTCCGAGCGCCCCGTGGGTCCGGCCCGGCGCGCGTTCCAGGAACCGTCCGGGCCCGGGGATCTGATCGGCCAGGCGGTCAAGGCCGTGCTCGCCGAGCACCAGGGTGACGTCGAAGCGGCGACGGCCGCGTTGCTGAAGCGGGCGATCCCGGATGCGATGCGGTTGCTGGACGAGACCCGTAAGGGCGCCCGCTATGACGTGATCGCCCACCCGTGGATCCCCGACATCCTCAAGAAGCAGACCTCCCGTGGCGCGGATCAGATCTGGGAGGCCCGCCCCAAGTGGACCCGCCACGAGCTCCCGCCCGGCTGCCACGAGGTGACCGCGCTGGACGTCAACGGCGCCTACCTCTCCGCCCTCAAGACCCACCTCCCGCTCGGCCAGCTGGAACATTCCACCGGCTTCGCCCACGACCGACGCCGCGCTGGAGTCCACCTGATCACCCCGCCCGTGTGGGAGCACGAGGCGGTACTGCCCAACCCGATCGGGAACCGGGACGAACCGGGCCCCCTGTGGGTGACCGAGCCGACCCTCCGCCTCCTGCTGCGCGTGTCCGGTCCGAAGTACGGGCTGTGTGCGCCGCCGGAGATCCATGAGTCGTACACCTCCGGGGCGACGGAGAACCTGCTGGAGAAGTTCCGCATCGCTCTCAAGGACGCCCGCGACACCGCGATCGCCGCCGGTGACGAGGTGACGCTGGAGTACGTGAAGGCGATGTACTCCAAGTTCGTCTCGACGATGGGGGAGTCGAACTACAACCGGGAGCTCTACCGTCCGGACTGGATGCACATCATCCGCTCGCAGGCGTTCGCGAACCTGTGGCTGAAGGCCCTCAAGGCCCATGACGAGGGGCTGGCCGTCGTCCGCGCGATGGGCACCGACGAACTCCACGTGATCGGAGACTGGCGGCGTGTCTTCCCCGAAGGCCGGGGCGTTACCGAAGTCAAGGTCAAGGACACGTACACCACCGAGCACACGGAGACGGAAGGGGAGGATTAGTGCCGGAGAGGAACATCGACTTCGGGAAGTTCGGCGCCCGCGGCATCAAGGGCAGCGACGCCGTCGCCCGCAAGCTCGACGAACTCGCGGGCGGCATCGCGACCCCCGTGACCGCCAGGCGCGGCCTGATGGCGCGCCTGCACTACCTGACGAGATCGGCCCACGCACGCAAGGCCGCACAGGACGCGGGGCTGACGGTCACCGACCGCACCTTGAAGGCATGGCTGGAGGGCAAACGGTCGCCGTCGAAGGCCAATCTGGAGCGCATCGACGCGGCGTACCGGGCGGTGCGCCGTCACAACGTCGCCCGCCATCTCCTCAAGCGCCTGAACCGCGACGGACGCGGGACGCGGGTGGAGATCCACCCTCTCAACCAGTCACAGGTGCCGCGCCCGCTCCAGCGCGTGGTGGAGTACCGGACGATGAACGTACGCCGCTGGGACAAGATCGTGGACTCCTGGGCAGCCGGCGACCACCAGGGCCTGGACGAGGCGTGGACCACCGATGTGCTCCCGGACCTGGGCTCGCAGTGGGGCCAGTACGAGTACGTCACCAACGTCGGATTCGCGGCCTAGAAAACCAGCCGAGGCAGGAAGTGGTATCTGGCACCTGCTGTGATGGCGTACGGTGGGGACTACCGACGCGGGGTGGAGCAGCTCGGTAGCTCGCTGGGCTCATAACCCAGAGGTCGCAGGTTCAAATCCTGTCCCCGCTACTGCCAGGAGGGCCCGGATCCAGACGGATCCGGGCCCTCCCGCATTCCGGCCGTCCCTGCCGGGAACTCCGAGCCTTCCGCTACCCTTCAACGCCCGGCGGATCGGGGTCAGTTGTCGACCCGCCACGTCAGCCCGCCCTGCATACCT
Source organism: Streptomyces blastmyceticus (assembly GCF_039521185.1). NCBI lineage: Bacteria > Bacillati > Actinomycetota > Actinomycetes > Kitasatosporales > Streptomycetaceae > Streptomyces > Streptomyces blastmyceticus. The sequence goes on along the minus strand of NZ_BAAABW010000042.1, from coordinate 24,959 downwards.
CCGGCGCGCTCTCCTTCAGACCGAGCAGCCGGTAGTAGTTCTCCCCGAGGGCAATGTCACGGAAGGCGCGGTCGTCCAATGCCTTGTTGATCCGGCTGGTGACCTCGAGTTCCTGCTCGTAGACGTGGTAGTCCTTGTCGCGCGAGGCCACGAAGTCGGTCCCGGGAATGACCCTGGTCGGATACCGGTCGAGGAACGCGGCGTACTTCTGCCTGACTCCCGGCTTGCTGAAGTAGCTGTCCTCCAGCACCCGCCAGCTGAGGTCCAGTGTGAGACCGGGATGCTCGTCCAGGAGCCTTTTCATGATCCCGATGTGCCGGTCGGGGTCCATGGTGGTGAGCTCCTTGGACAGGCCCATGTGCGCCCACACGATTTTGTTCCGCGGATACAGCCGAAGGGTCTCCTCCATCAGATGGAGATACTTCGTCTGCTCCGCGTCGCTCCCGAGATCCGAGTGGATGGTGATCGGAATCCCGCGGTCCCGCAGCACCTTCATGAACGGCGCCCAGTTCTTGATGTTCTCGCTCGTCGCAGGCGTGTGGTGGTTGGGGAACAGCGCCTGCTTGACGAGGTTCACCTCCCCCGCCCACCGGAACACCCCCGGGAACTCCTTGTCGTAGAGGGCGATTCCGGGCGGGATGGTCTCCGGGTGGTTCAGGTCCATAAAGGTCATGGAGACCGCGAGTTCGGGGTCCTTGGGCTTCGTCCCCACATAATTCTCGGCGTTGGCGAAGTCGTTCTTCATGCTCGGTACCACGGGAGTGCCGGGACAGTTCAGGTAGTACGTGCAGTTGGAGTTCACCGGCAGCATCTGCCCGATGCCGTACATGCTCGCGTGCCGGACACCGCTCTTGTGCAGATACCCGGTGAGTTCCTCGAACGGAATCGCCTGCCCGCCGAACGGGCGGAAGTGCAGATGGCTGTCGACCTGCGAGGTGTAGGGCTCTCTCGCCCGGTCGAAGCACCCCGTCCCCGCCACCGCCGAACCCGCTCCCGCCGGGGAGGCGACGACGGCCACCGCCGTCAGTGCCGCACCGGCCACGCCGAGGCGCCTGCTGATTCCTGACATACCGATGATGACCTCCGGTTGGCACTGTCGTCCGTCGCGACCCGGGAACCGCAGCGGCCACTCGGATACGGCCACACGGGCCTTAGCAGCGTGCCCACGTAACGGGCCCCGCATCCTTGCCACAGACGCCCAGCAGAGGAGTGAAGTTGTTCGACCGGTCACCCGGATCCCCCGGCATGGCCCAAACCCCGCCGGGGCCGGGCAGCCTGTGCCCCCTACTTCGGTGCCTGGAAGCCGCCGATCTTCTGCTCGAGCAGTTCGGCCAGCCGCAGCGGGGTGCGGTCCTCGTACATCGGACCGATGAGCTGCACTCCCACCGGCAGACCCCCGGGGGACCGGCCCGCCGGTATGGCGGTGGCGGGCAGGCCGGGCATGGTGGCCAGACCGGCCCAGACGAGCTGGTCGAAGTACGGGTACTCGACGCCGTCGATGTCGAGCCGGCGTTCCCCCGGATCGGGATTGTGGTCGTGCGGGAACGCGGGAGTGGGCGTGATCGGACACACCACGGCGTCGAACTCGGCGAAGAGCTGCCGCCAGCTGTGGCGGTGGAGCTCGCGACGGTTGTTCGCCTCGATCCAGTCGCGGTGGCTGAACACCAGGCCGCGCAGCCGCACCGCATCGAGACTCCGGTCGTCTGCGCTCAGTCCGGCGGCGCGGGTCCGCAGCTGCTCGTACATCTCGACGGGAAAACGCGCACCGGAGCCGAGCAACTGTGTGTAGAGCACCGCGGCTTCGGTCAGATCGGGCAGCAGCGGAGTGTGCCGTTCGACGCGGGCGCCGCCGTCGACAAGCGCGTCGGCCACCCGGTTCACGCCCGCCCGCACAGCGGACCCGGTCGGAATGAGTGGATGCTCGTCGAGGATCAGGACCCGGAAGTCGCCGAGCCGCTCGTGGCGCGCGGGCGGCAGCGTCAAGTCGTGCGCCTTGCCGAGCGTCAGCGGGTCCGGTCCGGCCATGACGTCGAGCAGGAGCGTGAGGTCGCGGGCAGTGCGCGCCATCGGACCGACCACGGCGAGGTCGAGGTCGGCCGGCAGTGCCGGCGCGAGCGGCGGGACCATACCGCGGGTTGCCGCCAGCCCGAGTGTCGGCTTGTGTGCGTAGATGCCGCAGAAATGCGCGGGGGTGCGCAGCGAACCGGCGAGGTCGGAGCCGATGGACAGCGCGCCGAATCCGGACGCCAGGGCCGCCGCCGACCCGCCGGAGGATCCGCCCGACGTTCGGCCGTGATCCCACGGGTTGTTGGTGGTGCCGTAGATCTCGTTGAAGCTCTGGATATCCTGCAGCCCCGAGGGCACATTGGTCTTACCGAGCACCACCGCGCCCGCGGCCTTGAGCCGCGACACCTGTAGCGCGTCCTCGGCCGGCATGTAGTCCCGGTGCGGCGGCATGCCCCAAGTCGTCGGCAACCCGGCGATGTTGTAGGACTCCTTGACCGTCACCGGAATACCGAGCAGCGGCCGGTCCTCACCGCGGGCGCGCGCCTGGTCGGCACCGTGCGCAGCGGCCCGCGCACGGTCGAAGTCCGGCACACAGATCGCGTTGATCGCTGTGTCGTCCCGCTCGATACGGGCGATCGCCTCGTCGGTCAGTTCCGCCGAGGTCACTTCTCCGGCACGCAAGGCAGCCGCGAGTTCCTCGGCCGTCTGAAATTTCCACTCCATGAATCGGGACCGTACCGGCCTCTCGAACAGGTCATGAAATGCCGCTTCGCGCAACGGGATGGAAGGCCCAATATCCATCTCGATGAGGGTGCACAGTCGGCTCATCACGCTGCCGTGTCGAGGCTCTCGTGCTCCTTGAGATGGTGGACCGGGTTCATCCGGTCGCCCATCGCCGCTTCTCCGCGGTCATGCCCTCTGCCTGCTCCGGGATGTGGCCGGCCTCGCTTCCGCCTCGGCGAGGACGCGGTCCGGCTCCGGGGCCGGTGCGGAGAACAGCGTGCTCCTCACCCGTGTGCCGTCCCGCCCGGCCCTGGTGAGGAGTGCTCTGAGACGCGGGTCGAGGGCGGACGCCGACAGCAGTGCCCCGAGCGTGGGGCGCGTGGCCGCGGTGCCGGGGCCGAACGGGTCCGTGGTCAGGGCGGCGCGGTGAGGGTGGGGACCCAAGGGCGTCTCGGTGATGCGGTCCTCCAAGCAGGCGGATTTCTGGACCTGTTCCACACCCTGCCGGCTGTAGCGGCCGTTGCTCTGGGTCCAGTCGTGGTTGCCCCGTACGACCGCCCGGTTCCCGTCGACGAACCGCTCCACCGCCCCGCGCTCCCGGGAGGACAGGCCCAGCACACCGCACAGCCGCAGGGCCTCCGCACTCAGGACCTGGAAGTGCGCCAGGCGCGTGCGGATCATGTCCCGCACGGTGTCGACGGCCTCCTGCCGGGAGATGCGGCGCTGCAGGCACAGCAACAGGACGGCGTTGTTCACTTCCCGGTTGGCTTCGTCCTTCTCCAGCGAGGTCACGTCGTTGGCGAGGGTGACGACCTCGGCGGTGATATCGCGCATCTGGAGGAAGCATGAGCTCTCGTGCATCTCGGGTGGTGCCTCGACGCGGGCCAGGCACTCGACCATGTCCAGCACCCCGCGCGAGCCGATCGCGATCTGCCGCTGCCTGATGTACGTATCGATGTCCAGGACGGTGCGGGAGGCCCGGGTCACGGCCTCGGTCACATAACTGAGGAAGAACTGCTCCCAGTTCAGCGCCGCGCGGCGGCACCAGGAGTCCGACATGCCCTTCCGGCTGCGGCTCCACACCTCCACGAACATCTCCCCCAACGGGAAGGCGGGACGCTGCGGTCTACCCGTCCCGTCCCGCCTGACCAGAGAGACCATCCGGTGCGCCAGCCGGTAGGCGTGGTCGGGTTCTTCGCCCAGGCAGGTGTCGAAGAGGTCGTCGAAGACGAAATAGAAGGTCTGCTGCAACAGACCCAGATCGAGATCCTCCCCAACGGCTTCGGGGTGGAAGCGGCCCGCCAGCTGAGCCACGTCCCAGCTGAGGTAACGTGCCACGTTCTCCTCACGCGTGAGCAGCCCCTCCCGGACCAGACGGTCGATGTTGCGCTGCCGCGCCCCGGCCACGTCGGGGCTGATCCTCGGCGGGAAGGGAATGTCCAGGTCCAGATCTTGCGGCAACAGGTCCTCCGGGAAGGCGCGTCGAGCGTAGGCGAGGGGGTGCGGTCAGAGCGTGCGGCACGCGGGCGCTGGTCCGGCGGTGCATGCGACTCCGCGGAGCAGAGTCAGCTGTAGGAACGGGCGATCTCGGCTGGGGGCTGACAGGGATCTTGTTGCAGGGCAGCATCGGCACTCCCCGCCAGGACGGCACCGTGCGGCCCTGCAGCCCGACACCGTCCGGGTACAGGCCCCGGCTGCTGCACTCGCGGCCGAATGCGGCGATCGCACGCGGACGGGCCAGCAGGAAGTCGGTACGGCGACGACGGCTCCAGCAGGGCAAGGTCCTCCAGGTCCCGCAGGACGGCCAGTTCGCGCAGCTTCACCGGCACGACCCGCACCTGCGAGCCGGTCTGGGTGAAGCCGACCCGGCCGTCACCGGCGGTGCAGACCGCGCGGCGGTTGACCCGGTAGGTGCCGCCCGCCACATCGACCCAGGGCAGCATGCACAGCAGCCATCGTGAGGTGATGGCCTGCATCTGCGGTGCGGACTTGGTGGTCGTCGCGAGGTTCCGGGCGGCTGCCGTGGACAGACTCTGCGTCACGTCCTGGTTCCCCGCGCCCTCCCTCGTCGCGGAGTCGGCTGGCACCGTCATGGCTCTTCCTTCGCATCACTGGCATCGTCACGGCAGCACGAACACCCGGCCCGGCCACCCGGGTCCGGTGTGTCCGACTACAGTCCAGTGGCTCTCCCGCTGTGCGCGGCAGATGCCACCCGGCCAGTTGCGTGTCGAACCTGTAATCGCACAAGATGCGGCCGGGCCACGGATGGGCCGCTCACTCGGCTGGAACGAACGAGGACGCCGCACGCCGGGCACGCCAAGCTCTCAAGTAAGTGGCGGCGAACCTGGCCGACCTGGGGATGCTGACGTCCGGCACACGGCGCACGACGGTGCGGGCTGTTCGACCGGGGTCACACCGGAATCGGCATGAGGACGCAGCGCACCGGCTCCGCGTGCGCGGGGTCGAGGGAGTTCAGTACCAGTTGGCTCACGTTGGGGTCGTACGGGCTGCCCAGATGACCGGTGGGATCCAGCGGGCACACGTCCTGCAGCAGGATGTTGTGCACGGTGGCACCGGGCCCGGCGGTGAGGAACTGGTTGGTGTACGGGGTCACGACGATGTCGGTTCTGGTGACGATATTGGTGTACGTGACGCCGGGTTCGGTGTCCCCGTTGGCGTACAGCTGCTGGAGCACCGGGGAGCCGATCGTCTGGTCCATGGCCGCGGGACTGTCGAGGCCGAGCGGCTTGCCGGCACGCCCCGCAACGTCCAGTACCGCGTCGAGGAGGTGGATCAGGCCGCTTGCGGTGGTGCCGTGACTGCTGGGGTTGATGCCCACCAGCTGGTGTACCTTCGCGGCGCCGCCGTCGAAGCGCAGGTACCACTGGGGCATCAGCCCGCCGCCCTGGGAGTGGCCCACGAGGTCGACCTTCGCCGCCCCCGTGGCGGCCAGCACCTTGTCGACATAGGCGGCCAGCTCTCCGGCCGAGACGGGGACCGGGCCGACCGCCTTCATCAGGGCATGGGGTTTGGTCTCACCGTAGTTGAGAGCGAAGACGCAGTAGCCGGCGTCCCGCAGTACCGGGGCGAGCCCGCTCCAGTTGTCGAAGGCGTTCTCGAAGGTGCCGTGGACCAGTACCACTGGGTAGGGGTGGGCGGCCGTCGGCTCGCAGGTGAAGTCGTTGGCGCCGGCGGGGGAGCGGTCGGGGTCGGGCACGGAGGCGATCAGAGCCGCGCCGAAGCCGACCGCCCCCAGGCCGCCGGACGCGTTGGCGGACGGCGCGACCGGTGCAGCGGCGGCGGCGTACACCGGTGTAGGGGTTGTAGCGGACGTGGTCGGGACGGCGGTGGCCATGCAGACTGCTGCAGCCAGGGCAACGCCTGAGGTCTTCAGGAACAGGGCGGCGGCAGTGGTACGCCGCAGTCTGCGGAAGGTGGTCACGCCCTGGCCAACGGGGGCCGGAGTTCCGGGGTGCGCGAAACCACCCGGTAGGGTTGCGCAGCTGCGATGGACCCTGCTGCAGGTTGACCTCGATGCCGACCCGGTTCACGCAACGTGGTTCAGGCTGTCCTGCCGGTCCCTCTCAGCGCGACGGCTGGACAGGCTCCCTGCGACGTCGCTCCGCCGCCGGTTCACCCGCAGAGCGTGCTTTCGACCAGGTCCGGATGCCGTCGGTGGCCCGGGCAAACGCCGCTCGGGGCAAGTCCACTGCATCGAGGTAATACTTATGGTTTTTCAGGGGCGGCTGAGCTCAGGGCCGTTACTGTTCCACAGCCAGGATCCGATGGATTCCCGGGCATTGACCTGCTATTTCCTCTTTCGCCGGTGATGCGTGCGTACGCCGGTCACCGCCCTTACGAAGGAGAGATCCCCGATGACCGTTGGCGCCAGTCCGGAAGGGCAACTGGAGCCGCCTCGGCAGTCCGGCCCGGGCTCATCGGCTTCGCGGACCTGCGCGACGGCCGTGGAGGCCCGGCGCCGCCCGCGCCGGCCGAGCATACCCGGGGTCCGGGACAGTCCACCCGCGTCGCCAAGGAGTCAAGGAGCTACGGATGCCCGACCCCAGTCCTGCCCCTGTGCAGTCGAGCCTGCCGACCGCCGACGGCGCCCGGCCCGCTCTGCTTTCCTGGTCTGCCCTGCCCTTCGTCCCCGTTCCTGGTACGGAGGCCGTGGCCGTACCCGACAGCGGGCCGGGTGACGATCCGGTCGCCGAGGACGTGCGGGAATGCGCTGCTGCGGCGAGGCCACCGGGCCCCGTCCTGGAACGGATCCTGCGTGGTCCCAGCGGCCTGGGCACGGTCGGCCTGCACCCGGCCCAGTGCGAGGAGCCTGCGGCGCCCGAGGCATCGGCGGCGGGCAGTCCGATCCCGGGTCTCTACCACCATCCGATCCCGGAGCCCGATCCCGTACGGGTGGAGGAGGTAAGCCGCAGGATCAAGGCATGGGCGCTGGACGAGGTCGAGCTGTACCCCGAGGAATGGGAGGACCAGTTCGACGGCTTCTCCGTGGGGCGCTACATGGTCGCCTGCCATCCTGACGCTCCTACCGTCGAGCATCTGATGCTGGCCGCGCGGCTGATGGTCGCCGAGAACGCGGTTGACGACTGCTACTGCGAGGACCACGGCGGCTCGCCCATCGGCCTCGGCGGGCGTCTTCTGCTGGCGCACACCGCTCTCGACGCCCTCCACACGACGAAGGAGTACCAGCCGCAGTGGGCACAGTCGCTCGGTGCGGACGCGCCGCGGCGCGCCTACCGGTCCGCCATGGAGTACATGCTCCAAGAGGCCAGCCCGTCCCAGGCCGACCGGTTCCGGCACGACATGGCCCGTCTGCACATGGGGTACCTCGCCGAGGCGGCCTGGGCGCAGACGGATCACGTCCCGGAGGTGTGGGAGTACCTGGCGATGCGGCAGTTCAACAACTTCCGCCCCTGCCCCACCATCACCGACACCGTCGGCGGCTACGAACTGCCGGCGGACCTCCATGCGCAGCCCGGCATGCAGCGGGTCATCGCGCTCGCAGGGAACGCCACCACCCTCGTCAACGACCTGTATTCCTACACCAAGGAACTCGCCTCTCCAGGGCGGCACTTGAACCTGCCCGTGGTGATCGCCGACCGTGAGGGCGTCTCCGAGCGGGAGGCATACCTGAAGGCGGTCGAGGTCCACAACGACCTCATGCACGACTTCGAAGCCGAGGCCGCCGCCGTGGCCGCCGCCTGCCCCGCCCCGAGCGTCCTGCGCTTCCTGAGGGGAGTGGCCGTGTGGGTCGACGGCAACCACTACTGGCACCAGACCAACACCTACCGCTACAGCCTGCCCGATTTCTGGTAAGGACGGTACCTATCCGTGTCCAGCTCCAACCGCGTCGCTCCTGCCGCCCCGGTGTTCGTCCCCGCCCCGACGACCCCTTACCAGGGGGACATCGCCCGTTACTGGGACCACGAGGCCAGGCCCGTGAACCTGCGTCTCGGCGACGTCGACGGCCTCTACCACCACCACTACGGCATCGGCGACATCGATCACGCCGCCCTCGGCGACCCCGAGGACAGCGAGTACGAGAAGAAGCTGATCGCCGAGCTCCACCGCCTGGAGTCGGCGCAGACCGAACTCCTTCTCGACCACCTCGGTGCCGTCCAGCGCGAGGACACGCTCGTGGACGCCGGCTGCGGCCGTGGCGGCTCGTCGGTCATGGCCCACCAGCGCTTCGGATGCCACGTCGAGGGCGTCACCTTGTCGGCCAAGCAGGCCGACTTCGCCAACCGGCGTGCCCGCGAACTCGGCATCGAGGACCACGTCCACGCCCGTGTCTGCAACATGCTCAGCACGCCCTTCGAGACCGGGCAGGCCGCGGCCTCGTGGAACAACGAGTCGAGCATGTACGTCGACCTGCACGACCTCTTCGCCGAGCACTGCCGCATCCTCGCGGTCGGCGGCCGCTACGTGACCATCACCGGCTGCTGGAACCCGCGTTACGGCCAGCCCTCCAAGTGGATCTCGCAGATCAACGCGCACTTCGAGTGCAACATCCACTCCCGCCGGGAGTACCTGCGTGCCATGGCCGACAACCGTCTCGTACCGCAGGCCGTGATCGACCTGACGCCCGCGACCCTGCCCTACTGGGAGCTGCGGGCCACGTCCTCCCTGGTCACCGGTATCGAGGAGGCATTCATCAACTCCTATAAGGACGGCTCCTTCCAGTACCTCCTGATCGCAGCCGACCGCGTCTGACCGGTCGGTCGGCTGCCTCGCGAATCCTGAGGGGCGGGCTCCCGGAGCTTCGGCGCCAGGGGCGAGGGTGTGTCCGGTAGTTCGGCGGCGGGTCCAACGGACCCGCCGCTGTTCGTGGTCTGCGAGTGGCCTGACGGGGGTCAGCTGCGGTCGGGCTTGCGGGCTTCGACGAGGGTCCTGGAGGAGTGGGCGATGAACGACCCTTCGGCCTCGATCTTCTCGTGCAGCTCGCGCAGGCGGTCGCGGTACTGGTCGACGGTGAAGCCGGGCACCGTCCAGATCACCTTGCGGAGGAAGTAGATGACGGCGCCGACGTCGAAGAACTCCATCCGCAGCCGTTCCGTGCGCACGTCCACGATCTCCAGGCCGGCAGCCGTCGCCGCAGCACTTTCGTCATCGGGATGCCGCTTGCGGTGTGCCTTGGGCTGCGGTCCCAGGAAGTACTCGACCAGCTCCCACACACTGGCGGGCCCGACGTGCTGAGCGAAGTACGTCCCACCCGGGCGCAGCACCCGGGCGATCTCCTCCCACCACACGGTGGCGGGATGGCGGCTGGTCACCAGGTCGAAGGCCTCGCCGGCGAACGGCAGCGGCGGCTCGTCCGGGTCGGCGACGACCACCACCCCACGCGGGTGCAGCAGCCTGGTTGCCTTGGCCACGTTGGGAGGCCAGGACTCCGTGGCAGCCATCGTGGGCGGCAACTTCTCCGCCCCAGCAAGGACCTCACCACCACCGGTCTGAATGTCCAGCGCCGCCGACACCGTCGCCAGTCGCCGGCTCATCGACCGCTGGTAACCCCACGAGGGGCGTTCCTCGGTGGCCCGGCCCTCCAGCCAGGAGAAATCCCAGCCGTCCACGGACACCGACTCGGCCCCGGCAACAAGGTCTTCAAAAGAACGTGACATACCTGCATTGTTACGTCCAAGGTGTTCTGAAGCGCGCAATTATTCCTGCGGCAGCGAGGCGTGGTCGCACCGTACGGGCCTACGGCCGTGACCCGGTCGGCTTCCGTGACGCCGTCACCGCCCTGGTCTTGTCATCGCGGCGGACGACACAGTCGGCACGCAGGTGTTGTGGGGGGCCTGGGTGGGGTGGTGGGTTGTCATGTGGTGAGCGGGCGGACCCGTTCCAGTAGGGCGTCTTCCAATTGCCGCAGAGGGAATCCGGGGTCCTCGGCGGCGAGAACGAGTCCGCCGCGGATGCCTGCCATGAGTACCAGGCGGTCGCCTTCGGGGTCGGGTGAGCCGATGCGTGTCAGGGCGTCCTCCAGGGCTTGGAGGAGGTCGGCGGAGTCGGTGTCTGCTCCGGCTGCGCGCAGGACGTCCCTGGCCTGCGGGTCGGCGAGCAGCGCGGAGACGGCGCGTCCTTCGTCGGCTTCCTCGGGGGAGGTGTCCAGTCCCAGGAGGGCCGAGCGGATGAGCAGTCGCAGCGTGATGCCCGGATCGTCGTCCTGGTGGGCGGCGAGTGCGGCGCGGGTGCGTTCCCGCCAGCGGTCCGCGATGTCGATCAGCAGGCCGGACTTGCTGCCGAAGTGGTGAGAGGGCAGTCCGTCGGCCACCCCCGCGCGGGCCGCGACCTGGCGGAGCGTGGTGGCGTGGTAACCCTGCTCGGCCATCAGCAGGACGGCGGCCCGGCGGATACGGGCCCGGGTGGCATCCCGGACGGCGGCGGAGGCCTCGGGGGTGCGGGGCATCGGGGGTGTCCTTCCTCATCGGTACGGTCCGGCTTCTCGGCAGTGGCCGATGTTTACATTGAACGGTGGTTCAATGTAAACATGCCGACGAATATACCCGCACCACTGCCGCCGCCCGTTGAGGTCATCCGGTCGCAGGACTGGTACGGCCAGGACATCTCCGGCCGCCGCTACACCCGCTGCGCGTTTATCGATGTCGACATGACGGAGGTGGCGAACGAGGGCGCGGTCTTCGACCACTGCACCTTCAGGGGGGTGCGCTTCAACGTCTCTCGGCACTCCGGTGCCGCCTTCACCAACTGCACCTTCAGCCACTGCGTCTTCTTCGATGCCCAGTTCACCGACTGTAAATTTGTGGGCAGCCTGTTCCAGCAGTGCACGTTCAGTCTCTTCAAGGTCAGCGGCGGTGACTGGTCGTTCGCCGGTTTGCCGGGTGCTGATCTGCGCCGGGCCTCCCTGCGGTCCGTACGGATGCGGGAGGCCGATCTCACGGGGGCGCGGCTGGAGGACGCCGACGTCACCGACGTCGACCTGTCGGGAGCGCAATTGCACAGCGCGAACTTCATCCGCTGCGACCTGCGAGGCAGTGACCTCTCCTCGCTCGACCCCCTCACAGCCGAGCTCGGGAAAGCCACGGTCAGCCTGGAACAGGCTGCCGTCCTCGTCGCCGCACTGGGGCTCAACGTAGCCTGAGCCCGGCAGTACGACAGCGTGGCCCCGGATCCGGTCGTCGGCACGGCGCCCCCCCTCACGTCCGCAGGGCAGTGACCGATAAGAGTGCGGTGCGTGGGACACTCCCGGGCCTTCGCCTGGTCGTGGATCAGGGCGCCTCTGCACACGGCCTGCCGTTACCTCTCCCGCCCGACCGGGCGGCCCGTAGCGCGGTTTCCCTCCGGCGGACGGCAGCAGCTTCCCGGTCCAGAGGTCTGCCGGAGACGTCGTGCGGTGGGATGTGTCCGCTGGCGGCAGACCCGATGGGATCGCATGTCCTCCGGCCGTACTCACCGCACACGCCTGGCCCGGGCCTTTGCCACCGCACAGCCCATGGCCTACCAAAAGGCTTTGGCCCATGTGATCGCCTGCAGCGAGGCCGGGCTCCTTCCGGCCAAGCTCGATCACGACGGCATGAAGCAGGCTCTCGGCGTTCTGCGACAGACCCTTGGCGCTCCCGGCGTAACGAACCCGGTGCGCACCGATCCGGCGCGGAAAACCGCTGAGGTCCCGTCGGCCACGACGGCCAAGCGGCCTTCGCTGTCCAAGGACCCGAGGTGCGTCGCCCTGTCCGAGGCACTGAAACCCGTCCTTCGGGTCACGTCTCCTGAGGGGGCCGGAGGATACGGCGGGTCCCTGCAGGCCAACCTTCACCCGGCGGATGCCGAGGTTTTGGGCGGAGTGCCCCTCATTCGGGCTGCGATGCGACGTGCGGCACGACAGCTGGGATGGAAGGTGCAGACCCTGGGCCAGGTGGGAGAGCGTGTCGCCCTGGTACTCGTCCACGACGTCCGCGAAGCGCCTGCCGAGTTCGCGGACGCCCTGGAGGAAGACCGCATGCGCAAAGGCACAGAGGCGATGGAACGCGTCTCCGCGGTCATGGGCGAGCAGGAGCTGAGCGAGCTGGGGCCCAGCCCGGTGGAGCGGCAGACCGATGCGTTCCGGGGTTGCGTTCTTGCGCGAAGCCATGGGTGAAATCTGCTGTCGGCGCCCGAGCTATCCCGCCGTCGCTCCCGCGACGGGTGAGTTGAGGCCCACCGGGCCGTCTCTGATGCCCAGTTACAGGTCGGCTGGGACCGCGAGGAAATGCCATGTTCGTGAGGCTGGGTGGCTGTGCCATCGACCTGTGGCTGTGGCTGTGGATGAGGTGCTGGTTGGCGGGTATCACCTGTGCTGGGAGTGGCGGGATCCTGCGCGGGCGTGTGGGTGTGCAGGTCTCGTATTTCGTGTCGGGATCTCACGGCTGCTGCTGGGTGGAAGTCGGATCCAGCGTAGCGCGGAGTTGTGCAGGCCGTACCGGTAGCTCGTTCGGATGGAATCGCCGGCGCCTGGAAGGTGGAGCGGCCGCGGTGGGAACAGCCGGTCCGGCTGCCGCTGTTGTGTTGACCGGGGGACCGGCGCCGCACGTGCGGGGGGCTCGGTGACCGTAAGGTTGTTCGCCCTGGCAGGATCCGGGGTTCGCGGTACGCCCGCTGCGTGCTCGGGGCAAGATGTATTTCTGCGGGAGGAGTGATTCATGACTGGCTGGCCTTTGACGCTCATGGCAGTGCATGCCCACCCTGATGACGAGGCCACCGGTACCGGAGGGATTCTCGCGCGGTACGCGGCGGAAGGCATCCGCACGGTTCTCGTGACGTGTACCGACGGCGGTTGCGGTGACGGGCCGGAGGGTGTCAAGCCGGGCGATCCGGGGCACGATCCGGCGGCCGTCGCCTTGATGCGCCGTCAGGAACTCAAGGCGAGCTGTGATGTCCTGAAGGTCAGTGATCTGGAGATGCTGGACTATGCCGACTCCGGGATGACGGGCTGGCCGGGCAACGACGCCCCCGGGTCCTTCTGGCAGACCCCCGTGGAGGAGGGCGCCGCCCGGCTCGCGCAGCTCATGCGGCACTACCGGCCCGACGTGGTTGTCACGTACGACGAGAAGGGTTTCTACGGTCACCCCGACCACATCCAGGCCCACCGCGTCACGATGGCGGCGCTGGAGATGACCGCGCTGGCACCGAAGGTGTACTGGACGACGATGCCCCGCTCGGTGATGCGGCGGTTCGGTGAACTCATGCGCGAGTTTCATGAGGACATGCCGGAGCCGGATCCTGCCGAGGCCGCCGCGATGGCCCAGATCGGCCTGCCTGACGATGAGATCACCACGTGGGTGGACACCATCGCCTTCAGTGGTCAGAAGTTCGATGCGCTGGCCGCGCACGCCAGTCAGGGCGAGAACATCTTCTTCCTCAGGATGGGCAGGGAGAGGTTCGGCGAGTTGATGGGCATCGAGACCTTCGTACGTGTCCGGCACGCCACCGGCGCGGCCGTACCCGAGAACGACCTCTTCGCCGGACTGCGCTGATCCGCCCGTCCGGCTGAGGTCCGGGAAGCCCGTCGGCCGCACGGCGCGATCGGGCGTGTCACATGCCCGGAGCCTTGTCCGCGCGGGTTCCGCTTCGACAGCCCAGGTCACAAGCCCGGCGGTCCGCTCCGGTCAGGGCGGACCGCCGGGGAAACGACACGAAGCTGAGACTCCGATGTCCGCCGTGAGACTGCAGGTGTCTCCGACGCCCGTGTGCTGAAGCGCGATGGCTGCCACCGAGGCGGGGTTGTTGTCGCCAGGAACGTCGGAAAGAATGGTCTGGATTGTCCGCCGGGCCGTGCGGCCTGGGATGCTGGCGCAGCACGTGTGTATGAGCCGATCACCGCTCCGGGGAGCTGTGGAAGGCTGCTTCATCTCCACCAGTCGCTGATCTTTCACACACCGGGGTCGGCCTTGACCGGCTCCCCCTCGCAACGAGCGCTCCCTATGACCGCATCCACAGTCCTGATGTCCGGGAGTTTGAATGAGCGGGCCTGTTCGGCCGGAGCCGGGGTTCTCGCCCGAGAGGCTGGTCTTTTTCACGGACGCGGTCTTTGCGATCGCGATGACGCTGCTGGCTGTCGAACTGGCGCGCCCGGAGGAGAAGGAGCTGGCGTCGGCTCGTGCGCTGGGGAGTTTCCTGGTGGGCCACCGGGGCTCTTACCTGGCGTTCGCGCTGGCGTTTGTCCTTCTGTGGTCGGTGTGGCGCCGTCACCACAGGCTGATGGACCGGATCGGCGAGCTGTCGAGGGCCTTCACGGCCTGGCATGCGCCGTTCCTGCTGCTGGTCGCGTTCCTTCCGTTCCCGACGGCGGTCATCGGCGTATCGATCGGCAATCCGCTGGCGCAGACCCTGTTCGCCGGCACGATGGCGGCCATGATCTTCTGCGAGGCCGCCATCAAGGACATCGCCGGCAGCACCGGCCTGGTCACCGGCGACCCCGCACAAACCCGTCGGCACGCAGGCGACTCCTGGGGAGTCGGTCTCTGGTTCGTTCTCAGTATCGGCGTCGCCTGGCTGTTCTCGTACGCCTTCGTCCTGTGGTTCGTCGCCCCGCTGGCCGCCACGTACGGCGGAGCGCTGATATCCCGCCTGCGCACCTCCCCTGCAGGCCACGCGGACCCGTACGACGGGGATGCGCCGCGTGCCTGAGTGCATGTCCGGCATCATGCCGGAAAGGGCAGGCCGGATCGGTCACCGGGCCGCCACGCAGTTCGGAAGGCTGACGGGGCGCCGGTGAATGTGGCCCTGCTTCCTGCGCTGCTAGTGGCAGGAAGCGAGCCGGACTGGTGAGAGCCACTGTGCCTCGCGCTGCCGGAAGACCAGCGCGTGGCCTTCGACGCCGAGATCGGCTCCACTCCCGCGGACCAGCTGCAACTGGTTCTCGCGTTCTGGTCCGCCCGCGGGTGAGGAGGGCGACGCGGTCACCGCCCGGCTGCGGGCCGGTGACTTCATCGGCTGCGTGCCCCAGGATCCCGAGGCGGGGGTGGCGTGAGCCAATACCGCGTGCAGTACGCGCCGGAAGCGGAAGGTCTACCTACTTGTCGGCTCCCAGATCAGCCTGCGACGAGCCCGGTTTCTTCTTCCAACTCGCGCCTTGCGCAAACACTGGGCCGTCGCCGTCGCCGCCGCATACCATGAGCAGGCCGACCAGGAGAGCCAGGAGCAGGGCCAGGCCCTGCCGAACAGAAGGGCGGCGGCTGGCTCTCGCGCTTGAGCTCCTGATCCTGGAGGTCCCGAACCGCAGAGGGATGACAAGTCGGCGGGGGCGTGCCAGCCTTGCGGGGAGCCACTCAGCGCGGCCCCATGCCGGCCGCCATCCACGGCCGCGGGGCCAACATCCGCCAACGGGGGGACCATGCGCAAGAGCATCAAAGCCTTCGCCACCGTGGCAGCGGCCGTAGCGTCGACCAGCCTGGCCGCCGCTCCGGCGTTCGCCGACTCGTACAGCCGGTATCAAGGTGGCGTCGCTGCTGGCTACACAAGCCACTGCACAGTCTTGATCGACAGTATGCACAACGACACCAAGAACTATTGGGTGGCCCGTGCCGCTTACCAGGCAACGTACGGCGGAGTCTGTCGTGGTGAGTTACTCCGGCAGAGAAGCGGAAGCGAGACCTGGGAGCAGATCGGCAGCGTGCGCGTCTTCGGTCCGGGAAAACAGTGGTCCCGTACTGACTGGATCTGGGATGGTCCCGGCGCAAAGGTCCAAGCCTGCATATGGGCAGATGGGGACCCGGGCGACAGCGCTTGCACCCTCCCTTACTAACGACCTTGTCCACGCCGTACGGGCTGCGCCATGCTGGTGGCGGCCGTGGTCTTGTGCGAGGGTGTCATCAAGGGCATCGCTGGCAGTACCGGCCTGGTCACCGGTTCCCCTGCATAAACTCTCACCTGCATGGTCGAAGAGGAGGCCGAGGCGGTCTCGCAGTTGATGGCCGAGCACATGGTGATGTCGTTCCCGCCGGGTTTCCGTGGCCGGGACATCGTCGGCCAGGACATGGTGATGCTCGGCGCGAATGTTTATGCCTACGCCCTGGGCGTCTTTAGAGGGAATGCTCAGTGAACAGCGCCGCGGGCGACCTGACGCGGCTGACGGCGGCACTGGAGAAGGTCCTTCCAGCGATCGACGACGCGTACGCGGCCGTGTACTGCGCCCACATCCGTGACATGGCGGTGCTGACCGCCGATAGCATGAGCCTGCGCGAGAAGCAGTCCTCTGACACGACGCCAGGCGGCCGGTCGCGGGCGCGACCGCCTCTTCTCGGCCAGGGAATTCAGCATTATTAGGGTGGTAACGCATCATCACCTGATGGCGGTTCTGGCGCACCTCCTTACTGACCGTCGTAGGACTGCGGCCTAGCTTCTCTGTGATTCCACGGATCGTGGCGCCGGTGATGAGTATATCGGCGATGATGATTCTTTCGGGCAGGCTGAGGTGCCTCCCTTGCTGATTCGAGGGAAATGGCTTGTATCGCATGTTTTGTGGGCGGGAGTTGAGCCGCATATTGGCCGTTCCCGTATCCGTGCCGACGATCCGACAAGCTTCTCGAATACTCACGCCAGTTGAAACGATTTCGAAGGCCTGCGTTTCAATGAACCGTCGGACCGGAAGTGACACTTCCTGGGTCGCCAATCATCAGCCATCGCGACTGTGCCTGTGCAGGGAATTACCTGCTGCGCCCTGCAGGGCCCGTGACATGGAAGGTGTGCTCCTGGACATCATGGCAGTCATCTGGTCTGCCTGGATCTGGCGGTCCGTTGTCACCGCGTGCTCTGGTCTCGCCGGGCTTCTGCCGCCGCGGGGCCCGTCCTGCTCAGGCCCGGGACGCTCGCGCATCTGCCCGGCTTCGTGAGGGTCGCTGGTCTGTGAGTTGTGAGGCTCGCAGGCTGTTTCAGCAGGCAGACGGGGTCGGGCTGTGAGGTATGAGGCTGTGAGCCGTGCTCCTTTGAGGGAGGGCCGGGGAGGGCGCGGCCGTCGTCGTGTGACGGTACGCCGTATCTGCGGTGGCCTGGCGCAGTGGCAATGGACTGAAGGGGCTGTTCGTGGCTGTGCCGTGATCCGGCAGTGGTTGCTGCCGTCGGCGAAGAGAAAGCCGGTACGGGCAGGCGGCCCGGTACGCGGAAGCCGCTGCGTGGGGGTCTGCCCTGCGGTGGCTCGCTCGTCCGTTGATGTGCGGGAGGACGATTCCCGCCAGCCGCCTCTTCTTGTCGTGAGCCGGAGTCTTCATGCTTTCCGGCTCCGGGCCCGCGGCTATGACTCCTGTCCCGATGTTGCGGGCCGGCTCCGTACGCCGTGTGCTGCGCCCGGACCGGCAGGAGGGGGTGGATGCTGCGGTACGCCGCCTCCAAAGTCCGCGGTCGGGGCATGTGGCGTACGGGACGGGCAGGACGCTGATCGCAAGTTCAGGACGGCCGAGGCCCCCGTGGACCTTCTGCTTCCTTCCGCTCTCCTTAAGGCCATGTGCCGGGTGGTTCAGTAGGGGTGGAGGAGGCTGGTGTCGAGGGTGAACGAGAAGGGGACCGGGATGTGGACCAGTTCTCCGAAATCGACGTCTTCTCGCATGCGGTAACGGTCGTTGGAGGGTTCGCTGAACAGCGTGACGGTCTTCTGCCGTGCGTCGGACGACGAGGTAGAGAGGGATTCCCATCTGCGGGTAGTCACGGAGCTTCCCGACCCAGTCGTTCTCCGGATTGGACGGTGAGACGATTTCCACGGCGATCAGGGCGAGTTCTGCCGGGACGCTGCTGCCCGTTATCGGCATCGCCTCTTCGGGCAGATAGGTGAGGTCCGGGTTGCGTACTTTCGCGGTCAGTGGTGAGGCCAAGTCGGCATTCCCGGTGTCGATGTACCCGGCTGGCACGTGTCCGTCGAAATGTTTCCGGATTTTACTCAGGTTGAGCTGATGAACGGCGGGGGGTGAGGCCTGCATGACGATGATGTCGACGGACAGTTCCGTCTTGAACCTGTCGAGAAGGGCGCGGCATACCTCCTCCAGCAGCTCGAGGCCCCTGGGGTTCACGGCGGGTATCCTTCCTAATGTCGCGTGATCCAGCTTGTGTCACTTCGAGTTGTTCGCGACGAGCTTCCTGACGTTGCGTTGTGTCAGGCGGACCTTCGCGAGGATCTCATCGGCGGTTGCTGTCCAAGTGAAGGGCTTCGCAGTCTCGTTCCAGTAGCTGATGTAGTCGCGGACCTGGCTGACCAGGACACGGACGCTGGAGAACGTGCCGCGTCGGATCGCCTGCCGGGTCAGGATGCCGAACCAGATCTCGATCTGGTTCAACCATGAGGAACCAACGGGAGTGAAGTGGAAATGGACATGCGGGTTCTTCGCCAGCCACGCCTTCCCCTCCGGTGTGGTGTGCGTGGACAGGTTGTCCAGAACCACGTGGATCTCCTTGTTCGCATGCGGTTTCACAGCCTTCTTGAGGAAGGCGAGGAAACCCGCCGTGTTCCGGTCCGGCCGGCACTCGCCGAGCACTTCGCCGGTGGCGACATTCAAGGCGGCGAACAGGTTCATGGTGCCGTGCCGTACGTAATCGGATGCGCGCTTCTCGCCTGCAGTGAAGGTCACCGGCAGCAGCGGCTGGGTCCGGTCCAGCGCCTGCATCTGCGTCTTCTCGTCCACCGAGAGCACCACCGCGCCGCCGGGAAGGTCCAGATACAGTCCGACGACATCGGTGACCTTGTCCGCGAACGCGGGGCCGGATCGATCGAGTCGGCCGCAAGGTCTCGCGGCTGGAGCACAAGGTCGACCTGATCCTCGATCAGTTGGGCATCCGCGAGGAGAACCCCGAGCTGGCACGGATTGCCGAGCTTGCGCACAACGGACAGAAGATCAAGGCGATCAAGGCCTACCGCGAGCTCACCGGGGACGGTCTGAAGGAGGCCAAGGATGCGGTCGAGCGGCTGGCCCCGCGAGAGTAGTGCCAACTTGCCAGCACACACGGCATGGTTTCCGTGCGGGAGAGCCGGGGGCTCGCCGCAGGCTGGCGGCCGGCACCGCGCCTGGAGCGTCCGGCCACCCTGCTGGCTGGTGGAGGCCGCGACCCACGCCGAGCTGACACGGGCCGGCGCCTGGCCGACCGGATGCGGCCGGCCGGGCCGATCCAGGTGGGCTGGCTGATCGCCCGGGGCCTGCCTCAGCGCCAGGAATGCGACGACGTGCGGTGCGACGACCGGGTGCTGCTCGGCTCCGGCCGGGACTGCCCGCGCTGCGAGGACCGGCAGGCCGACCGACGCGCCCAGCGCCGCACGGCGGGCCGCGGTCGAGGATGTGTTCGCCGAGTTCGCCCGCACCGGCTCCGCCGATGGTGTCGTCGCCCTCTGCGGCCGTCCCTTCCCGCTGCGGGCGTACGGCGGAGTCTGGGACGGGCAGCTGCGCTGGGGCAAGCTCACCCACGGCCGCGTGCTCGGCGTCCTGACCAACCCCGCCTACGCGGGAGCCTACGTCTACGGCCGGTACCGCACCCGGCGCACCGTCCAGCCGGACGGCGCCGTGATCACCACCTATCCGCGGGTGCCGCGTCCCGGCCAGCGCAGGGGCGGCGAAATGGTTGGTGTGCGGGGCCGACGGAACCGGGTAATGTCTTTGTCATGTTCTTCCAGACGCCGATTTACGAGTGAGCGCGTGATGGGTCCCTGCTGACGTCCTTCGACGTCGCCGCCCGTCCCCCACCGATGAATCCGTAGATCACTTCACTTCACCACCGGGAGAACCCATGACTGTGAGCAAGAACATCAACAACCCTGTGGGCATGGGCGGCGGCCAGCGCAAGAGGCAGTCCCGCGCCGAACGGCAGAACAACGGTCCGCACCGCAACCTCGACCGCCGGGGTGCGGCCGATCGGAAGGCGGAGCTGGTGCGCAAGATGCGCGAGAAGGCAGGAACAGCTGAGGGCGCCGGGCAGGCGGGCGACGACACCGCACAGGGCTGACGCACCGCCGCCGCAGCGCGGCACCGCACGGGGCAGGGTTCGGACCGCGACGCGTGGTCCGAGCCCTGCTGCCGTACCGGGCGCGGCCGGTCCCGCGTCGAGGCCGTCAGGATCGGCCCGCTGGCCTGGCCTCGCACGCACCCATGAACAGGCGGCCCGGCTCAGTAGAGTCGGGGGCTGGTGCGGTGGCGGTGCTCCGTTTCCAGTCCCCGACCCTACTGAGCACCGAGTTGAGCGGGGTCGACCTCGCGCAGCAGGCCCTGGTCGTGGCCCGGGAGGCGGCGAAGAAGAACGGCGGCCGCTGCCAGGAGAAGCCGAAGCGGCGGACCGGACCGATGGTACGACGCGACGGCCGCGAGCCGCTCGGACTCGGCGCCGCGATCACCTTGATGATGGCCGAGCGCGGCATGGCCGCTCTGGCTGCCGGCGGCAACGTTGTCGCCCGGAGGCAGCGCCGCCGTATCAGGATTGGCTCGGCCATCGCGCAGGCGGTGGCCCGGCAGGCCCAGGCCGTGCACGCGCTCAGTCGCTGGGCGTCCGGCCACTATCGCTGCACGGTGTCTGGGGCTGAGGCGGGATCCAGCAGGCCGGGGACACGGGGGAGTGGACGACGACAGCCTTGGACGGCTTCCTGGGCTCGGGGAATCCGCTTCTCCGGCTGGGGAGGAGCGGGCGGGGGGTCAGAAGTGGGCGAGCAGGAAGTGCCGGACCTCGGCGTGGGTCATCGGCCCTGCGCTGCGTGCTGCCACCTCCCCTTCTTTGAGTAGGACGACGGTCGGGGCTCCGGTGACGCCGTACCGCTTGGTCGCCTCTGGGCAGCGGGTGATGTCGATCTTGACGGCCGTCAGGAGGTCCGCGTACTCCTCGGCGATCCGACCCACGACAAGGTCCATTGCCCGGCATGCCTCGATCGCCTTCGGCCACGTCCCGGAGAAGTAGGCGAGGACCGGGCCTTGGCTCATCCTGAGGACGAAGTCGACCTCCGCATCCTCCAGTGGTTGATGAACGCGCCTTGGCATCGGAGCTCCTGACCTCGTGATCGACGTATCGGGGCACCATCATCGTCGACACCTGTGGCAGACGCGTCCACAGGGACCGGCTGAGCGGAGCGCGGAGGAAAGTCGGGGTCCTGGAGCGCAGCGAGGCGGCGTGATCGGCAAACGGGTAGGCAGGCATGCGCGGACCCTGGCCCGTGAGGAGGACGCTCGTACAAGGGGGCAGTCGGCAGCGGGGCCGATCTGGTGGCGCACCTGCAGTCGTTACTGACACGGACCCGCCGTCGATGCACACCGTCTCTCGGTCAATCGCGCTCCGGGTAAGGCGCTGAGGGCAGGGAGTGGTCAGTAGCACCTTGCCGAGTACGGGGTCCGGATTCAAGAAGTGCAGGTAGAAGCCTGCTCCGTCGCGGACATCCGAGGCGATCACTGACCACTGGGCACGCGGAGGGTAGTGGTAGTCGTTGCAGAGCCCGATCCTTTCGAAGCAGACCTCGACCCCCACGTTGCCATAGGACCAGATGTTGATGTCGTTGCACGCTGAAGTCTTGTAGACGTAGCCGTCATCCGGCCACCTCGTGTACGCCGTGAACTCCGTCGCGTTCCCGTAGCAGGACTCCACCTTGGGCTGCGCTTTCGGGGTGTCCGCGGTTGCGGATGTTGTTGTGGTGAGCATGCCGCCCGTGAGCAGGACAGCGCTCATTGGCCAGTGGAACGAGGTGCGTACGCACTTGCTTCCTCCTGCCTTGTGAGAACCCGGTGGTACGGCCGTCCCGTCCCCCAAACCGCCACCGGACGGCCCCGCCAATACTGTTCCCGAGCATGCCAACAGCGCGTCTACCGCACCCGGACAGGAGCTGGAGCCTCAGCGTGATGTGGATGTCGTTGGTCTGTTGTTCTGGGTGCCGGTCAGGGCTGTGTGGACGGCGGCTGCGGCGTGGAGTCGTGCGGTGGGGAAGAGTGGGACGGGGCTGTCCTCGGGACGGATGAGGAGCTCGATTTCGGTGCAGCCCAGGATGATGCCTTGCGC
Organism: Streptomyces blastmyceticus; assembly: GCF_039521185.1. NCBI lineage: Bacteria > Bacillati > Actinomycetota > Actinomycetes > Kitasatosporales > Streptomycetaceae > Streptomyces > Streptomyces blastmyceticus. The sequence goes on along the minus strand of NZ_BAAABW010000042.1, from coordinate 2,777 downwards.
GCCGCCGGCGACCAGGTCGGTGATGATCTTCTGGTAGGCGGTGCGTGATTCCTCGCGCACGATGCCCAGGCAGAGCTCTTCGTAGATCACGTGGTGGACGGTCGTGCGCCCGTCGGCGTCCGGGATGCGCACATCGAGTCCGCCGGCTTCGAGACGGCCTCGGTAGAAGTCCTGCTCCATGGTGAACGCGGTGCCCAGCAGGCCGACTCGGTGCAGGCCCGACGCCCGTACGGCCTGTGCGGTGGCGTCGGCCAGGTGCAGCAGGGGGATGGAGACCGCCGCCTCGACACGGTCGGCGACCTTGTGCATGGTGTTGGTGCAGATCAGCACCATCTCTGCGCCGGCCGCCTCGAGAGCCTTGGCGGCCGCGGCCAGGATCTCGCCGGCCTCCGTCCAGCGGCCCTGGACCTGCAACTGCTCGATCTCCGCGAAGTCCACCGAGTAGAGCACGCACCGCGCCGAGTGGAGTCCGCCGAGGCGGTCACGTGTGAACTCGTTCAGCAACCGGTAGTACTGCGCTGTCGATTCCCAGCTCATCCCGCCGATCAGCCCGATCGTCTTCATGGCCACGCCTCTCATCGACTCCGGGCGGCATCGCGTCGCCACCGGATGCCTCAGTATAAGGAATTCCGCGTGGCGGGCCCAAATGTATAAGTCACGCTTGGGGGGGTGGTGGGGTTTCCGCGCCTGGCGGCTGCCGTTCACTGCGGTCGCCGCCGCTGTCCTGGGCTTCGCGCTCAGGTTCTCGGGTTCGCTGTCAGGCGGATGCCATGTTCTGAGAACATGCTGGTCGCAGCTTTGGGGCCGGGCGCCGGAGCGGGGGATCTGACACGGAGTATGACGAGTCCTCGCCGGTGGCGTGGTGTGGGAACTCTGGATCAGTCCTGGTTGTGGCGTCGGCGGATGACATGGCCGGTGAGAACCTGCTGGCCTGTCGGCGGCCGGTTGGATCGGCTCTGATCAACATCTCGGGATGACCGAGCGTGACCGACGTCAGGTCGTTGAGCAGGTGTGCTGCGTGATCACTTGCTTGATGTGCTGCTGCCGCACCTGGCGGCTGTCGGGGTAGAGGATATTCAAGTCGTGGGTGCAAGGGTGCAAATCGTGGCCTCGGCGACTGCCGAAGCCGCCCGATGCCCGGACTGCGGGGCCAACTCGCGCCGTGTACACGATCGTTACCGTCGGCGGCTTGCCGACGTCCCGGCTGGTGGGCGGCCGGTGACGATATGTCTGACAGTCCGCAGGTTCCGGTGCGAGGTACCGTCCTGCACGCGCCGGACCTTCGTCGAGCAGGTTGAGGGGCTGACCTTCCGGTACGGGCGGCGAAGCTGGCTCCAGCAGGTGATGCTGGTGGCGATCGGCCGCTTCCTGGCCGGGCGGGCCGGTGTCCGGCTCGCGGGCATGCTGCACTGCGCGGCCAGCCCGAACACCCTGCTCCACCGCGTCCGAGCCCTGCCGGCCGAGCCACCGGAGAAGAGTCCCCGCATCCTGGGTGTGGACGACTTCGCCCTCAAACGCGGCCACGTCTACGCGACCGTCCTCACCGACATCGAGACCGGCAGCGTCGTCGACGTGCTCCCCGACCGGACCGCAGAGACCTTCACCGCCTGGCTCCAGCAGCACCCTGGCACCGAGATCGTCTGCCGTGACCGGGCCAGCGCCTACGCCGAAGCCGTCCGCACCGCGGCACCGGAAGCGGTCCAGATCGCGGACCGCTTTCATTTATGGCTGAACCTGTGCAAGACGGTCGAGAAGTGCGTCGTCGCCCACCGCCGCTGTCTCATCCCGCCTGGGGAGGAAGATCAGGCCGGGGTGGTGGAGTCTTCGCCCGAACCATCGGCGATCGAGGGCAAGAGGGCGGCGAACATCCGGCGTCACTTCGCGGCGGTGCACGAGATGTATGACAAGGGCGTCGCGATCCAAGTGATCTCCGAGACACTGCGGATGGACCGTAAGATGGTCCGCAAGTACGCCCACGCGACCACCGTCGAAGAGCTCATGTCCCCGTCACGGCAACGCCGCTCGAAACTGCAGTCGTGGGCCGAATACCTCAACATGCGCTGGCGTGAGGGCTGCACCGACAGCGGCCGGCTGTTCCGCGAGATCCAGCAGCGCGGCTATCGCGGCAGCAGCCGCAGCGTGAGGCGCTGGCTCGAACCCCTGCGCACGGCGGAGTCCCCGACGCCCAAGCGGTCCGAGGCGCCCACCGTCCGGCAGGTCACCAGCTGGCTCACCCGCCACCCCGACAACCTCACCTCCGGCCAGCAACTTCGTCTCAAGCGCGTGGTGACGAACTGCCCCGAACTCGCCGACCTCCGCAGGCACATCAAAGGCTTCGCCGAGATGATGAAGAACCTGCACGGCCACCTCCTGCCCCGCTGGATCAAGGCAGTCGAAGGCAGTGAGCTGCCACCCCTGTGCGGCTTCGCCCGCAACCTCCGCAAGGACTTCGACGCCGTAACCGCCGGCCTCACCCTGCCCTACTCCAGCGGCATGGTCGAGGGACACGTGAACCGGATCAAATACCTCAAACGCCAAGGCTATGGACGCGCCAACTTCGACCTCCTCCGACGCCGCATCCTGCTGACGCCCTGAGCCGGTCACGCTCGGTCATCCCGAGATGTTGATCAGAGCCAATGATCTTGGCCGCTGCCACTGGCCGGACACCGCTGTGCCGGAGGCTCCGCCATATGCGGCACAGCACCCGCCCGCCAGAACCTTTGGTGCCGGCCCGTTCTGCAGCAGGCTCCGGCCGCCCTCCGCGAAGGAGGGCGGCC
>NZ_BAAABW010000041.1:0-1116 GCF_039521185.1 Streptomyces blastmyceticus | reverse complement strand
GGCCGGGGCTCCGTGCCCCGGCCGTCCGCCGTTGTCGTCACCGCCGGTGCGTCAGCCCTTGACGAGCTCGCGCAGCGCGACGTTGAGCCGGAGGACGTTGACGCGCTCCTCGCCCATGAAGCCCAGGATGCGCCCGTCGGTGTGGTCGTCGACCAGCTTGCGGACCTCGTCCGCCGGCAGGTGGTTGGCCTTGGCGACCCGGTCGGCCTGGAGCCGTGCGTACGCCGGGGAGATGTCGGGGTCGACACCGGAGCCGGAGGCGGTGAGGGCGTCCGTCGGGACCGCCGCCGGGGAGACGCCGTTGAAGGCGGCGACGTCGGCGCGGCGCTGCTGGACGCTGTCCAGCAGGACCTTGCTGTCCGCGGCGAGGTTGGAGGGCCCGGACACCAGCAGCTTGTACTGCGTGTTCTCGGTGTTGGGACCGGCCGCCGAGGGCCGGCCCTGGAAGAACTTCGGGTCGGGCAGCGGGTTCCCGGCCTTGTCCTTCTCGTCGAGCGTGTAGGACTGGCCGAGCCGCTCGGAACCGACGGACTTGCCGCCCACCTTGATCTCGGAGCCGTTGGCCTTGTCGTGGAAGGCCACCTGGGCGATGCCGGTGACGACCAGGGGGTAGATCACCCCGCAGACCAGCGTGAGGACGAGCAGGGCCCGCAGGCCCGCGCCGACCAGCCGGGCCGTGCTGCGTACGGAGTTGTTCATGGAGGTCACCCGATGCCAGGGATGAGGGAGATGAGCAGGTCGATGATCTTGATGCCGATGAACGGGGCGACGAGGCCGCCCAGTCCGTAGACGGTGAGGTTGCGCCGGAGCATGCTGTCCGCGCTCATCGGCCGGTAGCGCACGCCCTTGAGGGCGAGCGGCACCAGGGCCACGATGACCAGCGCGTTGAAGATGACGGCCGAGAGGATCGCGGTCTGCGGGCTGTGCAGGCTCATGATGTTGAGCTTGTCGAGGCCGGGGTAGGCCACCGCGAACATCGCCGGGATGATCGCGAAGTACTTCGCGACGTCGTTGGCGATCGAGAAGGTGGTCAGCGCGCCGCGGGTGATCAGGAGCTGCTTGCCGATCTCGACGATCTCGATGAGCTTGGTGGGGTTGGAGTCCAGGTCCACCATG
>NZ_BAAABW010000040.1:0-39085 GCF_039521185.1 Streptomyces blastmyceticus | reverse complement strand
CGCAGCCGCTTCAGGGGGTCCGGGGTCTCCCCGGTTTCGGGAAGGGGCGGGGCTGGGGAAAAACCACCTAGGCCAGGCCCAGTTCGCGCGCGCCCAGCGGAGCGAAGTGGCGGGCAACGTGTGCCTCCGTCACTTCCTGAAGTGTCGCAGGCGACCACCGCGGACGGCGGTCTTTGTCCACCACCTGTGCCCTGATCCCCTCCACCAGATCCGCGTCGGACAGCGACGCACACGACACCCGGTACTCCTGATCGAGCACCTCCGCCAGCGACGACAGCCGGCGGGCCCGCCGCAGCGCGGCCAGGGTCACCTTCAGTGCCGTGGGTGACTTCGTCGACATCGCCTCGGCCGCCTCCTTCGCCTCCGGGATGCCGGACTCCGTCAGCCGGGCGAGGATCTCCTCGACGGAGTCGGCCGCGTAGCAGCGGTCGATCCACTCCTGGTGCGCGGCGAGCGGGCCGGCCGGGGCGGGCTCCGAGTGGGCGCGTACCGCGTCGGCCGGGTCCGTGTCGGCCAGGGCCGCGGCGAAGGACGCCAGCCGCGCACGCGGTACGAAGTGGTCGGCGAAACCCGCGCGTACGGCGTCGCCCGCGTCGAGCCGCGCGGTGGTGAGGGCGAGGTGCGTGCCCAGCTCGCCGGGCGCCCGGGAGAGGAGATACGTGCCGCCGACGTCGGGGGCGAAGCCGATGCCGGTCTCCGGCATGGCGATCGCCGACCGCTCGGTGACGATCCGCAGGCTGCCGTGCGCCGAGACGCCGACCCCGCCGCCCATCACCAGGCCGTCCATGAGGGCCACATACGGCTTGGGGTAGGTGGGGATACGGGCGTTGAGCAGGTACTCGTCCCGCCAGAACGCCCTGGTCGCCGTAGCCCCGCCGCCGGCCCGGGCGTCGTCGTGGATCAGCCGGATGTCCCCGCCCGCGCACAGCCCGCGCTCACCGGCACCGTCGATCACCACGGTGGTCACCGCGTCGTCGTGCTCCCAGGCGGTGAGCGCCGCGTCGACGCGGCGCACCATGTCATGGGTGAGGGCGTTGATGGCCCGGGGGCGGTTGAGGGTGATGCGGCCCGCCCGGCCGTCCCGGCGCAGGATCACCGCGCCGTCGTCAGTGCTCGTCATCGTCCCACTTTCGCAGGAGCGTGCCGGGCGGGTGGACGGGGGCCGGTGGCTCAGTGGGCCGAGCCGGTCCAGTGGACGCTGTTGTACTTCACGCCGAAGTCCGGGCGCACCTCGACGTCCAGACTGCCGGTGTCCGCGGCCGGCACGTCGAAGGCGAAGGTGGCCGTGTCGGACTTCCCGGGCGGCAGGGAGCCCGTCAAGGGGTTGCCCACGCCACGTGCGGTGTCGAAGATCTGCTCGGCCGGGTCGCCCTTCTCCCCGGCCTTCAGACGGATCAGCACCCCTGCCACCTCGAACGTCTGCTTGGTGTCGTTCGTCAGCGTCACCATGAACGCGACGGGAGAGTTCTCCGGCCTGTGGCCGAGCGAGGTGACGCTCGGCTTGAACGCCGTCGGCCGGGTCACCTTGACCTTGAGCCCATCCTCGTACGCGTACGTGTCCTCGAACGCCACCACGCGGGAGCCCTCCGCCGACGGCGAGGCGGCCGACGGCGACACCGTGTGCCCGGCGGCCTTGCCACCGCCGCCCCCGCAGGCGGTGAGGGCGGCCAGCGCGCCCGCCGCGACCAGGACGCCCGTCGTCCGCGCGGCGCGTGACATCCCCGTGCCCCGGGCCTGAAGGTGCGTCACGCCTGCCCGGTCTCGAAGCGGCTGACCTTGCCGCCGCCGTCGACGGTGAAATGCCACCGCGTGCGCATCGCGCCCCAGGTGTCGTTGCTGTAGCGGGCGATGAGCGAGCGCCCGTCGTCCTCCTCGGACTCGATGTCCATGTGCCCGTGCGAGGAGAAGATCTCCTTGTCGGCCCACTGGGTGAGATCCCGGTCCGAACCGTCGTCGGACATCGTGGCCCCGGGGGACAGCGCGGCCCGGAACGCCGCGACGTCATTGGCGTTGATGGCGTTCACCAGGGCCCGTACGGCAGGATCGGACAGGTCGTCGGTGGGGATCACGGGTCTGCTCCTCGCGGGTGCGCCTGATGTGCGGGCGTGTCCAGGAGAGCATTCCCGGGCGGTGAACGCCCGTTGTGTTCCTCCGTCCGCGCACCGCCCGAGCCCCTGCCGCAAGGAATTCCGCTCCCTGTCGGTCCGCACCGGCTCCGGCAACGTGAAGATCGACGCGAGCTGACGGGCGTGCGCGGCCCGTGGCCGGGCTAGGTGCGGGAGGCGCTCAGCGCCCGCCCCTTCCTGCGCCACGCCACGACCACCGCCGCGAGCCCGGTGACCGCGATGAACGCCGTCGCGCCGAGGAACGCCGGTGACGTCGGCGAGGACGCGTGGCTGCCGGCGACGACGTACGCGGCCGTGTTCGGCAGGCTGCCGAGCCCGGTCGCCAGCAGGAACGGCGCCCAGCCCATCCGGGAGACCGCGGCGCAGTAGTTCGCGGCCGCGAAGGGCACCCCGGGAAACAGGCGGATCGCCATCATCGACCGGAAGCCGTGCCGGCTCAGCTGCCGGTCCGCCGCCGTCAGCCACCGGCCGCGCAGCAGCGGCCGCAGCGCGTCCTGCCCCAGCAGCCGGCCGAGACCGAAGGAGAGGCCCGAGCCCAGCACCGTGCCCACCACGGCGGCCGCCGTCCCGACCGGGCCGCCGAAGAGCGCGCCCGCCGCGAGGTTGAGGATCGGGCGCGGCACGAACGCCGCCGTGCACAGCCCGTACGCACCCGCGAACAGCACCACGGCCGCACCGCCGGACGTGTGCGGCGGCCAGCCGTCGGCGAGAAGACGCTCCGGCCGGAACGCCAGCACGGCCGCCGCGGCACCGGCGAGCAGCGCGACGAGCAGCCCCAGGCGGAACCACGGGGACAGCAGCGCGCGGGCGCGGCGCCCTGCGGGGCCGGGGGAGGGCGGGGCGGATTCGAGCATCGCTGGAGCGTAACCGACCCGTGGGTAAAGCCGCTGTGATCACCGTGGGACGGTGCAGAACGCGCACATTCGGTCGTCGCCCGTTCGCCCGCCGGACACCGGACCGGAGCGATATCGCAAGCGCCAACACCCGTACAAGGGAAAACCATTCGACGCTCCGCACCCCGTGCGCGAGCATCGACAGCGTGTGCCGGTATGCCCACCCCCTGCCGACGCCCGCCGCCGCGGGCGCGCCGGAGGCTGCCGCCGATCTCCGCCGGGCCGCGGACCCACTCGGCCACGACCTCAGGCGACGCTGACTCTCCCCGGATCGCTCCGCGGACCCCGAAGGGGAGGGTCGGCCCGGCCCCCGGGGTCCGCGCGAAGGCACCGCACCACAGCACCCGGGGAAAGGAACCATGCCCAAGCAGGCGTACGTGCGCACCAAGCCGCACCTGAACATCGCGACCATCGGACACACCGGCCATGGGAAGACCACGCTCACCACCGCCATCACCCAGCTGCTCGGCGCCGGCCCCGCGCACCACCGCAGCGGCGCACCGCACGTCACCCACGTCGCCTACGAGACCGGCACCCGCCACTACGCCCACGCGGACCTGCCCGGCCGCGCCGACCGCGTCAAGCACATGATCGCCGCGGCCGCCGGGCTCGACGGGGCGATCCTCGTCGTCTCCGCGCTCGACGGCATCGGACCGCAGACCGCCGAGCACCTCCTGCTCGCCCGCCAGTGCGGCGTGCGGCACCTGGTCGTCGCCCTCGCCAAGGCGGACGCCGGCGGTCCGGAGATCACCGAACTCGTCGAACTCGACGTCCGCGCGCTCCTCACCGCGCACGGCTACGACGGCCCCCGGACGCCCATCGTCCGCGTCTCCGCGCTGCGCGCCCTGGACGGCGATCCCCGCTGGACGGGGACGATCGAGGCGCTGCTCGACGCCGTCGACACCTATCTGCCCACGCCGGTGCGCCGCACGGGCGGGCCTCTCCTGCTGCCCGTGGAGCGGGTGTTCACCCTCGCCGGGCGGGGTACGGCCGTCGCCGGGGCGATCGAGCGCGGCACCGTCCGCCCCGGCGCGACCGTCGACGTCGTCGGCCGCCCGCCGCGCCCCCGCACCGCCCGCGTCACCGGCCTGGAGACCTTCGGGGAACCCATGGCGGCCGCGCGGGCCGGCGACAGCGTCGCGCTGCTCCTGCACGGGGTGGAGCGCCACGAGGTGCACCGCGGCGATGTCGTCGCCGCACCCGGCAGCGTCCTGCCCCGCCGGCGCGTCCCCGTCCGTGTGCGGCTGCTGCCACCGCCGGACGGCCGCCCCCGGCCGCTGACCAGCGGCCGCCGGGTGCAGCTCCACTTCCGTACGGCCGACGTCCCCGGCACGGTCGACCTCGGACCGCACGGCCGCGCCCTGCCCGGCCGTCAGCTCACCCTCACGCTCACCCTGGACCGGGCCGCCCCGCTCGAACCGGGCCTTCCCGTCGTCCTCCGCGAATCCGGCCGCACGGTCGGCGTGGGCCGGGTCCTGTAGGCCGGGTCCCGGCACCTCACAATGGGGGAGTGGACGAACCCATACCCGTGACCCAGGACGTCGACTGCGGCACCGCCAAACTGCTGCCCGACGTCGACCGCCGCCGAGCCTGGCTGCTCACCGTGGACGGCTCACCCCAGTCGTACGTGGACCTGGACGACCCGACCCACCTCGAATTCGAGTACACCCAGCGCATCGCCCACGTCCTGGACGCCGCCGCGGAACCCAACCGGGCCCTGGACGTGCTGCACCTCGGCGGCGGGGCACTCACCCTGCCCCGCTATGTCGCGGCCACCCGCCCCGGCTCCCGGCAGCGGGTCGCCGAGGCCGACCGCGGCCTCCTCGCCCTGGTCGCCGAGCACCTCCCGCTGCGCGAGGGCTCCGGCATCGACGTACGGGCCGCCGACGCCCGTACGGAACTGGAGGCCGCGCCCGACGCCTCCGCGGACGTGATCATCGCCGATGTCTTCGGCGGCTCCCGGGTGCCGGCCCACCTCACCTCGGTGGAGTTCGCGCGCTCGGCCGCCCGGGTGCTGCGCCGCGACGGCCGCTACGCCGCCAATCTCGCCGACGGTGCCCCCTTCACCTTCCTCCGGTCCCAGGTGGCGACCTTCCAGGAGGTCTTCGCGCACCTGTGCCTGATCGTCGAACCCTCGGTGCTGCGGGGGCGGCGCTTCGGCAACGCCGTGCTCGTCGCCTCGCACACCGAACTGCCGGTGAGCGCACTCGCCCGCCGTACCGCCGCCGACGCCTTCCCGGCGCGCGTGGAGCACGGGGAGGCGCTGGCGCGGTTCGCGGCGGGCGCGGCCGTGGTGTCGGACGCGGAGGCCGTGGGCTCGCCGGAGCCGCCGGGCGGGGCGTTCAGCGTGGGCTGAGCGCCCCGGTGGGGCGGCGTGTTCAGGAGCTCTTGAGCGGGCGCAGCGAGGTCATGATCTTCTTGACGGTGTCGTCCGGCAGCTCGCCGTCGACGCCCTTGTCCGCGTAGAGCACCCACGTCGCCAGGTCGCCGTTGGTGTCCTTGTAGGTGACGGTGAAGGACTTGCCGTCGGACGAGCACTTGTCGGTCTTGGTCACCCCGGTCACGGTGGCGGAGGACGCGTAGCCGGTGAGGCCGTGGTCGCTCTTGAAGGGCTTGGCGTCGGTGCTGTCGAGCTTGCCGGTCTGCTTCTGGTCGTAGCCCGCGATCAGCCAGTTCTCGGCCTCGATCTTGGCGGCGCTCTCCTCGCTCTTCGCGCCCTGCGCGCCCTTGGTGCCGACCGCGGCCGACTGGGAGTTCTTCCCGCACACCCCCTGCTTGTAGTAGGCGGGGGAGCTCATGGTGATCAGGGGCTTGCCCTTGTCGTCCGAGAAGCCGACGGACATGCCGGGGCTGTCGACCGACCACTCCGCGGGGACGTCGTAGGCGATGTGCCGCTTGCTGCTGACGACCACCTTCCAGCCGTCGATGACCGGCTTGACGTCGTCGCCACCGCCGCGCGGGTTGTCCACGGGCGCGTCCGTGCCGCCGGAGGAGGGGGCCGGCGAGGACGGCGCGAGGGACGGGGCCGACGTGGGGTCCGTCTTGGCCACGGTCTTCTTGTCGTCGCCCTTCATCACGACGACACCCGTGATCACGGCGGCGGCGACCACGGCCACCGCGGCGGTGATCGCGATGATCGTGGTGCGCTTACTCCTGTCCTTCGGCGGCTGCGGGCCGCCGGGACCGGCCGGTCCGGTCCACTGCGGCGCGGGCTGCGCGGGCGCTCCCATGGGCGGGCCCGCCGGGGCGGGCTGCTGGTACGGGTTCGGCTGCGGAGGGCCGGGCTGTGCGTACCCCGGCTGCTGGTACGGGTTGGGCTGCTGTTGGTACCCCGGCTGCTGGTACGGATTCTGGTCCTGCGGGTTCTGCTCGCCCCCGGGCGGCTGCTGTCCTGGCCACATGGCGGATAACCATAGAGGGAGCCGGCGACCCGGGTGACGGGAGCCCCTTCCCGCCATTGCTACTGACTGGTAACTTCTGCGGTATGTCTGAGACCCAGCCCTCGATCGGCGACATGCTCGTGGCCACGGTGCCCATGGCCCGTACGCTCAACCTCGTCTTCGAGGAGACCACCGCACAGCGTGCCGTCGTCCGCCTGCCCGACCAGCCCGACTACCACAACCACGTCGGAGGCCCGCACGCCGGCGCGATGTTCACCCTCGCCGAGTCCGCGAGCGGCGCCATCGTCCTCGCCGCCTTCGGCGACCAGCTCTCCCGCGCCGTGCCCCTGGCCGTGCGCGCCGAGATCGGCTACAAGAAGCTCGCCAAGGGCCCCGTCACCGCCACCGCCGAACTGGGCCGCCCGGCGGCCGAGGTCGTCGCGGAGCTGGACGCGGGCGAGCGCCCCGAGTTCCCCGTCCGCGTCGCGATCACCCGCGAGGACGGTGCGGTGACCGGCGAGATGACCGTGGTCTGGACGCTGCGGCCCAATTCGTAGCCTCTGACCCGGGAAGACGCTGATCAGTCGCTTCCACAGGGCACATTGAGGTCACACTGCCTTCCGATTCCACACCGCTTTCGCGGCGGTGACGATCCCCGCCAGCAGGATGTCCGTGGCGGCCCGGCCGCGATCCCCCGCACCGACGCGGCCACGGACATATCGGCGGAACGTGACCAACGGGTTCGCGTGTCCCATCCACTCGGCGACGTCCACGACGGATTCGCCGGCGTCGATCTGGGCGGTCGCGAAGAAGTGCCGCAGGGCGACCGGGCCGTCATCACGAGCCGCTTGATATTCCCCGCGCTTCTCCCGGGCCGGAGCTGGGATCACGCCCGCGTCCACCAGGGCGCGCTTCCATTCCCACTCGTTGAACCGCTTCGGGTTGATGAATTTGATCTCCCCCTTGGCCTCGCGGGAGAAGAGCAACTCGACCGTGATCGGCCGGAACCGCTCCGCTGGCTTATTGCGGCGGTCGTAGTACGGCAGGGTCACCTTGACCGCCGGGTGCTCGCGCATCTGCGCGTCCAACTCGTTCTCCACCGACATCGGAGTACGCCGGATCTTGCGGCCCTTCGGCAGCGCGAAACACCAACCGTGCCCCCGAACCCACTTGAGCTGACGCTGAATGATCAGCTCCTGCCGTTCCCGATCCATATCCACCGGGCTCACGGCGATCGCCTCGTTGGTTCGGTGGCCGCACCCGGCCGTTATCTTGCCGAGGCGCTGAAAACGGTTTGGCAGCTGACTGCTCCCGTCGAGCCCGGACCGCAGCCGCTTCACGTCCGAGGCCGTGATCTGGCCGATCGTCTTACGCCCGAGCCTCGGCAGGATGTGTAGCCTCAAGTACCGCTCGTACGCAGCGGAGGTGCCCGCGTCGACGTCCAGCGACGGCCATCACGTCTCCAGCGTGACCTCGCCGGCCCGCTGGTCCACGTAGACGCGGCGCCGCAGCAGCTCCTCGACCTCCTGGCGGCGCTCGTCCGCGCCGCCCTTGCCGGTCCGCGTCGCGAAACTTTCCTTCCTCTGCTCGCCGTCGAGATTTCGGTACCGCACTTGGTAGCGCTTTCCCTGGCCGTGGAGGCTTGAAGGCACCAGCCGTTGGCCGCTCTTGGTGTGCTCACAGGTCTTCTCGCCTGGCGTCGGACGAGACTTGTGCCACAGGTCGTAGACCTGTGCTGATCTTCCCTCCATTCCGTTCTTGATCTCCTACTGTCGTCGCGTGCAGCAGCCCGGTCGGGTACTGATCCAGGTCTGATTACTTCGTTGATCTTGCGCGACGCGGAACCATCCGTTGAGCGGCGGGGTCGACCAAGCGGGATTTCTCCCATGCGTCCAGGTCCTGGCGTCGATAACGCACCGGGCCACGTGGGCTGTTGGTGAGACGCAGATAATTCGGCCCCTGGCCAGTTAGGCGCAGGTGCTCCAGCTTCTTGGCGGTCATGTCATCGCCGCCGAGATAAGCAGCGACGTGGGCGGGCGTCGGCCAGCTCTCCCGAGTGCTACCGAGCATGGGAATCCTCTTAAATAGCCCTGGAAAGGGGTGCGCGGGGATGTCCGGGCTGCCAGGTCATGGGCGCCGCCGCCCAGCTCGAACGTGGCCTGATCAACAAGCGCCTGCGCAACGGCCGCAAGAACAAGGCCACCCAGGGCGGCTACGCCTACGGCTCCCCCCGCTACGGCAAGAAGTCCGTGAACAAGGAACTCGTGGACGACGACATCGAGGACAAGGGCAAGGGCTGTGCCCGCGAGCTGCGCGCCGAGGGTCTGTCGTACCGGGAGATCTGCGACACCCTCGCAGAAGAGGGAGTCCGCACCAAGAAGGGCGGCAAGTGGCACCCGTCCACCGTGCAACGCATGCTCGACGGTGACGCGCGCGCCCGCCACATCGAACAGGACACTCGAACACGGGACTTCAGGAAGAAGGAAGCGGCCAGAGCGAAGGCCGGCCGGGTCCTGGGCAAGGTCGCGGCGAGCACTGGGTAACCACGGCACGGGTGGAACTTGACTGCTCCACTCGTCAAGTCTTGCGGCCTTCTCGCCCGGGGGACGGCGGCCGTACCGTCGGCGCCAACCGACCCTTCGGCGAGGAGGACCACATGATGCACAGGCTGTCGGACTACGAGATCGCCGCGCTGGAACGGCCCGATCTAGTTGAAGCGCAGCAGTGGGCGATTGAGCAGGTCAAGGACTGGATCTATGACCGGTCGCATGAGGCGGAGGCAGGAGAGCTGACGGACGTGGCGGAGCTCGCGCTGGTACAGGCGGACGCCGGGCTGGACCGGTACTCCGACGACGTTTCGCGGCTGCGTGCGCTGGTGGTCACCGCGCTGGGCTGCTGGTTCGAACAGGCGCGCCGTTACGCCGAGGTGACGGGCCAGCCGATGCGGCAGGTCACCTCGGACATCGTTCCGGCGCTGCTGAGCGAGGTGGTCAAGGGGGAGGGCTGGCCCTTGTCGTACGACGGGGTCATGGTCGAGCAGAAGGGCCCAGAGCCGGGCGACCTGGAGGACCTGGATGAGCTGGGCGAAGGCTAGGGGGACGGTGGTCCAGGTCCAGGGGCGGAGCCGAAGACGCCGCAACAGTCGGCCGTGGTACTCAACGAAGCGGCCCGCCAGCGCTGTTGGCCAAGGGCGGCGGGCCGCTCGCGTCTCCGGGGATTCCTGTTCCCGGGTACCGTCCCCAGTGAGGCCACTCACTGAAGGGACATCGTCAGCATGCCGCATGTCATCGATAGGGCCAATGGGTCCGAGCGCCGGTTTCGCGGGTTGATCCTCGACTTCGCCGGGGTCCTCACCACCGACGTCCTCCCTGTTCACCGCGCATGGTGCGAAAGCGAAGGTCTCGCACCGGAGACGTGGAGGTACACCCTTAACGACCACCCCGAAGGGCGCCGCCTGTACGCCGACCTTGAGATCGGCGCGATCAGCCAGGAGGAGTGGAACCGGAGTACCGCACAGCTCCTCGGAGTCGAGCACGACGAGAACCTGATGGGCCGTGCCTGGGCCAAGGTCGAACCGGCCGTTGACATGATTGCCCTGGCCCGTGCGGCGCGCGAGGCCGGGTACGCGGTCGCGATGCTCTCGAACTCCTTCGGTCTGGCGCCCTACGACCCGTACGCGGCGATCGGCGTGTGGGACCTGTTCGACGTGACGGTGGTCTCCGAACGGGAGCGGGTGGCCAAGCCCGATCCGGCGATCTACCGCACTGTGCTGGAGCGCATGGCCCTGCCCGGCGAGCAGTGTGTGTTCGTAGACGACCACGAGCGGAACCTTCCGCCTGCTCGCGAGGCCGGGATGACCACGGTCCTCGCCAAGCCCGGAAACGGCGCAGTCGCCCGTCTGGAAATGCTGCTGGGCATCGAGGCCGCCTGTACGGCCTGACCCCGAACGCTCACGTGACCGGGAGCATGGGCGCCGGCGAGGTGCTCCCGGTCGCCTCCCGCGGACCCTGGACGTCCCGTCAACACCCCCTCTGTCTATAGGCAGATGGGACGTTGGAGTTTCCGGTCGGCGTGTCACCTCGGTACGGTCCCGTGAGAGGCCACTCACAGACGGGAGTTGTACGGATGACGCAGTGGGCGGATTTCAGCACTGGGGAACGGATCAAGTTCCTTCGCGGCCGGGAGGTCACGCAGGAAGGCTTGGCAGAGAAGTCCGGCCTGTCCGTGGGCACGATCCGCAAGGTCGAGCAGGGCGGCAATGTGCAGATCGGCTCGCTGCTGAAGATCAGCGCCGCGCTGGGCGTGGACGTGTCAGTGATCCTGGGGCAGCAGGCACCGCGCCGCTCGATGGAGGTCGAGGAGCGGTCCGCGCTGCGGGCCGTGTCAGCAGCCGTCCACGACAGCGCCCTCGGGCTACTCGCCCCCGCTGAGCCGGGGCCGCTGGCCGATATGCAGGCGGCGGTCCGGCGAGCGGACGCGGCGTTCTGGTCGGGTCGGTACGTGGAGCTTGGCGCGCTGCTCTCGACGCTGCTGCTGGAGGCGCGGGGCCTGTTCAACGTCGCCGACGGGTCTGAGAGGGAACAGGCTGCCGGGGTGCTGGCGGACGCCTACCTGACGGCGGCCACGATGGCGAACGTCCTCGGTTCCCGCGATCTTGGGTACGCCGCGATCACCCAGGGGCACCAGATTGCCCAGCAGGTTGGCGACGAGCTGAGGGTCGCTCACCTCTCGGCGGTGCTGGCGTGGATCTGCCTGCGCGACTCCCACACGGCCAAGGCCGTGCAGATCGCCTCGCAGGCCGCCCAGGGCATCGAACTCCGCATGTCCGATCATGACCCGGACAGGCTCTCCGTCTACGGGCAGCTCGTGACGAACGCTGCCGTTGCCGCGTCCCGGGGCGGCGCCGACGCCGACACGGCCAAGGAGTATCTGTCCCAGGCTCATGCGGTCGCTGCCCGTATCGGTGCTGAGCACGCACGGGGCGGCCACGGCCAGCCCTTCGGCCCCGTCTACATCACCACCCAGGCGCTGTCCGTGAACGTCGCCCTGGGGGATGTGGCCAGGGCCGTGCGCCTGATCGAAGGCAACCACGCCAACCTGGCCTCAGCGCTCCCGCTGTCCACCCATGCCCGCTACCGGCTGGATGTGTCCCTGACCCGGACCGAGACACGGCAGTGGGACCGCGCGGCCGAAGAGCTGGGGCAGGTGTGCGAGATGGCGCCGAACTGGGTCCGTCACCAGGCTCTTCCTGGCGTGATCGTGGGCAGGCTCGCCGATGTGTCCGTGACGAAGGTCCGCGACCTGGCACGGGCGGCTGGAGTGCCGCTCGGCGTGCGCTGACCCCCGGCGTCATCATGGCGCGTAGTAGTCCCAAGACGGGGCCTGCGCCCGGGTGCCACGAAGCGTGGTAGTTGAGGCTGAGGCAGTTCCTCCACTACTACGCCCCGTGGATTCACCGTCGGTGATCGAATCGTGACAGTGGTCGGCATGCTGAATGACTGCGCTGCCATCACCCCCGGCCTCATCCCCGTCGTTCTCTACGCGGCGGCCGACACTGACGCGGTCGCCGCCTCGCTCTTAGAGCAGGCCCGCCGCCACGCGACCGACCGGGAATGGCTCCCGGTCCTCGAACTGATCGATGCCCCCGCCGTTCCGCTCACGGACCGGCCCGGTTGGGCGCATGCTGTCCAAGCGCTCTCCGACCAGACGGCTCGCGGCATCGTGGTCAGCGCGGCAGCCATGGTCGCCGACGGGTCTGCCGAGTTCGAGGCCCTGATGGTTCTGGCCCGCGACCGGGGCGCCTTCCTCGTCGAAGCCACCGGCGCCGTACCCCGCCGTACCCCCGGACAGGTTCACCGCCGCCGCGTTCTGCACGAAGCCGCGTCGGGAGGCTTCCCGCTCTGGGGCATCAAATGAGCGACTGGCAGGATCTCGGGCTCGGGCACCGGGAACACCCGCTGCTCGGCCGTCTCATCGTTGATACCGCCACCGGCCGCACCGGAATCCTTCGGGCCATTGCTCCCGAGCAGGTCGAGGGCATTCGCGGGTCGCGGATGGTCACGCGGGCCTGGTGCGCGCCGGTGGGCGGCGGCCTGGAATGGACCGTATCGCCGGACCGGATCGCGGAGGCGAAGCGGTGACCGCCCGGCACGCACGGCCCGAGGGCCCGGACAAGATCGACCTCGGGCACCCGGCGCGCTCGTTCATCGCGCTGCTCGCCGTCGCCGTCGCGGTCTCCGCCGGCATCGTGCTGAACGGTCACGGCGACACGCTTCTTGATGACAGCGAGTCCGCGCCGACCCTCTCGATGACCGACACCACATCGGCCAATTGATCGCACGTGCCCCAACTCGGCAGAGGGAGTTCGTATGCCTGTGCACCGTCCAGCCGTCAAGCGCTTCCTTGACGGCCCGCTGCTGGCTCCACCGGACTTGTCGATGGTGCTCCTGGTCCGGGAGGACGACGACACCACGGCCGGGCCCATGCCGACCGTGGCCGTCGGCGAGATCCCACACCTGGTCAAGGAACTGTCCAACGTGGGCATCCGCTCGGTGAAGGTCTTCGCGGGCAGCCGCCTCCGCGACAGCCGCGCCTCCCAGGGGGCGTCGCCGCACGGCCTGATGATGCGCGCGATCCGTGCCGCGAAGGAGGCGGACGAGCAGATCGCGGTGATGACGGAGACGTGCCTGTGTGCCCACACGGACACCGGGGAGTGCTACCTCGGCGGGGTCGCAGGCGTGATCGACATGGCGGCGACGGCCGAGGCCATGGCCCTCCAGGCCGTCGCTCAGGCGGAAGCGGGGGCGGACATCGTGGGGCCGGCCGCGATGATGCCGGGCACCACCTCGGCGGTGCGGGCCGCGCTGGACGACAGCGGCCACAAGGACGTGGCGATCATGCCGCATCTGATTCTGGACTCCGTGCTGTACGAGGGGTACCGGACCGCCATGGGCGCCGCTCCGGCCTCTGGGACGCGGGCGTTCCAGATCCCCGCCGGGCAGTCCGACACCGCCGTCCAGGCGGGGGTGGGCTTCCTCGACGAGGGCGCGGACATGCTGCTGCTGGAGCCCGCGGCCTTCACCGTGGACACGCTGCTGCGGATCAAGGCGCAGCGTCCGATGCCGTTGATGCCGTTCTCCGTCTCGGGCGAGTACCTGCGCCTGACGCGCGAGACGGACGACGGGCGGGATGTGGATCCGCTGGTGGAGCTGTTCACGATGCTCAAGCGCTCCGGTGCGGACCGGATCATCACCTACGCGGCGCTCGACGTCGCCCGCTCACTGGGTTGAGGGGCGGATGGTGGCCAGGATGCCGTCCGCACCACGTTCCAGCAGCTCCGAAGCCACCGCCTTACCGAGCCCTTCCGGGGCGCTGAGGGGGCCGCTGGCGGTGGCGCGGACCTGTGTCTTTCCGTCGAGGGAGGTCACCGTGCCGGACAGGCGCAACATGTCCGCGTCCACGGTGGCGTGGGCCCCGACGGGTACCGAGCACCCGCCGTGCAGCGCTTCGAGCATCGACCGTTCCGCGCGTACGGCCGCGTCCACGTCCGGGTCACCGATGCCGGCCAGCAGCTCCCGCACGCGCTCGTCGTCGGTACGGACCTGGATCGCGAGTGCTCCCTGGCCGGGGGAGGGCGGGAACGTCTCGACGTCGAGGCGTTCGGAGACGTCGGAACCGATGCCGAGCCGGCCGAGTCCGGCGGCGGCCAGGAGGACGGCGTCGACGGCGCCGGGGCCTTTGAGCCTGCCCAGGCGCGGGGGCACGTTGCCCCGGATGGGGACGGTGACGACGTCGGGGCGCAGGGCGAGGAGCTGGGCAATGCGGCGCTGGGCTCCGGTGCCGACGCGCGCCCCGGGCGGCAGCGTGGCGAGGGTGTGGCCGCACAGCACGTCCCTCACGTCCTCCCGGGGTCCGGGCACCGGCAGGACAGTGAGGCCCGGTGTCGGCTCGGTGGGCAAGTCCTTGAAGGAGTGCACGACGACATCGGCGTCCCCGGCGAGCAGGGCGCGCTGCTGCTTGCCGGAGAAGGCGTTCCCGCTCTCCGTCTTCGCCGCGACCTCGGAGAGCGAAGCCGTTTGGCGGTCCTCGTCGCCGCCTTCGAGGATCACGCGCTGCTTGAACGTCACGTGCGGGTACCGCTTGCGCATCGGCTCCAGCCACTCCCTGACCTGGGCGCGCGCCAGGCGGCTGGCACGTGATCCGACAATCACCGTGGTCATGGCGTCAACTCCGCTTACTCGGAGGGGTGTTGGGCGCACATGCTACTGCGGTTCACCAGTGCCCTTTTCCGACAATTTGTCGGCGTGTTTTCCGACTGATTATCGGTATTTGAGAACCGGAGAAGCAGCCATGGCGAAGCACCTGGACCACCGGCCACGGGCCGCGTTCGAGGCATCCCTTCCCCGCGTCACCGCATGGGCCGCCGTACTGATCCGCGATCACCTCGGGCGCGTGCTCATGCTCCACAAAGCCGGAGCCGGGCCCCGCGCGTGGCAGCTCCCCGGCGGCCACCTCAACCACCACGAGTACCCCGTCGGCGCCGCACTGCGCGAACTGAGCGAGGAGGCCGGCGTCGCCCCCGGGCACCGCCCCCTGCGGTTCATCGGCCTCGACTTCGCCCTCCCCGCGAACGGCTGGACCAGCAACCGCATGGCGCTCTTCTTCGACGGCGGACTGCTCGAAGTCGAATACATGGACGCCTGCGTCACGCTCTCCGACGAACACGACGACTGGGGCCTTCGGTCCCTGACGGACTGGCAAACCCTGATGAAGCCCCCGGACTGGCAACGCATTCAGCACCTGGTCGACGCGGCCGACAACGGCACGGTCGCCTACCTCCACGAGATGGGACAACCTGCATGAACGCCCCTGAACTGATCCGCATCGGCACCCGCGCCGCACCCATGGCGGCCTTCCAGGCCGAACAGGTCGCCGAGCTGATCCACAAGCACTCCCCGGACACCCGCACCGAGATCGTCACCCATACGACCGAGGCCGACCTGTGGCAGGGCGACCTCGCCAAGCTCGGCGGCAAGGGCCTGTTCACCAAGGAGATCGACCAGATGCTCCAGCGCGGCAGCATCGACATCGCCGTGCACTGCATGAAGGACGTCGCCGGGGACAAGCCCATCCCCGAGGGCCTGATCTTCGCCGCCTACCTCCCCCGCGAAGACGTCCAAGACGTCGTCCTCTTCCCGGAAGGGTCGGAGCACAGCACACTCGACGACCTTCCCGCAGGCGCGACGGTCGCCACCTCCGCCGTACGCAGGAAGGCACAGATCCTCCGGGACCGGCCCCACCTCCAGGTGGAGCGCGTCCGCGGCCTCGTCGGCAACCGCGTGGACAAGCTCGACCAGGGCGAGAAGGGCTGGAGCGCCATGGTGCTGTCCCTGGCCGGCCTGCGCCGCCTCGGGTTAGAACACCGGGCGGAACAGGCACTTTCCGTGGACGAGATGATCCCGGCCGTGGGCGCCGGGGTCATCGGGATCGAATGCCGCCGGGATGACGCGCCGGTCGCCGGGCTGCTCGAACAGCTCAACCACGCCAAGACCATGAAGGAGCTGACCGCAGAACGCGTCATGCTCCACGGCCTCCGAGGCCACTGCAACAGCCCCATCGCCGGGCACTGCGTCACCGGCCCCGATGGCCAGCTCGTACTGCGGGGCATGGTCTTCACACGCGAAGGTGCCCAGTTCGTCCACGCCCAGCACTGGGGCGAAGCATCGAACGACCCGGGCACGCTGGGCGCCCGCGTCTGCGCTGACCTGCTGCGGCAGGGCGCCCGGGAGCTGATCGAAGGCATCCCGCACTGACGCCTGACCACCCGGCGCCCCTCGGCCGAACCAGGCAGGGCAGGGGGCGTCGGGTCACGGCGGCGGACCACAAACACACGGGGGCAGCAGCTGTCCCGCTGCACCGCCTACATGCTGGGCCGTCTCCTGTTGCATGAGGCCGAGGTGGTACAGCCGGACGGGAAGCAAGACGCGTTCCGGGTCGTGGAAGTCCGGGGTGGCGCGCTCGCGGTCGTGGAGAACAACGTGGGCGGGATCGCGCTCGTCCGCTACGCCTCACACCTCCACGGCAGTGAGCCGCCCGTACGGGATCGCCTGCACCACCGAGGTCACCGCCGACCTCGTCTCCGACGGCGACGGGATCGAGCTGTCGTTCATCACCGTCGTCTGCATCAATGTGGGCATCGTCCGCGCGTGCCGTAACGGAATGCCGCACAGCGGTCCCCCAAGCAGCGCGCCCGGAGCTCGCGGACCAGCGATTTCACATAAGAGTCCGTGCTCGGCTCTGTTGAGGCGCTAGCATCTCGCTAACTTTTGCTCTACGTGCTAAGGCGTTCGCATACCGTGACCAATGAACCGTTATCCGAGCACCCGGCCCCGCACACGTCTGACACCGTCGACCGCCTGGTCGAGGCCGCACTGGCTACCGACGGCATAAATGCCCCCCGTGAGGCGCTGGCCGCTGCATTCGCCTACGCCGCCGAGCCAGTCGACCGCCTGATCATCACCGAGCACGGCCGCGAACGGATCCACCCCGCCCGGCTACGACCGCTGAGCGTAGGTGGCGAAGCAGCCCTCGCAATGTCTGTGCGGCTGTACGGCTGCGCCGGCAGCACCTGGGAGCGCAACGAGCGCAACGACACCTGCTGGCCCTCCCCGGCCGACCCAGCCGCGGCCACCGCCAAGTGGCTGCTCCCGCCGATCGAGATCTGGCACGGTCCGGACGGCAAGCCGACAGCTTCGCTGAGCGTCTCGATGACGAGCGTTGACCGCGTCGTCGAGGTGATTGGCCGCGCCTCGACGCTGCTCGCCGAAGGCGACGGCCGCCGCGGCTACGACCTCACCGAAGACCTCATGCTGAACGGGCAGGAGGAACCCTGCCTCATGGTCGCGCAGGTCTACCGCACCCCTGAAGGTGATTTCTGGGCCTGGCCCACCGTCAAGGGCAACAACCGGACCAAGAGCCGTCATCAGATCCTGAAGACCGACCAGGCGGCGCTGCTCACGGCAACGGACGTGACTGCCTCCCTTCAGCGGTGGACGACCGAGCGTAATGCCGACCTGGAGCGCGCGGATTCAGACGACCACCCAGCGCGACTCGCGCTCCAGGTCGCCGTTGTCAAGGCCAGGCTCGTTGTTGGATGCACTGAGCCCGAGCTGCTGTACCAGACGGTGCAGGCCGGGAACCGGCGTGACCACATCCACGCGGAGTTGGGGTTTCCAGCGGTCAACGAGGATCGCGCAGTCGGCCGCGGTGTTCTGGAGAAGTACCGGGCCGCTGGGATCATCGATACCACCGTGTACCGGGTGCTCGCCGGGGAGCTGCCGATCACGCGGTTGTACGAGTGTCCGCCCGACGCGGGGATCTGCGAGCAGCGAGATCTGCGCTCCAGACTGCTGCTCGCCCACTTCTTCCCGGCCGCAGGAGACCCCCGACGTCGTGTTCGGTGAGCTGGTCGGAGGCGTGGAACCCACGCGTGGACGACAGCACCGTCCCGGTCGCCATCGCCCGCGCCGGCGTAGCCTTCAGCGGCAAGAGCACTGGGCAATTGCTGGCCGACGCGAGCAAGGACGACGACGCATTTGCCGAGCTGATCCGCTACCGGGCGGCACAGTGGCTGGCTGCGTTCAAGCTCGTCGACCCTGACCGAGGCTCCATGGGAGCCCAGACTAACGCGGCGCAGAAGACGAGTCCGGGCCCAGTGTCCGGACCCGGCGCGGTATCACCGACGCGCTCGCCGTCATGAACGCCCAGCGGGTACAGGCGGTAGGGCTGCTGCGCGAGATGGCCGCGGCGATGGAGGAGGGCCGTGCTCCACGACGCGTCGACGCCTTCGGAACTGCCGACGCCGCTGGCAAGCTCGCCGATCAGGCATGGTTCGACTATGCCTTCCCCAAGGGAGCCGGCGTGCGTCTGCCCAGGCCCCCATACACCCCACCTGCGTCCGCACCAATGGCGAGCAGACACGTACAGCAGCCGCTGTTCCGTGCGGCGCCGCCGCCCAGCGACCGCGAACTTGCCGACACGAAGAAGGCGGGCGTCCGCTCTCTGCCGAACGACATTGAGGGTCTCACGAAGGACTTGGCGACGCGGGTCGCTGACGCACGCAGCCATGCTGCCGCAGCCGGCATGAGCCCGACATGGGAAGCGAACGAATCCGAGCGGCTCAACGTCCAGGCAGGGAACATCATCGAGAGGCTGAAGCATGCTGTCGAGGGCACTTGGCCGTCCGGAGAAGGGCATCATGGCTAAGCAGGTTGGGCGAAGTCCGGTGCGGTTCGGCAGCGCCCCGAAGGGGCGCGGGGAACTATGCGACCAGCCACGACGCACCCGCAGATGACGTACCGGACTTCCAACGAATTGTTAGTAGTGCTTCGTTAAGTCAGTGAACCTCTTTCACTCTCCGGAGACAGAATGAAAGAGGTTCTGTCCACTAGGCGGATTCAGACTCGCCTACACCGCAGCAATCAGCGAGGTCTGTGTTTTCCAGGCCAGCTGTTGGGCGCGCGGGCCGGTCAGCGAGCTCCGTCTCCGGGGAGTTCTGGCGGTGCCGCGCGGTTCTGTAGCGTGGCGATTTCTTCCCAAGCCGCCACTCCATGAGTGTCCGGTCCCCTTTGGCGAGGTTACAGTCGGGGCACGCTGGCACCAAGTTCCCGATGCTGTCATCTCCGCCTCGGGAAATTGGAATGATGTGCTCTTGATGTAGGGATTGAGACTTCTCGCCGCAATAGGCGCACATGTCTCCGTACCGGTCCCATAGTCGGGCGAGATCGCGTCTGGTTATGCCGTACCGCTTGGCATTGGCCAACATCGCCCGGCGTTGGTGGTTTCCGCGACGCTTCGCGGCACGGACTTTCTCCGAATTCGCCTCGAAGTAGGCGCGCCGGGAGCATCGGCTCGAACAGTAGATGCGGTTCGCCGTACTGAGAGGCATGCTCTCGCCACAGTGGGCGCACGGGCGTGACCGGAGAGCTGTTCCCACCTTGCGCCTGTACTGGATTTTCAAGTAGCAGGACTGCCCGCAGAATTTGGCGATGGCTGGACGATGGGACATCGTGCCACCGCACCAGGCACAGGAGCGAGCTTTGGGCCTGGGTGTGTAGTTGGCGCGGTACCAGCAGCCGTAACCGCAGTACTTGCGGAGACCGTGTTCCTGCGCCTCGATCGATTCCCCGCAGACCTCGCAGTGCCGGTCTTGTTTCGCCTCCACACGTTGCACCTTGCGACGCTCCGCCTGCGCAAGGTTGTTCATGGTGACCTGGCACTCAACCGAGCAGTAGAGAGCGAGGGCACGCCTCTCGGCTGGGACCGTCAGGCCGCAGCCTTTGCACGCAAGCGGCTCTGTGCGCACCTTTAGTTTGCTGAGATCTTGGCACGGCTGACAATGCTGTGGTCTGCGCCCCGCTTTACCTCCGGGCCATTCGAAGGGGCTCTCGCAGCCCTTGCACCAGAGGGTTATCGAGACCGGCCTTGACTCAGCTCGCCTCTCGCGCCGCCTGAGTAGCCGCTCCTCATAGGACATAGCGGGCTGACGCGGAACATGACCCTGGGCCCTGTACCAGCACTGCTGGTCGCAGTACCTTGCGAAGGCCTTGAGGTGATTGATGTCGGCACCGCAGATCTCGCACCTTCTGTCGCCCCGAAGGAGGCGCAGCTCCTCCATGTGTGCCGTGTGATGACTCTTGGACCTATGGACCCTCGCGGCGGCCCTGTGCTCCTCGGAGCAGTAACGGGGAGGTGCGCCAGGGCGGTTCGGCCGAACGAACTGGGTGCCGCACTCCTCGCAGACGAGCATGGTCGGTCGGCGTGCTTCTTGGGCACATGCATCCGAACAGTACTTCGCCAGTCCGTTCCGGTGGCTGATGTCCACACCGCATACAGCACATCTCCGCATGGATTCCTGTCCCGCCCCCTCATTGTCGTGCCTGGCACACGTTCATCGCCGGCGTTCAAGGTAGGGCACGGCACTGACAAAGCTGGCTGGCACTTGGCAAACCGGGAGGCCGGGAGGGCAGTGGCCTCCTAGCCTCCCGGCCTTCGCTCAACCCGTCGTACCGAACCAACACCGTGCTCAGAACAGGATCGTGTAGTCGCCCCAGGAGAGGGTGACGGCAGCCGAACCGGTGTTGTCCGTGCCGCCATGGGGCAGTGTGGCCCTGAGTCGAAATAGCTGTCGCCGCCCGGGCTGGCCCTGACGGCCCCCCTGCTCCTTGAATGGGATGGGCTCCAGTGAGCTCTTTCAGCGTGGCCACTGATCAGGTGAGGGTGGAGGCGAACACGTCCAGGCCCTCGGCGGTGGCGCGGGCCTGGGTGGCCTTTTGTTCCCAGTAGGCGGGGTCGACGAGCTGCTTGTTGGTGGTCGGGTTCATCGGGGGGTGTCCTTGGCGAATTGGCGCAGGCGCATGGTGGCCTGGTGGTGGCGGTAGGTGTGGGTGGCGAGGTGGTAGACGGTGGCGTTCGACGGGTCCTCGGCCTGCTCGATGCGGCGGGCGGCTTCCCCGCCGACCTCCCGGAAACTGACGTCGGTCCGGGCGTAGTTGCTGCCGTTGCGGCGCAGCATGAGCGTCGAGGTGAACGCTTCCTCGATCAGGTCGTAGATGCCGTGGCGTCCGCGCGCGGTGGTGGAGCGGAACCGGCCGTGGGTGCCCGGAGGTTGGTCAGTGAAGGCGAGGTTCATTGGCGCATCCTGAGTCCGAAACACGACGCTCCCGCAACTAGCTATCCAGTCAGGATAATTGGTTTTCGGCCAATTCCAGTCTCACCTGCCCGTTTTTCGGCGTCGCTTGGTAGAACTGAACCCACATTCGGTCTGGTTCGTGGTGTATGCGACGGGGGGAGCGGCATGGACCCGCTGAGTTTTCCAGTCCTTACAGGGGCAGCGCTCACGCAAGCCTTCACCTTCCTGTACGGGCGACTGAGCGCAGCGCTCGACCGGCGGGCGGAGGCCCGAGACAGGGTTGCGGTCCCCGACGTACTTCAAGGCGAGCTCCGCTTCCCTCTGTCGCCCGACGAACTGGAAGTCACCAACCGCGAAGAGGCGCTGATCGCGATGCGTGACGCTCTGGAGGTCTTCAGCGACCAAGGGCAGGGGCACCTTCTCGACGGCAGTAACGAGGGTGTGCGCAGGAGCTTGGCGCGCCTACGAGGAGCCCTGGAGGCGGTTTACGGGCAACGCATCACCTTCGTCGGCGAAGAGCGACCCGCGACTGGCTCTCCGGTCGTGGATCAGCGTCTGGGCACCGTCAGGGGCAAGGTGACCGGAATGTACGCCGAGGAGGTCAGCGGTCGCGCCCAGGTGATCCAGGACGCCCGCACCGTCGAGGCCGACGCTGAAGTCGTCGGCATCAAGAGCAAGCGCATCATCGGCGGTTGACTTCGGCTGTCCGCGTAGCTGCGATCAATCCCGCGAACAAGCAGCAACGGTAGTATCCACAGGGGGAAGCACGAGCATGGATCAGCCAGACGTGACCGGCATGGGGAACCCGGAGAACGGGCCGGGCGGGCACACCTCACCGGAGACAACAGGCAAGCCCGAAGCAGTCACCGACCCGCCTCCCACGCCGGCCCCGGAGCCGGGTGAGGGGACGACTGGACCGCTCCACCCCGCCAGCGCCGATAGGCCGGAACAGGATCCGTCGCAGCCGGCAGACGAGCTTGTCGGCGACGAGGAGCTGGAGGACTGGGAAGACGACGATGAAAGCGACGGCGCATCTCCTCGTACGATCCAGCGCGTAGGCACAAATAACGGCACCGTCATCGGTAACCTGCACCAGACGGTGAGCCGTCTCGTACAGGCCCGCACGCTGACGAGCGAGTGGATCGATGAATGCCTGGTTGGCTTTGTCGAGCCCAAGAACATCGGTGCGGCGCGGCAGAAGCTTGACGAGCATCGCATCGTCGTCCTGGTAGGAGACCGAGGGGTCGGCAGGTACACGACTGCGGTCCACCTGCTCCACGAACACCAAGAGCTACGGCCTCGTCAGGTTCGACGCGAACCGAATGACAGCTTCACCCTCGTCGAGCAACTGAAGGACCAGCGCGGCGCCTGGCTGCTGGACCTCCGAAGCGAAGAGCAAAAGGTCGGTGAAGACTTCGGCCAGAATCTGCTTGCTGATAAAGCAATCTTGGAAGAGAGCCAGTCGATCCTTGTCGTGGCCGTGCGGCCCAACTTGTGGGAGATAGCAGGCCGCGGCGCAGATGATCTAGCGGTCCATCTGGAACACCCGGAAGCAACTGCGATCGTCCGCGCTCGCCTGGAGCAACAACAACCCATTGTTCCGGCAGATGAATGGCTCACCGACGAAGAAATCGTCAAGAAGCTCGGCGGACGGAAGCCCGATGATGCGGTTCGCTGGGCGAACGCCATCCGGGCTGAACACTTCGCTCCCGTACTCGAAGAAGATCTCAAGGCGGTCGACGGAAAGCAGCTTTCCCGCACACAGATCAAGATAAACAACGTTCTTGAAGCCCTGGGCAGTTGGCGCACCCATTTGCGTACGTGGCATATAGAAAATCCGGACAGCGATCGACGGAATTTTCTCCTCGCCGCAGCCTTGCTGGAGGGCTCACCCGTCGGAGATATCTTCGAGGCAGCCGCCAACCTCTCGCACAAACTCAAAGACGTAACGAACCATCGCGGCGGGCAAAGCGGCCCGGGAATCATCGAATTGGCTTGGAGCATCGGCGCTAAGCTGACGCGTCAGGATACGCTTCGATTCCAGCGGCCGGACTACGCCGACGCCGTCTTGGAATACTTCTGGGTCGACCGTATGCCCCTCACCGGCATCGTCGTCCCCTGGATGGCCAACCTTCCGGTTACCTACCCAGAGCATGCGGAACGAATTACCAACCGCCTCGGCCAATATGTGCTGCGCTACAGCGCACACCACAAGTCCCTCAAGCTGCTTCAGGACGTGGCCACTCAATGGTCCAGCCATAACTCCCTGAAGGATCACGCTCGAGACCTGATTACTGCCGGCGCTCTCCACCCAGTGATCGGTCGAGCTATGCGCGACCGACTGAAGAAGTGGGCCCAGGACGAGAAGGGCAAGTTCACCGAGGACTTGAAGGTGGCTGTCGCTCGTGCATGCGGCGGACCACTTGCGGGCGAGTACCCAAAAATGATGCTCTACCGTCTGAGCTTCCTTGCTGCTGCCCCCTCCGACAGAATTGCCGAGGCAGTCGGTGATTCGATGCAGAAGCTATGGCATCAACCGAACGTACGGGGACAGGTACGCTCCAACCTGTCCACTTGGTGCGCCAGCGACGATCCGGCACTTCGGGAGGCCGGCCGCAGGTCGTTCATGGCCTTGGCCCAAGAACGCAACACATCAGGCATCCCGCTGCTGCTCTCGTCTGCTACCGGAGGAGAGATCCCACCCAGTGATCAAGCCCTCTTCATAGGCGGGTGGCGCTCTGGGCTCGATTCCCCGCCCTTGGATGAGACCTCTGCATCAGCCTTCAAGCTCTGGATGGACACCGCCCTCCAAATGCCGTCGCTAAGAGGGCCGGTCGTTGATATCTTCACGCGGGCCGTCCACGACCCAGCAGCCGACCGCGGACAGTACATCGCGGACAGGTTCCTCAGGCTCACACACTTCGCATACAACTGGGCCCCGGCTGCACTGCCCGATCCGCAAGACGGCCGTAGCGCACTCCGTGAATCACTCCTGGCTTCTGCACGGGAGGCCGATCCTGCACACCAGCTCCGCACACCCTATACCGAGAGCTGATGCGCAGATACCGCCACGAACCACGCACGGGTCGCGCTGGATTCTCCGTACAACTAGCCAGCGCGAACCCGGACTTCTTTTTCCATGCCGACCTAACCTTGGCCTGGGAGGAAATTTCACCGACTCCAACGCATCACGACCCACAGGCAGTGGCGTGCGACTACGTGAGAGGCGTGGCCGAATCCGTGGCCAACAAACGCCCGTTGAACCAAGCAGAAATAGTCGAGCATCGAGTCAATACCCTCCTCGGCGTCCCCCGCGACCTCAAAGACGAAACGGTTCGGATCGCATGGGGTCACGCGCAGATCATGGCGGATTCAGCGGACATAGCTGACGCAATCGCAGAGCGACGTCGCCAACGCGAGTCGCGGCTCAAGACCGAGGAGCAAGAGCGGGAGATCGCTCGCGTCGAAGCCTTCCGGTACCGCGTGCTCAGCGATCCCGGGATGGCACTCGCTCATTCGTTCATGAACAACCCCGGGAGTTTTGATGAGGGCGCAATCACCCGCATCGAAATCCTTGCCCGAAAGGCCGCCGTTTATGACCCGCAAAATGCTTGGGTAGCCATAGCCCACATACTCCAGGAGTTCATATCTGAACTATCCCCTGACGCTCGCACGGAGATGATCAGCGCACTCCCTTGGTGGTTTGCTCGATACAGAAAATCAGAGTTCACGCAGCGCCTACGCAAAGAGATGGAACTCCGCAACATCCCCCTCCATCTTGACGAGACGGAAGAGAGCTGAGAGGTACGGCGCTGCCTTACGTCACGGCTGCCAGTCATGCAGTTGCTGGAGCCCCTGACGCCCGGTTGCCCAATCGGTCACCACGCAGGTCAAGTCCGTTGCCGCCATGCATCGCCTGCTCCTATGCTCCTGGGCAACCCGTTGACGGAGACGAGTAGCCGCGGGATCACGCGAGCCGAGAGAGCTGCCGGTAGCTGGGAAGGCAGCCTCGTGCCCCGAGGTGAAGGCCCTCCCGAGCGCGGGGAGGAACGGCCGTCCGGCCCAATGCCCCGCCGGCTGGCCCCCGTGACCGGGCCGGAATGAGGCCGTCGCCATCGAGCGGCGGTGAGAGTGCGGTGGCACCGCGAGTTGCCCTTCTCGCCCGCACTCCCAAGGGATCATGACGAAGTCCTTTGGAGGACTGTGATGATCCACCACACCGGCCGCGTGCTCGTTGCTGACCTACGCGAACACCTCGGCCAGACCATCTCGATCTGCGGCTGGGTGAACACCCTCCGCCTCCAGCGCAAGATGCAGTTCGTCGTCCGCGACCACACCGGCATGACCCAGGTGACCAGCGCGACGACGGCGACCTGGAAGCCCAACTCGAACAGCTCACCCCCGAGTCCGCCGTCCGCATCACCGGCCGCGAGTACGCCTACGCCCAGGGGCGCACCGAGATGCACACCCCCAAGCTCATGGAGACTGCCTCGGAGCCGGGGGCGGAGGTGTTCAAGCTCGACTACTTCGGCCGCGACGCCTACCTGGCCCAGTCGCCGCAGTTCTACAAGCAAATGGCGATCGCCGCCGGCATCGACAAGGTTTTCGAGATCGGCCCGGTCTTCCGCGCCGAGCCGTCCTTCACCTCCTGGCACGCCACCGAGTTCACCGGCGTCGACGTGGAGCTCGCGTGGATCAACGACGTCGAGGACGTGATGGCCTTCGAGGGGCGGATGCTCGCCCACGCCATCACCCAGGTCGCCGAGAAGCACGGCGAGGCCAGCCTGGAGCACTTCGGGGTGGACGTGGTCGTACCCGAGGTGCCGCTCCCGCGGATCACCATGGCCGAGGCCCAGGAGATCCTCCGCGCCAAGGGCTGGGACCCGGAGGGGATGAAGGAAGACCTCGACCCCGAAGGTGAGCGGGGCATCACCACGGACATCAAGGAGCAGACGGGCCACGAGTTCGTGTTCGTCACCCACTACCCGGTGAACATCCGGCCCTTCTACCACATGCGCCCCACCGACCAGCCGGACGTCACGCTCTCCTTCGACCTGTTGTGGAAGGGGCTGGAGACCACCACTGGCGCCCAGCGCGAGCACCGCCATGATGTCCTGCTCAAGCAGGTCGCCGAGAAGGACATGAGCACCGAGCACATGCAGGACTACCTCAACGCCTTCCGCTGCCCGCCGCACGGTGGTCTGGGCATGGGGCTCGGCCGAGTCCTGATGGTGATGCTCGGCCTCGACTCCATCCGGGAAGCCACGTTGCTCTTCCGCATAGGCAGGATCCTGGCACGGGAGACCCGCGACCCGTCCACATCCCGCAGCGACACGTACCGCCCAGTAATCCGGCCTGACCATCATGACTAGGCCCCGGCGGATGAGGAGGCCAGCCTGCCAGGGCCCGGCCCATGCTCGATCAGATTGCGATGACGCCGCCACCGAAGTCGTAGACGACCGTCTGCCATTCCAGCACTGGACAAATGGCCACCAGCAGCGTGTCCAGACCACTCACCCCACCCGAAGCAACCCGGCCCAGGGCTTCCTCATGGACCGGGAAGTTGCCCTGAAGCGCATCGCAGTGCCAACAGCCGTTGGCCAGCTGCCGCTCGCGCATGGTCCTGCTGTACCGGCTCTTGACACCGGCGGCCAGGTCAGTGCGCCCCATGTGCTGCACCAAGAGCTGGCACAACGCCATCGTCTTCTCGTTGTCCGTGGTGTGCAGCCCCACGTAGCCGTGGGAGGGCCGGTCCGGGTACAGCCCTATCAGGCACAAGGTGTCCTTGCGGCACTTCCAGCACGCCCTGGTCATGCCAAGCACGCGCAGGTCGACGGTGGTCGCGCAGCCGGACGGCGGCACCGTTGGTAGCTCAAGGTTCTCCGGATCAAAGTCCTTGGATTCGGCGAGTTCGTCCAGGCTCTGGCAGGTCGCGCACCACACCTCCCAACCCTCGTCGCCCTTACGGAGGAACCCGCCATTTGGGAACACCAGAACGGAACACCTTGTGCAGCCACCTGCGAACCGGTTTTTCACGCGCTGCCCCCTCCTCGGCCCGGATCCGCATCAGGGCACCCTGTCCCCGCGTACGCTACCGGCTGCGTAAAGGGGCCAACTGCCCCGAGGTGAGACAAGGGGGCCCGAGGTGCTTGGCACCTCGGGCCCCCTTGTCGTCCGAGCCACACTAATCCGCAGGTTAAGGCGGCATGGGCCTCCTCCTCCCCATGGCCCCGCAGGTCACTTTGCGGTCACAGTGCAGGCGGGAACAGCCAGGGACCAGCGGGGATAGGTGGGTGTCTTTGCCCTGCTAGGTCCAGATATGCGCAGCTCGGAGAGGCGGGCCACCGCGGGGATGATCGCGGGTCCAGATGACCGTCGTGTGGACCCTGCGGCCCAATTCGTAGCATCCGATCCCGGAGCGGCGATCGTCCGGCCGCGGCCGGACGACCCGTCACCCGGCCGCCGCGGCCTCCGCGGCGCCGCGTCCCAGGAGGTCGTGGAGGAGCCGGGTGGCGGGCAGGGAGTCGTGCAGATAGACGTGTTCACGGTGCTGCTCCACAGTGGCGAGCAGGGTGCGGAAGGTCGTCCGCGCCTCCTCGGTCCGCCCGGTGTGGTGCTGGGCCTGGCCGAGCAGGCCCAGGTGGAGCGGGTGGCGTATGTGCGCTTTGCAGTCGCGTAATTCGGCCAGCGAGGCGTGCATCAGGGACAGGCCGTCGTCCGCACACCCCGAGTGGGCCAGGCCCCACCCTTCGAGCAGGCCGAGCATGGCCTTCCAGTAGAGCAGGCCGTGTTCGCCCGCCAGGCGGGCGCCCTCGGACCCGGAGGCACACGCCGTGGCCGCGTCGCCCTCCCAGGCGGCCACGACCGCGTCCACGTAGAGGGCGAAGCACCGGTCGGAGGGCCTGCTCTCGAACCCGGTCAGGCGCAGCAGTTCACGGCGGCGCGTCCCCGCGGTCCGCCGGTCGCCCACGAGCCAGTGGGTGAAGGCATTGTAGGAACGGCACGAGACGCGCGGGTCGTGCTGGAAGGTGCGGGCCAGCGAGTGGCCCTCCAGGGCGAAGCGGTCCGCCATCTCGACGCCGTGCTCCAGTTCCGCGAGTGCTTGCGGCAGTTGGCCGCGGACGTGCAGCACGATCCCCTCGCCGTAGGCCGCGCCGAGCAGCGCCACGGGGTCGCCGGTCCGTTGCGCGATGTCCCGCAGCAGGCCGGAGAAGCGGCGCGAGGAGTCGTAGCGGCCGGTGACCAGGAACGCCGCGCACAGGGCCCAGAGCACCGAAGGGTCCTCCGGGGCGTGGGTGGCCGCGCTGAGGGTCCGCCCGTGCGCGAGCTGCGACTCGGCCTCGGGGTGGCCGTAGCCACGGGTGGTGGCCAGCACCTGGCCGAGCTGGATGTGCAGCCGCTGCTCCAGCCGCACGACCGACGGATCGTCGGGGGGCAGCAGGCCGACCAGGTGCACCGCCCTGCGCAGCCAGGTCTCCACCTCCTCGTACGCCCAGTGCTGCTCGGCGTGTTCGGCCGCGCGCAGCAGCCGGGGGAGCGCCCGCGCGGCGGGAATCACGCACTTGGCGTGCCAGGTGTGGTGGGCGACCCGCTCGATCTCCTCGTCCCCCACCCCCCGGGGCCTGCGGGCGCACAGCGCCTCGGAGACGGCGGCGTGCATGCGGTGCCGCTCCTCGGGCGCGAGTTCGTCGATGAGCGTCTCCTGGACCAGGGCGTGGGCGAAGTGGAGCCGCCCGGGGTGGTGCGGGTCCTCGTCGAGCAGCCCGGCGCCGATGGCCGTCTCCAGCGCGACGGAGACGGGTTCGTCACCGGTCGCGGTGCGGCGCAGCAGGTCGACGTCGATCTCGGTGCCGATGACGGCGCACAGCCGCAGCACCCGGAGCACCGGCTCGGGCAGCGCGGCGAACCGCTGGTGCAGCACCTCGCGCACGCCGGTCGGGACGCGGGCCAGGAGCACGTCCACCGCGTCGGGGCGGTGCAGGCTGCGGGCGTCGCCGAAGAGGGAGAGCAACTGCATGACGAAGTACGGGTTGCCCTCGCTGCGCCGGTGCAGCACGTCGACCACTTCGAGGTTCACACCCGGCCCGGCCTGGGCCCCGACCAGGGTGGCGACCGCCTGCCGGGACAGTCCGCCGAGCCGCAGGGTCTCGGTCCTGGGGCCGCGCAGGACCTCGGAGAGCATCCGGCGCAGCGCGGGGTCGGACTCGACCTCGAACTCGCGGGCGGTCAGCACGATCCCGAGCGGGTGGCCCTGGCGGCGGGTGCTCAGGAGCCTGAGGAGTTCCAGCGAGGCGGCGTCGGCCCAGTGCAGGTCCTCCAGGAGCAGCACCAGCGGGCTCCGCCCGGCCAGGGCGAGCAGGACCTCGCAGACCGCGTCGTGCCTGAGGAACCGGGCCTGGCCCCAGTCGGAGTCGGGGCCGGGCCCCTCGGGCACGGCCGAGCGCTCGGGCAGCAGCGGGGCGAGCAGGGCGCCGAAGGGTTCCACCGCGTGGCGGAAGTCGTCCGGGCGGGTGGCGGAGAGCCGGCGCAGGATCTGGGTCCACAGCCAGTAGGGCGGGACGCCCTCGCCGGGGAAGCAGTGACCCCAGACCACCTCCAGGCCGGTGCCGTCCCGGCCCGTGTCGGCGGCCTCCAGCCGTGGGGCGAGTTCGAGGAGCAGCCGGGTCTTGCCGACGCCGGCCGGGCCGAGGACGCCGGCCACGTGTCCGTGACCGATGAGCGCGCTCGCCGCCGCGGTCGTCAGACGGTGCAGTTCCCGGCTGCGCCCGGCGAACGGCGAGGGAGCGGCCGCCCGCCCGGGGGCCGTACGCGCGGCCCCACCGGCCGATGTTGCCCCGGCATCCCCGGCGGTCCGCCCCGCTTCGCCCGGCCCTCGGATCCCGTCGGCCTCACGCGTCCCCGGGCCGTACTCCGCGCGCTCACCGGCCGCCCCGGCGGCATCGCCTCCGTCGCGCTCTCCCGCTTCCCCGGCCGACTCCGGCGCACCGTCCGCGAGTTCGCCGTGGCGCCCGGACTCCCAGGCCGGGGCGGTCGTGTGCGGCCACCGCGGCGGGTCGTCGTCGCGCCTCGCGGGCGCGGGCCGCGCCGTGGTGTCCGGGTGTCCGGCGGGTCCGCTCGCCTCTGGTTCCTGGCGCAGGATGGCGGTCCTGATCCGGCGGAGTTCGGCGGCGGTGTCCACGCCGAACCGCTCGACCAGGTGGCCGCGGGTCCGTTCGTACACCTCCAGCGCCTCGGCCTGCCTCCCGAGCCGGGACAGCGCGGTCATCAAGTGGCCGACAAGGCGCTCGCGCGCGGGATGGTGGCGAACCTCCGCTTCCAGTTCCGTGGCCACCTCCTGGGCCGCGCCGAGTGCCAGCCGGGCCTCCGCGCGTGACTCCAGCGCGGTGAGCCGGACCTGTTCCAGCCGTGCGCTCTCGTCGTACAGCGGCGGATGGTTGTCGAACTCCGCGTAGGGCGTGCCGTGCCACAGCGCCAGCGCCGCGGTGAGCCGGTCGTGCGCGGCGAGCGGGTCACCGCGCTCCAGCAGCCGCCGCCCGTCGGCCACCAGGCGCTCGAAGCGGCAGACGTCGACGCGTTCGGGATCGAGTTCCAGGACGTAGCCGGGCGCCCGGTGGCGCAGCACCGGGGGTTGGCCCGGAGCGGCCGCCGGGTGCAGGGCGCGCCGCAGCCGGGAGAGATGGCTCTGGAGGCTGACGACGGCCTGGCGCGGCGGCCGCTCGCCCCAGAGCTCCTCGACGAGCAGCTCCGTGGGCACGACGCGACCCAGGCGTGTCAACAACAGGGCGAGCAAGGCGCGTTGCCGTGGCGGGCCGAGCGGGAGCTCGCGCCCGTCGTGGTGCACCGACATGGGGCCCAGAACGCACAGCAGTGGTACGGCCCGGTCGGCGGTCTGTGACGCGGCCGTGGGGGACGGGCTCGGAGCCGGTGATACGGGCATGTCGGTCCCTATCGTTCTGGCACGTGCGACGGTGCTCGAAAGGCGGTCGGCGCCGCGCGGCGGACCGGGACGATCCGGATCGTTGCACAGCGTCTGTCGCATTCAAAGGCCCTGTTCAGCCGCCTGCAAGCGAACGTCAAGCAACCCACAAGGAATTTTCGGCAAGGGTGGCGGGAAACCGCCTTTCCGCCATTGGCGGGGAATCGTCCGTCAGCGCCGTACCAGCTCACGGCAAGGGCGGTGACGCACGATGTCCGGCATCGGGGGAGCGTCGCCGGACGGAGGGATTCGTGTGCGGGCTATGGCTCAAGAATTCGCCGCAAGGGCCCAGGGCCCGAACGGGGAAGGAGAAAGAATGAGAAGACCGGCCCGTTCCGGTCGACTCACCATGGAAAAACCGCATCGGATCCGCACTTCGGCCGCCGGCGCCGCCCCCGCCGCGATATCCGCCTTCGGCAGAATGACCGTGCGGCTGCCGCAGGGGGCGCTGGAGCTGGGGCCGCCGCGGCGGCGCGCCGTGCTCGCGCTGCTGCTCATCAACGCCGGCAAGGTCGTGTCGACCTCGTCGATGATCCGGAGCATCTGGGAGACCGAGCCGCCCGATCAC
Organism: Streptomyces blastmyceticus; assembly: GCF_039521185.1. Lineage (NCBI taxonomy): Bacteria > Bacillati > Actinomycetota > Actinomycetes > Kitasatosporales > Streptomycetaceae > Streptomyces > Streptomyces blastmyceticus. The sequence continues at coordinate 7,453 of NZ_BAAABW010000040.1, read as the reverse complement.
GCCGTCGCCACCCTGCAGTCGTACGTCTCCCGGTTGCGCAGGCTGATCGCCGCCCAACCGCTCTACGGCGGGGCGGCGCTCCGGCTGGAATACCGCTCGCCGGGGTACGTGCTCGACGCGGCCCCGGACCACGTCGACGTCATGAGATTCGAGCGGACCGTGGGCCGCGGGCTCGCCGCCCAGCGCCGCGGCGAGCCGTCCGAGACCTTCGCGCTGCTGTCCGAGGCGCTGCGCCTGTGGGCCGCGCCGCCCTTCGAGGACCTCGCCGGCTACGAGTTCGCGGACCAGGAGGCGGTACGGCTGGACCACCTCCGGCTGACCGCGGTGGAGACGCGCGCCGAAGCGGCCCTCGCCCTGGGCCGCAGCGAGGAGGTCCTGCCGGAACTGGAGAGCGAGGCGACCCGCCATCCGATGCGCGAGCGGCTGGTGTCCCAGCTGATGCGCGCCCAGTACCGCGACGGCCGGCAGGCCGACGCGCTGCGCCAGTTCGAGCACACGCGGCAGTACCTCGCGGCCGAGCTCGGCGCGGACGTCGGCCCGGAGCTGCGGCGGGTCCACGAGGAGATCCTCCGTCACGACCCTTCGCTCGCCTCCACGTCCTTCCATGACGCGCCCGGGTCGCCGTTCACGGCAGCGCGCCCCGCTCCCACCGCGGAGCCGGCCGCCGCCGGGCCGTCCGGCACGCCGGAACAGCGGGCGAACGGCGACTGCGCGGCGTTCACCGGGCGGCGGAGCGAGCTGCGGCGATTACTGGCGGCCTTGGAGGCGGGCCACCGCGGCGAAGGGCGCACCGTGCTGGTCGTCGGGGAAGCCGGTGCGGGCAAGACCAGGCTCGTCCAGGAATTCGGGCGCCTGTGCCAGGAAGCCGGCACCGACGTCGTCACCGTCCACTGCCCGCCGTGCGACGACATGCCCCCCTACTGGCCGTGGACGCAGGGGCTGCGCCGGGCGGCGGCCCGTCGGCCGGACGCGGTCGAGGCCCTGCCGGAGAGCGCGCGGCGCGTGCTCGCCTGTCTCGTGCCCGAGCTGGACCGGGACCGGGGGGCGGACGACCGTCCGCTGCCGTCCGGGCCGGGCCGGTTCGAGTTCCACGACGCCGTGAGCCAGGCCCTGTTGGGGCTCTCCCGCCGCCCGCTGGTGCTGGTTCTGGAGGACTTCCAGTGGGCCGACGCGGCCTCGCTCTCCCTGCTGGCCTTCCTCACCCGCCAGTCGGCCGAATCGCGGTTCCTGCTCGTCGTCACGTCACGGACCTTCCGCATCGCCGACGACCCCGGCCTCCGGGCGGCGCGGGCGGCGGTGCTCCAGTCGCTCAACGCCGAGGAGATACAACTCGGCGCACTCGCCCCGCAGCACACCGGGCAGATCGTCACGGCCGCCCGCGGCCATGACGTCGGCCCGGAGCTGTGCGCCGCGCTCCACGAGCGCTCCGGAGGCAATCCGTACTTCCTGCTCGGCCTGGTGGAGGCGCTCCCGGACGGGGCGGCGGCCGAGGACGTGCGCGACCTGGTGCCGACGGTGACACAGGAGGTGATCATCGAGCGGCTGTCCGGGCTTCCGGCGGACATCCTCGCGGTGCTCAACGTATGCGCCGTGCTCGGCCCTGACCGGGTCCACGGCGCGGTGGAGGACGTGGGGTCCGGCGACTGGAAGTCGTCCGACGCCGCCCGCAGGGCCGTGCGCGGCGGCCTGTTGGCGGTGGACGAGAGTGCTCCGGAGCGCATCGACTTCGTGCATCCGCTGATCCGGGACGTCGTGCGCCAGGAGCTGGCTTCCGCGGAACCGAACCGGCGCACCGTCTGCTCGTTCGCGGCCGGCGCCTTGGATCCGGACAGGACGTGCGAGGCGACGCATCGGCGGGCGCACCACGGCGCCCTGCGGGCGGTGGCGTCGCCGTGAACGGCCGTCCCGCCTTGCGGGCCGCTTGACGTTCCACTCGTGTTCCGTGTCAGCGGAACACAACACCCGGCTGTAAAACTGCCTGCGATCCGGGAGCCGTTCGTCGCGACCGGGTGCACTCCCCCCGGTGGGGTCTTCCTCCCGCAGGTGTCAACGCGCCGAAGGACCATCCGCAAAGGAGCTTGCCTCATGCCCAATTCCCCGGCGGCATCGATTCCCGGTCCGGAGATCTCCGCTTCGGAGAAGTCGGAGAAGACCGCACAGTGGGTCCGGGCCGACCGTGACCGGCTGATGCATCCCAATCTGCCGGACAGCCGCACGGAACGCACCGTCATGGTCGAGGGCCGCGGGTGCCACGTCCGCGACAGTTCGGGGAGGAAATACCTGGACGCCGCGGCAGTGCTCGGGGTGATGCAGGTGGGGCACGGCCGAAGCGAGATCGTGGAGGCCGCCACCGCCCAGATGTCCTCCCTGGAGTGTTTCCACATCTGGGAGACCATGAGCAACGACAAGGCGATCGAGCTGGCCGTACGGGTGACCGGTCTCGCACCGCCCGGACTGGAGCGCGCGTACTTCACCAGTGGCGGGGCCGAAGGCAATGAGATCGCTCTGCGCATGGCGCGGTACTTCCACTACCGCAGGGAACAGCCCGAACGGACGTGGATCCTGTCGCGGAAGTCGGCCTACCACGGCATCGGCTACGGCAGCGGCAGCGTCTCGGGGCTGCCGGTGTACCACCAGGGCTTCGGTCCCGTCATGCCGGACGTGCACCACCTGACGGCTCCCGACCCGTATCACGCCGAGGCGTACGGCGGTGAGGACGTCACCGAATTCTGCCTGCGGGAACTGCGGGAGACCATCGAACGCATCGGGCCGGAGCGGATAGCCGCGATGATCGGCGAGCCGGTCATGAGCGTCGGCGGCGCGGTGATCCCGCCGCCCGACTACTGGCCGCGGGTCGCGGAGCTGCTGCGGTCCCACGGCATTCTGCTGATCTTCGACGAGGTGGTGACGGGCTACGGCCGGACCGGGCGCTGGTTCGCCGCCGAACACTTCGGGGTGACCCCGGACATCATGGTCACGGCGAAGGGCATCACCTCCGGCTACGTCCCGCACGGCGCGGTGCTCGTCAGCGACGAGGTGGCGGCCACGGTGACCGGCTCCACCGGCTTCCCCATCGGGTTCACCTACACCGGGCACCCCACCGCCTGCGCGGTCGCGCTCGCCAATCTGGACATCATCGAAGGGGAGAACCTGCTGGAGAACGCGGTGAAGACCGGCGGATACCTCGCCGACCGGCTGGCGCCGCTCCGCGACCTGCCCGCCGTGGGCGACGTCCGCCAGATCGGCCTGATGCTGGGCGTCGAGCTCGTCGCGGACAAGACGGCCCGGACACAACTGCCCACCGGGGCGGCCCCGGTGGTCCAGGCACTCCGGGAGGACGAGGGCATCATCGTGCGCGGCAACCCGCGGTCCCTTCTGATCAACCCCCCGCTGGTGCTGGACCGCGGCGCGGCGGACCAACTGGCCGACGGGCTGTTCTCGGTCCTCGAACGCGTCGGGACCGACGGCCGGGTCCGGCCCTGACGCCGCCCCCGGCAGCCGGCACGCCGTTCCCCGAGACACCCGAGAAGACCGAAGGACCGCCTCATGTCGCTTTTGGACCTCACCCCGGACGAACTGCTGACGACCACCCGCTCCGTGCGCAAGAGGCTCGACCTGACCCGCCCGGTGCCGCTGGAACTCGTCAAGGAATGCATCAGCGTCGCCTTGCAGGCCCCGTCCGGGAGCAACCGGCAGAGCTGGCACTGGATCGTCGTGACCGACGCGGAGCAGCGGGCCGCGATCGGCCGGTACTACCAGCGCGCCGTGCGGACGTATCTGGAGTCCGAGGGGTCGTGCGGCTCGCTGTACCCGGAGGACCCCGAACGCCATTCGGTGCAGCAGCGCGTGGGCAGCAGCGTCGCCTACCTGGGCGACCGGATGGGCGACGTGCCCGTGCTCGTCATCCCCTGCCTGGACGCGAGCGCGGCCCCGGAGTACAACGAGGCGGGCAAGTGGGCGTCGGTCATCCCGGCCGCCTGGAGCTACATGCTCGCCGCCCGGGCGCGCCGGCTGGGCACCGCCTGGACCACCCTGCACCTGATGTACGAGAAGGAGATCGCCGAACTGCTGGGCCTGCCCGAGGGCATCGTCCAGGCGGCGCTGATCCCGACGGCGTTCTCCCTCGGCACGGACTTCAGGCCCGCCGTGCGGCAGCCGCTCGAACAGGTCCTGCACATCGACTCGTGGTGAGACCCGGCTGTCCACGCGACGACGGCCGGCCGCCCGCATGAGGAGCAGACAGATGACGACCGACGACTCACCTCTGCCGACCCGCAGCCTCGGCGAACTGAAGGTACCCGCCCAGGGGTTGGGCTGCCTGAGCATGACCTCCTTCTACGCGCGGTCCGACCCCGCCGAGGCCCTCGCCACCGTGCATCAGGCGATCGACCGTGGTGTCACCCTGCTGGACACGGCGGACGTCCAGGGGCTCGGGGAGGGGGAGCGGATGCTCGGGAAGGCCGTCGCGGGCCGTCGCGACCGGGCGCTGATCTCCACGAAGGTCGGCCTGGAGCGCGACCACAGCGGGGAGTTCCTCGGGGTCCGCGGCGACCGGGCCTACATCCGGGAGCGCTGCCACGGTTCGCTGCGCCGCCTCGGCGTCGAACACCTCGACCTCTACGTCAAGCACTGGGCGGCCCCCGGTGAGCGGATCGAGGAGGCGGTCGGCGCCCTGGCGGAACTCGTCGCCGAGGGCAAGGTACGGCACCTGTGCCTGTCCGAGGTCTCCGCCGACACCATCCGCCGGGCCCACGCGGTGCATCCGATCACCGCCGTGCAGAGCGAGTGGTCCCTGTGGAGCCGGGGCATCGAGGAGCAGGTCGTGGCCACGTGCCGGGAACTGGGCATCGGCATCATCGCCTCGTGTCCCCTCGGGCGCGGCTTCCTGACCGACCGGATCCGCTCGACCGCCGACCTCGGCCCCGCGGAGGACTTCCGGCACGCGCTCCCGCGGTTCTCCGCGACCGGACTCCCGCGCAATCTCGCGGTCGTCGAGGCGCTGCGGCCGCCGGCCGCGAAGCGCGGCATCACCGTCGCGCAGCTCGCACTGGCCTGGCTGCACCACCAGGGCGACGACGTCGTGCCCATCCCCGGCACCGCCCGCCGCGACCACCTGGAGGAGAACCTCGCCGCCGCCTCCCTTCAGCTCTCGCCCGAGGAGCGGGCGGCGGTGGAGGCCGCGGTCCCGGCCGCGGCCGTGCACGGCGACCGGTACCCGCCCTTCCTGATGCAGCTCGTCGACAACTGAAGCCGCACCCCGCCCGCTCAAGGAGGTACGAGCATGAAATTCCTGCAACGTGACCGCGACGTCTGCGAAGAGCTCCTGCCGGGCCTCGCCGACCGCCTCGCCGAGGTGCCGTTCGACCGGCTGGAGTCCCCGGAGAGCTCCACCATCCCGCTGTTCCGGGACCACGGCGGCACCAACCTCCTGGTGCCCCGCGCCTTCGGCGGCATCGGCGCCTCCGCCCTCGAAGCCGTCAGGGTCATCCGCGCGCTGGCGTCGCTCGCACCCTCGATGGCGGTGGCGACCGCGATGCACCACTTCTCGGTCGGCATGCTCTACGCCGTCGGCCCGCTCTACGAGAGCACCACCGACATCCGCGCGTCCGTGCTCGACGTCCTCGCGAAGAACCGCTTGCTCATCGCCTCGGGCTTCGCGGAGGGACGCTCCGGCCGCGGCATCCTCAGCCCGACGGTCGAGGCACGGGAGGTGCCCGGCGGCTACCTCGTCACCGGCTCCAAGAAGCCCTGCAGCCTCTCGCGGTCGATGGACCTCCTCACCGCCAGCGTCGCGGTGCGCGGGGACGACGGCGCCACCGAGATGGGCCTGCTGGTGCTCCCCGCCGACCGCCCGGGCATCTCCGTCCACGACTTCTGGTCGACCTTCCCGCTGGTCGCCGCGGAGAGCGACGAGGTCAGGCTCGACGACGTCTTCGTCGGGGCGGAGCACATCCTGCGGACCCCGCCGAACGCGGCCGAGAAGCTGGACGAACTCAACGAAGCCGGCGTGATCTGGTTCCAGATGATCATCGCCGCCTCGTACACCGGCGTCGCCAGCGCACTGGTCGACCTGGTGCTGCGCAACGGGCGCGGGTCGGCGGCGGAGCGCGCGCAGCTCTGCCTCCTCATCGAGACGGCGGCGTTCCTCGTCGAGGGGGTCGCCCGCAGGATCATGGACGGCGACCTCGGCAACGACTGCGCGGCGGCGTCCCTGTTCACCCGGTTCTCCGTGCAGGACATCATCACCAGGACCGTCGGCCAGGCGGTGGAGATGCTGGGCGGCATGGCGTACATAGCCTCCCCCAAGATCGCCTACCTGGCGTCCGCCGCGCAGGCCATCGTCTTCCACCCCCCGTCCCGCACGAGCATGAGCGAGGCGGTCGACGACTACTTCGCCGGAAAGCCGCTGTTCTTCTCCTAGCGAGGTGGAGTGAATCATGGTGGGAATAGTCGATTTCGAGATCTCGCTGCCGTCGTCGCGGATCACCGTCCAGCAGATGGCCGCGAAGTCCGGCCTCCCGGAGGAGGAGGTGCGCGCGGTCACCGGCTGCGACAGCATCCCCGTGCTCGGAGCCGGCGAGCGGGAGTGGGAGCTCGCCCTGCGGGCCGCCCGGACGGTGCTGGAGCGGACCGGGGTCCCGCCGTCGGCCGTCCGGACCGTGATCTACGCCGGCTCGGGCGAGTGGGACACCCCCTTCTGGTCCCCGGCGGCCAAGGTGGCCCACGAACTCGGCATCGAGCGGGCGTTCTGCTTCGAGCTGGCCAACTACTGCAACGCCGTGACGGCAGCGGTGCAGATCGCGTGCGATACGACCGCGTCGAGGCCCGACGAGTACGCGCTCGTGCTGATCGGCGACCGGATAGCCTCGATGCTGGACTACGGCGAGCCCGGGGCCAAGGAGTTGTTCAACAACGGGGACGCGGGAGGCGCGCTCCTGCTGTCGGCGTCCGGCCGGGTGGCCGGGTTCCTGGGCGCGGAGATGCGCACCGACCCGAGCTGGTCCGACTACTACACGGGCGTCCGTGAGGGCGAGCGGGTGGTCGTGCGGCGCCACGGCAGCCGGGACGGCCTGGGCGACGCCTACATCGAGAACTTCGCCGGGCTCACCGCGGACCTGCTCGCCTCGATCGGCAGGGACATCGGCGATGTCGCCTACATGCTGGTCACCCACGGCAACCGGCGGATCCACGAACGGCTGCTGGAGGAGCTGGGCCTGCCCGACACCAGGAGCGTCTTCAACTACCACCGGTTGGGACACATGGGCAACGCGGACACCCTGATCGCGATGCAGGACCTGATCACCGCCAAGAGTCTGAAGCGCGGTGACCTCGTCCTGCACGCCACCAGCGCCCTGGGCTTCAGCTGGGGGGTCATGGCCATGGAATACACCTCCTAATGATGTTGTCAAGCCGCCGCTGTGACCGGGAGTTCATCTTGGAAGCGCTTTCCGTC
>NZ_BAAABW010000039.1:0-282984 GCF_039521185.1 Streptomyces blastmyceticus | reverse complement strand
CATGCCCGCCGCGCTGCCGCCCGTAGTACGTGTCCCAGGCGGCGGTGTACCCCGAGTGGCCCGGATACGCGGGCTGGCCGCCGAGCTGGCCGAAATGGCCCTGCCCGCCGTACTGGCCGTAGGCGACCAGCTGGTGGCCGAACCCCGCGAACCTCAGTTCCTCCTCGCCCGAGCGGTCGAAGGGGAGCGCCCGGAACGAGCGACGGTACTCGGCGTAGAGCGCGTCGTAGATCGGGGTCACCGATGCGGTGTGGCTCTGCGGGGCGGTGTCGCGGGGTGGGCGCATACCGGGGATGTGATGGGGGTACGGGATCCGGGGGGCAGGCTCGTATGAGTGCACATCTGAGCCAACGAGTCCGTGGCCCGGGGGATGCGGGCCGGGCGGGGAATGGCCCGTGGCGGTGTGACGCATGGGCAGCGGGAGCACGGTGTGACTCACGTGCCCGCGAGCGGCATCGACGTGGCGACCAGCTGCCCCCGCGCGGCGGCGCGGTCCAGCGCCTCGCGGAGCAGGTCCTCCCGCGGCTGCTGCCCGATCGTGCCGACGGGCGCCGCGAAGACCAGCACCTTCTTCGACTTGTTGACCGCCGAGCGCCACTCCGGGGCGACCTCCATCGCCTGGTGCGCCTGCCACCACGCCGACGGGGTGCCCCCGCCGGTGCCCGGCTGGAGGATCGCGTGCAGCCGGCCCACGGCCAGCAGCACCGACCAGCCCGGGGTGGGCGTCGGCACCTGGTCGACGGCGGCGACCGGGGAGAAGCCCTGCTCGATCAGGAGCGGCAGGAAGACGTCGACCGGCCCGGTGGTGCCCGGCCGGGCGATGGGCGCGAGCGGCTCGACGACCAGCGCGGGGTGCAGCTCCCCGTCGATCAGGACCAGCCCGCTGGTCACCCCCAGCTCGGCCTGGACCGGCCCGTCGGTGCCGATGGGGACCACCGGCGGCCCCGCCGGGTTCTGCTCCGGGCCGCCCTCGCCGGTGATGGACCGGACGGCGCCCTGGAGCTGCTCCTCGGAGACCGGGACGACCTGGGAGGGGATGCAGGCCGCGTGCGCGAAGGCGAGCACGGCCGTCTCCTCGCCGACGAAGAGCACCGTGCTGGTGGGCTCCCGCTCGGTGTCGCCTGGGGTACGGCAGGAGGTGCAGTCGTAGCTGCCGGGGGCGTTGTCGCCGCCGAGCAGGCGGTCGGCTTCCTCGTCGCCGATCTCGGCGCGGACGTCTTCACTGACGTCGAGCATGCGAGGCACGGGTGGCTCCTCGAACTGGGTGCGTGTGCGCCGGGCGGTTCCCGGCTCTCGGGAAGACAACGGACGATCCGTGGCAGGGGTCACGCTCCGGCACCGGGTGCCCGGCGCGGCCCGGCGACGACGGCCGAAAGTTCCCGGTCCGGGCTACCGATTCGCCATCGCTTGCAGAACGAGTTGGTGATCGGGGCCAACCCCGGAGCCCTCCCCGCGGTCTAATGTCTCGGTAGGCGGGCTGCACCGAATGTCCGCGGCGAAACGGCTGCATACGGGGACGAATGCACATCTCATTCCTGATTCACAACGCGTACGGCATCGGTGGCACGATCCGCACCACGTACAACCTCGCGGGCACGCTCGCCGAGCAGCACGACGTGGAGATCGTCTCCGTCTTCCGCCACCGCGAGGAGCCCGTCTTCGCGCCGAGCGGCAAGGTGCGCCTGCGCCACCTGGTGGATCTCCGCAAGGGCACCCCGGGCTACGAGGGCGACGACCCGGAGTACGAGCGGCCCGCCACCGTCTTCCCCGCCGCCGAGGGCCGCTACAAGCAGTACAGCGCGCTCACCGACCGGCGGATCGCCGAGCACCTGCGGAGCCTGGACTGCGATGTCGTCGTCGGCACCCGGCCCGGCCTGAATGTGCACATCGCCCAGCAGGCCCGGCGCGGTGTCGCCCGGGTCGGCCAGGAGCACCTGACGCTCGGCACGCACTCCCCGCAGCTGAAGCTGGCCCTGCGCACGCACTACCCCCGGCTCGACGCCGTCACCACCGTCACCGAGGCCGACGCCGCGACCTACCGCAAGCTGATGCGGCTGCCCGGTGTGCGGGTGGAGGCCGTCCCCAACAGCATCCCCGCCCCCGCCCTCGCCCCCGCAGACTCCACCGGCAAGTGGGTGATCGCGGCCGGCCGGCTCGCCCCCGCCAAGCGGTACGACCTGCTGATCCGCGCCTTCGAGAAGGTCGTCGCCGAGCGCCCCGACTGGCGGCTGAGGATCTACGGCGCGGGCGCGGAGCGGGCGAAGCTGCGCGCGCAGATCGACAAGCGCGGCCTCTACAACCACGTCTACCTCATGGGCCCCGCCACCCCGCTCGACGCCGAGTGGGTCAAGGGCTCCATCGGCGCGGTCACCTCCAGCCTGGAGTCCTTCGGCATGACCATCGTCGAGGCGATGCGCAGCGGGCTGCCCGTGGTCTCCACCGACTGCCCGCACGGCCCAGGCGAGATCATCGACAACGGTGTCGACGGACTGCTGGTGCCCACCGGCAAGGCCGACGCGATCGCCGCCGGCCTGCTGAAGCTGATCAACGACGACGACCTGCGGCGGCGCATGGGACAGGCGGCCCTGAAGAGCTCCGCCCGCTTCGACCCCGCCGAGGTCGCCGGGCGCTACGAAGCGCTCTTCACCGACCTGGCCTCGCGCGGCGCCCTGCGCGGCTCGCTGCACCGCACCCGGGGAGCCCTGCTCAGCAGCGCGCTGCGGACCAAGGACAGGAGCCGCACCGCCCTGCGGAAGGGGCGGACCGCATGACGCCCCCCACCGGTCCCGCCGAGCCCCGAGAGCACACCTCACCCGACGAACCCACCGGCCCGTCCGGCACCCCGCACGCGGCCAGCACCCCCGAGGAGCCCACCATCGTGTCTGCCCCTCCCCAGCCCTTCGGCGTGGAGGACCCGAGCGTCGACTGCATCGCGGACTCCGCGGGCGGTCTCACCTTCGACCTCGACGCCCCCGGTCTCGCCGACACCCCGGGCGACTGGTCCGCGGCCCTGGTGCTGCGGCGCCGGGCCGGCGCCGCGGAGACCGGTGAGCCCGAAGAGGTCAGGCTGCCGCTCGCGCCCGACGGGGGCGGCCGGCTGCGCGCCGTCCTGCCCAGCACCGTCGCCCTCCCCGAGGGCCGCTGGGACGTCTACGCCGCCTGCGCCGACGCCGAGCCCCGGCGCCTGGTGCCCGGCCTCGCCGACCTCCGCTCGCTGGTCGACCGCAGACCCGGCCCCAGCACCTCCCCGCTGGCGGTCCGCATCCCGTACGCGACCAAGCACGGCAACCTCTCCCTGCGCAGCTGGCTGCGCGGACCGCACGCCGAGGCCGGTGACCTCGTCCTCGACGCCACCGGCATGACCCTGCACGGCCGTCTCTACCGGGCGGCGGACCCCGCCGCCTGGCTCGCCGGCGCCGTGGTCGAGGCCCGCCTGCGCCGGGACCCCGACCGGGTCCGTACGGTGCCCGTCGCCCCGGCCAAGGAAGAGGGCGCCGACGACCAGGACTTCACCTGCACGCTCCCCTTCGCCGCGCTGGCCGAGGAGTGGCAGGGCGGGCTCGACGTCTGGGACCTGTGGGTGCGCGGCGCCGACGGCTCCGCGACCGCCCGTATCGCCCGCATCCTGGACGACGTCGCGGACAAGAAGCAGATCTTCACCTACCCGGCGCAGACCGTCGACGCCTCGTACGCCCCCGCGCAAGCCGGCCCGTACTACACGGCCGACAACGACCTCGCGCTCCGGGTCGACGAACGCCCGCCCACCGTGCGCTGATCCACCGGCCCGCGGCCCTGTGCGGAGTGTGGCCGGAGGACGAGGGGGCACTCGCATCCATGGAGGTGCGAAATCATGGTTCCTGTCCTTCTCGTCCTGTTGCTGGCCCTGCTGCTCTTCGGAGCCGGCTTCGCCATCAAGATTCTCTGGTGGATCGCGCTCGCGGTCCTGGTGATGTGGCTGCTCGGCTTCCTCTTCCGGTCCACGGGGTCCGGGGGTTCGAGGGGCCGCTGGTACCGGTGGTGAGCAATGCCCCTTGACGCCTCACAGGGGCACGAACGCATCGCGGCCTGCCGCCGACGTCCTCGGCGGCAGGCCGACGCGCGTTCAGGGCCCGGCCGGCTCGGGCTCCGCCACGGCCGGCGACTGCGACTGCTCCACCGCGTCCGGGTGGTGGAGGTCGAAGGCCGGTGACTCCGAGCGGATCCGGGGCAGCGCGATGAAGTTGTGCCGGGGCGGCGGGCAGGACGTCGCCCACTCCAGCGAACGGCCGTAGCCCCAGGGGTCGTCGACCTCGACCCGCTTGCCGTACCGCGCGGTCTTCCAGACGTTGTAGAGGAACGGCAGCGTCGACAGGCCCAGCAGGAACGCCCCGATCGAGGACACCGTGTTGAGCGTGGTGAAGCCGTCGGCCGCCAGATAGTCCGCGTACCGCCGGGGCATGCCCGCCACGCCCAGCCAGTGCTGGACGAGGAACGTGGTGTGGAAGCCCACGAACAGCGTCCAGAAGTGGATCTTCGCCAGCCGCTCCTCGAGCATCTTCCCCGTGAGCTTGGGCCACCAGAAGTAGAAGCCCGCGAACATCGCGAACACCACCGTCCCGAACACCACGTAGTGGAAGTGCGCCACCACGAAATAGGAGTCCGTGACGTGGAAGTCCAGCGGCGGTGACGCCAGGATCACGCCCGTGAGCCCGCCGAAGAGGAAGCTCACCAGGAAGCCGACCGCCCACAGCATCGGCGCCTCGAAGGACAGCGACCCCTGCCACATCGTGCCGATCCAGTTGAAGAACTTCACCCCGGTCGGCACCGCGATCAGGAAGGACATGAAGGAGAAGAACGGCAGCAGCACCGCGCCGGTGGCGAACATGTGGTGCGCCCACACCACCACCGACAGCGCCGTGATCGCCATCGTGGCGCCGACGAGCATCACATAACCGAAGATCGGCTTCCGGGAGAACACCGGGATGATCTCCGAGATGATGCCGAAGAACGGCAGCGCGATGATGTAGACCTCGGGATGGCCGAAGAACCAGAACAGGTGCTGCCAGAGCAGCGCCCCGCCGTTCTGCGGCTCGAAGATCTGCGCCCCGAACCGCCGGTCCGCCTCCAGGCAGAGCAGCGCCGCCGCCAGCACGGGGAACGCCAGCAGCACCAGGATCGAGGTGAAGAGGACGTTCCAGGTGAAGACCGGCATCCGGAACATCGTCATCCCGGGCGCGCGCATGCCGATGATGGTGGTCAGGAAGTTCACCGCGCCCAGGATGGTGCCGAAGCCCGACAGCGCCAGGCCCATGATCCACATGTCCGCGCCGGTGCCCGGCGAACGGACCGCGCTGCTCAGCGGCGCATAGCCGGTCCAGCCGAACGCGGCGCCGCCCTCGGGCATCAGCAGGCTGCTCACCACGATCAGCCCGCCGAAGAGGTAGAGCCAGTACGCGAGCATGTTCAGCCGGGGGAACGCCACGTCCGGCGAGCCGATCTGCAGGGGCATGATCGCGTTGGCGAAGCCCGCGAAGGCCGGTGTCGCGAAGAGCAGCAGCATGATCGTGCCGTGTGCGGTGAACGTCTCGTTGAACTGCTCGTTCGACATGAACTGAAGGCCCGGGCGCGCCAGCTCGGCGCGCATCAGCATCGCGAGCAGCCCGGCCGCCATGAAGAAGCAGAACGACGTGATCAGATAGAGATGGCCGATCTTCTTGTGATCGGTGGTCGTCAGCCAGTCCACCACGATCCGGCCGGGCTTCCGCTCCCGGACCGGACCGGCGGCCGCGTGCGCGGTGTCCGTCCCCATCTGTGCTCCCTCGATGTCATCGTCGACGGGCTTTCGGGCTCACGCCATGATGCTCGCCGCGCGTCCGTAGCGCGAGGGTGCGTCAGGTACGGGTGGGGTGCCCCGTGCATGGCCGCCCGGCAAGGAAACCCCTGCGGAGCAATGCATTCCGGATAACTGGACACGGGCCGGAACGGGAGTGCGGAAGCCGGCCCGTAAATGCGGAGGAAGTATTTACGGGCGGCGGCGCCCGGGGGAATTCCCGGGGCGATTCCGGGAGTTGTCGAGGATATTCCGGGAAGGCGTTGTGCATTTACGGGCGAAGCCCTGTGAAGGCGGGGCGGCAGGGGCGGGAAGGCTCGTACGAGTGATACCGGGCCCGGTAAACAGGCGGGAGTTCTCTGTGACACAAGTGTGACCGGTGGCGGACCCGGAGCGCACGAGTCCGTGCCCGGGGGCGGCGCTACCGCGGCCGGGCCCCGGCGCCTACGGTGGCGTCATGGCACCTCTCCCGAACGTCCCCGCCGATCCCCACGACGACCTCGACGCCTATGTCGGGCTCGAGGTCGCGCGCGCCTCCGAGCGGGCCCGGACGCGCGGCTGGGCGACCGTCCGCACGCTGCCCCCCGGCTCGATCATCACCATGGAATACCAGGTCGGCAGGCTGAACTTCGAGGTCGTGGACGGCGCCGTACGGCGCTGCTGGAAGGGCTGACCGGTCCCGCGAACGCCACTGCGGCCCCGGAAGCCCCTGTCGGGGTTCCGGGGCCGCAGTGGTGGTGCGTACCCGCTTCGCTCAGCTGCCGACGGTGCGGCCGCGGCCCGTGGCCGGGCCGAGCGGTGCCGTCCGCGGCGTGCGGTCCGGGCTGGGCGGGCGCCGGCTGCCGCTGGGCGTGACCGGCGTCCGCTCGGAGCGGACCGTGTGCGGCTTGGGGGACAGGTGCGGCCGACCGTCGGGCACGCGCGCGGCGGAGCCCGCCGTACGGCCGCCGACGCCCACCGGCTCGCGGACGGGCCGCTGGTCGTCGGCCGCGGGGCGCGGGCCGCCGATCGCGACGGGAGCGAGCTGCGCGGGTGCGAGCGCGGTGCGGCGCAGCCGGTGCCAGACGGCCAGCAGCCAGGCCTCGGCGCGGGCCATCGGCGCCTCGAACCAGGGCAGGGCCAGCAGCACCAGCAGCCCCGCGCTCCAGCCGAGCGTCACATCGCTCATCCAGTGGGTGCCGAGATAGACGGTCGTCATCCCGACGCCGAGCGCCAGCATCGCGGCGATCACCGAGGAGATCCGGCGGGTCCGCGGCGTGGTGGCCAGATAGGCGAGGACGCCCCAGGTCACCACGGCGTTCGCGGTGTGGCCCGAGGGAAATATGTCGCCGCCCGCGAACATCTCGTTCGAGCCGATCGCGGTGGCGTAGTGCGGACCGAGGCGCCCCATGCCGATCTTGGCGGCGCCCACCGTGGCGTTGAGCAGCAGCAGCGAGGTGCCCAGCACCAGCAGCGGCCGCAGCGTCTTCTGCTTGTAGGTGCACCAGCCCAGCCAGGCGGCCACCGCGACGGCGGTCGGGCCGCGCTGGCCCAGGACCACGAAGTAGTCGAGGAAGGTGTGGATCTCCGGCCACTGCTTGTACGGGCGGAAGAGCATGACCTGCCAGTCGAACCGGACCGGCCAGGACGTGGTGAGCACGCCGACCACGATCGCCAGATAGACCACGGAGGTCGCCGCGAAGATCCCGAGACGGGTCCGGGTCATCCGCGGCCGCACGGGCTCGGTCGGGCGCTCCTCCAGGCGGACGAGCTCATCGTTGGTACGCACCCAATCGACGTTACATTGCGTGACAGGAGGGTTCGGCCGATCGAGGCTCTTTGTGATGACGATGTGATGTGGAATGCGTCTCAAACATGACTTACGGCACGTTTGATTCCACGGAATAAGAAGCGCTTAAAGAAGCCCGGATCCACGGCAGTTGACGGCGTCCTCGTATTGTTTCTTTTTGTACGCCGTCGTTTATCACCGATTGGCCGATGCGTTCCACGACGTTTCCCGCACCGCCGCCGGACAACCCGGCCGCGGCACGGGCGATTTGATCACGGCGGGCCCGAACCGTGCAGCCAGAACGCCCCGTACACAGCGGACACGAGAACCACAGGAGCCACCGTCAGCACCGCCCGCACCGTCCGCAGCCGGGCGACGGCCACCGCGAGCGGCAGCAGCAGCGGGAAGGCGGGCATCATCAGCCGCGGCTTCGAACCGAAGTAGCCCTTCGCCGTCAGCGCCAGCAGCAGCACCGTCCCCCCGTAGACGAGGAGCGGCAGCGGCTGGCGCTGCCGCACCCCCTTCGCGTACAGCCACACCACCAGGGCCACACCGATCAGCAGCCCGACGCCCGCGGGCCACGCCGGGCCCGCCAGCCGGCCCGCGACGAAGGAGCCGAAGGCCACGCCCCCGTCGAAGCCGTTGCCCCAGCCGCCCTGCACATCCAGATAGCCGGTCACGCTCCCGGTCCGTACGCCGACCCAGGCGACGTACGCGAGCCAGCCGAGCGGCGCGAGCACCGCACCCAGCAGCATCCGGGCACCGGGCTTGCGGCGCTCCCGCCACAGGACGGCCGCCGCCGTGATCCACACGGCCGCGACCACGGCCGCACCCACCGGCCGGGTCAGCCCGGCCAGCGCGGCGAGCGAACCCGCCCACACCCACCGCCCGGTGAGCACGCAGTAGACGCCCCACGCGGCCAGCGCGGTGAACAGCGATTCCGAGTACGCCATCGACTGCACGATGCCGACCGGCAGCGCCGCCCACAGCGCCGCCAGCGCGATGCCCGCGCGCCGGCCGTGGCAGCGGTCGCCGATCAGGAAGACCGCCCACGCCGCGCACAGCGAGGACACGGCGCTGACCACCAGGCCCGCGTCCGCCGCGGACAGCGGGAAGAGGGCCGAAAGACCCCGTTCCAGCCACGGCAGCAGCGGGAAGAACGCCAGATCCGAGTGGACCTTGTCACCCCCCAGATGAAGGGTGTAGCCGTAACCGTCCTCGGCTATGCGGCTGTACCAGAGCGAGTCCCAGCGCGCCGAGAGCAGCTGGTGCGGGTCCTTCCCGTCGACCGCGCCCCACACCGCCAGCACCACCAGGCCCAGCGCGCGCACCCCCGCGTACACCAGCAGGGCGGGGGCGGCGTGCCGCAGCGCCCCGCGCACCCGCGGAGCGGCCGCCACGGAGCCCGCCCCGGCGTCCGTACCGGCGGGAGAAACGAGATGAGTCACCCGGCCCATTGTCCAGCACGCGCGGCACGCCCCCCGCGGGCGGACCGCGGCGTGACCGGGCGCACGGATCCCTGCCCGGGACTCGCGTACTCTGTCGACTCACTCGCCCTCGATCCCGCCGGTCCACGTCCCCTCGGACCGCGGACGGGCGCGAGCGCACGACACGGAGGTGTGCATGTCCGGGACGACCACGGCCGGGCCCCGACGGGCCGCGGGCGTTCCCCGGCAACGGATCCGGCGCGGGCCCTGGCTCCCGCCGCGACCCGGCCGGGAACGCGGCGCCGGGGCCAACCGCTGGACCGTGCTCGTCGTCCTCTGCGTCAGCCTGCTGCTCGTCGCCGTCGACGCGACCGTGCTGCACGTCGCCGTCCCCGCCGTCACCGAGGACCTGCGCCCCGGCGCCGTCCAGCTGCTGTGGATCGTCGACGTCTACCCGCTCGTCTGCGCCTCGCTCCTCATCCTCTTCGGCACCCTCGGCGACCGCGTCGGCCGCCGCCGGGTGCTGCTGCTCGGCTACGGCCTCTTCGGCGTCGCCTCCGCGCTCGCCGCCCTCGCCACCGGCCCCGACGTGCTCATCGGGGCCCGCGCGCTGCTCGGCGTCGGCGGCGCGATGATCATGCCGGCGACGCTCTCGATCCTCCGGCAGGTCTTCCCCGACCGGCGCGAGCGAGCCCTCGCCGTCGGCGTGTGGAGCGCGGTCGCCGCCGTGGGCGCGGCCCTCGGGCCCCTGCTCGGCGGCTTCCTCCTCGAACACTTCTGGTGGGGCTCGGTCTTCCTCATCAACATCCCGCTGATGGCCGTCAGCCTGCCCGTCGGGCGCTGGCTGCTGCCCGAGTCCACCGGCGAGCGCAACGGGCCGTGGGACGTGCTCGGCGCGCTGATGGCCGCCTTCGGCCTCTTCGGGCTCGTCCTCGCCGTGAAGCGGCTGGGCGGCGGCGAGCCGCCGCTGACCCTCGCGACACTCGTGCCCGCCGTCGTCGGCGGGGGCCTGCTGGCGCTCTTCATACGCCGGCAGCGGCGGCGCGAGCATCCGCTCGTCGACCTCAGGATGTTCGCCAGGCCCGCCTTCGGCACCTCCGTGGGCTGCATCGTGCTCGCCATGCTCGCGCTCGTCGGGCTGGAGCTGATCGCCGCGCAGTACCTCCAGCTCGTCCTCGGGCTCACGCCCCTGGAGACCGGGCTGCGGCTGCTGCCGCTCACCCTCGCCGCGATGGCCGCCGGCCTCCTCGGCTCCCGCCTGCTGCACCTGCTCGGGCCGCGCACGATGGTCGGACTCGGCTTCGTCCTGACCGCCGCCGCCGTCGTCTCCCTCACCGCCATGGGCGCGGACGACCGCCCCACGCTCCTCTGCGCGGTCTTCGTCCTGCTCGGCTTCGGCCTGGAGACCACGCTCTTCGGGGCGTACGAATCGATGCTCAGCGAGGCGCCGCCGGAGTCCGCGGGCGGGGCGGCCGCGATCGGGGAGACGTCCTACCAACTCGGCGCGGGCATCGGCATCGCCCTGCTCGGCAGCGTCATGAACGCCACGTACGCGCCCGGCGTCGCCGGAACGCGGGGTGTGCCGTCCGAGGCCGCGACCGCCGCGAGCCACTCCCTGGGGGAGGCCTACGAGGTCGCCGACCGCCTGCCCGCCCCAGCGGGTCCGGCTCTGCGGGTGGCGGCGCGCGATGCGTTCGTTCACGGCCTGCATGTGACGCTGTTGCTCAGTGCGGGGCTGCTGTTGCTCGGGGCGGTGGCTGCGCTTCGCCTGCCGCGGGCGATGGATTGCGGGGGCGACTCCGTGGAGGAGCGGTAGGGGGCGCCGGTGCTCGGGTGCGGGTTTCGTTGCCGCCTGCGGCGGGAGCGGCCTGCGGCCGCGTCCTCAAACTCCCCCAGCTACCTCCCCCAGACTCCGTCCGGGGGTGCCCCCAGAGGTGCCCCCACGGGCTGAATTTGCGCACCCGGCAAGGGAGTCTGGACGGCCGACGGCAGGCGGAATAGCGTCGGGGCGACCCGATGATCACCCGGAGGCCGGTCATGTCCGTGAATGCAGCCGTACGCAAGCCCTTCGACCCCCGAGACCCCCTCGGCATCGACGACCTGCTGTCGCCCGAGGACCTCGCCGTCCGGAACACCATGCGGCAGTGGGCCGCCGACCGCGTCCTGCCGCACATCGCCGAGTGGTACGAGCGCGGCGAGCTGCCCGTCATCAGTGAACTCACCCGCGAGCTCGGTGCCATAGGCGCCCTCGGGATGTCGCTCACCGGCTACGGCTGCGCGGGCGCGAGCGCAGTCCAGTACGGCCTGGCGTGTCTGGAGCTGGAGGCCGCGGACTCCGGCATCCGCTCGCTCGTGTCCGTCCAGGGCTCCCTCGCGATGTACGCGATCCACCGCTTCGGCTCCGAGGAGCAGCGGCAGCGGTGGCTGCCCGGCATGGCCGCGGGCGAGATCATCGGCTGCTTCGGGCTGACCGAGCCCGACCACGGCTCGGACCCGGCCGGCATGCGGACGTTCGCCAAGCGCGACGGCACCGACTGGGTGCTGACGGGCCGCAAGATGTGGATCACCAATGGTTCGGTGGCGGGCGTCGCCGTCGTCTGGGCGCAGACCGACGCCGGGATCCGTGGTTTTGTCGTACCGACGGACAGCCCCGGCTTCTCCGCGCCGGAAATCACCCATAAGTGGTCACTGCGTGCCTCGGTCACCAGCGAGCTGATTTTCGACGAAGTGCGGCTTCCGGCCGACGCGGTCCTGCCGGAGGCGGAGGGGCTGCGCGGCCCGCTCAGCTGCCTGAGCCACGCCCGCTACGGCATCGTCTGGGGCTCGCTGGGCGCTGCCCGTACGAGCTTCGAGTCGGCGCTGGACTACGCGCGGACCAGGGAGCAGTTCGGCCGTCCCATCGGCGGTTTCCAGCTCACCCAGGCGAAGCTCGCCGACATGGCGGTGGAGCTGCACAAGGGTCTGCTGCTGGCCCACCACCTCGGGCTGCGGATGGACGCCGGGTCGCTGCGGCCGGAGCAGGTCAGCTTCGGGAAGCTCAACAACGTGCGCGAAGCGATCGAGATCTGCCGCACGGCCCGGACGATCCTCGGCGCGAACGGGATCTCCCTCGAATACCCCGTCATGCGGCACGCGACGAACCTGGAATCCGTGCTCACGTACGAGGGCACGGTGGAGATGCACCAGCTGGTGCTGGGCAAGGCGCTCACCGGCCTGGACGCCTTCCGGTGAGCACCGGCCAAGGAGCGGTGTCCCCCTGACACCTCTCCTCGGCTCGTCCCTCCCTCGGTTCCGGCCCCTCGGTTCCGGCCCCTCGGTTCCGGCCCCTCAGTTCTGGTTGAAGAAGCCCCCGTTCGCGCGGCGTCCCGCCTCGCCGCTGAGGACCTGGTAGTCCGCGGGGGTCAGCAGGAAGACGCGGTTGGCCACGCGCTCGATCGAGCCGCGCAGCCCGAACGTCAGCCCGGCCGCGAAGTCCACGACCCGCTTGGCGTCGTTGGGTTCCATGCCGGTGAGGTTCACGATCACCGGTACGCCCTCGCGGAAGAGCTCGCCGATGCCACGGGCGTCCCGGAAGCCGTCCGGGGTGACCGTGGCGATGCGGGTGCCCTGTTCCTGGGCCACCTCGTCCGCCACCCGCACCTTCGGGTTGGTCACCCAGGAGTCGCCGGGCTCGGGCCCCTCGGCGTAGTCGTCGTCGTAATAGCGCTCGTCATCGCTGTCGTCGACGAGGCCGAGCCAGGCACTCGCCTTGCGCACCGATCCCATGGACGCCTCCTCTCACACGCGGTGTGGTCCGACCGCTTCCCTATCGTCGTCCATGTTGTGGATGGTGTGCCAAGTGGATAGCCGCCAAGCGTGGATTTCGTGACGCATCTGGTGCAAAGCGCTTGGCGGTGCGTCAGATCGCCCGAGAGGTCCGTCACACGCTGCGGACCTGGGCATATGTGGGTTCCGGGGGTGGTCCGCGGGCTGCGGACCGGTGTGGTTGTCCGGTGATTAGGATGCCCGGGTCCATCCACACCACACACGGGGGCCGGAATTGTTCGGGATCGTCAGACCATGCCGTCATCGGCTGTCCGAGTCGATGCGCGCGGAGTGGATGGCCCATCTCTGCGGGCTGTGCCTGGCGCTGCGTGGAGATCACGGGCAATTCGCCAGAGTGGCCACAAATTATGACGGACTGGTGATTTCGGTTCTGGTCGAGGCGCAGTCGCCGCGCACCGGGGGCGCGGACGCGTGGCGGCGCACGGCCGGTCCCTGTCCGTTGCGCGGGATGCGGACCGCCTCCGTCGCGCGCGGCGAGGGTGCGCGGCTGGCCGCTTCCGTCTCGCTCGTCCTGGCGTCGGCGAAGATGCGGGACCATGTCGCCGACGGCGACGGGCTCTTGGCGCGGCGTCCGGTCGCCGCGGCCGCCCGCAAGGTCGCCGCGAAGTGGGACCGGGCCGGCGCCCGTACGGGTTCGGACCTCGGCTTCGACACGGCGGTGCTCGTGGACGCGGTCGAACGGCAGGCGGGGATCGAGGCCCTGGCCGGTTCCGGCACCCCGCTGTTGGCGATAACCGAGCCGACCGAGACGGCGACCGCCGCGGCCTTCGGCCACACCGCGGTGCTCGCCGGGCGCCCCGCCAACCGGGCGCCGCTGGAGGAGGCGGGGCGGCTCTTCGGCCGGCTCGCGCATCTGCTGGACGCCGTCGAGGACCTGGAGGAGGACGCCGCGGGCGGCGCGTGGAACCCGATCGCCGTGACGGGGACCGGCCTCGCCGAGGTGCGACGGCTGTGCGACGACGCGGTGCACGGCGTGCGGCTCGCGCTGCGGGAAGTCGACTTCGCGAGCAAGGGGCAGGGCAGGCTCGCACACCTGCTGCTGGCACACGAGTTGGAGCGCGCCGTCGACCGCGCGTTCGGCACGGCGGGGTGCGGTCACCGGCACGACGAGGACCCCGGCGGTGACGTACGGCACGGCGCGCAGGGCTGGTTCGGCCCGCCGCCGGTCATGCCGCCCGGCGCGCCGCCCGAGCCGCCGAGGCAGGGGCGGCGGCGCGGGCCGGTCCACGGCTGCGCGGTGTGGGCCGCGCTCTTCTGCACCTGCCAGGTGTGCTGCACGGACTACACCGACCCCTGGAACGGGAAGAAGCGCGACGCCTGGTGTGACAATTGTGACTGCGACTGCAGCGGCTGCGACGGTTGTGGCGACTGCTGCAATTGCTGTGACTGTTGCAGCAATTGTGACTGTGACTGCGGATGTGACTGCTGAGCGGCCCACGGCGGACGTGAGCGGGGCGGTGCGAGGGGAGGGGTGCGGCCTGACTGCCGCGGTGTGAAGGCGCGGGGCCCGCCCGGAGTGTCGGTCGGCCCCGAGGGGATCAGGAGGCGGTACGGGAAGCCGTACAGCGTCCTGCGAGGAGAACAGGGGAACACGGACACGAAGCGGACCACACCCGACCGAAGTCGATGTGGTCCCGAGTGACCAGCCGTTGCCCTGAGTGCATGCGACAAGTGGAACAGCCATCCGTTTCCGCGTCAATGCCGTTATGGCGCGCTGCCCGCATGCTGGACAGGGAAATGGACATGCTTGACAGCAGGCCAGGGACCCGGATTAGCCTCGGGGTCCGGTCGCGCTGAGGGGCGCGGCCCGGTGTGAAGGCGTCAACTCCCGTGTTCGATCCCCGCATCCACGGAGCCTTCGCATGTCCGCGCACCCGGATACCCCCATCGCCCCACCCGTCCCCTCCCTCGTCATCGTCGGCGCGGGACCCCGTGGCACCGGCCTGGTCGAACGGATCGCCGCCAACGCCCCCGAACTCCTCGCGGGCGCCCGCCTCGACCTGCACCTCGTCGACCCGCACCCGCCCGGCGGCGGCCGGGTCTGGCGGCGCGACCAGTCGCCGCTGCTGTGGATGAACTCCATGGCCGAGGACGTCACGATGTACACCGACGACACCGTGCGACAGCGCGGCCCCGTACGGCCCGGACCCTCGCTCGCCGAGTGGGCCGCCCTCGCCGCCGACGGCGTCATACCCGGACTCGACCCCGAAACAGTCGGCGAAGCCCGTGAGTTGACCGACCGCACCTTCCCCAGCAGGCGGCTCCAGAGCGCCTATCTTGGCTGGGTGTACGGACGGGCCGTGGCCGGCCTGCCGGCCGGTGTCGTCGTCCACGAGCACCGCCGGCGCGCCTTACGGCTCTCCGGACCCCGCGACGGACGCCAGCGCGTATGGCTGGAGGGACGGGCCGAACCCCTGACCGCCGACCTCGTCGTGCTCGCCCTCGGCCACCTCCCCGCCGCCCCCGACGCCGAACAGGCCGCGCTCGCCGACTTCGCAGCCCGGCATGAACTCACCTACCTTCCGCCCGAGTTCACCGCCGACAGCGACCTCGACGGGCTGCGCCCCGGCGAGGACGTCCTCGTCCGCGGCTTCGGGCTCGCCTTCGTCGACCTCATGGTGCTGGTCACCGAGGGCCGCGGCGGCACCTACACCGACGACGGCACCGGCACGCTCACCTACCACCCCTCCGGGCGGGAGCCCGTCCTGCACGTCGGATCGCGGCGCGGCGTCCCGTACCGCTCGAAGATCGACTACCCCTTGCGGGGCGAACAGCCGCCGCTGCCCCGCTTCCTGGGCCCCGCCGAGGTCGAGGAGCTGCGCCGCCGCCCCGGGCCGCCGGACTTCCGCCGCGACATCTGGCCCCTGGTCGAGAAGGAGCTGGGGTTCGCCCACTACCACCGGCTGTTCACCGCGCACCCGGAGCGCACCCGCGTCGCCTGGGCCGACTTCGAGGCCAAATACGCCCTGTGCGACCCCGGCAGCGCCGAACTCGACGCGCTCGTCTCCGCGTCGGTGCCCGACCCCGCCGACCGGCTCGACCTGGCCGCCCTCGACCACCCGCTGGCCGGGCTGCGCCACCCCTGCGCCGAGTCGCTCCAGGACGGCATCCGGGCCCACATCGCGGCCGACCTCGCCCGCCGCGAAGACCCCCGGCACAGCTCCGACCTGGCCGTCTTCCTCGGCCTGCTCTCCGCCTACGGCCAACTCCTGGACCTCGGCGACATCGGCACCTGGTGGCACGGCTTCTTCAACTACCTCGCCTCCGGGCCGCCCGGCCCCCGGCTGCGGCAGCTCCTCGCCCTCTCCCGGGCCGGATGCGTGCGCTTCCTCGGCGCGGACGCCGAGTTCACCGCCGACCCCGGGCGCGGGACCTTCCGCGCCCACAGCCCCGGCGTGCCCGGCGCGGTGACCGAGGCGCGGGTCCTCGTCGAGGCGCGGCTGCCCCCGCCCTCGGTCGCCCGCTCGGGCGACCGGCTGCTGCGCGGCCTGGCCCGCGAGGTCACCGTGACCCCCGCCGGGCTGCTCGCCGTCAGCCCCGACGACGGCCGGATCCTCGACCGGGACGGCCGCCCGCACCCACGGCGCTTCGCCCTCGGCCCGCACACCGACGCCCGCGCGAGCGGCGCCTTCACCCGGCCGCGCACCAACGGCCCCGCGTTCCGGCAGAACGACGCCACGGCACGGGCCGCGCTCGCCGCCGTACGGGAACTGCTCCCGCACGGCGCGCGGGAGCACCTCCCGGCCGGAGCCTGACCGCACACCCGCCACCGACACGTTCCTCACACCCCAGGGAACCCCATGTCCCCACTCGTGCCCACCCGGCCGCTCCACCTGGCCGTCGCCCTCGACCGGCCCGACGCCCGCGACGCCGAGCCGTACGCCCGCACCGCACGCCTCGCCGAGCACGGCAAGCTCGACTTCGTCACCCTCGGCGACACCCTCGGCCCGCCCCGGCGGGGGGAGCGCCGCCTCGACGCCCTCGCCGTGCTCGCCCGGATCGCGCCCGTCACCGAGCGGATCGGACTGGTGCCGACGGTCACCACCACCCACACCGAGCCCTTCCACGTCTCCTCGGCCGTCTCCACCCTCGACTGGGTCAGCGGCGGCCGGGCCGGCTGGACCGTCGACGTCTCCACCGGCGAGGCCGACGCCCGCCACTTCGGCCGCAAGGCCGCCGCGCCCGCCCCCGAACTGTGGCAGGAGGCCGACGAGGTCGCCGACGTCGTCACCCGGCTCTGGGACAGCTGGGAGGACGACGCCGAGATCCGCGACGTGGCCACCGGCCGCTTCGTCGACCGCGACAAGCTCCACTACGTCGACTACGAAGGCACCGCCTTCAGCGTCCGCGGCCCCTCCATCGTCCCCCGGCCCCCGCAGGGCCACCCCGTCATCGCCGTCGACGCCACCG
Source organism: Streptomyces blastmyceticus (assembly GCF_039521185.1). Taxonomy (NCBI): domain Bacteria; kingdom Bacillati; phylum Actinomycetota; class Actinomycetes; order Kitasatosporales; family Streptomycetaceae; genus Streptomyces; species Streptomyces blastmyceticus. Next base: position 265,745 of record NZ_BAAABW010000039.1, on the reverse strand, counting down.
ACCCCCTGCCCCGCACCACAGCCGCCCGCCGCGCGGACATCGCCTACGTACGGGTCAAGGACACCGCGAACCCGGGCGCGGTCCGCGGCGTCCGCGACGAACTGCACCGGCGCGCCCGCGCGTTCGGCCGGGACCCCGGCCGGATCGTCGTCCTCGCCTCCCTGCCCGTCGCGCTCTACGCCGCGGCCGACGCCGTGGCCCTCGCCGACCTGGCCGGGGCCTGGTACGCGGACCGTGTCGTCGACGGCTTCCACTTCCGGCCGGAGAACCCCGACCGGGACCTCCCGCTGCTCGTCGACGGGACCGTCCCCGTGCTCCAGCACCGCGGACTGCTGCGCTCCTTCTACCCGGGCGGCACGCTCCGCGAGCACCTGTGCCTGCCCCGCCCCGCCAACCGCTACGCCACCGCGAGGGAGACCGCATGACCAGCCGCACGCGGCGCAGGCAGATGCACCTCGCCGCCCACTTCCCCGGCGTCAACAGCACCACCGTCTGGACCGATCCGGGCTCGGGCAGCCAGATCGACTTCGCCTCCTTCGTCCACCTCGCGCGCACCGCCGAGCGCGGCCTCTTCGACTTCTTCTTCCTCGCCGAAGGGCTGCGGCTGAGGGAGCACAAGGGGCTGATCCACGACCTCGACGTCGTCGGCCGCCCCGAGTCCCTCACCGTGCTCAGCGCCCTGGCCGCCGTCACCGACCGGATCGGCCTGGCCGCCACCGTCAACGCCACCTTCAACGAGCCCTACGAACTCGCCCGCCGCCTCGCCTCCCTGGACCACCTCAGCGGCGGGCGCGCCGCCTGGAACGTCGTCACCTCCTCCGACGCCTTCACCGGCGAGAACTTCCGGCGCGGCGGCTACCTCGACCGGGCCGACCGCTACACCCGCGCCGCGGAGTTCGTCGCCACCGCCCGCGAACTCTGGGACTCCTGGACGCCCGACGGCGTCCCCCGCCCCTTCGCCCACGCGGGCGAACACTTCGCCATCTCGGGGGAGTTCGACGTGGCGCGCGCCCCGCAGGGGCACCCCGTCGTCATCCAGGCCGGCGACTCCGGCGAGGGCCGCGAGTTCGCCGCGGCAGCCGCCGACGTCATCTTCACCCGGCACGGCACCCTGGAGGCGGGCCGCGCCTTCCACGCCGACGTCAAGGGCAGGCTCGCCGCGTACGGCCGCGCCCCCGACGACCTCAAGATCATGCCCGGTGTGACCGTCGTCCTCGGCGACACCGCCGCCGAGGCCCAGGAGAAGGCCGCCGAGATCCGCAAACAGCAGGTCTCCCCGCAGACCGCGCTGCTCACCCTGGAACAGGTCTGGGGCCGCGACCTCTCCGCCTACGACCCCGACGGACCGCTCCCCGACATCGACCCCGACCCCGGCGCCGAGCTCGCCCAGGGCCGGGTCAAGATCGGCGACCCCTTCGCCGTGGCCGCCCGCTGGCGCGCGGTCGCCGAGGCGAAGGGGCTCTCCATCCGGCAGACCGTGATCGAGACCTCCGGCCGGCAGTCCTTCATCGGCACCCCGGAGGCGGTCGCCGCGCAGCTGGACGAGTCCGTCACGACGGGCGCCGCCGACGGCTTCATCCTCATCCCGCACCTGACCCCGGGCGGGCTCGACGACTTCGTCGAGCGCGTCGTACCGCTGCTCCAGGAGCGCGGCGCGTTCCGTACGGAGTACACGGGCCCGACGCTCCGCGACCATCTGGGGCTCCCGCTGCCCGAAGAGAAGGGCTGACGGCTGTGAGCGTCGGCGCGTGGCCGTCAGCGGTTGAGGTCGAGGAAGGGCACTCCGTGCCCCGCGTACGCCTTCGGCTCGACCGTGGCGATCAGTGCGTCGGCGCCCCGGTCCGGGAGGTGGCCCACGGCGTGGATGGCGGCCGCGATTCCCGGGGCGACACCGTCCCTGCGCAGTCGGGCGACCATCAATAGTGCCGGGTAGTCGAAGCCGACGGTATGGATGACGTCGAGCCGGCCGATGTGCTCGGCGATCCCCAGAAGTTCCAGATCGGCCTCGAGAATCGACAGGACCGGTGCCCACAGCCGCGTCTCGGGCTCGAAATGGGCGCGGTGCACGAGTGCGGAGACCTGCCGGTTCCCGGAAAGGGCGAGCAGCGCGGGGGTGTCGAGGACGAGATGGTGCTGGATCACGCGGCGACATCCCGCTGCCGCTGCGCGAGAGCGTCGCGGAGCTTGCGTCCCATCGCGGCGCTCTCCTCGTCCGTCACCTCCACGCCGAAGTGCTCGGCCAGATAGGCGCGGGTCTGCTCCGCCCGCTCGTGGCGCTCCTCATCGGTGAGCGTGGTCTCCGCGAACTCCTGCACCAGGGAGCGGATCGAGGTCCCGCGGGACTCGGCGATGACCGCGAGGCGATCACGTACCTCGGCCGGGACTCGGATCATGGCATCAGACATGACTGGAGTATACGACGATGTATACGTCCTGGGCGTCACCCGGCCGTGTGACCGCGAGCCCCCTCCCCGGGCGCGGAGCGTTCGCGGCCCGGGCCGGGGGTGGTCCATCGGGCCATCAGGCCCGCGGTCCCTCACGCGCAGTCGCCCACCGGGTCGTCGTGGGTCAGGGCGCAGACGAGCTGTTTGCCGTGGGGCTGCTTCTCCAGCAGCTGCCGGAGGTCGTGCCACTGGCGGCGCGTCTCGGTGACGGCGCCCTGGACCGCGTGGCTGAAATTGTCCGACACCTTGCCGCGCGGGGTGGTGGGCGCGGAGGCGGCGCCCGTGGCCGGGTCGATCAGGCCGTTGTCCTTGTTCATGTCGTCGGAGTGCTTGATCCGGCCGTCGCAGCTGCCCAGCAGGTAGAAGCAGCCCGTCGACAGGTCGGTGGGCACCTCGGCGGGCGCGGGCGGGGCGGCCGCCGTCAGGTCGAACAGCGGGGACGGCGCGGTGCGGTTCAGCCCGGGCGGATTGTGCGGGCCCACCGGCCGGCCGCCGTCGGGCCGGTCGGTCCAGTTGCTGTGCGCGTAGAAGTCCTGCACGCCGTGCAGGGCGTTGCCGAAGGCGAGGATCGTCCTGCACTTGGCGCGCCGCTCCGAGGAGCTCTGGACGAAGTCGCAGTCCGAGGCGAGCCCGACCTGGTCGGGCCGGACCGCCCCGCCGCCGTCCACGAGGGCGCCGGCCGTGCCCGGGGCGTCCTGGAAGCGCTGCTGAAGATAGGCGATGCACGTCCGCAGCGCCTTGGTGGCGGCGTCGCGGCTCTGGGGGTAGGCCTTGCCGCCGTTGTACTTGGGGTCGAGATAGTCGGCGTTGTCGCAGTGCGCGCCCGCCTGCTCCAGCTGGGTCCGGTCCGGGGCGCCGACGGCCCCGAGGCCCTTGCCGCTGATGAGCTGCGCGTTGTCCCCGGCGAGCTGGGCCAGCGACGTGGGCTCGAAGCAGCTCCCGTCGGAGGAGGCGCCGGGGGCGCAGGCCAGAGCGGCGCGGGTGATCCGCTCGTGCTCGTGGTTCTGGCCCAGGGTGCCGTACGTGCCGAAGGCGTGGGCGGAGCCGGCCGGGGCGACCAGCAGGGCGGAGGCCGCGAGCCCCACCGCCGCGACCAGCCGGCCCGGCCGCCGCGCCGCCGTCGAGTTGTCTGCCATGGATGAACTCCTCGGGATTGTCGGATGGTTGGGGCCGGGGCGGCGCTCAGTCGGTCCGGCGGAAGCAGCGGCCCGCCAGGAGCAGCCCCACGAGGGTGGTGAGGGCCACCACGGCCAGCGACACGCCCGCCGGGACCTGCCAGCCGCCCCAGGTGACGTGGTCGAAGTAGTCGGCGGTGGGTCCGTGGTGGAAGGCCATCACCGTCTGCCGCATGCCGTCGACCGCGTACGTCAGCGGGTCGACCAGGGAGAGAGCCGCCATCCAGCCCGGCATCGCGCTCACCGGGAACATCATTCCGGACAGGAACGTCAGCGGCAGGAACAGGGCCGTGAGCACCACGTTGAAGGTCTGCACCCGCCGGACGCCGACGGCGAGCGCCGCCGCCAGGACGGTCATCGACAAGGAGACCAGCAGCAGTTCGGCCAGCAGGGCCGCGAACAGGTCGATGCGGTACGGCACTCCGGCCAGCCCGGCACTGGCCAGGACCACCAGGGCCTGGCAGGTGGAGACGGTGGCACCGCCCAGGCACTTGCCGATCAGCAGAGTGATCCGCGCGACCGGGGCCACGAGCATCTCCCGCAGGAAGCCGCTCTGCCGGTCCCAGACGATCGAGGAGCCGACCGCGACCGCGGGCTGCTGGATGGACATCACCAGCACGCCGGGGAAGAGGAACAGCAGGTAGTCGTCCGAGGTGTTGGAGCCGGCGACGAGGCGGGCGAGGCCGATGCCCAGGATGTAGAGGAACAGCATCGGCTGGACCAGGGAGGCCGCCACCCTCGGCAGGTCCCGCCAGAAGTGCTTCATCTCCCGGCGCCAGACCATGCGGCCCGCGCGCAGTTCGGCGGCGAGGCGGCGGGCGCGGCGGCCGGGCTCCGCCGCGGCGGCGGGCTCCGGGCGGCGGACGTCGCGGCCGGTCGTGGCATGGGTCATCAGTGCTCTCCTGCCGGGTCGGCGCCCGGGGGCGACGCGTCGTCGCGAAGGCCGCGACCGGTGTGGTGGAAGAACACGTCGTCCAGGGTGGGCCGGATGACGGTGACCTCGTGGACGAGGACGCCGAGCCCCGAGCACAGGGCCGGCACCGCCCGGGCCCCGTCCTCGGCCCGGACCCGCAGGCCGCCCTGGAACGCCGTCGCCTCCAGGCCGAAGCGCTCCCGCAGCGCCCGCGCCGCAGCCGTGTCGTCCTCGGTGCGCAGCTCGATCCGGTCGGCGCCGACCACGGACTTCAGCTCGGCCGGTGTGCCCTCGGCCACGATCCGGCCGCCGTCGATGATGGCGATCCGGTCGCAGCTCTCGGCCTCTTCGAGATAGTGGGTGGTGAGGAAGATCGTGGTCTCCTCGCGCGCCCGGATCTCCGAGAGGTACGTCCACACGTGCGCCCGGGTCTGCGGGTCGAGCCCGAGGGTGGGCTCGTCGAGGAACAGCAGCCGGGGCTGGTGCAGCAGCCCGCGGGCGATCTCCAGCCTGCGCCGCATCCCGCCGGAGAACGTGCGCACCAGGCTGTCGCGGCGCTCGGTCAGCCCGACGAGGCCCAGCATGGCGTCGACGCGCGCCGGGAGCGTGGCCGTGGGCAGGGCGTAGAGGTCGGCGTGGAAGCGCAGGTTCTCCGCCGCGGTCAACTCGCCGTCGAGCGTGCTCTCCTGGAAGACCAGCCCGATGGCGCGGCGCACCTCGTGCGGGGCGCCGCGGGTGTCGTGGCCGGCTATCTCGATGCGCCCGGCGCTGGGCGCGGCCAGGGTGCACAGCATCGCGATCGTGGTGGTCTTGCCCGCGCCGTTCGGGCCGAGGAAGCCGAAGGTCTCGCCCTGGGCCACGGTCAGGTCGATCCCGCGCACGGCCTGCACGTCCCCGTACGTCTTGGTCACCCCGCGCGCGTGGACGGCGGGCGGTGCGGATCCTGCCGGCACCTGTTCTCCTCACTTCGTTCGCGGATCGGTTCCGTCAAGCGGGCAGTCGCAGGCGGTGCATCCAGTCGTCGGGGACGGCGAATCCGAAGCTCCAGCGGTGGCGGTCCGTGGGGTTGACGATGCAGTGCCAGAACAGCTTCTCCGGGTCCTGCTCGATCCTGAAGAAGCGGACGGTGCGGGGGCTCTCGGGGAGCGTGACCACCTCCTGGGTCCGCGGGTTCATATAGCGGAAGAACGAGGACTGCGCGGGATCGCCGAACGGCCGGTCGGTGTCGATGACGTACATCCGCCAGCCGGGCTGGTCCTCATTGGTGTGCCACAGCCGGTAGCCGGACGGCGGGTACCACAGCGAGCCGGAGAACCGCACCTCGCCGCCGAAGACGCGCTCCAGGGCCGTGACGACCCGGTTCTTGGCGGCCAGGTAGTCCCCGTAGCCCGGGTGCGCCACGTGCTCGTCGAGGTTGACGAGGTGGAAGCCGCGGTTGACGGGCAGGCCCGAGCCGTTGAGCCGCGCGGGCTCCGCCGTGGCCTTGCGGTACCAGGCGCGGAAGCGGGGGTCCGCGGGCGAGAGGGAGGTGGACCACATGTCCTCCTCCCGGAAGTCCGCGGCGAGTTCCGCGAGGTCCACCGAGGGCGGCCGGATCTTCAGCCGGGGGAGCTCCGCGGCGACCGGCTCGAAGCCCGGCAGGTCGGCGATCCGGTACTCGTAGTGGAGGAAGGAGGTGTCGGCCGGGGGCGGGCCGGGCCGCGCGGGCGCGGGCGCGCCGTCCGCCAGGGAGGCCGACGCCGCCATCAGCTCCTTGGCGCTGAAGGAGTATCCGTTGCGCCGGCCGAGCAGCACGATCTCCTCCAGCCCCGTCATCGCCTTCAGCTGCTGCGCCAGGTCCCCCGGGTCCCGGGTCGACAGGAGGAACTCCGTGCAGGATTCGACGGACATGCGGGCTCTCTCTTTCTCTCTGCTCCGGTGACGAGGGGCGGTCAGGGGGTGGCCGGCGGGTCGAGAAGCAGGACGGAGGGGACGCGTTCCGGTGCCGCGAGCCGCAGGCAGTGCATGCCGAACCCGGAGATCCCCAGCATCAGCCCGGGGAAGAAGTTGGCGCTGCCGTCCGCCGCCCCGTCCCGGGTGCTGTCGAAGTCGCGCCACAGGGCCTGCACTTGGACGTTCGCCTCCATCCGGAAGGTCGGGTCGCCGCGGAGCGCGGCCATCCGCAGGAGCAGTTCGGCGTTGCCCGACCTGCCGTGGCACAGGGTGTGGTTCCGCAGCCGCGGGAAATTGCGGATCGTGGCCTTCAGCGCCCGGTAGGCGTCCCGCAGCACGGTGTCGTCGGTGCCGCCGAGCGCCGCCCAGCTCGCGATCCGGCTCAGCCCGATGCCCGCCGCACCGTTGCACCAGGCGTTCGCGTAGTGCCGGCCGCTGCGGGACACCCCTCCGGAGCCCGTCCGCAGGTCGTACCAGTCCTGCTCGGCGCCGTCGAAGTGCCGGGACTCGTACGCGAACGCCTTGAGCCCGGCGGCCACGCAGTCCTCGCGGCCGGTGCGCCGGCCCAGGGTGATCAGGGCCCAGCCGATGCCGCCCGCGCCGTGCGCGAACCCGGTGAGGTTCGCGTGCGCGATCCCGGCGGGGAAGGGCCGCCAGCTCAAGGTGTCGCCGTCGGCCTCGGCGTGCCGCAGCACGTGGTCGGCGCAGTGGTGTGCGAGCTCGACGCCGTGCCCGCCGGTGGCGTCCGCGAGGCCGAGGAGGACGGGGATGAGACCTGCGGCCCCCTGGAAGACGTCGAGGTGCCGGTCCTCCTCGATCAGCGCGGGCAGCTCGCCGGTCAGCCGCACCGCCTGGTCGAGGAGGCGCTCGTCCTTCCACAGGTGATGCAGGTGGGTCAGGAGGTAGATGGTGCCGCCGATGCCGCCGAACGCCCCCGGGCGCGCGCGGTGGCGGTGGGTGACCGCGTGCTCGGCGGCCCGTTCGGCGGCCGCCCGGAACTCCTCGCGGGGCACCGCGTCGTGCAGATAGGCCAGGAAGAGGGCGATGCCCGCGGTGCCGAGGTAGAGGTCCGCCTCGATGTCGACCGCGGTCACGGCGCCGTCGGCCAGTTCGTAGGAGGTCCACGGCGAGGCGGCGCCGGGCGCGCGCAGCTCCCCGTGGAGCCGGTCGCCGATCCTGGCCGCGTAGTCCGTCGCCGCGCGGACGAAGGACTCGCCGGCCACCCCGTCGGCGACCAGACTCGCGGTGATGTAGTGCGTCTGCTGCACCCGGTTGTCGTCGGTGAGCCGGCCGATGCGCGCGATCGCCTGGTCGAGCGGGGAGAGTTCGAGCGGGGAGGACAGCTCGTCGGTGTGGTCGTGGACGAGGCGGGTGCCCCGGGCCCGCGCGGAGAACAAGGGGATGTCCAGCTGCCACAGGGACCGGCTCTCGCGCTCCGCCAGAACGTTGTCGTGGTCCCAGGTGCGGGGGAAGGTGCGCACGGTGTCGGCCAGCAGGTCGATCTCCAGCGGCTCGGACAGGCACTTCGGGTGCCGGGCCGCGACCAGGAACTGCTGGTAGATCTGGGTGCTCCAGTTCACGAAGCGCACCGGGACCTCCCCGAAGGCCCCCGCCACCCGGCGGGCCGCCTCCTCGGGGCGCCGCTGGAACCACGCGTAGACGCGCTCGAAGCCCTCGGTGACGGCGGCGGCGTGGTCCTCGGGCCGCACCAGCTCCCCGTCCAGGAATACCCGGTTGGCGGGGTCGGCCGGTACCCGGACGCCGGTGACGTGGCCCACGGACGCCCGGAAGCTGAGCCGGTCGCCGCCGATCCGGGGCACCGGCATCGGTATCTCGTACTCCTCGCCGCCGCCGTAGCCGCTGATCCGCATGGCGTCCGGGCCGTCGGACAGGGCGGCGTCGCGGGGGCGTTCGAGCAGTCCCGTCTTGAACACGGAGTCGATCAGTGTGCCGTCGGGCTGCCCCTGGCCCCTGGGGGTGACCCCGAGGACGGTCTCGGCGTCGCAGACGAAGGCGTGCCCGTCGGCGACCATGATGTTCTCGTGGTGGAGGTCGCTGCCGCCCAGCACATAGAAGATGCCGAGGTATCCGCCCAACTCGCGGTAGACATCGGCCGCTTCGCCCGCCGTCGCGACCTCGTTGCGCCCGGAGGGGATCAGCGCCTCGTAGCCGTATCCGTCCATCGGGAGCACCGGGCGGGTGGCGAAGCCGAGCACCCCGTCGGCCGCGAGGGAGCCGAGCAGCTCCTGCAGACCCGCCTCGGCCCGGACGCTGCGCGGTTTGTAGCAGAACGTCGCGGCGGAGCCGTCGTCGAGCGTCACCCCCACCCGGGCGACGCTGCGCCCTCCCGCGTGGTAGTCGCCGCCGCCCGGCTCGAACGAGGTGAACGCGGTGATCCGGCGGCCGAAGAACGCCCCGGAGATCCGGCCGGCGTCGGCGGCGAGACGGCCGGACACCTCCTCGCCGTACGCCCCCAGCAGCGCCGTCACCCGGGCCAGCCAGCGCCCGAGCACCGGGTATCTCAGATAGAAGTCGTGGTACGCCGCGCGGCCGTCGAACGTCGCGTCCAGATAGGCGAGATACTCCTCGCGCGTGGCCGTGGCGCTGTCGATGCCCTTCAGCTCGCAGTGGACCTTGGCGTCCGCCTCCACGGCCCACGCCAGCGCCATGTCGAAGCGGTTCAGCAGATGCTGCTGGAAGTCCGTCACGAGCCGGTCGCCCAGCAGGGCCCGGTCGCGCTCGGGGAGGGCTGCGCGCGCCGCGCGCAGCCGCCGGCCCAGCTCGGTGAGGAACGGCGCGCACGCGATGCCCAGCCGGCCGTAGTACACCTCGGGCTCGCGCCAGAACCCGTCGTCGCCCGGGCCGGTGCCGAGGCCGTCGAGGGCCGCCCGGTAGGCGGGCAGCCAGGAGGAGTGGAGCGTGGCGAGCAGTTCGCGCACGCCGTCCGGCGCGCCCGACGGGTCGAGTTCGTGGCGGCGGTAGGCGGTCAGGACCGCGACGAGTTCGTCCTTGGAGTACCGCGGCGGCACCGACCGGTGGCGCGACTCCTGGAGGAACTTGTCCGCCAGCTTCCCGGCGAGCCGCCCGATCCGCCAGGTGTCGAACGCGTCCGGCCCGCCGGGCGGGGCCGCCCCGGCCGGCGGGCCGGACGCGGCCACCACCCGTACGCGCTCGGTGAGATTGCAGGCCCGGGCGGCGAGGTCCAGCGGATATGCGGCAGTGACCATGCGGCGAGTACTCCTGAAGGCAGAGGGAGCCGGGGAGGGGCGCGGCGCGGTGCGGTGGGGCGGACGTGCCGCCCCACCGCACCGCCGGAAAATCACGGGGCCGAAGGCCCCGGGTCACCGGAGCGACGGACCGGCTACTGCTTGGTGGAGCCGTCGCACAGGATGGTCAGCGGGCCGGAGCTGCAGGTGGTGCTGCAGGCGGCGGCGTCCATCGTCGCGGCGCCCTCGGTCCAGAAGTCCAGCGACTCCTGGTCGAAGTCCTCGACCGCGGCGGGCAGGGACTCGGCCGACAGCCCGAACGCGGCCGGGTCGGCGAGCACGGCGGCGCGGAACTCCGCGTCCACCACGGCCTGGCGGAGCATGGTTGTGGTCATGATGTTCTCCTCGGTGTGAGTAGAGATCACGCTGACGGCTGGTCCGCCCGGCCCTGCCCGGCGTTCAGGTGGTGCAGGTCCTTCTCCAGTTTCTGGGCGATCAGCACGAGGCCGGTCCGCTCCTCGGCGTCCTGCAGTTCACGCAGGGCCGCGCCCATGTTGTCGTTGTCGTTCTGCCAGGCGACCAGCTCCCTCTCCGCGGCGGAGAGGTCCTCCCGGATCCACAGGGATTCGAGCCAGGACTTGACCTCGAACGGATGCAGCCCGGTCGGCCGGGTGGTCCGCGCGAGCAAGGGCTCCTCGTGCAGGGCGAGCGCCTTGTCCAGCACCTCGCGCAGCCTGCCGTCGGGCGGCAGCAGCGCGCACAGGACCACCAGCTCCTGAATGCGCCGGATGGTGTCGACTCCCGGGTAGATCGTCTCTTCCTTCGCGCTCTTCATGGACCACCCCAACTCCGTTCGACGTCCCGGTGGCACGACGTTAGGCGGGGGCACTTGCAGGGTGGTCACACAAGGGTTTCGCGGCGCCTTCGCGCCGCTTTCACCGCGCTTTCACGGCTCTTTCAGCCGGTGAGCCCGGCGTCGCGGGCGAACAGCGCGGCCTGCACCCGGTTGCCGACCTCCAGGGCGGCCAGGATGCGGCTGACGTGGGCCTTGACCGTGCTCTCCCGCATGCCGAGCCCCGAGGCGATCTCGGCGTTGGACGCGCCGCCCGCGAGGAGCACCAGCACCTCGGTCTCCCGCGGCGTCAGCCGGTCCAGGCGCGAGCGGGCCGCGGAGGTCCTGCCGCGGCCCGTGCGGTGGCAGTGCTCTATCAGCCGCCGCGCGGCGGAGGGGTGCAGCATGGCCTGGCCGTCCGCGACGACCTCGACGGCCCGGACGATCTCCGCGGGGTCGCTGTCCTTGAGCAGGAAGCCGACGGCCCCGGCGGCGAGCGCGTCGTAGACGTACTGGTCCAGGTCGAAGGTCGTCAGCATCACGACCTTGGGCGGGTCGGGCAGGGCGAGCAGCCGCGCGGTGGCCTCGATGCCGTCCATGCGGGGCATGCGGACGTCCATCAGGACGACGTCCAGGCCCTGCGTCCCGGCGCGCGCCACCGCCTCGGCCCCGTCGGACGCCTGGGCCGCGACGGTGATGCCGGGCGCGTCGTCCAGGATGTCCACGAGCGCCAGGCGCACCAGGCTGTCGTCGTCCACGATCATCGTGCGGATCATGCCGCCCCCTCGGTCCGTCGTCCGTCCTGCGGGAGCCCGGCCGTGACCGCCCAGCCGCCCGCGCCCGTGGGCCCGAACTCCAGCCGGCCGCCCAGCGCGTCGACCCGCTCGGCCAGCCCCACCAGGCCGTAGCCCGACCCCGTCGCCGCGGTCTCGGACCGCTCGCCGCCCGGGTTGCGGACCGCGACGGTGGACTCCGGCGGGCCGTAGCACACCTCCACCCGCACCCGGGCTCCCGAGGCGTGCTTGCGCGCGTTGGTCAGCGCCTCCTGGACCAGGCGGTGGATGGCGAGGCGGTGGCTGGCCGGCACGGCGTCCGCGTCGCCCTCGACGGCCGCGTCGACCTCCTGCCCGGCCGCCCGCGCCTCGTCCAGCAGCGTCGACAGCGCCCGCAGGCCCGGCTCCCGGGGGCCCGCCTCCCCGGCGGGGCCGTGCCGGCGCAGCGCGCCCAGGACGTCCCGCAGATCGTCCAGGGCGTCCGTCGAGGCGGTGCGCAGCAGGCCGATGCGGTCGGCCACCGGCCCGGGCAGGGCCGCGCCGCGCCGCTGGAGGGCGCCGGTGTGCAGGGCGATGACGGTCAGCCGGTGCGCGAGGACGTCGTGCATCTCCGCGGCGATCCGGGTGCGCTCCTCCAACCGTGCCGTCTCCGCGCGCAGTTCGCGCTCCACCCGCAGGTGGTCGACCTGCTCGGCGAGCGAGGCGACCAGCCTGCGCCGGCCGCCGGCCCACAGCCCGAGTACGAGGGCGAACAGGAGCACCGCGAGCGGCCCGTAGGAGCGGGTCACCCACAGGTTCTGCTGCGGATGGACGATCGCGCTGCCGGCCATCGCGGCGGCCACGCACACCGCCCCGAGGGCGAGCCGGCCGCGGGAGGCGAGCTGGAAGACCACGACCAGCAGCGGGTAGTCCGATCCGAGCGCGACCGCCCCTGCGACCGCGCAGGCCGCGGCGAGCGCGGGCCACCGGTAGCGCAGCGCGACCGACAGGCCGAGCGCCGCGGCCAGTGCCACGCGCGGGCTGGCCAGCGTGCCGCCGGCCGCCACGTACGCCTCCTGGACCGTTCCCCAGGCGACGACGCCGACCAGCGGCACCTCCGCCCACCACGGCCAGATCCGGCCCGCCGACTTGCTCATCCGGACATCCTAGGCGGGCAAGTGCCCCTGCCACCCGGGACAGTTGTCGATCACGGGCCCCTACTTTCGTAGGGGGTGAACATCGCAGGAATGCCGATGGTGCGGGCCCCGCCGCTGCCTAGCGTCACTGCCATGAACGGCAACCACACCCAGAGCGCGCCCACGGCCCCCGCCTCCGCCGCGGCCGAACCGCCCCCGCCCGGACGGAAGTCCGGCGCCCTCGCCCTCCGCCCCTTCCTCCGCGAGGCCTCCCGCACCATGCGCACCACGGGAGCGATCGCGCCCAGCAGCAGCAGGCTCGGGGCCGGTCTCGCCGCCCCGCTCCCGGCGTCCGGCACCCGTGGTCCGGTGCGCGTCCTGGAAGTGGGCGCCGGGACCGGCACGGTCACCCGGGTGCTGGCCGGACGGCTGGGGCCGGGGGACCGGCTGGAGGCCGTCGAGGTCAACCCCCGGTTCGTCCGGTTACTGCTGGCGGCCCTGCGCTCGGACCCGGTCATGGCCGCCGCGTCCGAGCGGATCCGGATCGTCCCCCAGTCGATCACCGAGCTGCCGCTGGCCGAGCACGGCTACGACATGATCGTCTCCTGTCTGCCGTTCACCAACTTCGAGCCGGATCTGGTCCGTTCGCTGCTGGAGCGCTATCTGACCGCGCTGGTGCCCGGCGGGCACCTGACCTACTTCGGCTACCTCGGCACCCAGGCGACCCGGACCCTGGTCAGCAGCCGCGCCGAGACCGCCAGGCACCGCGCGGTCGCCGCCGTCCTCGCCGAGTTCTCCGCCCGGTACGGCAGCGGCGGCGGCCACCGCGTCGTATGGCGCAACCTGCCGCCCGCCAGGGTCCACCATCTGCGCTCGCCCGAGCGGTGCGCGGTGCCCCGGGGGGCCTTCGGCGAGGAGAACGTGCTGTACGGACCGGCCGGCGCGCGGGAGCCCGCGGAGCGGTCGGCGCCCCGGTGGTGACGCTGCCCGCCGGACTGCTGGCGGACGTGCCCCCGGCGGCCGCGTACGCGGTGATCGGCGGCCTGGTGGCGGTGGAGTCGGTCCTGCTGCTTGCGCCCTTCGTGCCCACGCTCGGGCTGCTGCTGGTCGCGGGCGGCCTCGCGCACTCCGGTGCCCTGGCGCTGCCGGCCGTCATCGGCGGCGCGGCCGCCGGCGCCGTCGTCGGGGACCTCGTGGCCCACGGCACGGGGCGGCGCCTCGGCGACGGGCTGCGCACCGGCCGGCTCGGCCGCAGGATCCCGGCCCCGGCCTGGGACCGGGCCTGCGCCGCCGTCCGGCGGCGGGGCGGCCCGGCCCTGCTGCTCTGCCGCTTCGTGCCGGTGGTGCGGGGCCTCGCCCCGCACGCCGCCGGCGCGGCCGGGCTGCCCTACCGCCGCCTGGCCCCCTACAGCGCCGTGGCGGGCACGGCGTGGGCGTGCGCGGAGTCCGGAGCGGGCTACGCGGGCGCCGCCTCCCTCCGCCGGATGGCGGCGCCGCTGCACGGCGTGGGCGGCGCGCTGCTCGCGGCCGGGGCCGTGGTGGGCGCGGTGCTGCTCGTGGCCGTGGCCCGGGCGCGGTGGACCGGGAAGGGAGGGGAGGGCGAAGAGCCGGAGGAGGTCAGCAGGCCTGATGCCCGTACCGCTCCATCGGCCCCCGTGGAACGGGCTCCGCTTCGTCCCGCAGAAGCGCGACATGCAGTCGCCGCAGCCGCTCGCCCGGCTCCACCCCCAGCTGGTCGCGGAAGGCGTGGCTCACGGCGGCGTACGCCTCCAGCGCCTCACCGGTGCGGCCGCAGCGATGCAGCGCGATCATCAGCTGGCTCCAGCGATGCTCCTGGAACGGGTACTTGACGGTCAGCGTGCGCAGCTCGCCGACGATCTCGTGGTGCCGCCCGAGGGACAGGCACACGTCGTGGTAGCGCTCGCTCGCCTTGAACCAGCCCTCCAGGAGCTGGGGCGTGGCATCGCGGCGTACGCAGTCGGACTCGATGTCGGCGAGCGGCTCGCCGTGCCACAGGGCCAGCGCCTCGGTCAGCAGACCGGCCTCCGCGCCCGTGTCGCCGCGGTCGGCCGCGGCCTGGGCGCGGCGGGTGAGCTCGGCGAAGCGCATGTGGTCGAGGTGGTGCGGGGCGATCTCGATCGTGTAGCCGCCCGGGGTGGTACGGATGTGCCGGCCCAGCCCCGCGCCGGTCCCGTCCAGGCTCCGGCGCAGTCGGGTCAGCAGGGTGTGCAGGGCGCGCCGGGGCCGGTCCGGCAGGTCTTCGCACCATAATCGGTCGACCAGCTCGCCGACCGGGACGACTTCGTTCGCGTTCACCAAGAGCGTGGCGAGCAATGCGCGTTGCTTCCCCGCGGGAATGGAAACCGTCTGCCCGTCGGCCGTCACTCGTAACGGCCCCAGCACGCAGAAACAGCCATCGCCGTCCATCTGCCTCCTTCCGGGACGTAATGCCGAAAGCCTTCAACTACCCAGGAGCAGCAAGGAATAAGAACAACTGCCGGAGTTCAAGGGGTAGTTGGTGGTAGGTCGTCCGAAAGATGCTCTTGCGCGGCGCGGCGCGATCCCCGAATACTCGCCGGAAGCGCTTGTCAGGGGCACGTCGAAAGCGGAATGGCCGTGCCCGATTGGCTGCGCCTCACCAGACCCCCCACGGGAGGAAGACAACGTGAGGATCAAGCGCACCACCCCCCACACCCCCACCCGCCGCACCCGCCGAATCGCCGTCGCCACCGGCCTCCTCGCCGCCACCGCGCTCGTCGCCGGCCACGCCCACGCCTCCGACCGGAGCGCCACCGTCGCCACCGCCGCCCAGCTGTCCGCCGCGAGCGCGGCCGTGCAGTCGGCGGACGTCGCGGGCACCGCATGGGTCACCGACAGCAGCAGCGGCACCGTCGTCGTCACCGCCGACTCCACCGTCTCCGCCGCCTCGATAGCCAAGATCAGACAGCAGGCCGGCCCGAACGCGGACGCGATACGGGTCGAGCGCACCCCTGGCAAGATCACCAAGTACCTCGCGGGCGGCGACGCCATCTACGCGCCGTCCTGGCGCTGCTCCGTGGGGTTCAACGTCCGCAAGGGCAACACCTACTACTTCCTGACCGCGGGCCACTGCACCCAGGGCAAGCCCCCGTACTACACCGACGCCGGGCACCGCACGAGCATCGGCCCGACCACCGGCACCAGCTTCCCGGGCAACGACTACGGCATCGTGCAGTACACCAACGGCTCCGTCGCCCACCCCAGCGCCGTCGACCTCTACAACGGCAGCACCCAGCGCATCACCGCCGCGGGCAACGCGTCCGTCGGTCAGTCCGTGCAGCGCAGCGGCTCCACGACCCATGTGCACGGCGGCAAGGTCACCGGCCTGAACGCGACCGTGAACTACGGCAACGGCCAGATCGTCCGCGGTCTGATCCAGACCAACGTGTGCGCCGAGCCCGGCGACAGCGGCGGCTCCCTCTTCGCGGGCTCCACGGCCCTCGGCCTGACCTCGGGCGGCAGCGGCAACTGCACCTCCGGCGGCACGACCTTCTTCCAGCCGGTCGGCCCCGCACTCAAGGCCTACGGCGTGAGCGTCTTCTGATCCGCCCGGCCCTCCCGATCCCCTGACCGTGAGCGAGCACCGACCCCTTCCCCAAGCCTCGCGGCCAGCAGCACAGGAGCCCCCGGCCCGGACCCCCGGGCCGGGGGCTCGACCTTGGTCCGGTACGGGCCTACCGTGGGATGTGACACCCGACACGCGGGACAAGGGGTCATGCCATGGTCGAGGAACTGGTAGTGGCAGCGGCGGGCGCCGGATCCGCGTGCGCGGTGTACGCGGTGGCGGCGGCACGCGTGGTCAAGCAGTACGAGCGCGGCGTCGTGCTCAGGCTCGGCCGGCTGCTCCCGGAGGTCAGGAAACCCGGCTTCACCATGGTCATTCCCGGTGTCGACCGGCTGCGCAAGGTCAATATGCAGATCGTGACGATGCCCGTGCCCGCACAGGAGGGCATCACCCGGGACAACGTGACCGTGCGCGTCGACGCCGTCGTCTACTTCAAGGTCGTCGACCCCGCGGAGGCCGTGATCCAGGTCGAGGACTACCGCTTCGCCGTCTCCCAGATGGCCCAGACCTCCCTGCGCTCGATCATCGGCAAGAGCGACCTCGACGACCTCCTCTCCAACCGCGAGAAGCTCAACCAGGGCCTGGAACTGATGCTCGACAGCCCGGCCATCGGCTGGGGCGTGCACATCGACCGCGTCGAGATCAAGGACGTCTCCCTGCCGGAGACGATGAAGCGGTCGATGTCCCGCCAGGCGGAGGCGGAGCGGGAGCGGCGAGCGCGCGTGATCAACGCGGACGCGGAGCTGCTGGCTTCGAAGAAGCTCGCGGAGGCGGCGGAGACGATGTCGTCCCAGCCTTCCGCTCTTCAGCTGCGGCTGCTCCAGACGATCGTGGCCGTGGCGGCCGAGAAGAACTCGACGCTGGTGCTTCCGTTCCCGGTCGAGCTCTTGCGCTTCCTGGAGCGCGCGGGTCATGAACCGCAGCCGGCGAAGCCGGTTCGCCCGGAGGGCGAGAGCGACGAGACGGGCACGGGCTCGGCGTAGGCTGACGGCTATCTTCCCCTATCCCGCCCCTTCCCGAAACTGGGGGCAAGCCCCCAGACCCCCCGGGGTGCGCAAATTCAGCCCGTCCGGCGTTTGAGGACGCGCCCGCAGGGCGCTCCCGCCGCAGGCGGAAACGGACCCGCACCCAAAGCCGTACCCCAACCCGCACCCATCCATAGGGGCGCGCAAGCGCGAGGCGCTCGCAACGCGAAGTACGCCTTGTGCGCGCCCACTTCACATCGCCATACTCGACGAGAACTTGGCATGGACGCGGCTTTCGTAAAGGGACCCCTCAAGTCCGTGCCTTTGTCCTTCGGGCCCCCGGGCGCCCCACCGCCCCGCCCGACCCCCCACCGGAGGTGCCGAGTTGAAGCCTTCCCGGATTCGGGTGCGCGCCACCCTGGCCGCCGCGGCGATGACCGCGCTCGCGGCAGTGACCCTCAGCCCACAGACCGCCGACGCCTCGACCGCGGAGGCTCCGCGAGAGCTCTCCGTCTCGTCGGCCGGGCAGCTCGCGAAGACGCTCGTCGACCGGCTCAAGGGCGAGGAAGCCGGTTCGTACTACGACGAGGGGGCGCACAGACTCGTCGTCAACGTCGTCAGCCGCGCGGCGGAGGGGCTGGTCCGCGCGGCGGGCGCCCAGCCGAAGGTCGTGAAGTACTCGCAGGCCGAACTGAACTCGGCGCACGCCGCGTTGAACGCCGGTGAGGCCATCCCCGGCACCACCTGGGTTTCGGATCCGCGGGTCAACCGCGTCGTCGTCACCGCCGACCCTACGGTCACGGGCGCGAAGCTGACGCGGCTCAACAAGACCGTCAAGTCCCTCGGTGACGCGGTGCTGGTGCGGAGATCGGCCGCGAAGCTCACCCGGTACATCGCGGGCGGCGACGGGATCTACGGCGCCAAGTACCGCTGCTCGCTGGGGTTCAACGTACTCGACGCCAACAACAACGCGTTCTTCCTCACCGCCGGGCACTGCGGCAAAGTCGAACCGCAATGGGCCGCGAGTCAGGGCGGCCCGTGGATCGGGAAGACCGTCGCCTCGACGTTCCCCGACCAGGACCACGCCCTCGTCCAGTACACCGACCCGACCGTCGCCCACCCCAGCCAGGTGACACTCCCTCTCGGCGGCCCCCAGCCCATCACCCGGGCCGCCGGCGCCACTCTCAACGAGAGCGTGCAGCGCAGCGGCTCCACCACGGGAGTGCACGGCGGGCAGGTCACCGGGCTCGACGCCACGGTGAACTACGAGGAGGGCACGGTCCGCGGGCTGATCCAGACCAATGTGTGCGCCGAGGGCGGTGACAGCGGCGGCGCCCTCTTCGACGGCGACACGGCGCTGGGCCTCACCTCGGGCGGCAGCGGCAACTGCCTGACGGGCGGCACGACCTTCTACGAGCCGGTCACCCGCGCCCTCGCGGCGTACGGTGTGCACATCGGCTGAAGCCCCCACGAACGGGCGGCCCCCGGACACACCTCCACGGTGTCCGGGGGCCGCCTCATGCACGGGGCTCCTGCGGGTGCCGGTCTCAGAACTCGAAGACCGTGCCCTGGATCGCCCGCTTCATGCACGGGTTGGCGAAGGTGTGCTCGTAGCTGACCCGCTTGCCCTGCCAGACGCCTTCCGCGGTCACGACGATCGGGTTCCACTCCTTGGTGCAGAACGTGTCGGCCTTGAACGCGATGGTCTTGTCGAAGTCACCGTCGGCGGCACGCAGCTGGTCGCACGCGCTCTTGGCGTCCGGGTGGCTGCCGTTCGCCCTGGGTGTACAGGTCAGTGTCACGGCGCGCTGTACTCCGGAGCTGTCCCTGTTCTCGCCCTGGCCGATCGTCAGGACCAGCGAGGAGGGTGCGAACAGGCTCGTCGGGAACAGGCTCTGCGTCTGAGCCGCGGGGGCGGGTGCGGCGTTCGCGGCCGTTGTCCCGGCCGCCACCAGGCCGCCCAGTGCCAGCGCGGCTCCCAGTGCGAACCCTCCAGTGATGTACCGCATTCCGAACGCTCCCTTGTTTGTGGTTTCGGATAACGGACCGGAGTCTTGCCCAAGTTGAGCATGAACGCACCCCCGGCGAACACTTTCAGTCGCTGGTTGAAAACCCTGAGTAGTGGCCTGAACTGGTGTGAGGCAGGTCTCGCGGGAGTCACCCCGAGCGGGGTGGGGCCCGATCGCATGTCCGGCTTGCGGGGGAAAGGTGGGAATTAACGTTACAGGGATGTTGACCAGCGAGGATTCCTTGTAATCAACGATGAATTATCCAAGCTGCCTTCAAAAAGATGATTTGCCGTACCTGAAACCATCGGATCTAATGAGCCGCACCCCGGGGCGGGAGACCCCCGCACCCCGGCCGAAAAGAGGCCCGCCAAATGACCGAGCGGCGGCCGGAGTGATTCAGGAGCGCGGCAGCAAATGGCCGAAGTGCACTCAGGAGGACCCCCCGTAGCGCCGTCCAAGGGCCCTCTCGCCACCGCCTGCCGGGCTTTCCGGCGCGACCGCACCGGCATGGCCGCCCTCTGTGTCGTCGTCCTCTGCGCCCTCCTCGCGCTCGCCGCGCCCCTCCTCGCCGCCCTCTACGGCAAGAACCCCACAGACCATTACGGCCAGAACGAACCCGGTCTGCTGAGCGCCGAGGGCCTGCCCGTACTGCCCAACGGGGGCATGTCCGCGGACCATTGGTTCGGCATCGAGCCCGGCCTCGGCCGCGACGTGCTCACCCAGCTCCTCTACGGCATGCGCACCTCGCTGCTGGTCGCCCTCGCCTCCGTCGCCGTGATCGCCGTCGTCGGCATCGTCCTCGGCGTGACCGTCGGCTACCTCAGCGGCATCGCCGACCGCGCCTTCACGTTCGTATGCAATGTGCTGCTCGCTTTTCCGACACTTCTGCTGCTGCTCGCGCTGAGCCCCGTCATCCAGACGCGCTTCGTCGACCCCGGCGAGAACGAGCCCGCCTGGATGCAGTTCACCTCGCTCATCCTGGTCTTCGCCGCCTTCGGCTGGGTGCCGCTCGCGATGGTGCTGCGGACGTCCGTACGGAGCCTGCGCGAGCGGGAGTTCGTCGAGGCGGCGCGGGCCGTCGGCGCGAGCCGCCGCCACATCGTCTTCCGCGAGCTGCTGCCCAACGTCTGGGCGCCGGTGCTCGTCCACATCACCCTCGCCGTGCCGGGCGTCGTCACCGCCGAGGCCGCGCTGTCCTTCCTCGGCGTCGGCATCAACGAGCCCGTCCCCGACTGGGGCCGCATGATCTCCCGCGGCTCCGAGGTCTTCTACGACGACCCGACCTACATGGTCTTCCCCGGCGTGGCGATCCTCGTCTTCGTCCTCGCCTTCAACCTCCTCGGCGACTCCGTACGCGACGCGCTCGACCCGCGTACCAGCCGCTGACCCCCAGCCGTAACCCCGCACCACATCCGCCGATCAACGGAGTTCACCATGCCCCGCTTCAGCACGCGCACCGCAGCCCTGCCGGCTCTCGCCACCGCCGCCGTCATGCTGATGTGCTCCTGCTCGGCCGGCGCGGGCTCCGGCGGGGCGGGTGGCGAGAAGGACGGCGGCGCGAACGCCGTCAAGAGCGGCCAGCGGCTCACCGCGACCCTCGGCACCGCCGAGGACAGCCGGGGCCCGGCCCCCGCCGACCCGGACGCGCAGTCCGGCGGGACGGTCAGGATCGCCAACCTCAACGACTACAGCCACCTCGACCCGCAGAAGATCTACGCGGGCGAGTCGTACAGCACCTCCCTGCTGTGGGGCCGACAGCTGACGCAGTATCAGGTCGTGGACGGCAAGCCCAAGCTCGTCGGCGACCTCGCCACCGACACCGGGCAGTCCTCCGACGGCGGCCGCACCTGGACGTACCACCTCAAGGACGGCATCGCCTGGGAGGACGGGCAGCCGATCACCGCCGAGCACGTCAAATACGGCATCGAGCGCACCTTCGGCCCCGGCTTCGAGCTCGGCCCGACCTACTGGCCCGAGTGGCTCACCGGCTCCGAGGACCGCACCGCCGCCGTCAAGAAGTACGGCGGCCCCAAGGACGGCGACCTCAAGGCGATCGAGACCCCGGACGACAAGACCATCGTCTTCCACTTCCCCGAGCCGCAGTCCGACGTGCCCTACATGGCCGCCCAGTCCTCCTCGTCCCCCGTCCGCAAGGACAAGGACACCGGCACCGACTACGACGTCAAGCCGTTCGCCACCGGCCCGTACCGGATCGCCGAGCACAAGCAGAACCAGAGCCTGACCCTGGAGCGCAACCCGCACTGGAAGCCGGAGACCGACTCGATCCGCCACCAGTACCCCGACCGCTTCGAGTTCACCTTCGGCAAGAAGATCCTCAACACCGCGCAGGAGGTCTTCAACAGCCGCGGCGCCGGCGCCGACACCGTCTCCACCAAGAACGAGGTCCCGCCGGAGCTCTACGCCGAGGCCCAGCGCGACCCCAAGAAGAAGGACCTCCTCGTCGCGGGCAGCCAGGGCGCGTACACCGAGGACCTCTACATCAAGAACAGCCGCGTCACCGACCCCGAGGTGCGCAAGGCCATCCACTACCTCTTCCCGCGCGAACAGGCCCGCCAGGTACTCGGCGGCCCCCGCCTCGGCGACTTCGCCACCACCCTCTCCTCGCCCGCCGTCGTCGGCTGGAAGAAGTACGACCTCTACCCGGTCGCGCCCAGCGGCGACATCGAGAAGGCCAAGGAGCACCTCGCCAAGGCGAAGGACAAGGTCACCACGCTGACCTACGCCTACGAGAGCGACGCCCCCGAGAAGGACCGTCTCGCCCAGGTGCTCGTCGACGCCTTCGCCAAGGCCGGCATCAAGCTCGTCACCAAGCCGATGGACAAGGCCGCCTTCAACGACCAGGTCTTCCGCGGCGACGCCCCCTACGACCTGTGGATCTCCACCAACTCCGTGGACTGGCCCACCCCCTCCACGCTGCTGCCCGACAGCTACCACAGCAAGCTCGACGCCCTCGCCAACTCCACCCGCTACAGCAACCCCCAGGTCGACAAGGAACTGGAGCGCATCGCCACGATCGGCGACGCGCAGCAGAAGGCCGCCGCCCTCATCGACCTGGAGCAGGTCGTCATGAAGGACGTCCCGGTCGTGCCCTTCCTCTACACCAGCGTCACGCAGTTCCGGGGCAAGAACATCGGCGGTGCCGCCATCCACCCGATCTACGGCTCCATCGCGGCCGCCGGGCTGTACGTGAAGAAGTCCTGACGTGATCGCCTACCTGCTCCGGCGGGCCCTCCAGGCAGCGGTGGTGCTCCTCGCGATCACCGCCGTCGCCTTCGGGCTCTTCTACGCCGCCCCCTCCGACCCGGCCCTCATCGCCTGCGGCCCCAAGTGCGACACCGGCCAGGTCGAGGCCGTACGCCACAGCATGGGCCTCGACCAGCCGCTGACCGGGCAGTTCACCGACTACCTGCGCGGACTCGTCGCCGGCCGCACCATCGCCGACGTCGACGGCAGCCCCATCGACTGCTCGGCGCCCTGCCTCGGCTACTCCTACGCCCTCCACCAGCCGGTGCTCGACGCCATCGGCGACCGCTTCCCGGTGACCCTCTCGCTCGCGGGCGGCGCGCTCGCCGTGATCGTCGTCCTCGGCATCGGCGCGGGCTTCGTCGCCGCCCTGCGCCGCGGCACCGCCACCGACCGGCTGCTGTCCGGCTTCACCCTCGTCGGCGCCAGCGTGCAGATCTACTTCCTCGGCTACGCGCTGCAGTACCTCCTCGTCTACAAGACGGACGTGCTCTCGGTGCCCGGCTACACCCCCTTCGCCGACGACCCCGCCGCCTGGGCGGCCGGGTTGGCGCTGCCCTGGCTCGTCCTCGGCTTCGTCAACGCCGCCGTCTTCGCCCGCCTCTCCCGCTCCCAGATGCTGGAGACGATGCACGAGGGGTACGTGCGCACCGCGCGCGGCAAGGGGCTCGGCGCCCTGCGGGCCCACGCGAAGTACACGGCGCGCGGCGCGGCCGCACCGCTGGTGCAGCTCCTCGGGCTGGAGGCGGGCGCCCTGTTCGGCGGGGCGTTCATCACCGAGACCGTCTTCGGCCTCGGCGGCGTCGGCAAGCTCGCTGTCGACTCCGTCGTCCAGAACGACCTGCCGACGGTCGTGGGCACCGTCCTGCTCGCCGCCTTCTTCGTGGTGCTCTTCGTCGCCCTCGCCGACCTGGTGGTGGCCTGGCTCGACCCGAGGGTGAGGCTCGCATGAGCGTGCTCGACGTACGCGATCTGACCGTCTCCTTCACCGGCAGGGGCGCCACGGTCACGGCCGTGGACAACGTCTCCTTCGGCCTCGAACGCGGCGAAGTCCTCGGCCTCGTGGGGGAGTCGGGCTCCGGCAAGTCCACGGTCGGCCTCGCCGCGATGGGCCTGCACGACGCGGCCCGCACGACGGTGACCGGCAGCATCACCGTGGGCGGCACGGAGATCGTCGGCACGCCCGACTCCGCCCTGCGCAAGCTGCGCGGCGCGCGGATCGCCATGGTCTTCCAGGACGCGCTGGCCGCGCTGTCGCCCTTCCATACGGTGGGGGCGCAACTGGCGGAGGCGTACCGCCTGCACGCGGGGACCGGCCGGGCCGAGGCGCGCGAACGCGCGGCCACCATGCTGGACCGGGTCGGCATCCCGGCCGCCCGCGCCCGCGACTACCCGCACCAGTTCTCCGGCGGCATGCGGCAGCGCGTCATGATCGCCATGGCGCTGATCAACGCGCCGGACGTACTGATCGCGGACGAGCCGACGACGGCGCTGGATGCGCGCGTCCAGCGTCAGGTCCTCTCGCTCATGTCCGAGCTGGCGAAGGAGAGCGGCACGGCGGTGCTGCTGATCACCCACGACGTAGGGGTCGTCGCCGAGATGTGCGACCGCATGCTGGTCATGCGGGGCGGGCGGGACATCGAGTCGGGCCCCACCCGCAAGCTGCTCACGGACGCGTCGCACCCGTACACCCGCGCCCTGATCGGCGCGGCGCCGACGCTCTCGACGGTGCCGGGGTCGCGGCTGCCCACGGTGGACGACCCGGAACCTGCCCATGCGGTCAGGGGTACGGAACGCGCCTCCGGCGAGGGGGCCGTACTGGCCGAGGTCGCCGATCTCACGGTCGAGTTCCCCGGCCGCCGCGGCCTCTGGGGGCGCAGGGCGCAGCCCGTGGCCGCCGTCCGCGGTGTCAGCCTGCGCGTGCGGCGGGGGGAGACCCTCGGGCTCGTGGGGGAGTCCGGGTCGGGGAAGTCCACCACCGCCCGTGTCCTCGCCGGGCTGCAGCGGCCCACCACCGGAAGCGTCCGCTTCGACGGGCGGGACATCGGCCGGGCCTCCGCCGACACCGCGCTGCGCCGCGAGCTGAGCCGTGACGTACAGCTCGTCTTCCAGGACCCGTACGCCTCGCTCAACCCCCGTCGCACCGTCGAGGAGATCGTCACCCTGCCCCTGCGCGTGCACACCACGCTCGACGCGGCCGCCCGCCGCGAGCGCGCGGCCGAACTGCTGGGCCAGGTGGGGCTGGACGCGGCACACCTGTCCCGCTACCCGCACGAGTTCTCCGGCGGCCAGCGCCAGCGCATCGGCATCGCACGGGCCCTCGCCCCGCGCCCCCGGCTGATCATCGCGGACGAGCCGGTCTCCGCGCTCGACGTGTCCGTGCAGGCCCAGGTGCTCAACCTGCTGATGGACCTCCGGGACGAGCTCGGGCTCTCGCTGCTCTTCGTGTCGCACGACCTCGCCGTCGTACGGCACTTCTGCGACCGCGTCGCCGTCATGCGGGCCGGGACCGTCGTGGAGAGCGGCCCGCGCGACGAGGTCTTCGACGACCCGAAGGCCGACTACACGCGTGAGCTACTCGCGGCCACCATGTAGGGCCCCCGTGCCGCCGCCCGGGGAGGGGACGGGCGGCGGCGCGGGGCGCCGGGGGCGGAGGAGGTCCACGGGGGAGCCGGCGATGTCCTCGGCGAGGCTGATCCTGTGCTCCTCCGCCGGGCACTCCGGCCCCCGGGGCAGGCCGTCCAGCCAGGCGGCGAGGGCCGCGGCGTAGGCCGCGGCGCCGGGCGGCAGGGCCCTGCCCGACAGATCCGCCTCCAGGCCGGCGCGCGCGATCCGCAGCGCGTCCGCGCGGGAGGCGAGGAACTCGGCGGAGAACTCCCGCTCGCCGGGGAAGGAGAGCACGGCGGCACGAGTGATCTTTTGGATCGACTCCAACTCACCGGCCCCCGGCGGCAGTTCATGCCCGCACGTGTACTCGACGAGGTCGAGGAGCGGCAGGGCCGGGCCCTCCGCCTTGAGAAGCCACGCGTCGATGAACTCGCCGAAGTGCGTACGGAACCTGCGCCGCCACTCCGGCGACATCACCGGGGCCACCATCCGCCAGGCGTCGGCCAGGGCCCGCTCCAGGGCGGTGCGCGGCGGCGGGGTACGGCCGAGATCCATGGGCAGGAAGTCGAGCAGGGCGTACGCGTACGGCGGGGGCAGCGGTGGGGGCTGCCCGCTCGTCCCGCACTCCTCCGGCCGCCCGTCGAGGATGAAGAACCACACCAGCCACGCCGCCCCCCGCTGTAACCGCCCGCATTCGGCATCCGGCATCACCCGCGCCGCGAACGCCGCGCACCCCGCCCTCCTGAACCGCCGCTGCGCGGAGAACGACTGCATGAGCCCCGTCCGCCGCACCCAGCGGTCGATGAACGCCGCGGCCTCCGCGGCACACGGATTGACGCGGAGGCGGGGGGTGGGCGCCGGACTGCTGGGCATGCGGTTCCTCACCGGGTAGTGCGCTCGGGGTGGACATGTTCTACCCGGCGCCGTACGGGAACCACGGCTTGTCAGCGCACTCGGGGGAGCGCGCTCGCGGGCGCGCGCCGCTGTTCCGGGACCGGGCGCTCACTTCCCCCAACGCTCGGCGGCGTTGACCTGCCGCACCTTCGCACTGAGCAGCTCGGAACGGGTGACGGCCCGCACGGCGTCGGGACGCGCCTCCCACTCCTTCCCGCCGCGCGGCGGGCGGAGCTGGAGGTTGGGTCCTTCGTTGCCCATGACCTGTCCGACGCGGTCGGTGCGGGTGTCGATGACGAACGTCCCTGTCTCCGGTGGCGGTTGATGCCCGTAGCAGTCGCAGGAGGCGAGGGGCGAGCTGGGCTTGATGTCGATCCCGTGGGCGGTGGCCCAGATGTAGACGCCGCAGGTGTTGTTGCTTTGGGGCTGGGCGGTACGGGGTGGCTCCGGCGGGGTGGTGGGTTGGGGTTCCCTGGTGGGGAGGTCCGGGGTTTCGTCTGCGGGCGCGAATACCTTCCGTACCCGCTCGAAGCAGCGGGAGATAAAGTGACGCATGTCGACGCTCCTTTGTCAGCGTTGGCCATGCCCCGGGGCCGTGTCAGCGGTCGCCGGGGTCAGCTGTTCCTGCCTTCGGCATGGGGCAGGGCATACGGGTGCTCTCTGTTGGCCCTGACGCGGTTGCTGAACGCATCGGCCGGGCCACTCCACGTAGC
This sequence comes from Streptomyces blastmyceticus, assembly GCF_039521185.1. Classification (NCBI taxonomy): domain Bacteria; kingdom Bacillati; phylum Actinomycetota; class Actinomycetes; order Kitasatosporales; family Streptomycetaceae; genus Streptomyces; species Streptomyces blastmyceticus. The sequence continues at coordinate 239,299 of NZ_BAAABW010000039.1, read as the reverse complement.
ATGCACATCCGCGCTCGCCTCGGCAACGCAATCCACGGAAGTGCATATGAACGCGTGAATGTTGAGTGCATGCGTCGCTCTTTGCGGGACACTGTGAACTCACGCCGCCGCTCCGGGAGGTTCGAAGTGCCCGCGCTGCCCACCGTTCGCCGCCGCATGCTCGGTGCCGAACTACGCCAGATCCGTGAGGGTTTGGGGATCACGGTCAACGAGACAGCCGGACTCCTCGGATGGCATCAATCCAAGGTGAGCCGGGTGGAGAACGGCCGCTCCGGCATCCGCCCCGACGAGGTCGAGGCAGTGCTGGACGCCTACCGGGTCGCCGACCCGGAGACGCGGGCGGCCCTGGCCGCCCTGGCCGGGGAGGGCAGGCAGCGGATGTGGTGGACGCCCTACTCCGATGTGATCACGCAGCGGTACGCGTCGTACATCGCGCTTGAGGCGGAGGCGACATCCATGCGGAACTTCCGGGAGGTGCTGGTCCCTGGCCTGCTCCAAACACCGGAGTACACCCGCGCGGTGACCGGCGCGCTTCAGCCGGACTCGCCCCCGGACGCACTCGACGCCTTGGTGAACGTTCGGCTCGCCCGACAGAACGCCACCCTCCGCCGCGCTGATCCACTCGAGCTGTGGGCGGTCCTGGACGAAGCGGCGCTGCGCCGAGTGATCGGCGGAGCCCGGACCATGGCCAAGCAGCTCCACCACCTTCTGCGGGCGTCGGAGGAGCCTCACATCACCTTGCAGGTCCTGCCTTTCGCGGCCGGTGCCCATGGCGGGTTGATGGGGTCGTTCGCGATCCTCCAGTTCCCCGTTCGAAGCGATCTCGACGTGGTGTACACGGAATCCCACACGAGTAACATTCAACTGGAGCGAAAAACCGACCTGATGACCTACAGCCGGATGTTCGATGAGCTCTCGTCGGCGGCGCTCGACGCGGCATCGTCGCGCGACCTCATCTCGTACGTCGTAAAGGATCTCGAATGAGGCACACCGACTGGCGAGCCCTGGATCTCGACAACGCCGTGTGGCGCAAGAGCACCTACAGCGGGCACCAGAGCGACTGCGTACAGGTCGCGGACGGCTTCCCCGACCTGATACCCCTCCGCGACAGCAAGGCACCTGGCGGCCCCACCCTGCTCGTCCCCACCGACGCCTGGGGCGACTTCATACGTAACGTCAAGGACGAGCGCTTCGGTTGATGCGCCAGGGGGGTTAGCCCTACCCGGAGCCGTGCGGGTAGCAGGATCGCTCCAGGCGGCCGCATGCGGGAACGCTGGGCCCAGCACATGCCACTGATCTTCCAGCGATTCTGTAGGAGTTGACTCGTAAGCGAAGGCACGGCACAAGTTCCGTTCCTCCAGACGACAACAAGGCGGCCGGCTCAGAGCTGCGTCGGCCCCGGCCGAAGCTCGTGCAATCGGCACGACCTTCGCCCCCACCTCCAGACGCTACGAATATGACCCGGCTACGAGCGCTCAGCCAGCAGCAGGGCAAGGGGCCCGGCTGGAAGGAGGAAGCGTCCTTCCGTGGCAGCGGTGATGGTGTCGGCCAGGGGCCACCAGGACAGCTTGAAATCCGCCTCGGTAGGGGTGAGCTGCTGTGACCCCAGGATCAGGTCCTGGGCTTCATACAGGTGCACGCGAGCAGTGGACTCCAGAGTGATGGCGTACGAACCCAGGGATCGCCACAGGTTCGCGGTAATTCCGGCTTCCTCTTGTAGTTCTCGCCGGGCGCATTCCTCGGGCGTCTCGCCGTCCTCGCGTCGTCCGCCGGGCAGGAACAGGTACTCGCCGGCGTGGCGGGGGAAGCCAGCGGTCAGGATAGCGACGAGGCCCTGGTCGTCGCGGGCCACCACTACGGCGGCGTCGCGGGCCGGGCCTCGTCCTTGAACGTCATCGCTCATGCCGAGCGAGCCTAGCGGCGGCCCTCAGAGCACCGTGGCCGCATACGGAACATTCATCACGGCGGGGTGGGCGATGCCCCGGCCCTGGTAGCCGTCGTCTCCGTAGGCATCGCCGTGGTCGGCACACATGATGACCAGCCAGGGGCGCTTGGCCGTGAGGGCGGTGATCAGGCGGCCGAGGTGTTCGTCGGCATAGGCGAGCGCGGCCCGCTGGGACTTCACGGTGTCGGTGCTCTGGCCGAGGTAGTGGCCGTGGGGGACGTGGGTGGCGGAGACGTTGAGGAACAGGAACAGCGGCCGGTCCGCGTGCTTGTCGGCGATCTCAAGGGCGTGGTCCGTCTGGTGGCGGGTGGAGTCTGGCGGTTGCTCAATTCCCCTGGCCCGTACCGATCAGCAGCCGACTCCTACGACTCGTACGCCCACGCGCGGCCGGTTAACTACAGGAGCTTCTTCCCCTCTGGCACCTCTGATTCTGGAGGGGATCTTCATGTTCCTGAAAGGTATCCGAGGGTTTGCAAGGCATATCAGTCACATCTGGCACGTCGACAGCGGTGTACCGCGCAGAGAGGGCGATCTCACCGACAGACGGGTCGGTCTCCTGGGTCGTGGTCGACTACGGCACCTTTGAACTTCACCGTGAGGCGTCGTCGTACATCGACTCGCTTCGGGCCCGCAGCTTGTCGTGGAACACGGAGCGTCTCTACGCCAGCCGGTCGGCCCTCTACCTGACGGCGTGCGCGGCGTCGGGCGTGGACTGGTCCCGTCCCTCTCTCGGGCAACTCGCCCGTTTCATGCGGTGGCTGGTGCAGGAACCGCTCCCGTCGAGGCGCCGCAACGGCGGCGGCAAGGTGCGCTTCCGGTCCGAGAAGACGGTGAACGCGGTGATGACCACCGTGTGCGAGCTGCTGCGGTTCGGTGCCCGCTACGGCTGGGTTCCGCAGGACGTGGCCAACCAGCTGACTCAGCAGAAGTACCTCGCCTATCTTCCGCCTGGCTACAACGCCGGCGAGGACGGACAGTTCCGGACCGTGCGGGCCCGCGAGCTGAAGTTCATCGTGGTCGACGACGGCATCGACTGGCTGACCTTCGAGGACGTCGAGCAACTGCTCGCCGTCACGGGGCACGCCCGGGACCGGTTCCTGGTGGCGCTGCTGTGGTGCACAGCTCTGCGCATCGGGGAAGCCCTGGGCCTGCGCCGGGAGGACATGCACTTCCTGTCCAACTCCCGCGCCCTGGGATGCCAGGTCGAGGGCCCCCACGTCCACGTCCGGCGACGGATCAACGAGAACGGAGCCTGGGCGAAGTCACGGCATCCACGAACGGTGCCGGTGACCTGGGAGCTGGTCGCGCTGTATGCGGAGTACGTCTACGAGCGCGAGCAGGTACCCGAGGCGGTCGACGGCGACATGGTGTTCGTCAACCTCTTTCGCGGCGTCTTGGGCCGGGGCATGACCTACTCCACGGCCAAGGACCTCTTCGACCGGCTCGCCAGGAAGGCGAAGCTGACCGCTCGGCCGCACATGGTGCGGCACGGCGCCGCGACAGCCTGGATCAGGGGCGGACAACCCCGCGACGTGGTCCAAAAGCTCCTGGGCCACCAGTCGCAATCCTCGATGGTGCCGTACATCCATGCGAGCGAGGCCGACAAACGCGCTGCCGTGGAGAAGGTCGGGGCCGGCCGAGGCGGTGCTGCATGACCGCGGCAGTACCGATCCGGCCTACAGCCGTCATTCCCATCTCCCATGCAGGCGACGACGCCTGGGTGGCGTGGCTTCAGAAGGAACGTTGGCCAGAACGTCTTGCATCCTGGCGCCCACAGGAGTGGGACGGTGAGAACTGGTTGTTCCGCGGCGACCTGCTCAACGACACGACGTGCGCGTGGCCGTGCTCCGTGGCCACCTGCGGCATCGGCATCACCACCCGAAACGGGCTCTGCATGACCTGTCGCGCTTCCCATAAGCAGAGCGGGCTGAGTCAGGACGAGTTTGTGACCACTCATGTGGCGGCCGCGGCCAGGAGGGCACCGATGCGGGACCGTGCCTGCTCGGTCGTTGCCAGCGGAGACCCTTGTCCACGAGCGGCTACCCAGCGGGGCTTGTGCTCGGCCCACGCGGACTCGTGGAAGCGCCACGCTCGCCGCGGTTCCGCGATATCCCGTGCCGAATGGGCCCACTCCGCTGCCCAGGCGCTGCCGCCGCTTCCTGAATGCCGGGTACGCGGTTGCGGCACAGCGTCCGACTCGCCCACCGGCCTGTGCCCGAACCATCGCACGCAATGGCGGAAGGCCCAGGAGAGCGGACTGACCCTGGGCGCCTTCGAGGTCTGGGTCGACCGGCAAGCGCCCTGGCTGAGCATGGCGGACTTCTCCCTGAGTCCGCTTGCCCCGGTCGTGCGCCACGAGGTCCTCTACGCGCTGCAGCAGCGTGATCTCCGAGGGGTGCGCATGGACCCCGGCACCGTACGCCGGTTGGTCAAGGTCTGGGCAGGCTTCGAAACCCTGACACAGCTCGACGGCGAGGACTGCCCGGTCAGCGGATTCAACGCGGCCTCGCACTGGCGTGAACTCATCGGCTGGGTGAAGGCCGCATACGATCGCCACCGCGGCATCGATCCGGCCACGATCACCGAACTCAACCTGACCACGGCTGGCGTCACGTCCCTACTGACCAAATCCGGCCGACGTGGTCGCGCCAGCACCACCGTCGACCTGACACCGGTCCGGCAACCGTGGCTTCGTCGCCTGTTGTGGGAGTGGGTCCACGCAGTGCAGCCGAACTCACACGGGTTCCGCTCCACACTCCAGGCGTGCACCCTGGCAGCCACCGCGCTGTCGCTGAAACCCGGCGGTGGCCAGGATCCCGCAGCACTGCGGCTCACCGACATGGACGCCGTCATCGCCTCCTTCGGCGACGCCCGGCAGCTGGACGGCACCCTCTACAGCTACGGCGTGCGCACCGCTCTGCGGCGGCACTTCTTCGACCTCCTGGACTTCGGCCGAGGCGAAGGGCTGCTGGACGACCTGTCCATGCGCTTCGCGGCCAACGCCGGCCACACGATCCCCCGAGTTGAAGAGGACGAGGACGAAGCCGCCAAGGCAATCCCCGAGTTCGTGATCCAGCAGCTGGACACCTACCTGGAGTCGTTCGGTGTGAACGACCCGCGCTTCCCCCGCAGCGGGCTGTCCGAGAGCGATCTCGCATGGATGCTGCAGACCGCCTACATGGTCATGCGCGACACCGGACGTCGCCCCCGGGAGTTCTGCGGACTACGGCTGGACTGCCTCAAGTACGACCAGGGCGAGCACCACCTGATCTGGGACAACTTCAAGAAGAAGCGCATGCGGCGGCTGTTGCCGATCACTCGGCAGACCGCGGAAGTGATCCAACGATGGCAACGACACCGACGCGAGCTCCGTGCCACCCTGGCAAGCCGCGACTACCTCTTCCCTGCGTCGACCAGCGACCGCAAGTACGCGCACATGGACTCGGGGGACTTCTCCCGGGCACTGCGGTTCTGGGTCGACGGCTTGCCGAATCTTGACTCCGACGTGCCCGACGAAAACGGGACGCCGCTGCCGTTCGACCGCAGCAGAATCTTCCCGTACGCCTTCCGCTCCTCGTTTGCGCAGCGGCATGCCGACGCAGGCACCGACATCGACGTGCTGATGGACCTCATGGACCATCGCTCTCCCGACGTGACGATGACCTACTACAAGGTGACGATGGAGCGGAAACGATCGGCGGTGACAACACTGCGGCTTCACTCCGTCGACCGCGAAGGGCATCCGGCTCCCTTCTCCTCGAACCTGTCGTACGAGTCGAAGTCCGTCGCTGTCCCGTTCGGAAACTGCATCGAGCCCTCGAACGTGAAGGCCGGCGGAAAGAAGTGCGCCATCCGATTCCAGTGCGCAGGCTGCGGCTTCTACCGCCCCGACCCCTCCTACCTGCCCGCGATTGAGGACCACATCCGAGCCTTGAAGGCCGACCGAGAGATGGCCGAGGCCATGGACGCCGACGCCTTCGTCATCCGCAACCTGAACGACCAGATCGAGGCATTCCAAGGCGTCATCGAGCGCATGAACGCCCGGATGACGGACCTGCCGGAAGAGCTCCAGGCCGAGGTCAAGGAAGCCAGCAGGGTCCTGCGGAAGGTCCGGGCCGGAGGGCGCACCCTCTTGCCGCTCACCGTCGTCGAGACGTCGGGAGCGTCGGCGTGAACAGCCGCAGGAAGCCCGCCGAGGTTCTGGCCGAGTCACGCCGGCAGGACAGCCGCGCCAAGCGACAGCGCGTCCTCGCCACCGTGGACCAGATGCTCGCTCAGGGGGATCCGGTCACCTTCGCGGCCGTCGCACGCACGGCCAGGGTATCGAACTGGCTGGTCTATGCCGACGGAGTCCGGGAGCACATAGAGAAGGCCCGTGGCCAACAGGCCAGCCGACCCGCTCAGGAACGGCTCACCAGAGCCACGACGAGCAGCTCGAGCATCCGCACGGACCTGGAACTCGCACGCGCCGAGATACAGGCCCTGCGCCAAGAGCGCGATCAGCTCAAGGGTGTTGTGCAGCGCAGTCTCGGGCAGCAGCTCGAGCAAGTCGCCTCCAAGGACCTCGTCACGCGGATCGACGAACTGACTCGCCACAAACACGAGTTGACCGCGCGACTCAATCAGGTTCAAGGAGAGAACAGCGAACTCCAACGACGTCTCCGTGAATCAGAAGATGACGTCGCGGCGGTCCGCAGCAACCTGCGCCGGATGATCCGGTCGGGTGTGCAGGCCGAAGTCTCCTGATTGGTTGCGCCTGGTGCCCCGTCTCGTACTCTCCGAGGCGGGACACCACGCAACGTCGCTCCGTTAGCAGTGAGCGGCGAGCCGCTGACCTGCGAGGACGCCAGGCCCGAGGCAGCTTCGGCGTCCTTTAACCGAGCGGCGTTGGGCGCGGAAGCAGTCCCGGAGTCGGTAACCGTCTTACTTACCCCATAGTCAGGTGACAACGAAAATGGCGCGGTGCCGGTCGTGCCCCTGCCGCTCGACTCACACCGTAGACAAGGTCGGATTTGCACGCTAGGCCCCATGGTGGCGAGTGAGGCACGTGTAAAGGACCTCGCCTCTCCAGCCGCTCATCTCGTCGAACGACACCACGGCGGGGCGCGTCGGCGCCGCACACTCGGGGGCCTGCGTCCTGAACGCCCCCGTGTCCGGGTTGTAGGGCAGCAAGTCGTGGCACTCGCCGGCGGGTGCGTTCATCAGCAGGATGGCGTCGCGTACCGGACCGGAGGAGGTACCCGTGTAGACGAGGCAAAACGAGACGCTGGGATCTCCTCCCGTCGCAGGTGCCTGGATGACCTGCACCTGTTCCAGCATAGGAGCACTCGGCGTGACGGCCAGTGCGCTCGGCGAGACTGTGGGCTCAGAAACGGACGCCTTCGACGCGATGGGCGGTGCAGTCGAGGAGACAGCGGGACCGTTCGCGGCACGCCCCGCCCCCGACTTCTTGCCGCCGTCGAGAAGCATGACGATGCCGACAGCCGAGAGGCTGCCGACGACAGCTGCGGCAATGACTACCACTGTGGCTATCAGTAGCCCGCGATGTCGCTCTGGCTGGACTGGCAGCGGCTCGGGCAGCCGCGCCAAGGGGATGTTGTCGAGCGTGTCGGCGTTGTGGAACCGGACGGCATTCTCGTCGACGTCCTGCTGGTTGTCGGTTGTCGGCCATGGTGTACCCCCACGCGTTACGACTGCGAGTAGGTGAGTTTCCTCCGCCGGCCGGGAACGTGTCGGGCGTACGAGGAGATAGCGTCCGAAGCGGTACGTCGGTAGGGAAGAGGTACGGGTGGGCCGAGTGACGCCGTCCGCCGACCGGACAGCTCCTGAGCCCGTACGCCGACACCAGGACGCTAGGCGCCGGAGTGGAGATAGCCCGCCCAGAGGGATGGTGTGGCCGGGAAGCGGTCGCGCGTATCTTTGACGGTTCGGTGCAGGGCCGTCGCGGCCCGTGCGGGATCGGGCGTGCCGGTCGGGCCGGCCAGGTTGGTGTAGAACGACTCGGCGACGTCGGCGGCCAGGCGGTCGTCGATGGTCCACATCGTGCCGATGACGTGGGAGAAGCCTGCGAGTTGACAGGCGCTGGTGAGGTGGATGGCCTCACCGAGCAGCCGGGGGTTGCCGGGGTGCGCGGTGCGGCAGGCGGAGAGATAGGCCAGCTGGGCGTGGGCGAGGTGGGCCCGGGACAGCGCGGAGACCGTCAGCGGCGTCTCGGCGTGGTCCTGGAGAAGCAGCTTGCTCTGCGAGGGGTCGGTCAACTCGGTGATGCCGTGGCAGGCGAAGTGGGCAATGGCGCAGTGCTCGAGTTGGGCGAGGACGGTGGCCGTCGTCGCGGGCCGTTCCCCTGACGCGCTGAGGACGACCGGGTCCTTGAGCACGGCCCGGAGTCGGTCGGTCTCCTGGGCCGCGTGCGGCAGGGGTGGGTGGCCAGGTGTGGTCGGCATGGAGACGATCAGGGGCCGCGGCCGGTCGGTGGCGGCGGGGCGGCGGGCGCGGGCGTGGCGCAGGGCGCGGATGGTTGGCGTGTAGGAGGAGACGACGCGGTCGAGCACGGTGCGCCGGCCCTGCACGCGGCCGGGGTCCCGGTGGAACCCGGCCGCGTGCAGGGGCAGCAGGCCGAGCATCCCGCCCGGCGCCCACCACACATGGGGCAACGCGCCCTGCCCGTCGGGGAGTTGACCCAGGGCATCGAGTGCGGTCAGGACCGGTTCGGCGGCCGCCTCCCATAGCCATTCCAGCACCTCGTGCAGGATGCGCTGGGCGGCGATTCGGTCGGCGTCGGGGGCAGTCGCCGCGACCAGCGCGAGGTCGAACTGGCCGATCCGGCGGACGACTTCCACGAACGCCAGCCCCGGAAGGGGGCAGACGGTGACGCCGTCCGGGGTGAGGATCAGGGCGTCGCTGCGGTAGCGGCTCACGTTGAGCGTGACGACGGGGCCGCGGCCGGCCTGCGCGGCCAGTTCGTCGAAAGTAGGAGGCAGCCCGAAGCGGACGAAGCCGTCGTGGGCGCGGATGCGACCCAGGAGCACCTCCATCTCTTTGGCCAGCCTCAAGCGTGCAGAGTGCGAGGGTGCCCCCGGCACGGCGGCTGACGCTCCGACCGTGTCGGTGTCCTGATCGAGCCGGTCGCGCAGGTCGACAAACTCTCGTGCCAGGTCCGGGTGTTGTTCCCGCAGATCGGTCACGTCGCCCCGGATGTCGAGGGACTGGGCGAGCAGGATCGCGCGTCCGGCCTCCGCGAGGCGGAGCGCTCTCGAGGCCCGCTCCGGTGCGGACACCCCGGTGTCGGACAGGGCAAGCGCGATCGCGTCCGCGGTGAGCCAGTCGCCGTGGGCGCCCAGTGCGCGCTGCTGGTCGCCTCGGCGCAGTCGGCGCGGGGCCACCTCGGGCAGCAGCAGGATGGCCTGCTCGAGGAACCGGGCCGCGCGCCCGGGCTCGGACGGCGCGGCTAGCTCGGCGGCCAGCCGGGCGGTGCCGACCCGCAACAGCGGCAGGGCCGTCCTCATCGCGACGGTGCGTTCCCACACCCCCAACGCCTCGTCACGGTCCTCGCTCGTGCCGTCGCGCTCGTACCGCTGCTGCAGCACGCTCCCCAGCGCACTCATGACCATCGCCTGGTCCGGGTGGTCGAGTTGGGCCGCCCCCCGGGCCGCCGCACGGCAGACCGCCACCGCTTCATCGAGGTCGCCGAAGTCACCCAGAGCGTCGAAGCGGTCCCGCAGCGCCCGGACGAGCCCGATCTGGTACGGGGTCCGCTCGGGATCACCGGCGGGCGTAGCCCGCACCGCACGGTAGCCGTACTCGATCGCCTCGTTCACGTCCTCGGGGTTCTTGGTGTGCGCGAAGAGCAGCCGCAGCACCTCGCAGGCGTTAGAGAGGTACCGGGCATACTCGAAATGGGTGCGCGGCGCGATCCGGACGACGAAGCGGTTGGCCCGTGCCGCCTCCACGATGTCGTCGGCCTCTCGGTAGGTTGCGTACCGCGCGACGAGCGCGTTGGCGTGGTTGGTCAGGAGCATGGTGTGGTCGGGATGCCGCTCGGGCGCACGCGCGATGGCCTCACCGGCGGTCTGCAGTGCCGCGCCCAAGTCGAGGCGGTCTCCCATGCGGGAGTAGCGAGTCAGTAACACCCTGGACAGGCCCGTCAGGTAGACGCAGCGATCGCGGTCGTCATCCGTCGCGGTACGGACAGCCTCGCGACCGGCCTCAACGGCGCCGTCCAGGTCCTCGACGTCCTCTCCCTGTTCGAAGCGCAGGCTCAGGGCGGTGCTGAGGTGGAACCAGTAGGTGGCCCGACCCGGCCGGCCGGCGGGCAGGGTTTCGGCGATCTCACGGGCGACCTCCACAGCACAGTTCAGGTCGACAGGATCGCCCGCGATCTCCCACCTGCGCCGCCAGGCCAGGCCCAGGCAGCTCAGGCCCGAGTAATACGCCACGTGGTCCTCCGGCAGATGGAGGGTGATCTTGCTCCACACCGCCACGGTCAGGGCCGCATCCCGCACGCCCACGGGCGTCCGCAGGGTGCGTACGAGCATCTTGGTGGCTTCGGGGATCGCCGACTCGGCCAGGGGCAACAGCAGTGGTTCCGGCAGCAATTGCTCGCCGCCGAGGAACGGGATCGCGAGAAGCTGGAGCGCGACCCCACGCTCCGCCTCGGCACGCGGCTCGGGAAGCTCCTGGGAGCGCCAGAAGTAGAACCAGCCCAGGGCGACTAGGACTTCAGCATCCACCGCCGTCTCGTTCACCCCGTACTGCATGAGTTTCATGGCATCGCCGATCGCGGCCTGTTCCATGACGGGCGATCGGTCACCGGTAGCCACCACCTCGTTGAGCCTGGCGCGGATCGACTCCAATAATGCGTCACGCATACTCATCCGTGCTCCCTGCGGCGGCCGAACGGTCACGAGGTACCGGAACTGAAGGTTGCCCGGTGTGGTCCTTCTCCCACATCATGACGGCACAGGTCCGCTTCCAGTTCCGCCGGAGCGGGCTTCGGCGATCGGGGATGCGATGGACGACCGGCACGACGCGCGGACCGGGGGCACGGGCGACGACATCGCCTACGTGTGCACCCAGTTGGACCACATGCGCGAGGGCCTCCAGGCTTGTGGGCCGCAGGGCGCCGAGCCGTTGGAGCGGGTGGTGGCGGCAGTGCGCGCCGGACAGGATCCCACCGCGCCGCTAGACGCGCTGCACGAGGCGCTGCTGTTCGCCGGGGACGCGACGGGGGTGCGCGGTCAGGGGCGTGGCCTGTTCCCGATCGGGGTCGGCGCCCAACGTCCCCACGGCTGGCTGCTGCTATGCCCCACCGGGCAGTGCACACGCCATGCCTGGCCGGACGCTCAGGAGCCGTCCGAGTGCCGCATCACCGGTCAGCCGTTGCGCCGCGAACGGCTGTAGCGGTGGGCGGATTCCTCACTGCCCTGGGGCAGAAGCTCGCCGAGCGTTGGCTGACGCTTCTGGTGCTGCCCGGAGCCCTCTTCCTGGCCGTCGCGACCGCCGCACACACCCTCGGCCAGTCCCACGCCCTTGACCGCCGACTGCTCGTCTCCCGTGTCACGAGGTGGGCCGAGGAGCCCGCGGCGAGCACGATCGGCGGGCAGGTCGTCCTGCTCGGCGCAGTCCTCGCAGCCGCGGCGGCCGCCGGGCTAGCCGCGCAGGGCGCGGGCACGCTGGTGCAACGCACCGTACTGGCCGCCGACTGGCACTCCTGGCCGCGTCCGCTGCGCCGGGGAGCTCGCGCCCTGGTCGCCCGCCGCCGTGCCCGCTGGACCTCTACCGCCGCCCGCTACCATCGGCAACTGGACTACGACGCTCTGGAATTGGCACACAGTGGCCGACGTGCCGACCCTGGCGTCCGGCATGCCCTGCACCGGGCGTTGCTCCGCGTCGCCGCCGAGGAACCAGACCGGCCCACCTGGAGCGGCGACCGCCTGCACTCCGTGGTCGTCCGCCTGGAGCGCGACCATCATGTGGATCTGCCCCTGGTGTGGCCGCACTTGTGGCTGACCCTGCCCGAAACCGCTCGCGCCGAGATCACCGCCGCTGAACAGGGGCTGACCCACGCGGGCACGCTGGCCGGGTGGGCGCTGTTGTATGCCCCGCTGACCATGTGGTGGTGGCCCGCCGCTCCGTTAGCCGTGGCGCTCGCGCTGGTCGCCAGGCACCTCATCCGCACCGCCACGGACGCCTACGCCCAGCTCCTGGAGGCCGCAGCCCATCTACACGTCGGCGACCTGGCCGACCAGCTCCGGATTGAACACCCAGGCCCGCCGGACACGGCCTTGGGCGACTCCCTCACAGACCGCCTCCGGACCCGGACGCCTCCGCCGCGCTGATCTCCCGGATGGTCGTCGGCGCGCAGCCAGGACCGGCCGACGGCTCATGAGCGGAGAAGTTCCGTAGCGCGACGAGGAGGTTCAGTGGATCTTTATGCTTCGAGTCCTTGATCACCTGGTACAGGTAGTGACTCTTGGGGACAAATTTCGCAATAGTCTTAAGGAGACCGTCCCGTCCTTTGAAGTCGAAGAACCCGCCGCCGGTGACGAGGTACTCGCCGACCTCATCAGTCAGATGCTTGGGGAACTCGATGCCCGTGTTACCGCTGATCGTGCTCGTGTCGTTGTTCACGGCAGTCACGTGGCAGTCGAGCATCAGCTTCTCGAACGCCACGGCTGTCTTGAGTAGAGCGGCCTCATATATCCAGGTTATTGCCTGGTCCGAGAGTTTGGCCCTCCTGTGCCTCCTGTGCCTCCTGTGCCTCCAGGACGAACTTCCAGATCCGCTCAGACGTTTTGTTGAAGGTATCTGCTGCGAGCCTTCCGCTCTTCTTCCTGGCCACAGGCGCACGTGTAGGTTCCGCGTTTCGGCTTCCAATTCCAGGCCGTCATGTCCAGCCGATGCCTAATTGGACAAGTCGCATGGAAGTGCTGGACAGCGCGTTCACTCTTTTTTCGGGCTACCTCGTAGTCGTCGCGGAGACAGCGGTCATGTTGAACTGTCCCGGCGGTACCGGGCCAGCCATTCCAAGCTCACGTCGTTTCCCTGCCGGCGTGTGAGCGGCTGCACCGGCCGGCCGCCTCGCGCGACCCCCAGGCTGTCCAGGACCCGGTCCACCACACCTTCCGGGTCCGCCAGCACCTCCTCGTACGTCACCGTGATCGGCGTGATCCCGCTGCCGGAGAACCGGCGCGCCCACTCCTCGTTCTGCTCCCGGATCATGTGCTCCCAGTGCGCGATCCGGTCGCGACGATAGGGAACGTCAGCGCCCACACCGCGAACGTCGTCGGCATACCAGACGTCGGTCTCCAGCGCCCGGTACAGAGACACCGCTTGTGCCGCCGTGTCCAGCCGCCGGTTCCACACATATACCGGGCGGCCGAAGGCGCGCTCGATCACCTCGCGCCAGCTCGCTCCACTCGCGGACTGGTATCGCCGCAGCCCGGCGACGACCTCGTCCAGGTACGACCCCATGACGATCAGGCCCCACACGCCGTTGGCTGAAGTCCCGATCCGCATCAGCTTTCGTAGCTGGTCCGGCTGCGTCCGGTGCGCCGGACCGATCGGGATGTCCTCACCGTCCAGTTCAGTAACGTAGTTGTACAGATACTCCTGCGGTTTGCCCGACAAGCCCGTGCTCTCCAGCAGACCAGCCAGCAGGTGAGTCCCTGCCCTCGGTGTGCTGCAAATGAGCAGGCATCTGCCCGCTGCCGGCGCCATGTCGCTCGCTCGCGCCACAGGTTGCACCCCCTCTTGGGCCGTCTTGACCGTCGCTCGACTCCCTCTTAGCGTATTGGTTCCTAGGTCGCGCACGTGGGGGGTCGAGGGATGCGCATAGCGATCGCGTTCGATGGTCAGTACACATCGGCGGCACGCAACATGCTGTCGTCGCTGGCCCGCTGCCTGCCGCCGAAGAGCGGTGTGCGCATCTCGGCACTCATGACAGACGATTCGCCGAGCGCCGACGTCGTCGAGCACGCGAAGTCCCGCGGGCTCGATCTGGAGGTCGTCCGTCTGCGCCGCGACCTGTCCGACCTGCCACTGCTGCGTTACCTGACCGGCGCGACGTACGCGCGCCTGTTCCTGCCAGAGCTGGTGCCGGACGACGTGGCGCTGTACATGGACGTGGACGTCGTGCTGATGCGAGACGTGACAGAGCTGTTCGCGACGGACCTCCGTGACAGACCCCTCGCGGCCGTGCGGGACATGTGGCGTCCCAACCTCCACGAGGCGCTGGCAGGCGGAGGCAGCGGACAATTCGCGCCCGACGCGCCCTACTTCAATGCCGGGGTGATGCTGTGCAACCTCCGCCAGTGGCGTCGGGAGAACTTGACCGAACGGGCCCTGGACTGGCTTGCGAGCCAGGATCAGGTCCCGGTCTGTCTGGAGCAAGATGCGCTCAACGCGCTCACGCACGGTCGATGGATCGAGCTGGATCCGCGCTGGAACGTATTCCCGATGACTGACTTCCGCGACATCCCGCCCGAGGCTTGGCCGCCGCGACTGGGTACGGAGTACCACGCGTACCGAGATCAGGAGCGACGTGCCTTCGTGCTCCACTTCATCGGCTCCCGCAAGCCATGGCGTCACCCGTACCCGGACACCGAGAACCTCAGGCGATATCGTCACTTCACCACGCCGACTATCGAGGACGTGACGCCGAACCCTGTCACCTCGCCATCTCGGCCGACCCCCCCGACCGTCGAGGACGTGACGCCGAATTCCGTCACCTTGCCATCTCGGCCGACCTCCCCGACCGTCCCAGAGACGCCGTCCCTGGCACTTACCGGGAGCAGGAGGTCGGCGACATTCCCTGCGGCGGTGATCGGCTACCCAAACGAGCATGATGAGGATCAACGGTCCCGGCGTCGCAAAAGGCCTCGCTTCGCCTGACGGCCGCGGCGGGAGAGCGGATCACCTTCCTCAGACTCGCTCGCACAGCGCGGGTCTCGAACTGGCTGGTATACGCCGAGGGACTGCGCGAACACATCGAGGAAGCGATCAAGAAGCAGAACGGGGCTGCACAACTGGAGGTGGAGGCGGGCTCGGACGTCTCGGCCGAGTCGCTGGCGGCCGACCTGGAAGTGGCCACGGCAGAACTCAGAATCTTGCGCGCGGAGCGGGACCAGCTCAAGGCGGACATGGCGCGGCTGCGGGAGACCGAGGCCGAACGGGATCAGTTGCGTGAGGCGCTGAAGGGGACCGAGGAGAAACTGGAGTCCACGCGAAAGAGAGCCGCTCGTCTTCAAGCCACCGCATAGGGAAATGACACGAAAGCCGGAACGATCAAGATGACACTGAGCGCGGATTCAGACGAAGCCGCAGCTCATGAAGCCGCCGTGTGACATCTGAACGCGGAACCTACAGCACGCTCGCTCCTCGCCAGACCGCCCAACGTCATTTCTCACACCAGCGGACCACCGTCAACAGACTCGGCCCGGATGGCACTGTCCCCATGCCGACCAGCGCGCTACTGGCTCTCTCCGTACTGCCACTGCCTACCGGTCCCCTTGTACTCGGCAACCATGATCACCCCGGTGCCGGGGCTCATCCGCGACACGTACAGTACGCCGTCCAGATGGTCGAGCTCGTGCGCGACCAGCCGGGCAAGCCCGTCAGCGAACGTCGTCGTCCGGGCCTGTCCATTGAAGTCCTGATGCTCAACCCGCAACACACGCGGACGGGGAACCTTCCCGCGGACGTCGAAGAAGGAAAGGCAACCTTCATACTGCTCATCGACCTCCGGCGATTCCTCCACCACGGTCGGGTTCAAGAGAACGATCACGTCCCCTCCAGGAGGCCGGACGATCGCCGCACGCCAAGAGAGGCCGACCTGAGGCGCGGCCACCCCCATACCCTTACTGAAGTTGTGCACCTTCGCTGCTCGATCGGCAGCTGCGTGGAGCGCTGCCACGACCTTCCGCGCTGCCGACGCCTCACCAGGGAGATCGAAGTGCCGTGCCGGCTGAGTGAGTACAGGATCGCCTTCCTGCACGATCCCGATGGACTTCATCGTGTCGCTCGCGGTGGGCGGAGTGGTCACCGGCGCGCTCCTTGCCCAGTTTCCGAGAGCCCACGTGCCTCATGTCCCTGATACTGGTCCACGGCGCCTACCTGCACAAATGCTTGACAGCTGCAGATAAGGCCGGTCTGCCGGTATTCCCCGATCGGGATCGGCTCGACTCCGGGCCGCATCCGGGCGGTGTAGAGGAGGCCGTCGAGGTGGTCGATCTCGTGGTGGATCAGCCGGGCCAGGCCGCGCTCGTACACCGTGATCCGGGTGGTGCCGTCCAGGGCGGTGGCCTCCACGGTGATCCGCAGGGGACGAGGGGCCATGCCACGGACGTCGAAGAAGCTGAGGCACCCCTCGTACTGCTCGTCCATCTCTTCGGAGCCCGCGACGATGCGCGGATTGAGGAGCACGATCGGCTCCGCTCCGGCGTCGGCGGGCCGTACGGTCGCGGCCGCGCGGGCGATGCCGATCTGCGGGGCCGCGAGCCCCATGCCCTTGCCGCTGAAATCGTGGGCCTGGGCGATGCGGTCCATGGCGTCGGCCAGCCGCTCGATGACGTGCTCGGCGGTGGCCTTCTCGGCGGGCAGCTCGAAGGCGGCCGCGGGCTCGGCGAGGATTTCGGCGCCGTGCTGGACGACACCGAGGTCCCGCATGCGCTGGCTGGGTTGCACCTCGGTCACCGCAACTCTCCCTGGTTCGCGTCACCCGGTGACTGGTAGAGCTCATTCGCCCACTTCCGTGCCGCCGTCAGGTCAGACGCAGTGCCGACGGGCACGTAGGTGAAGCCGTCCCATTCCTCCAAGACTCGTGGTTCGTCCGGTCGGACGTGGACGGCACCGCCGTGGAGCGGTCGGTGGCGGCGGTACTGGTCCAGCGGCGCGTGTCGCCGTCGTTCGTACGGCGCGAGCGGGTCGTCGGGTTCGAAGCGCGCGTTGGCGCGGGAGGGTTGGTTCGGTGGTCCGGGTCGGCTGTGCTTGCCCATGCGCTCGATGTTCTCAGGCGGCGACGGTGGTCGGCCGGGCGGTGGCGAGGTCTTTGGCCTGGGCTCGTATGTCATTCACAGCTGGGGTGTGGTAAGGACGGGCAGCGTCCAGCAGGGTGTTGAGCCGGGATGCCACGAGCGTGGAGTCGATGCGGGCGGCGTCATCGAGTGCCTGCTGGGCGGCCTCGGCACCTCGTTCGGGCTCGCCCTCGTCGAACAATGCGGCGGCGAGCCCGATGCGGTCCATGACACGGACGCGCTCGAACCCGGGTGCCCTCAGCCTCAATGCCTCCTCGAAGTGGGTGCTTGCGGGCTGGTGAGGGCGGACGTGTCCGGCAAGGTCACGGGCGGAGACCGCGCGGGCGCCGGCGTGCTCGGCGACGTCGAAGTAGCCCACCCACTCAGGCACATCGTCGAGTCCGTCAGCCAGAAGCTCGTCGGCAGCGCCCAAGTTCTGCTGAGCCTGGCGCTCGTCCCCAAGAGCGGCGTGGACCCGGCCGGTCTGAGAGGCGACCAGCGCCCTGACCACAGGCAGCTTGGCCTTTGCCGTGGCCACGTCGAGCAAACCGAGGGCATCACCGGGTCGACCGAGGTAAATCATCTGATGGGACATACGCGTAACGATCTCCACACCGCGGTCACGCTGCCCGGCCTCGCCAGCCGCATGGATTCCGTAGCTCCAGTACCGCTGTGCTGTCCCGTACCGGCCGCAGTCGTGGCTGACCCACCCGGCCAGCGCCGCCAGGTCGGCGGTCGCGGCGAAGACGCGATCTCGTAGACCGACAGGGACACCCGCCTGGATGCGTCGAGCGACTTCGCCGAGCTGGGCGACGATCGCCGCCCGGTACAGGCCGCCGCCCCGAGCAGCGTCGGAACGGGCAAAGAAGGTGGTGACGTCTTCAAGCGCGGTGACGGTATCGGTGTCGAAGCCTCGGGTGCCCCGTGTCAGAGCATGCGCGGTGCCGCCGAGCATGCGTTCGGCAGCCAGGATCAGCGGGGCGCCTATGGCGAGTTTGAGGGTGTCGCGGCGGTTCATGAACAGGTCCATCTGTGTCCATCCGGCCAGGGCCTCGGCGGCTGCCTCGGTCAGCAGTGGGAGCTGGATCGTATCCACCGCCGGACTTGCGCTGGTCAAGCCGAGATCACCGACAGTGAGCGGTTGCCCGACTGACTCGGAGAGTACGGCCGCGAGCAGTGCAGGCACCGGAAGGCGTGGGTGTTCACCGTCGATCCAACGCCGGACGCGTGTGGCGTCCGGCGCGATCTGGCGATGGCCTTGGGCTTTGGCTGTAGCAGCGATCCGGCGGGCGAGCTCCCCATGGGACAAGCCACTTGCGGAGATCCACAGGGCCAAGTGTGCGTTGCCGGATCTGCTGGACACCTCGTGCCTCACTCTCCCCGACGGTGGTCACGGAGTGTGGCTTTTTCGCCACGGTTCGCGGCATCCACGGTACTGGCCATACCGGGCGTCGGTCATCGATTCTGCACAGGCGGGATGCTGGACGGCGTCCCGCTGGGACAGCAAGGGAAAGGTGAGCACATGGCAATGCCGACCACCACCCGGGCACCGTGGGCGATGCGCTTGATCACCGACCGGCTGCCGGTCTCCCCGCCGTCGTATGCGGCGGTGACACTCGACGCGTCCACGCAGACCGCCCAGTACACCGACACCACCGGGCAGGTCGTGGAGATGGGTAAGCACGGAACGTCGAAGACGACCGGCACCGCGTCGATGTCCGGGGGCGGCGACGGGCAGAACCCGCAGTCGCAGACTCAGGACGACCACACCACCGACTACGAGTCGGACTGATCGATGGCCTCCACCGTCCTGGTCGTCACCGCGCTGGAAGACGTCACCGCGGACTGGGTCATCGGCGCGCTTAACGAGCGCGAGGTGCCTGTCGTGCGCGTCGACCCGGCCGACATCGGGCCCAACCTGACCTTCGCGGCCCGCATCGAGGCGGGGGCGCCTGCATGGGGCGGGCGGTTGCGTACGGCGAGCCGGGAGGTGGAGCTGGGGGAGGTGGCGGCGGTCTACTACCGTCGCCCCACTCCGTACACCACCCGATTCGAGCACCTGCCCCAGCAGCAAAGGGACTTCGTCGCTGCCGAGGCCAGGCACGGGCTCGGCGGCATCCTGAACGACCTGCACGGCGCGCTGTACGTCAACAACCCGGCCGCGGTCACCTGCGCGGATTTCAAGCCCGTCCAGCTCCAGCGCTTCACTGAACTCGGGCTGGCGATCCCGCCGACGCTGGTTACCAACGATGCTGAGGCTGCGCGGCAGTTCGCAGCCAAGCATGGTCCCGTCGTCTACAAGACATTCCGGGGCTTGCCACGCTCTCAGGATGGCCACACCGGTGCGATTTGGACTCAGCGCGTCGCGCCGGAGACCTTCGATGACTCGATCGCCATAACCGCGCACCTGTTCCAGGCCGAGATACGCAAGATCGGCGACGTCCGAGTCACCGTGGTCGGCAGTCGCATCTTTGCCAGCCGTATCGAGGCTCCAGACGGCGCCTTGGATTGGCGCCGAGGCGACTGGGGCGATCTTGTGCACACCCCCATTGACGTCCCCGGCCCGATCCAAGGCGCCCTGCACGGCTATCTGGCATCGTTCGGCCTGGTATTCGGCTGCTTCGACTTCGCGCTCACCGGTGACGGGGGAGCTCCCGAGCACTGGACGGCGATCGAATGCAATCCAAACGGGCAGTGGGGCTGGCTCCCGGACGCACTGGCCATCACTGAAGCATTCGCCGACATCCTTAGCAGGAAGGAGACGGCAGGCCATGACGATGCCCGCCGATCTTGAGATCACCGCCGCCAACCTGCGCGAGGAGATGGCAAAAGCCCTCGCTCAGGTTGGCGTCCTGACCGATCCGACCTGGCGCAAGGCAGTGGAGCGAGTGCCCCGGCACCGATTCGTGCCCGGCTTCTACCTGCCCGCCAACGAGCGTGACGGGCAGGGGCTGACAGTTTGGGATCCGGTCACCGCCGAACTCGCCCCTGGCCGGTGGTTGGCCGCCGCGTATTCCGACACGACGCTCATCACCCAGTTCGACGGCGACGAGCCCGACTGGAAGAGCCCTTTCGAGCGGCGCGGCGGAGCGCCAACCTCCTCGTCCACTCTGCCTTCGCTCGTCGTACGCATGTGGATCGACGCGGATCTGCAGGAAGGACACACACTGCTGGAGATCGGCACCGGGACCGGCTACTCGACGGCGCTCGCGTGCGAATGCCTCGGCTCCGCTGATGTCACGAGCATCGAGGTGGACCCGCACCGGCTCAACCAGGCGGCGGGCGCCCTGTATGGGTGCGGCTATACGCCAACCCTGGCAGTAGCGGACGGAACGTATGGATACTGGCCTGAAGCGCGATTCGACCGGATCGTGGCGGCCTGTTCCTTCCGCGCTGTCCCACCCGCGCTGCTGGCCCAGACCCGGCCGGGCGGGAAAATTCTGCTCACCCTCAGCGGCTGGCTCCACGGATACGCCCGAGTCCTGCTCGCCGTCGCCGAGGACGGCACCGCCGAAGGGCAGTTGCTGCCCGGCACCGTCTCCTTCATGCCTGCGCGCACCCATGCAGCCCCTGCGTTCGGCAACCCCACTCACTGGGCCGCCTGCCTCCCCGACCAGTCACGCGAAGCCAGGCACGGCCCAGAGCGGATCACCGCCGCCACCGAGGAGACATTCCATCCCCGCTTCCTCGCCCAGTGCGCTGTACCGAATACCCAGATGACCACCGTTGGAGAAGCAGTGCACTTGGTCGACGTGGCCACCGGTTCCGCCGCCACCCTCAGCCCCGAGGGGGATAACTGGAGGGTGCGCGAGGGCGGGCCCATCAGGCTGTGGGAGCGCATTGAGAACACCCTGGACGCGTACGACGCGGCCGGTCAGCCGGAACCGGAGACCTTCACCCTGCACGTCTGCGAGGGCGGGCAGCATCTGTGGCACCCGCAGATGCCCAGCCTGCCGTTGCCCCGGCCGTTCTGAATGCGCACCGGTGGCCGGGCCGTACTGCCGCTACTCGCACAAGGAGAAGACTGCTGTGCCCTGCACCGTTACCCGCATCGCCACGGCCACCCACGCCGCGACCGTTGCCATCGGCCTCGGCCTTCTCGACGCTCTCGGCTGGTGGGTCGTGACCAGCACAGCGCCGATCGTCAGCCGCCCCCCATCTCGATCAGTCGCCGGGCCGCGGTCAACGCGCCGTCGGTGCGCATGGAATTGGCGACGGTTCGGGCCCTGTCCGCCGTCTCGGGATCGAGGGCGTGGCGGAGGGCGGTGAGCAGCGAGTCGGGGGTGGGGTCGCCGGTCGGGAGTGCGGTGCCGATGCCGAGTCGGTCGACGCGGTGGGCGAAGTAGAACTGGTCGAACATCTGCGGGACGATCACTTGCGGTGTCCCGGATGTCGCGGCGGCGGTGGTGGTGCCGGCGCCGCCGTGGTGCACCACGGCGGTGACCCGCCGGAACAGCGCCCGCTGGTTCACCTCGCCGATCGACAGGCAGTCGGGCTCGTCGTCCACGGGTGACAGGTCTGCCCAGCCGCTGGAGAGGATCACGCGCCGTCCGAGCGAGCGGGCCGTATCGATCATTGTCCTGGTGATGCCCTCGGGCGCGCGCATGCTGCCGAACCCGCAGTAGAGGGGTGGCTCGCCGGCCTTCAGGAACGCCTCCAGTTCGGCGGACAGCGGCCGGTCGTCGGGCAGCATCCAGGCCCCGGTCTGGACCACGTCCAGCTCGGACGGCTCGGACGGATCGGACGGCTCCGGCCAGGGCGCCAGTACCGGGTCCGCGGCCAGCCACGGGCTGTCGGTGAGGATGTGGGAGCGCACGTCCTCGACCGGCGGCAGTCCGACGGCCGCGCGCCGCGCGTCAAGAGCCGTGCGCCATATGGTGTTCCAGCGCGCGGCGTCCTCGGCCCAGAGTGTGTGGTTGCCGACCGGCCCGTCCGGCGGCTTCTGCCCGAGCATCTTGAAGACGGGCGGTGCGTGGTGCGCGGACGGCAGCGTGATGGGGGCGAACGCGGCGTGGACGTGGCCGATGCCGCGCTGTTCGGCCACCGAGCGGGCGGCGACCGCCAGCCCGCCGCCGCCCACGATGGCGTGGCAGCCCTCGGCGGCCGCGCCGACCGCCTCGAACTGCTCGGCGACCGTGCTCTCGATCATCCGACGCCGCTGCTCGGGCGTGGGGACGGTACCGGCGTTCCGCTTCGCGGTCCCGCGCAGCTCGGGTCCGACGGAGAGGTACGTGACCCCCAGGGACTCGGCCCACTGGTGGAAGTCGGGGGGTGCGCACACCACGGCGTCGTGCCCCATTGCTTTGAGCTGCACGGCCAGCGCCACGAGTGGCTGGACCTCTCCGCGCGACCCGATCGTGGACAACAGAAAACGCATCTCGCTCCCGTCCCGCGCCGGACCCCTCGGCGCGTGGGAGGCGATTTTCGCCCCTTATGGGGGCCTTGCGGCAAGTCCCCCTGTCCGGTATACGGTTGAAATGCGGGGAGGAGAGCCCGGCCCGGCGCACGGGGCGGCCCCTAGGGTTGTCGCCATGAACAGCACACCGCAGGTGACACTGAAGCCCTGGAGCGAAGACGACTTCTGGGTGTTGCGGAGGGTCAACACATCCGGGATGACAGAGCACTTGGGCGGGCCCGAGACCGAGGAACAGCTGGTCGCTCGGCACCGGCGGTACGTCGGGCTGCGTGAGCGCGGGCGGATGTACCGGGTCGTGTCGGAAGGCGGCGAGACCGTCGGCTCGATCGGCTTCTGGGAGTCCGACTGGCAGGGCGGCGCGGTGTGGGAGACCGGGTGGGCGGTGCTGCCCGAGTTCCAGGGGCGGGGGCTCGCCGCGATGGCAGCCCGGGCGGTCGTCGAAGCGGCGCGGGCCGCGGGGTGTCACCGCTACCTGCACACGTTCCCCGGAGTGGACCACCCCGCCTCGAACGCGGTCTGCCGAAAAGCCGGTTTCGAGCTGCTCGGCGCGGTCGAGGTCGAGTATCCGAAGGGCAGTTGGATGAGGTCCAACAACTGGCGGCTGGACCTCAAGAGCGTGTGACTCACCGCTCCGCCGGGTCGCGCCGGAATGCCGCGCAGGCCATCGTCACCGCCGCCCCCGCCGCCGCCCACGCGGACAGCACCAGCAGTGGCCCCGTCAGCGCGTTGCCCCGGAAGTACGCGATGGAGCGCGCCGACCAGGTGCCGGCCCCGGGCGGGAGCGCCGGGCCGATGGTGCGCCAGAAGGGCGGGAGGAGGGGGTAGGGATAGGCGCCGCCCGCGCTGGGGTTGCCCAGGACCACGACGATCGCGATGGCCAGGCCGATGCCGATGATCCCCGCCAGCCCCTGGAGGGCCAGGGTTGTGGCGCCGACGGCGAAGACCACCAGCGCGCCCAGCCCCCATAGCCCGAGGATGCTGCCGGGCAGCGCCCCCAGGACCGGGCCCGCGATGACCGCGCCGAGGAGGCCCGCGGCGACGGCGTAGAGCGCGAGGGCGGCGAGGCGGAACCCCGCGCGCCGGGGGTTCGCGGGGCGGGCGCCGGCGCTGATCGCGAGGATCGCGGCGCACAGATAGCCGCCCACGCACCAGCCCACCACCAGATAGAACGAGCTCAGGCCGCGCGCGTCGCCCGCCGCGGCCGGGGCGACGTCGACCACCTTGACCGAGCGCTGCTGGGCGTCCTCGGCGCGGGTGACGACGGCCTCGGCCGCCTGGGCGAGGGAAGCGCCCGCGCCCCCGGCGACGAGCAGGGTGTCGGTGGTGCCGCGCGGGTCGACGACCAGGGCGGCCTCCAGGTCGCGGTCGTGGATCCGCCGCCGCGCGTCCGCCTCGTCGCGGACCGCGCTCGGCTCCAGAGGGGTGCCGGGCAGCACGTACAGCTGCTCCACCAGCTGCTCGCTCAGCTGTTGCGGGGCGACGACGCCCAGCGTGATCTCCTTCGGCTTCGGGGCGTGGAAGGCGCCGATGTAGGACGTGATGAACGCGAGCTGGAGCACCAGCACGCCGATCACCAGCAGCGCCGCGTGGGCCGTCACCGCCTCCCGCACTTCCTCGATGAAGGTGGGACGGGCGGTGTCGCCGGGGGTGCGGTCCATGTCCCGAGCGTGCGGGGTCCGGGGGGTGGCCGCAGGCGGTGCGGGCCGTTCGGGCGACCGCCCACGATGTTCGTATGAATGTTCGAGTGTGTGGTTTATGGTGGATACGGGAGGGCGGAAATCGGCCAGGGGGTGAGCGAGCGCAGGAGGTGCGATGGCAGGGTTCACGCACCTGCACACCGCGTCGGGGTTCTCGATGCGGTATGGCGCCGCGCACCCGGAGCGCCTCGCCGAGCGCGCCGCCGAACGCGGCATGGACGCCGTCGCCCTCACCGACCGCGACAGCCTCGCCGGAGCGGTCCGGTTCGCCCGGGCGGGCGCCCGGGCCGGGGTGCGGCCGCTGTTCGGCGTCGACCTGGCCGTACGGGAGAGGACCCCCGGGCCCGGCCCCACCGTCCGGCGGCGCGCCCCCGTACGGGGCGGCGCTTTCATCGACGAGTCCGCGCCCCGCGTGACCTTCCTCGCCCGGGACGGCGCGGCCGGCTGGGCGGCCCTGTGCGGGCTGGTCTCCGCGGCGTGGGTCACCCCTGACGGGACCGCCGGAAGCGGGGCCGGGGGCACGGTCGGCCGCGCCCCCGGGCTCGCCCACGAAGACCTCGCGGCCGCCGCCACCGGCATCCGCGCCCCCCTGACCGTGCTCCTCGGCCCCGGCTCCGAGGTCGGCCGCGCGCTCGTCGCCGGGCGCCCCGACCGGGCCGCGCGGCTGCTCGCGCCATGGCGGGAAATGTTCGGTGACTCCCTGCGGCTGGAGGTCGTCTGCCACGGCCGCACTGGCACCGGCCCCGGCTCGCTGCGGCTCGCCGCCCGCACCCTCGGCCTCGCCGCAGAACAGCGCGTACGCCCCGTGCTGACCAACGCCGCCCGCTACGCCGACCCCGGGCAGGCGCCCGTCGCCGACGTGCTCGACGCGGCCCGCCGCCTGGTGCCCATCGACCCCCGCAAACCCCTCGACAGCGGTGAGCGCTGGCTCAAGGGGGCGGGGGAGATGGCCGCCGTCGCCGAGCGGGTCGTGGAGGCCGCCGGATTCCGCCGCGACACCGCGCACCGGCTGCTCGCCCTGACCGAGGAGACCGCCGCCGAGTGCCGCGTCGACCCCGAGGACCACCTGGGCCTGGGGTCCGTCCACTTCCCCGAGCCCCACCTGGTCGGGGCCACTCACCGCACCGCCGCCCGCGTGCTGCGCTCCCGCTGCGCCGGGGCCATGGTGCTGCGCGGATACGACCGCGACCGCCGCTACTGGGACCGGCTGGACGACGAGCTGCGCATCGTCGAAGGGCGCGGCTTCCCCTCGTACTTCCTCACCGTCGCCCAGGTCGTCGACGACACCCGCGCGCTCGGCATCCGGGTCGCCGCCCGCGGCTCCGGCGCGGGCTCCCTGGTCAACCACCTGCTCGGGATCGCCCACGCCGACCCCGTCGAACACGGCCTGCTGATGGAGCGCTTCCTGTCGGCCCGCCGGACCGCGCTGCCCGACATCGACATCGACGTGGAGTCCGCGCGCCGCCTGGACGTCTACCGCGCGGTCTTCGACCGCTTCGGCGCCGACCGGGTCGCGACCGTCGCCATGCCCGAGACCTACCGGGTGCGGCACGCCGTACGGGACGTGGGCGCCGCCCTCGGCATGGACCCCGCCGAGGTGGACCGGCTCGCGAAGGCGTTCCCGCACATCCGGGCCCGCGACGCCCGCGCCGCCCTGAAGGAGCTGCCGGAGCTGCGCGGCGTGGCGGCCGAGGAGCACGGCCGGCTGTGGGAACTGGTCGAGGCGCTGGACGGGCTGCCGCGCGGCATCGCCATGCACCCGTGCGGGGTGCTGCTGTCGGACGCGACGCTGCGGGCCCGTACGCCGGTCGTGCCGACCAGCGGCGAAGGCTTCCCGATGGCCCAGTTCGACAAGGACGACGTGGAGCACCTCGGGCTGCTCAAGCTCGACGTGCTGGGCGTGCGGATGCAGTCGGCGATGGCGTACGCGGTGGCGGAGGTCGAGCGGGCCACCGGGCGCCGCGTGGACCTGGACGACCCCGCGCAGGTGCGGCCGGGCGACCCGGCGACGTACGAACTGATCCGCTCCGCCGAGACCCTCGGCTGCTTCCAGATCGAGTCGCCCGGCCAGCGGGACCTGATCGGCCGGCTCCAGCCCTCGACCTTCCACGACCTGGTGGTCGACATCTCCCTCTTCCGGCCGGGCCCGGTCGCCGCCGACATGGTGCGGCCCTTCATCGCGGCCCGGCACGGGCGCGCGCCGGTGCGCTACCCGCACCCGGACCTGGAGGGGACGCTGCGCGAGACGTACGGCGTGGTCGTCTTCCACGAGCAGATCATCGAGATCCTGCGGATCATGACCGGCTGCGACCGGCACTTCGCGGACGAGACGCGCCGCGCGCTGTCGGACCCGGAGGCGGCGGGCCGGGTGCGCGCGTGGTTCGCGGAGCGCGCGGCGGCCCGCGGCTATCCGGTCGAAGTGGCCCGCCGCACCTGGGAGATCGTGTCGGCCTTCGGCAGCTACGGCTTCTGCAAGGCGCACGCGGTGGCGTTCGCGGTGCCGACCTACCAGTCCGCGTGGCTGAAGGCCCATCACCCGGCGGCCTTCTACGCCGGGCTGCTCACGCACGACCCGGGGATGTACCCGAAGCGGCTGCTGCTCGCGGACGCGCGGCGGCGCGGGGTGCCGATCCTGCCGCTGGACGTGAACCGGTCGGCGGCCGCCTATCGAATCGAACTGGTGTCCGGTGAATTCGGGATCCGGCTCGCACTCTCCGAGGTGCAGGGCATCACCGGGGCAGAGACGGAACGGATCGTCGCGGGCCGCCCCTACACCTCGCTCCAGGACCTGTGGCAGCGCGCCCGGCCCGCGAGGCCCGTCGCCGAACGGCTCGCGCGGGTCGGCGCGCTGGACGCCTTCGGCCCCAACCGCCGTGACCTGCTGCTGCACATCGCCGAACTCCACCGGCGGCGACACGGCTCCACCGCCCAACTGCCGCTGGTCGACAGCGCCCGCGCCGCGCCCGTCGGCCTGCCAGACCTCGACGCGGGGGAGCGCCTCGGCGCCGAGCTGAGCGTGCTCGGCATGGACGCCTCGCGCCATCTGATGTCCGACCACCGGGCGTTCCTCGCCGAGCTGGGCGCCCTCCCGGCGAAGCGGCTGCGCGACACGCGGCACGGCGAGACCGTCCTGGTCGCGGGCGCCAAGGCCGCCACCCAGACCCCGCCGGTCCGCTCGGGCAAGCGGGTCATCTTCACGACCCTGGACGACGGCACGGGCCTGGTCGACTGCGCCTTCTTCGACGCTCCCCCTAGGCCTGGCGGCCTGGGAGGTGCCCCCAGCCACGAGCGGTGCGCGCACACCGTCTTCCACTCCTGGCTGCTGCTCGTGCGCGGCGTCGTCCAGCGGCGCGGCCCCCGCAGCCTCAGCGTGGTGGGCTCCGCCGCGTGGGACCTCGCGGAGCTCACCCGGCTCCGCGCGGAGGGCGGACTCGCCGCGGTGGCCGAGCTGTTGGCGAGCCCCGCGGGCCGTCCCGCCGCGGCGCCGTCCCGCCGCCTCCACCTGCCCACCGGCTACGAGATGCACCCGTGGGCCGACCTCCGGCCCGCGGGCGAGGGCGCGCCCACCGGACGGAAGCTGTGGCACGCGAGCCCGGGGAGCGCGGGATGAGCGCGCGCGGGCGAAGCCTCTCCCCGGTCCCGCCCCTTCCCGGAACCACCGTGCTGTACGTGCACTTCCATCCCGCCGTCGGCGAGGAGACCTACGACGGGCTGCTCGCGCTGCTCACCGAGGTGACGCCCGTCGTCGAGGCGCTGCCGCCCGACGCCGCGCTGATGGACGTCCGCGGCGCCGTGCGCTACTTCGCGCACGACCCGGCCGAACTCGCCGGTCTCGTACGCGTCCGCGCCCTCGCCCGGTACGGAGCCGACTGCACGGTCGGGATCGCGGGCAACCCGATGCTCGCGCGGATGGCCGCGCACGACGGCCCGCCCGGAGCCGTGCGCACGCTCCCCGACGACCCCGGCGCCGTGGCCGCGTTCCTCGCCCGCAAGCCGGCCGCCGCGCTGTACGGCGTCGGCCCGGCGACCGCCCGCACCCTGTGCGCGTACGGGCTCGACAGCATCGGCCGGATCGCCGCCGCACCGCTCCCCGCGCTCCAGCGGATCCTCGGCGCGGCCGCCGGCAGCCGGGTCCACGAGCGGGCGCGCGGCATCGACCCGACCCCCGTCACGCCGGGGGAGCGGGCCCGCTCGATGGGCGCGGAACACCGCTTCGGCGGGGACGAGCTGGACGACGGCCACCGGCGCCGCGCGCTGCTCACGCTCGCCGACGGGCTCGGGGCGCGGCTGCGGGAGGGTGAGCAGGTCGCCCGCGGGCTGACGCTCACCGTCCGCTACGCCGACGGCTCCTCGACCACCCGCACCAGGTCCTTCGCCGAACCGACCGCGCACACCCCGGTGCTGACCGCCACCGCGTACGCGCTGCACGCCGCGCTCGGCCTCCAGCGGGCCCGGGTGCGGGCGGTGGCGCTGCGCGCGGAGGGGCTCGGCGGCGCCGGGCCCGGCGCGTACCAGCTGACCTTCGACCCCGCCGACGACAAGGCGCGCCGCGTCGAGGCGGCCGTCGACCGGGCGCGGGCGCGCTTCGGGGTGGGGGCGGTGGGGCCCGCCGCGGCGCTGGATGTGGCCTGAAACTTTCCATTCAACTCGGTGAATTTGCTTGACGAAAGCAAGAACCGCACCCCACCCTACTCGCAAGTAAGTTTACGTCGTTTTAATGCACCGGAAACCCATCGGCCGGTGCTGCTTCGGCGTGACTACCCCCCACCTGCGAGGAGTTCAGATGAAGCTGCGCCGGAGATCCCTCCGCGCCCTGCTGCCCGCATTGGCGCTGACCCTGGCGGCCGCCGTCGCCCCGACGCTCGCGACGGCCACCCCGGCCCACGCCGCCGCGACCACCAGTGGCTGGAACAACAGCTCCTGCAAGCCGTCGGCCGCGCATCCGCGCCCCGTCGTCCTCGTCCACGGCACGCTGGAGAACGGCACCGACAACTGGCTCTCCCTCGCCCCGTATCTGGTCGAACGGGGCTACTGCGTCTACTCCTTCGACTACGGCCAGGTGCTCGGCATCCCCGTCTTCTACGGCCTCGGCCCCATCGAGGAGGGAGCCGGCAAGCTCGCCTCGTACGTCGACAAGGTGCTGGCGCAGACCGGCGCCTCCAAGGTCGATATCGTGGGTCACTCCCAGGGCGGGATGATGCCCCGCTACTACCTGAAGTTCCTGGGCGGCGCGCCCAAGGTGGGCTCCCTCGTGGGCATAGCCCCCAACAACCACGGCACGACGCTGTCCGGCCTGACCAAGCTCCTGGACGTGGTCCCCGGCGCGCGCGGGGTCCTCAAGAACCTCACCCCCGGCCTCACCGACCAGGTCGTCGGCTCGGACTTCATGCGCCGCCTCAACGAGGGCGGCGACACCGTGCCCGGCGTCAACTACACCGTGATCGCCACGAAGTACGACGAGGTCGTCACGCCGTACACCTCCGCCTTCCTCTCCGGGCCGAACGTGCGGAACGTCGTCGTCCAGGACCTCTGCCCGGTCGACATCTCCATGCACCTGACCCTGGGCACGATCGACCGCCTCGCCTTCCACGAGACGGCCAACGCCCTCGACCCGGCGAACGCGACCCCGACCACTTGCAGGACCATGCTGAGCTGAGTGCGCTGTGCGGGTGCCCGGGTGACATCGCCCGGGCACCTTTTGCCGTCCGCCCGGAAAACCGGTGGATCCGGCGCCCGCCCCCGGGAGAGGCTGCGGCCTGATCTGATGGCGAAGAGCACGGAGTTGAGAACACCATGGCAATCCTGACGGCGGGCAACGGCGTGACGGTCGCATTGACGAAGAGGGCGCGGACCAAGGTGCGCTACCCCGCCACCGTCGTCCGCGACGACGGCACGCACCTCGTCGTCCGCGCTCCGTGGGCGGGGGCGGACGACAGGGACTTCGGGTTCGTGCGCTTCGAGCGGGGTGACGTCTTCACCGAGCACTACTGGCGCGACCGCTGGTACGCGATCAAGGAAGTCCGGTCCGCCGACGGCACCCTGAAGGGCTGGTACTGCGACATCACCCGCCCCGCCGCCCTCGACGGCCACACGCTGGTCGTCGAGGACCTGGACCTCGACCTCTGGCTCTCGGCGGACGGCGGCACGGTGCTGCGCCTGGACGAGGACGAGTTCGAGGAGAGCGGCCTGCGCACGAGCGACCCCGAGGCGGCGGAGCGGGCGTGCGGGGCGCTGGATGCGCTGGAGGCACTGGCCCGCGCGGGAGGACTCGCGGGGCTGCTCTGACCGAACCGACCGCGGGATGAACCCTCTTGTGGCGGATGAATGCTTGTTCTAGCGTGAGGCGAACAAGATCGTCCGTCACGGAGGCGCGCACATGAAGCACTCACCGCAGGGCAAGGGCAGTGTCTCCGTCTGGTACCGGACGCAGTTCAGCGGGTGGATGATCGCCACCGGCATCGTCGTGGCGGCCGCGATGCTCGCGGTCGCCGTCCTCACCCAGAGGTATCCGGTGGCCGGCCTGCCGATGCTGCTCGCCCCCGCATCCATCCTCGCCACCGGCGCCGTCAAGGTGACCGTCTCTCCCCGTGGTGTCACGGTGGCCTCGTTCTTCTTCCCGTTCTTCCGCAAGCGCATACCGCTGGACCACATCCGGCAGGCGTCCGCCCGCTGGTCCAAGCCGTCGGAGCTGGGCGGTTGGGGCTACCGCTGGAAGCCGGGCATGCGGGCCGTCTCGCTGCGTCAGGGCGACGCGCTGTGGCTCGCCCTGACCAACGGCAAGCAGTTCGTGATCACCGTCGACGACGCCGGGACCGCCGCCGAGCTGATCAACGGCCGCGTACCCGCCGACCGCGGGAGCCGCTGACATGCTGGTGACCATCGACCACTCCTCACGGACGCCTCTCGCGGAGCAGATCGCCGCGTGCGTACGCAAGGGACTGGCCGACGGCACCCTGCGCCGCGGCGAGCGCCTGCCACCCGCCCGCGCGCTCGCCCGCACCCTCGAAGTCAACATGCACACCGTGCTCCGCGCCTACCAGCTCCTCAAGGAAGAACACCTCATCGAGCTCCGCCCGAGCCGCGGCGCGGTGGTCAGCGCGGAGGCCCCCGCCTCCCAGGCCCTCCTCGTCGAGGCATGCCGCCACCTCGTGACACTGGCCCGCACCCAGGGACTCGGCGAGGAGGAGACGATCGACTTGATCAGGGGGCACTTCCGGTCCTCGGCGTAGCCGCCGGCCCGCGCGGAAGGGCTCGCCGGGCTGCTCGCTCACGGCGCGCGCCGACCGAACGCCTGTCTAAAGTGTCGTTCGTGATCGATTCCCATGATGTCCGCCGTATCGCGATGGCTCTCCCGGAGACGGTGGAGAAGGAGGCGTGGAGCATGCCCACGTTCCGGGTCGCCGGGAAGATGTACATCACGGTCCCCGACGACGAGACGTCCATCGCCGTCCGCTGCCCCAAGCACGAGCGCGCGGAGCTGATCGCCGCGGAGCCGGAGAAGTTCTGGGTACCGCCGCACGAGGCGGGTTCCTCGTGGGTGCGGGTGCGGCTCGCCGCGCTGGAGGGCCTGGGCGAGCTGCGCGACATCATCGTGGACTCCTGGCAGCAGGCGGCGCCCGAGCGGCTGCTCGATGCGGGCCCGGGCGCCTGACGGCGGACTCAGGCGCGGGCGACGGCGAGCAGGTGGGAGCTCGCGGCCAGGAGATCGGGGTACGGTTCCGCGGCGCGGGCGGCGGCGAGCGCCGCGTTGAAGAGGGGCGAGTCGAGGAGCGATTCCCCGGTGTGCTGTTCGGCGGCCTTGAGCAGGGACCAGGTCGGGCCTTCGACCGCGTGCACCGTGACGTCGTGGAAGCCGGCGGCGCGCATTTCCTCCGCCAGTTGGGGGCCGGTGTGGAAATAGGCGGTGGTGAATCCCTTGCGCCCCGGCTCGTGGACACCCGTCGCGAGGATGTCGGTCACGGCGGCATGCACGTTCTCGCGGTCCAGCCACGTGGTGGCGGTGTGCTCGAAGAGTGACGCGTAGCGGTTGATCGCGGCGGCCACGACCAGCCCGCCCGGCGCCGCGACCCGGCGGGCCTCGGCCAGGGCCCGGTCGCGGTCGGCCCGGTCGGGGAGGTGGTACAGCGGGCCGAGCAGGAGTACCACGTCGTACGAGCCGTCGCCGGCGGTGAGACTGCGCGCGTCGCCGATCTCGGCCGTGCAGCCGGTGCTTGTGGCCTGGTCGACGTGCCGTGTCACCGGGTCGACGAGGTGAACCCGGTAGCCGTCGGCGGTGAGCCAGCGGGCGTGCGCGCCGGGCCCGCCACCCACGTCGAGGACGGCTGCCGGTGCGGGGGGAAGGTGACGCCGGAGGAGTTCTTGGGTACGGATCATCTCCAACGCGCCGTCCGCCGTGGCCGACAGGCGGGTGGCCTCGTCGAACGTATCCGTGTAGAAGTCGATGATCTCGGAGTCCACTCGGGGGATCGTCATGCCGGGGATGCTTCACCTTGACCGGTCCACCTGTCCAGAGATGCAGGAGAATCAGCCATGCCGATGCTGAAGTACGAGCAGATCGCCGACTCCTTGCGCCGCCGAATCACCGAAGGGGAGTTCGGCCCCGGGGATCTCTTGCCCTCCGGCCGCGATCTGTGCGAGCAGTGGAGCGTCTCCCGGGCGACGGTCAACAAGGCGTTCGACGTGCTGCGGGCCGACGGGGCGATCGTCGCTCACCAGGGCCTGGGATTCCGCGTCACAGAAACGCCCTTGGCCCGCTCGGCCGGTGGGCGCAGGAACGACGCCGCACGGGTGTCCGGTGGCCATCCGTTCCGCCGGTTGGGAAAGCCGGTCAGGGAAGTGCCGCCTGCGCATGTCGCCGACGCGTTGGGACTTCGGCCCGGAGAGACAGCGCTGCGACGGGACCGGCTGGTGCTCCTCGCCGACGGCTCACCTCTGTCGCTGGTGACCGCGTGGTTCCCACCGGACATCGCCGACCACTGCCCGAAGCTGGCCCAGGCGAAGCCGATCGTCGAGGGGACCACTCACTACGTCACTCGCCAGACGGGCCGGTCACCGGTGCGGGGCACGGACGTGACCACGGTGCGACTGGCGAGGGAGGCGGAAGCGGAAGAACTCGGGCGCGGCCTCCCTCTCGCGGTGGCTGTGGACTTGCATGTTGCGCGTGATGAGGGAGGGAATGCTCTGGTCTGCGAGGAGGGAGTGACGCCGTCGGATTTGTGGGAGCGGATCGATAACTATCCGATGGCAACGCAAAAGTTGAGGCAGGCCTGACTGGTCCGGTTTGACGGTTCAGCGTGACCGGGCCGCCGCGCCCGCGATACCGCCCCCCGTAGCGCCACCGGCGGAACCGGTGAGTCCATCCAGCCCCGACAGGGCGCAGGGCGAAGACGACGGCGCCTCCTGCGGCGTCTATATGTGGGCAACGGCGCACGGTATCGACCTCAAGCCCAGTTCCCCGCTGCGCTCCTGCACCTGCTTCGCCCACACCCGTACGCCCCGCGAGGCGCCGGAGGTCGGTGCGTTCGTCATCGACACCCGCACCGACCGTGTCGGGCAGGTCATGGGGCACGAAGGCTCTCGTCTTCAGCTCCGGCCGCCCCACGGCGGCAGGGAGTGGGAAGCGGAACCGGACGCCGCGCGCGCCCGCCACCGATTCCGAGCTGCTCAGCGCCAAGGTGAAGGCGGCCAATGCGGCGAACCGGTGGGGGAGGTGAGCGCGCGTACTGGCCGACGCGTCACTCTCGTGCGGTGAATCGCCCATGAACAGCCGGCCATATCGGTGCTGGGTGTGTCCTCGGAGAGCGCTGGCCACCACACATGGTGCCCACACGTCCCGGTGGTCAGCCGAAGAGTTCCGGTGTCGGCGTAGCCGTTGATCTCCCGAGCGTCATCCCCGCAGCACAGCGTGTCACTGCTCTGGGTTACGCTCAGGGCTCCGCCAGGGTCCCGCCCTGCCTGACGTCCCGACACGCAGTGCGCGGTCCCTCGCCTGTTCGTTCCCAGCGCTCAGGAGCAGCCGCATGTCCTACACGGCCGAGATCAGTCGGACCAACCCCACCGCCATCATCTTTCTGGTGGACCAGTCCGCCTCGATGAGCGACCCGATCGGTGGTGAGGTGCCGCAGAGCAAGGCCGACGTGGTGTCCGATGCGATCAACCGGCTCCTGACCGAGCTCTCCATCAAGTGCGCCAAGGAGGAGGGTGTCCGGGACTACTTCCACGTCGCGGTGATCGGCTACGGGCACACGTCCGTGGGCTCGGCCTTCAACGGTGAGCTGGCCGGTCGTGACCTGGTCCCGCTCAGTCAGGTGGCCGACAGCCCCTTCAAGGTGGAGACGCGGACGAAGAAGGTCCCGGACGGCGCGGGCGGTCTGGTGGAGACCGAGACGAAGTTCCCGATCTGGATGGTCCCCGTGGCCAATGGCGGCACCCCCATGAACCGGGCGCTCCAGTACGCGGACAGCCTGGTCTCCCGCTGGGTGCAGGACCACCCCGGCAGTTTCCCGCCCATCGTGCTCAACCTCTCCGATGGCGAGTCCACGGACGGCAACCCGGCGAACGCCGCCGCGGCCATCGGGGCCCAGGCGACGGCCGACGGTGCGGCCCTACTCTTCAACCTCCACGTCTCCGGTGCGGGCGGCCGCCCGGTCACCTTCCCCGACACGGACGCCGAACTCCCTGACGAGCACTCCCGTCTGCTGTTCGCGATGTCCAGCGTGCTGCCGAGCCATATGCGCTCGTACGCCGCGTCGCAGGGGCAGCGTGTCAGCGAGCTCACCCGCGGGTTCGTCTACAACGCGGACATCACGTCCGTGGTGCAGTTCCTCGACATCGGCACGCGCGCGACCGAGCTCCGGTGACGCGTCGTCCCATGTACGCGTCGCGTCTCCTGACGCCGAAGGAGGGGAACAGCGAGTCCGAGTGCGAGGACGCTGCAGCGCTGTTCCCGGCGGACGGCGAGGTATCCGACGATGTGCTGGTGGCCGCCGTGTCCGACGGGGCCTCCGAGAGCGCGCTCGCCAAGGACTGGTCGAAGATGCTGGCCAACGGTATCGCCGGGTCGGCTAAGGAAGACGCTGCTGTCCTCTCCGACGAGAAGGCCTTCGCCGCGTTCACTGAGAGACTGGTCGGGCAGTGGGAGGGGTTCCTCTCCCGCTACGTCCGGGAGCGGGCGGAGAACGGAAGGCCCGTGCAGTGGTACGAGGAGGCGAAGTTCGAGAAGGGCGCCTTCGCCACGCTGCTGGCCGTCCGGGTGGAGCGGTCGCCGGATTCCGTGGGGGCGAGATGGACGGCGGCCGCGCTGGGGGACAGCTGTCTCTTCCACTTGCGGGACGAAGAGCTGCTGCACTCCTTCCCGCTCACGAAGACCGACGAGTTCGGAACGACTCCTGCCCTGTTCGGCAGCCGGAACCATGACTACGGACTGATCGCAGAGCGGACGCGATTCGCCTCGGAGCAGGCAGAGCCGGGCGACATCCTCTTCCTGATGACGGATGCTCTGGCAGCTTGGTTCCTCGGGCTTGGGGAAGGCCTCGTCGGTCAGCTGGGCGCGTTGAAGGCCGCGAGCACGGGCCGACAGGTCGTATTCGAGCAGTTGGTGGGTTCCTTGAGGTCCTCGAAGCAGCTCCACAACGACGACGTGGCCCTCATCCGCATCGACATCTAGGGGGAAGCAGCAGCCGTGCGGACGTTTCCGACGGGTGGCGAGTATGCCAACGCACTCCAGAATCCTGCGCTATGTTTCCGCCACCCCGAGCTCGCCGGATCCGTGCCCGACCTCACTAGGCTCGGTCTTCCCCGCGCCAATTCGGGGAACTTCGCGAGCGTCTTCCCAGTAACCTCCGCAGCGGGCCGGCGCTTCGCGCTGAAGTGCTTCACCCGCGAGGTCGGTGACCAGGAGACCCGTTATCGCGAGATCAGCAAGAAGCTGGCAAAGATCGATGCGGCGAAGCTCTCCCAACCCTGGAAGATGGGCTTCGACTATCTTCCCGACGGCATTCTGGTCGGCGCCGAGCGCTTCCCCCTGCTCAAAATGGAGTGGGTGGACGGCATCAGCCTCTCCGCCTGGCTGGACAACAACCACGCCGACCGGTCCGCGGTGGCCGACCTCGCCACCCGGTTCGCCGGGCTCACGGCCGATCTGGCCACCGCGGGCATCGCCCATGGAGACCTCCAGCACGGCAATCTCCTGGTGTCCGATGACGGCAGTTTCCGGCTGGTCGACTACGACGGCATGTACGTACCGGCGCTCCGCGGTCTGCAGGGCACGGAGAACGGCCACCGGAACTATCAGTCACCGCGCCGCGCCGCCGATGACTTCGGCCCCGCCATGGACCGGTTCTCTGCCTGGGTGATCTACCTCTCCCTCGTCGCCCTGGCGGCCGAGCCGGGGCTGTGGGGGCAGTTGCACGAGGAGGGCGGGGAGTATCTGCTGCTCTCCGAGGATGATTTCAAGAGCCCGGACAACTCGTCGCGGCTTCCCGTGCTGTTGCACCATGCCGACTCGGTCGTACGGGACCTCGCCACCCGTTTCCGGAGTCTTGCAGCGCAGCCCCTGTCCGTACTCCCCGACCTGGAGATATCCGCCAAACCGGCGCATATCCCGGTTCAACCGCCGCAGCCCAAGGCCCCGGCGAGTGCCCTGCCGCAATGGATGGAGGGGCACATCGTCGATGTCGGGGGCAAGTCGACTCTCGCACCGGCCAACGGTTTCCGTGGCCGTACACCCATGGACTCCGCCGCCGCCCTGTTGCCTGTACTGAGCGTTCTCGTGCCGGTTCTCCTGTTCTTCGCGGAGGCGCTGACATCGGCCACCTTTCTGCTGGCCTTCGTGAGTGCCCTGGCGGTCTCCGGCGCCTTTGCGCGGTACGCGCATCGCGCGCGCCCGGAATCCCGGGGCGCCGCCGAAGAGCTCCGGGCGCTCAAGGAGCTCGAATCTGCGGCGACCGGGCTGTCGAAGGCCCGCGCCGACATCGATCGGGAGCGCATCGGACTCGACCGGGCCGAAGTTTCCCGGGCCGCCGCGCTCAAGGCCAAGCAGCAGAAAATCACCCAG
Source organism: Streptomyces blastmyceticus (assembly GCF_039521185.1). Classification (NCBI taxonomy): domain Bacteria; kingdom Bacillati; phylum Actinomycetota; class Actinomycetes; order Kitasatosporales; family Streptomycetaceae; genus Streptomyces; species Streptomyces blastmyceticus. The sequence goes on along the minus strand of NZ_BAAABW010000039.1, from coordinate 202,176 downwards.
AAGCTCCAGAAGAAGCACGCTGGCATCGAATCCGACCGGAGCCGCGAGGAGCGGAAGCTGACTCAGCAACTTGCCGGTCTCTCCTCTCGGCATCACCAGGAACTCAGCCGGACTCTGGATGTGTTGCAGCGGCAGCACATCCAGCAGCACCTGACGAAATGCGGCATTGCCTACGCCAAGCTGCATCAGTTCGGGCCCAAGACCGTCGCGGACCTGGCGGCTCATGGCATCCGGACGGCAGCGGACTTCACCGGCACCAGGCTTGTCGCGACGAGCAGCACCTACGGGTCGACCACGGCCCATATCGTGCTCGCCAGCGGGCGTGAAGTGAATGTCAAGGGCATCGGTGCGCAGAAGGCTGCGACGCTCGAAGCCTGGCGGCACGACTGCGAAGCCCACGCGAGGAGGAACGCACCGGTTCTCAGTCCCCAGGAACGCTCCCGTATCGCCAACAACTATGCCGTGCTTGAGACCGGCCTCAAGCAGGAGTTGAAGGACCTGGCCACTGCGGCTCAGCGCCGCAGGGACGAAGCCACTCAGGAGACCGCCAAGGCCCGCAGCGACCTGCTCGCGGCGGACCGGCGAGCCCAGGACGCAGCGAGGCGGCAGAAGGCGGTGCTTGACCAGCGCTGGTCTGATGCTGCCCACACGGTCGCCGTCGGCCAAAGTGCTCTGGCGGCCGCCCGGCAGTCGGCTGTGGCGCAGCTCGAAGCGGTTTCCGGCAAGCGGTACGTCCGGTTCCTCTACCTGGGCGACGGCTCATAGGCCCACCCGTAGGCCCAGGAGGACGTGTCAGCGTGCCGAGGCCATGGCAGGGTGATCACATGACTGCGAACAGCCCTCGTGCAACGGCCGTCGAGATCGTCGAAGCCGCGGTGGACCCCGGCAGCTGGCGGTGTTGGGACGAGGCCGTCGAGGTGACGACCGAGGACGCCGCCTATCGCGCCGATCTGCTCGCCGCCCGGGAGCGGACCGGGCTGGACGAGTCCGTCATCACCGGGGAGGGAAGGGTGCGCGGGCGGCGGGTGGCGCTCGTGGCCTGTGAGTTCCGGTTTCTGGCGGGGTCGATCGGGGTGGCAGCGGGGGAGCGGCTCGTACGGGCCGTGGAGCGGGCCACGGCCGAGCGGCTGCCGCTGCTCGCGGCGCCCGCGTCGGGCGGCACGCGGATGCAGGAGGGCACGGTCGCCTTCCTCCAGATGGTCAAGGTCGCCGCCGCGATCACCGATCACAAGGCCGCCGGGCTGCCCTACCTCGTCTATCTCCGGCACCCCACGACCGGCGGCGTCCTCGCCTCGTGGGGCTCCCTCGGCCACCTCACCGCCGCGGAGCCGGGCGCCCTCATCGGCTTCCTGGGCCCCCGCGTCCACCAGGCGCTCTACGGCGAGGAGTTCCCCGCGGGCGTCCAGGTCGCGGAGAACCTCCTGGCCAACGGCCTGGTGGACGCCGTGCTCCCCGCGTCGCGCCTTTCGGGCGTGGCCGCGCGGGCGCTGAGCGTGCTGTGCGCCGACCCCGCGGCCGCGGCGCAGGTGAGCGCCCCGGAGCCCGCGACCGGCCCGTGCGAGGACGTGCCCACCGCCGAATCGATCCGGCTGTCGCGCCTCCCCGGCCGGGCCGGGGTACGGGAGTTGCTCGCGGCCGCCGCCACCGACGTGACACCGCTCAGCGGCACGGCCGCGGGGGAGCGCGACCCCGGGCTGATGCTCGCCCTCGCCCGGGTCGGCGGCACGCCCTGCGTCGTACTCGGCCACGACCGGGGCGAACACGCCGTACCGGGCACGGGCCAGGCGCTCGGGCCCGCCGGACTGCGGGCCGCGCGGCGCGGGATGCGGATCGCCGCCGAGCTCGGCCTGCCGCTGCTCACCGTCGTCGACACGGCCGGTGCCGCGCTGTCGCGGGACGCCGAGGAAGGCGGCCTGGCCGGGGAGATCGCCCGCTGCCTCGCGGACCTCGTGACCCTGCCCGCCCCGACGCTCTGCCTGCTGCTGGGACAGGGCGCGGGCGGCGCCGCGCTCGCCCTGCTGCCCGCGGACCGCGTCGTCGCGGCCCGCCACGCGTGGCTGTCGCCGCTGCCACCGGAGGGGGCGTCGGCGATCCTGTACCGGACGACGGACCGGGCGTACGAGGTCGCCGACCGGCAAGGCGTGCGGTCCGCGGACCTTCTCGCCAACGGGATCGTGGACGCGGTCGTGGAGGAGGGCGAGGACTTCCTGCCGCGCCTCGGGCGGGTCCTGGGGTCGGAACTCGCGGCGCTCACGGCGTCGGATCAGGGCGAACGCCTTTCCGCCCGTCGGGCGCGGTATCGGCGGATCGGGCTGTGAGGGTGACGGCGGAGCGGGGATAAAGGGCGCATTGCGGGCGGGAGTTGCTGCGCGATTGACAAGGTAAGCCTTGCCTAACTTAGGGTCTGTCCGTGACCATGGCGACGAGCCAAGACCAGCCCGGCCGGCGTTCGAGGCCGTGCCCGCAGGGCGCCCCCGCCGCAGGCGGCAACGAACCCGCACCCACCCCCGGCCCAGCCCAAAAGCAGACGCGTCTCCACCTCCTCGCGCTCAACCCCACCGACTCCGTCACCCACGGCTTCCTGCCCGCCGCCGCCGCGCTCGGGCTCGCCGTCACGCTGCTCACCGATCAGCCGGACGCCCACCGGAGCGCGTACGCGAAGGGCGCGTCGCTGCCGGAGGCGGACGTCGTGGGCTGCGACGTACGGGACTTCCGCGAGGTGATCAGCCGGATCGGCCGGCTCGGGAGGCCCGGTGCCGTCTTCACCAACAGCGACCACCTCCAGGTCCAGGCGGCGCTGGCCGCGGACTACTTCGGGCTGCCAGGCAAGGACTGGAAGGCGGCGCACCGGGCCAAGGACAAGGCGCAGCTGCGCCGGAGCCTCGCCGCGGCGGGGGCCGACACCGTGCGTTCCGCGGAGCTGGGGCCCTGCGACGACCCGGCCGGCCCCGAGATCCTCGGCCTGCCCTTCCCGTGCGTGCTCAAGCCGCGTGAGGGCGTGGCCAGCGAGGACGTGGTGCTGGTCGGCGACCCGGGCGAACTCGCCGCCCGCTGCCGCGAGATACGGGCGCGCAGGCCCGGCGCCGCCCTGGTCGTCGAGGAGTACCTGGACGGGCCGCTGCACACCCTGGAGACGCTGGGCGACGGCCACGTCCTGCACACCCTCGGCACCTTCCGCACCGGGCTGTCCCCCCTGCCGTACTTCGTCGAGGAGCGGCTCACCCTGCTGCCCGGACCTCCGCGGCCGCACGCCGCCGACGCCCTGCGGCAGCTGCGCGCGCTCGGCGTCGGCTTCGGCGCCTGCCACACCGAATACGTCGCGCAGGGGGACCGCGCCCGCATCGTCGAGGTCAACTACCGTGCCATCGGCGACCAGTGCGACCTGGCGCTCGCCGACGCCCTGGGCATCCCCCTCTTCGCGCACATCCTGCGCACCCACCTCGGCGAGCGGCTGCCTGGGCACCTGGGCGGCCGCGCGGACGGCCGGGCGCGCGTGGAGTATGTCTGCGCCGACCGCGGCGGTACGCTCACAAGGGCGCCTTCGGCGAGCGAGACCGAACGCGACGGCGTACGGCTGGTGTACCGGCCGCTGCGCGGGACCGGCGAGGCGCACCCGCTCCACCGCACCAACCGCGACTATCTCGGGGTCATACGGGCGACCGGCACCGACGAGGGCCGGATCGGCCGTGCCGTCGAGGAATTCCTGGCGGCACAGCGCTGGGAGATCACGCCATGAGCCTGACCGGCAGCGTCGTACTGGAGGACGAGCTCCTCCAGCGCGTCCTGAGCACCTTGCTCCGCGAGGACACCTACGGGCTCCGCAGCCGCGCGCGCACCGAACACCGGCCGGACGGCGACTGGCTCCGCCTCCGCGCGGCCGGCGAGACCCTGCTGCTGCCGGTCGGCCCCGAGGGCTTCCAGTGCGAGATCAGGGCCCGCCGCCCGCTGGTGGAGACCGCCGACGGCACCCTCACCGGGCTGCGCCCCGTCCTCGCCCGGCTGCGCCCGGCCGCGCCCCCGGAGGACCGGGCCGGATACGACGCCTTCCTCGCCGAGTGCGACGCGGCCCTGGCCGCGATCCGGCTGCACAGCGAGGTCCGCGACGACGTCGTCGCCCGGCTGGCCGCCGCCTACGGACCGGACACCGCCCACTGGACCGGGCTCCGCCGCTCCCTCGCCTACGACGCGCTCGCCGCCTACCGCGACCACCCCCTCTACCCCACCGGGCGTGCCCGCTCCGGCCTCAACGAGACCCAACTGCGGCTCTACGCACCCGAGTTCCACCCCTCCTTCGCCCTGCGCTGGCTCGCCCTCCCGCGCGAGGCGTTACGCCGTGGGCCCGCCGCGCCGCCGCCCTGGTGGCCCGCCCCCGCGGACCTCGGCCTGCCCGGCCTCGACGCCACCCACCTGACCCTGCCCGTCCACCCGCTCACCGCCGGGCGGCCACTGGCCGAGGCCCTGCGCGCCTGCGGGCTGGAGCGCTCCGCGCACCTGGCCCCCGCCCCCTGGCTCCGGGTGCGGCCGACGCTGTCCACCCGTACGGTCGCCGTCGCCGACGACCCGGCCGTCCACCTCAAACTCCCGCTCGCCACCGCCACCCTGGGCCTGCGCAACCGCCGCACCATCAAGCCCGGCACCCTCCTCGACGGTGAGGTCACCCAGCGCCTCCTCGAAGAGGTCACCGCCCACGAACCGCGCTTCGCGGGCACGGTGCTCCTCGCCGACGAACGCGCCCACCTCCAGGCCGACCACGAGCTCCTCGCCGTGCTCGTCCGCCGCTACCCGGCCGGGCTGCGGGACGCCCACGTCGTGCCCGTCGCCGCGCTGCTCGCCCGCACCCCCGCCGGCGCGCTCGTCGCCGACGAACTCGCCGACCGCTACTACGGCGGCTCGCTCACCGCCTTCCTCGATGCCTATCTCACCCTGCTCCTCGACTGGCACACCACCCTCTTCTCGTACGGCATCGCCCTCGAATCGCACCAGCAGAACACCTCCGTCGTCCTCGACGACACCGGCGGCGGGCCCCGGCTGAGGCTGCTGCTCAAGGACAACGACGGGCCGCGGGTGCACCCCGTCCGGCTCGCCGCACGGCTCGGCGGCGCGGCAGCCGCACTCCTGGACTTCGACGACCGGCGGATCCTGACGAGGGGCGACAGCCCGGTCGCCGACGTCTTCGCGACCATCACCGTCCACCTGTGCGCGGGCGCCCTCGCCTTCGAGCTCGGGCGGCTCGGCCGCGCCCCGCTGGACGGGCTGCTGCGCCGGATCCGCGAACGGCTCACCGAGGCCGTGGACCGCCTCGCGACCACCGCACCCGGCGCCGCCGCCGTGCTGCGCGCCCGCGTCCTCGACGCCGACCGGCTGCCCGTGAAAGCCATGATCACCGCCGGAACCCTGCTCACGAAGGAACGCTCGGGCGCGTCCGACATCAACAAGCATTACGTGGAGGGCCCCAATTACCTGAGGGGGGCGGCCGGATGACGACCGTTCCCGCACCACCGCTGCGCGGCGGTGTCCTCAATCGCCGGACGGGCTGGATTTCGCGGACCGTCGCCCTTGGCCCGCGGGCCGTGGTTCGCGGACCACGGTCGGCACATCCAGCCCGTCCGGCGTTTGAGGACGCGCCCGCAGGGCGCTCCCGCCGCAGGCGGCAACGAACCCGCAGCATGGAGCCGCCAAGATGACCGCACCTCCCGCCCTCACCACCGTGGCCTCCGCCGACCACGTGGTCGCCCACACCCTCCTCAACTGCCTGCTCCGCGAGGTCTCCGGCCCCGAGCACCAGACGGCCGTCAGCGGCGGGCGGCTCCTGCTGCGGCTGCCCCGCGGCGGCACGCTGCTGCGCGTCGGACTGCGCCGCGCCTCCCTCATCGGCGCGCACCGCTTCACCGGGCCGGTCGCCGAACAGCGCGGCGGCACCTGGGCCGAGCTGACCTGGCAGGCGCTCGCCGAGCGCGTCCACCGGGAGCTGGAGCTGCGCACGGGCGTCCGCAACGACGAGTTCCTGGGCCAGGTGGCCGCGAGCCACGCGGGGGTGACCGCCGCCCTCGACGCCGCGCGCGGCGACGCGGGGCCCGACGCCTACATGGACTCCGAGCAGTCCCTGCTCTTCGGCCACCGCTTCCACCCCACCCCCAAGGCCCGCACCGGCACCGCCGACGACTGGGGCCGCTACGCCCCCGAGAACCGCGCCCGGTTTCCCCTGCACCACCTGGCCGTACGCCGGGAGCGCGTGCGCGAGGAAGCAGCGACGGACGGCGCCCTGACCGCCCTCGACCGGCAGCGCCCCGTGCCCGAGGGCTACCGCCTGCTGCCCGTGCACCCCTGGCAGTACGCCATGCTCCGCGACCACCCCGTGCTGCGCGCCGCCCTCGCCCGGGGCGACGTCCTCGACCTGGGGAGCGGCGGCGACGGCTTCGCGCCCACCGCCTCCGTGCGCACCCTCTATGACGGCCGGGACTTCCTGAAGTTCAGCCTCAACATCCGCATCACCAACTGCCTGCGCAAGAACGCCGAGTACGAGCTGGCGGGCGCCGTCGCCCTGACCCGGCTGCTGGAACCCGTCGCCACCTCCCTGGCCGCCCGCTTCCCCGGCGCCGACCTGCTGCGCGAGCCCGGCTACCGCACCCTCGACCTCGGCAGCCGCGACCTCGCCGAGGGCTTCGGCGTCATCGTCCGCGAGGGGCTCGCCACCCGGCTCGCCCCCGGCGTCACCGGGCTGCTCGCCGCCGCCGTCGCCGACGAATACCCCACCGGCGGCGCCCACCTCGGGCTGCTCCTGGCCCACGCGGGGCCCGCCGAGGCCCTCGCCTGGTGGGACGCCTACCTCGGCCTGCTCGTGCCGCCCGTGCTCGCCGCCTACTTCGACCACGGCGTCGTCCTCGAACCCCACCTGCAGAACGTCGTCGTGGGCGTCGGCCCCGACGGCACGCCCCACCAGGTGCTCTTCCGCGACCTCGAAGGCGCCAAGCTGCTCCCCGGGCACCACGCGGCCGCGCTCGCCGCACTGCCCGAGTACGTGGCCCGCCCCCTGACGTACGACCGCGAGCGCGGCTGGGACCGGGTCGTCTACTGCCTCCTCGTCAACCACGTCGCCGAGATGCTCGCCGCGCTCGCCGACCTGCACCCCCATCTCGAACCCGAGCTGTGGTCCGCCGTCCGCCGGACCCTGGCCGCCCGCGCCGCCGCCCACGGCGAACCGCCGCCGCTGCGCGCGCTGGTGGCCGGGGTGCCGCTGCCAGCCAAGGCCAATCTGCTGACCCGCTGGGAACGCAAGGCCGACCGGGACGCGGGCTATGTGCGCATCGCCTCGCCCCTCGTGCCGGACCTGCTGTCCACGCTCACCCGCAACGCCCGTACCGAACCCTGGAGCAGTGCACCGTGATCACCCCCCGCGTCGCCGACCTCGCCGCCCGTCTGCCCGGCGCCGCACTGCCCGCGTACGTCCACGACCTCACCGCGCTCGGCGCACACGCCCGCGAGGTGCGGGCCGCCCTGCCGGAGGGTGTCGAGCTGTACTACGCGGCCAAGGCCAACCCCGCCCCGGAACTCCTCCGCGCGCTCGCCCCGCACCTCGACGGCTACGAGGTCTCCTCCGGGGGCGAACTGGCGCATGTCAGGGCGGCGGTTCCCGGGCTGCCGCTCGCCTTCGGCGGCCCCGGCAAGACCGAGGAGGAGCTGCGGCTCGCCCTCGACCTGGGCGTGGAGCGCTTCCACGTGGAGAGCGAGAACGAGCTGAGGCTCCTCGCCGACCTCGTCGACGAGCGGCCCGGCGACGCGCGCGCCGACATCCTCCTGCGCGTCAACCTCCCCGCGGGCGAGGGCTGCGAACTCGGCGGCGCGGTGCTGGCCATGGGCGGCAGGCCCGGCCCCTTCGGCCTCGACCCGCATCGGGTGGAAGCCTGCCTTCCGCTGCTGCGCGGCCGTCGGCTGCGACTGCGGGGCATCCACGCCCACCTCGCGAGCGGGCTCGACGCGGCGGCCCATCTCGCCGTCGCGGCCCGGGTGGTGGGCTGGGCGCGGTCCCTGGCCGACCGCTACGGCATCCCCCTCGACGAGGTCGTGGCCGGCGGCGGCATGGCCGTCGACTACGTCCGCCCGCGCACCCGCTTCGACTGGCGCGCCTACGGCGCCGGCCTGCGCGAACTGGCCGCCGCGCACCCCGGCGTCACCCTGCGGATAGAACCCGGCAGGTCGCTGGCGGCCCACTGCGGCTGGTACGTCACCGAGGTCCTGGACCTCAAGCACAGCCAGGGGGAGGCCTTCGCGGTCCTGCGGGGCGGCACCCACCATCTGCGGACGCCCGCCGCGAAGGCGCACGACCAGCCCTTCACGGTGCTGCCGGTCGAGGAGTGGGCGCGCTCCTGGCCGCGCCCCGCCGCGCTCGACGAGCCCGTCACCCTGACCGGGCAGCTGTGCACGCCCAAGGACGTGCTCGCCCGGCAGGTGCCCGTCGCCGAGCTGAGGGTGGGGGACCGGATCGCCTTCGCGATGGCGGGCGCGTACGCCTGGAACATCTCGCACCACGACTTCCTGATGCATCCGGAACCGACATTCCACTTCCTGAACTGACGGACCGTCATATTCGCTGCCCCGTAGGTGTGATGGGTCGCCGCATGTCGTCCCTGTGATGTGAATGTTTTCCCGTCCGTACATGGTGGATGCATCTATTCAGGCGTATCGTGATCTTCACGGCTCGCACGCGGAACACACGCGGGCCCGTCACCACACGGGGAGCGCCGTACCCGGAGGGCAGACCGCCGGGCGGCCTAGCGAAGGGGTACACCGCGAGCATGTGCGGCATCACCGGATGGATCGCGTACGACCAGGACCTCTCGACCGCGCGCGGCACGCTCGACGCGATGAACGAGACCCACATATGCCGCGGCCCGGACGCGGGCGGCGTCTGGCTGGACACCCACGCGGCGCTGGCGCACCGCAGGCTGTCCATCATCGACCTCGACGGCGGCAAGCAGCCGATGCTGATCGAGCACGACGGCCGCACCCTGCTCGCCACCACCTACAGCGGCGAGGTCTACAACTTCCGTGAGCTGCGCGCCGAGCTGGAGGGCCGCGGCCACACCTTCCGCACCACCAGCGACACCGAGGTCGTCCTCCACGCCTACCTCGAATGGGGCGAGTCCGCCGCCGAGCGGCTCAACGGCATCTACGCCTTCGCCATCTGGGACCCGCGCACCGAGGAACTCCTCCTCGTCCGCGACCGCATGGGCGTCAAGCCGCTCTTCTACCACCCCACCCCCGACGGCGTGATCTTCGGCTCCGAGCCCAAGTCGATCCTCGCCCACCCCGCCGTCCGCCCCGTCGTCGACGCCGAGGGCCTCGCCGAGATGCTGGCCTTCACCAAGACGCCCGGCCACGGCATCTACAAGGGCATGCGCGAGGTGCGCCCCGGCCACACCGTCCGGGTGCGCCGCGGCGGACTGACCGAACGCGCCTACTGGGCGCTGGAGTCCCACGAGCACACCGACGACCTCGACACCACCGTCGGCCACGTCCGCGAGCTGCTGGAGGACATCGTCTCCCGCCAGCTCATCGCCGACGTCCCGCTGTGCACCCTGCTCTCCGGCGGACTCGACTCCTCCGTCATCACCGCCCTCGCCGCCAAGGGCCTCGCCGACGGCGGCCACGGCCCCGTGCGCTCCTTCGCCGTCGACTTCGCCGGACAGGCCGAGAACTTCAAGGCCAGCGACCTGCGGGGCACCCCCGACGGCCCGTTCGCCCACGCGCTGGCCGAGCACGTGCGCGCCGACCACGCCGACATCGTGCTCGACACCGCGACCCTGATGGACCGCGGCCACCGCGACGCCGTGCTGCACTCCCGCGACCTGCCCGTCGGCTTCGGCCAGGTCGACACCTCCCTCTACCTCCTCTTCAAGGCGATCCGCGAGCACTCCACGGTCGCGCTGTCGGGCGAGTCCGCCGACGAGGTCTTCGGCGGCTACCGCTGGTTCCACGACGCCGACGCCGTCAACGGCGACACCTTCCCCTGGCTCACGGCCCGCATCTTCGACACCGTCTCCGGCGACGGCAGCGGCGACCGCACCGACTTCCTCGACCAGGGCCTCCTCCACAAGATCGACCTGGCCGGCTACCGCGAGGCCCGCTACCGCGAGGCCCTCGCCGAGGTGCCCCGCCTCGCCGGCGAGACCGGCCTCGAACGCCGCATGCGCGAGATCAGCTACCTGCACCTCACCCGCTTCGTGCAGCTGCTGCTCGACCGCAAGGACCGCGTCAGCATGGCCACCGGCCTTGAGGTGCGCGTGCCCTTCTGCGACCACCGCCTCGTCCAGTACGTCTTCAACACCCCCTGGGCGATGAAGACCTTCGACGGCCGCGAGAAGTCCCTGCTGCGCGCCGCCACCCGCGACCTGCTGCCCGCGTCCGTCGCCGACCGCGTCAAGAGCCCCTACCCCAGCTCCCAGGACCCGCGCTACCCCGACGTCCTGCGCGGCGAACTGCGCCGCGTGCTCGCCGACAAGAACAAGCCCGTCCACGCCCTGCTCGACACCGCGGCCGTCACCGGCTCGCTCACCCAGGGCAACGGAGAGGCGTTCCAGTCCACCACCGAGCTGGTCCTCAGCCTCGACACCTGGCTGACCACCTACGGCGCCTCGCTGGAGCTCTAAGCGGGCCCAGTGAAGTCCGGTGCGGTTCGGCAGTGCCCCGAAGGGGCGCGGGGAACTGCGCGACCAGCCACGGACCACCCGCAGCTGACGTACCGGACTTCCAGCGAAGCGCTTAGCACCACCCGGGCACGGTGGGACTCCCTGACGCACAATGGGTGACACAACCCTTCGCCGAACCGGGAGCCCCACCGTGGCCTTGCACCTGAACGTCGACCCCGACGCGGCCGAACCGCCCTACGAGCAGATCCGCGCGAGCATCGCGGAACAGGCCCGCTCCGGCGCGCTGCCCGTCGGCTACAAGCTGCCCACGGTACGGGGCTTCGCCGAGGAACTGGGCCTGGCGGCGAACACGGTGGCCAAGGCGTACCGCGCGCTCGAAGCGGACGGGGTCATCGAGACACGGGGCCGGAACGGGACGTTCGTGGCCGCGCCGGGCGACGTGGCGGCGCGGGAGACGGCGGCAGCCGCGGCCGTCTTCGCACAGCGTGCGCACCGCCTGGGCCTGGACCGGGCCGCGGCACTGGCCGCGGCCGAGGAGGCGCTGCGCGCGGCGTACGGCAGCTGACTCCCCGGCCCTTCGCCGGCCGCGCCTACAAATACAGCCCCGCGTCCGACCCGTCCTGCTGGAGCGGCACCGACGCCGGTCCCACACCCCGCCGCAGGGCGAAGAGCTCCGCGAGCGTCGCGCCGTCGCGCCCCACGCCCTCCTCCCGGCCGAGCCAGGCCACGGACTCCTTACGGGTCAGCGGGCCGACCTCGATGCGGGCGAGGCACCGGCCGGGGCGGACGACCGCGGGATGCAGCCGCTCCAGATCCTCGTTCGTGGTGACCCCGACCAGGACATTGCGCCCCTGCCCCAGCAGCCCGTCCGTGAGGTTCAGCAGCCGGGACAGCGCCTGCCCCGCCGTGTGCTTCGCCTCGCCGCGGATCAGCTCGTCGCAGTCCTCAAGCAACAGCAGCCGCCAGCGGCCCTTCGCCGAGCCGTCGTCCTCGCCGATCGCGATGTCCATCAGATAGCCGACGTCGTTGAACAGCCGCTCCGGATCCAGCACGCAGTCCACCTGGCACCAGTCCCGCCACGACCGGGCCAGCGTGCGCAGCGCGGACGTCTTGCCGGTGCCGGGCGGGCCGTGCAGGAGCAGCAGCCGGCCCGCGATGTCGTCCGGGGTGACCTTCATCAGCCGGTCCATCGCGTCGGCCACCGGCGCCGTGTAGTTGGGCCGGACCTCCTGCCATGTGCCGGCCGAGATCTGCCGCGTCGTGCGGTGCGGGCCGCGCCGCGGCGACACATACCAAAAACCCATCGTGACGTGCTCGGGCTGCGGCTCCGGCTCGTCCTCCGCGCCGTCCACGGCCTGGCCGAGCACCTTCTTCGCCAGGTCGTCGCTGGTCGCGGTCACGGACACATCCGCGCCCCGGTTCCAGCGGGAGATCAGCAGAGTCCACCCCTCGCCCTCGGCGAGGGTCGCGCTGCGGTCGTCGTCCCGCGCGGCGCGCACCACGCTCGCCGCGGGCGGCAGCAGCGACGCCCCGGGCTTCACGCGGTCCACGGAACGGCTGTGCGCGTACGGCTGTTCCCCGGTGGCGAACCGGCCCAGGAACAGCGCGTCGATGACATCGGACGGCGAGTCGCTGTCGTCCACGTTCAGCCGGAGCGGCAGGGATTTCTCCGCAGGGGTGGGGGCCGGGTCGGCGGGCAGGATCTGCCTCCTGGCTTCGGGACGGAGGTCGGCACACATGCCGCCCATGATCCGGCACCGGCCGCTCTTGCGCACACAGGTTTTCCGCGCTTCCCCGGACGTTCGCGCGGAAGCAGGCCCACTTCGATTCACCCGCGGATACTCTTGCCCGTGATGGCACGTCATGGGACACGTCGGGCGTTTTTTTCTCGGACAGGGCGGTGGCGGGTCGCCGCACTGCTCGTGAGCGGCGTTCTGGCGCTGGCGCTGCTGGTCACGGTGTTCAGCGGGGGATGGGAGGGCGGCGGCGGGCCCGGCGGCACGGGCGGGCCGGGCGGCTCCGACGGCGACCGGGGCGGCGGCGGCCGCACCGCCCTCGGCTTCGGCTTCACCCACACCCAGTACAGCGCCGACCACGGCGACGACGGCGCCCGCGACGCCGCGGCCAAGCTCCTCGCCGCCTCCCCCATGCCGCAGAACCAGCACATCATGGGCTGGGGCGTGGACAACCCCGAGCCCCGGCCGGGCTCGTACAACTTCGGCGACCTCGACCGGCGCGTCGCCCTGATGCGCAAGACCGGCGCGACCCCCGTCCTCACGCTCTGCTGCGCCCCCGACTGGATGAAGGGCGGCACCGCGGGAAAGACCAACTGGGCCCAGAAATCCCTGGAGATGGCGCCCCTGGCCGGCCACTACAAGGACTTCGCCCAGCTCGCCGGGGTCATCGCCAAGCGCTATCCGGACATCCACCACTTCGTCGTCTGGAACGAGTTCAAGGGCTTCTTCGACGAGTCCAGGAACCGCTGGGACTACGAGGGCTACACCCAGCTCTACAACCTGGTCTACGCGGAGCTGAAGAAGCAGAACGCGAACAACCTCGTCGGCGGCCCCTACATCAGCATGGACAGCCATCCCCCCGACAACGCCACCAACGCCTCGTCCGTGCGCGGCCCCTGGGGCTCCGTCGACCAGCGTTCCGTCGACGCCATCTCCTACTGGAATACGCACAAGAAGGGTGCCGACTTCGTCGCGGTCGACGGCGCCAGCTACACCCGCGAGAACGACCGGCTCCTGCCCGACGAGTTCGGCGCCACACAGAAGTTCGCCGACGTGACCGGCTGGCTGACCAGGACCACCGGCCTGCCCGTGTGGTGGTCCGAGTGGTACGTCGAGCCGCCCGACGCCAACGACGCCCGCAGGGGCTGGACGGAGGAGCACCGCACGGCCGTCCAGGCGACGGCCATGCAGCAGCTGGCCACCGCCGGGGCCGCGACGGCCTTCTACTGGAACCCGGAGGGGACGACGGCCGACTGCCCCGGCTGCCTGTGGCGCAGCACGGAGCTGCCGGACGGCGGCTCGGGGTTGCCCATGCTGGATCTTCTGGCGCGGTTCGCGAAGGCGTTTCCGCCGGGTACGCGGTTTCACTCCGTGGGTGTGACGGGGGTGGATGGGGGGACGGTCAGGGTGCTCGCTTCCGATGCCACGATTCTGGTCGTGAACACGCAGAATCGAGCGCTGACGGCGACGGTGGACGGTCACACGCTCAATCTCGGGCCGTACGACGTCCAGTGGCTGGGCTGACGCTCTTTCCCCAGCCCCGCCCCTTCCCGAACTGGGGCTCCGCCCCAGACCCCGGTCCTCAAACGCCGGACGGGCTGGCCGCTACGAGATCGTCGCCATGCGGACCGCCAGTGATACCAGCAAGACCACGAGCAGCGGCAGCGCGAACCAGTACGTGCTCTGGAGCCAGCGGAGCTGGCGGACTCCGGGGCGGCCTACTACTCGCAGCAACTCCCGCCCGGACAGAAGCAGCAGCAGCGCCACCGCCGCCAGCGCACCGACCACCGACACCGGCGTCCACGTCACACGGGGCCCGGGCGGGCCCGGTCGGGGCTGGGGGGCCGTGCCCGCCGGCGGGGTCTTCAGTTCGTACAGCACCGCGTCCTCGTTGGAGAGCACCCGCCGCAGCTCCGGCCGGCCGTCGAGCGCGCGGCGCATCCGGTCGTCCCAGTCGGGGGCGTAGCCCGAGTCGAGCTGGAGATAGACCGACTGGCCGCGGTTGACCATGATGTACGCCCGGGGCCCGGCCTTGCGCAGGGCGGTCACCAGGTCGTCCACCCGGGCCGGGTCGCGCGGCGCGAGCGTCGGTTCGTACAGCACGCGCTCCATGTCGCGGCTGCCCCACGGCATGGCCGGAGTGACGTTCTTGACGGTGTCGTTGCTCATCCACAGCAGCTGCACGGTCGGCTTGTCGTGCGCGTACACAAAGTCCATGGCGGCGACCTCGCCGGGCCGCACCCGTTCGAAGGACTCGTTGCCCCAGCGGGCCACCAGGAAGCCGAAGACGAGGACGAGCCCGGCCAGCAGCGCGGCCACCGGACCGAGCACGCCGGCGCGGACCGTCGCGCGCGGGCGGGGGAAGAGCGCGAGCGCGGCCAGGACGCAGGCGCCCGGCACCGCGAACAGGAAGACCCGCAGGGCCACTTCACCGCCGTACGACTGCATCCCGAAAGCGAGGAACGGCACCGCGGTGAGCAGCAGCAGCGCCAGATCGCCGATCCCGGACCGGCGGCGGCGCCACCAGCCGAGCGCGGCGAACGCCAGCACCCCGCCCGCCAGCGCCACCCGGACGTACAGCACCAGCTTGTGGGTGGCGCTGCCGCCCTCGATGCGGCCCGAGACCGACGAGGAGACATTGCCGCCCAGGGACCCCAGACCGCCGAAGAGCTCGTTGAAGTGGCCCGACCAGTACGGCTCCGCGAGGAAGCCGACCCACACCGCGAGCATCACCGCGCACAGCAGCGGCAGTCCGCGCAGCGTGCAGCGCCGGGTGACGACCAGCGCGGTGAGGACCCCCAGCATCACGAACGGGGTGAGCTGATGGCTCGCGACCGACGCGGCGAACAGCGCGAGCACGACCGCGAGCAGGACCCCCAGCTCGCCGCGGCTCGCCGGGACGACCTCCGCCTCGCCCGGCAGCAGCTTGCCGCGCAGCTGCCTCGGCCAGCGGAACCACACCAGCAGCACGGCCACGAACAGCAGATAGAAGAGGTAGTTGAGGGCCTGCGGGGAGAAGTAGTCCTGGCCCACCCAGCCGCACAGCACGAACAGCCAGGCCGCCGTCCACTTCGCCCGCCAGCCCGCCCGCACCGCCCGCAGCAGCAGGGCCAGCGGCGCCAGGCTCAGCAGCTGCACGGCCAGCGGCCACCAGCGCAGCACTTCGCCGAGGTCGCTCACCCCACAGGCCCGGGCGAGGAAGGCGGCGAGGGCGAAGAAGCCCGGCCAGCTCCAGCGGGCGTCGAGGTCGGGCGCCGCCACCCCCGTACGGTCGATGAAGTCGATGAACCCCAGGTGCTGCCACGCCGTCGCGAAGCGCGGCTGCGCCTCCAGCACGGCGGGCGCGGCGTGCAGGGACACGACGGTCAGCAGCAGCACCGCCGTCAGCAGCCAGCGGCGCTGCCGGGGCAGCGCCAGCGCGGCCGCGAACGAGGTCACCAGCAGGGCGGTGCCCACCAGCGTCGCCACGGGCAGCACGGAGATCAGCCCGAGCCCGCCCATGCCGTCCAGGCCGGACTCGCCGAGGGAGGCCAGCGGTGTCCAGTAGAGCGCGAGCGCGCCGAGGAACAGCAGCCAGATCCCCGCCTCGGGCCGCCACCACCGGGGGGCGGCCGGGCGGGGGAGCGGGCCCTCCACGGCCGCCGCGGGCGCGCGCGCGGGCATCACGGGCGCTGCCGCCGCGGGCGCCTTCAGCACGGGCGGCCGCGCCGCGACCGGCACCGGCCGGGCCTCGGGCGGCGCCGTCGCGGCGAGCTTCGCCACGGGCTCGGCCGAGGCCGTCTCGTCGTCGGCCGCGGGCTTCGGCAGCGGTGGCGGCACCGAGGCCAGTCCGACGCCGTCGGGGGTGTGGCGGAGGTCAGGGCGCCGCTCCAGGTGGTCGAAGTCCAGCCGCACGCCCAGCGGCATCGTGTCCGCGTCGAGCGCCGCCCGCAGCGCCCAGCGCGTGCCGTACCGCCCGCCCTCGCGCTGCCCGCCGTCCGAGGCCGTCCGGGACCCTAAGGCGCGCCCGATGCCCCGCCGGGCCGGGCGCGGCCCGTCACGCGGGCCGTCCCGGCGGTCACCGCGCACCGCGAGATCGGCGAGGTCGCCGTCCGGCGCCACATCGGGCGCGTACGCCACCGGGGCGCCGAGCGGGGGCGCCGCCGCCTTGAGGATCCGGCGCAGCTTGACCGCGGAGACGGAGACGATCACCGCGAGGCTGGAGATCTCCGCGACGCCCGCGCCCGTGAGCCCCATCCGGGGCAGGAGCAGCAGCGTCAGACCGAGCACCAGCACGCACAACAGGCCCTGGAGATAGGCCAGTCCGGCCGTGCGGCTCTGGGCCCGCAGCACCGCGAAGTAGGTCTCCATCACCACCCGCAGCGCCGCCCCCACCGCGAACCAGCGCAGCAGCGGCGTCGCCGCGTCCGCGTACCCCTGGCCGAAGACCCGCAGGATGTACGGCGCGAGGACGAACAGCAGCACACAGACCGGCACCATGATCTTCGCCATCCGGCGCAGCGCCGCCCGGCAGTTCTCCGCCAGCCGCGCCGGGTCGTGCGACCCCTCGACCGTGAGGGAGGCGCCCATGTTGATGGCGAGCAGGTTCGTGGTGCCGCCGATGGTGGTGGTGATGTAGAAATACGCGTTGTCGGTGGAGCTGACCTGCGAGGCGATGATCACCGGTACCAGATAGACCACGGCCAGCGAGAACAGCGACCCGGTGTAGTCCCCGGCGAGGAAGCGCCCCATCTCGCGGTACGACGCCGTCCGCGCCGTCGCCTCGGTCGCCACCACGTGCCGCGGCACCAGCCGCCGGAACACCAGCCACCCCAGCGGCACCACCGAGACGCCGATCGAGACGACCCAGGAGACGAACACCCCGGACGTCGGCAGCGCCGCGGACACCCCCACCAGCAGCGCCAGCTTCACGGCCGAGAAGACCGTATTGCCCACCGGCACCCAGAACGCGCTGCGCAGCCCGGTCAGCACCCCGTCCTGAAGGGTGAGCACCGACCAGGCCGCGACGGCGATCACGAAGCCGAAGCCGTGCAGGGGCCCGTGCAGGAAGCGGTACGACGGGCCCCACAGGTTGAGCGTGAGCAGGAAGGCCGTCGCGGCCAGCGCGACGACCACCGAACTCCCCGCGTACGTACGGAAGACGAGCCGTCCCGTCATCCGTCCGGCGGTGGGGATGAAGCGGGCCAGCGCCCCCGTCAGGGTGACCGCGGTGAGCCCCGCGAGGAGCTTCATCGCGGCGATGGCCGCGGAGCCCTGGCCGACCGCCTCCTCGGAGTAGTACCGGGCGGCGACCAGCCAGTACCCCACGCCGAGTACGGCGCTGATGCCCGTGTTGAGCATCAGCGCGAAGGCGTTGCGGAACAGCGGACTCCCGCCGCCCCGCCCCGGCAGCCGCAGCTTGCGGCCGGCCGGCCCCTCCGTCTCCCGTTCCTCGGTGCGGGTGGACGTGTCAGACACGGGCTTCGCTTGCCTTCCTGACGACTTGTCGGGTTCTGCGATATATGGCGTACCCCTTGGTCAGGGTGCGGTCCCGGACGAACAGCCGGCCCAGCGCCCGCCCCTCGACGAGCCGCTCGAACTCGCCGAGCCCGGTCGAACGCCGCACCGTCACCCGCTCCAGGGCGTACGGCCCCTGCGGACGCGCGGCGAGGGTGTTGCCCACGGCCAGGGAGACGCTGAAGCCCGCCGCCCGGACCGTGCGCCGGACCCGGCGGTCGGAATAACCGTAGGGATAGGCGAAGGACACCGGTGCGCGCCCCAGCTCACCCGCAAGGATCTCCCGGCACCGCTGCACCTCGAACCACAGCTGTTCATCGGCCAGTTGATCGAGCTGGGGGTGGGTGTGGCTGTGCCCGCCGATCTCCACCCCGGCCGCGGCCAGCTCCCGCACCTGGTCCCAGGTCAGCATCAGGTCGAGTGCGCCGCCCGTCTCGTGCGCCCCGCGCAGCCACCCCGTGGACGCGAAGAGCGTCGCGGAGAAGCCGTGCTCGGCGAGCGCCGGAAGGGCGTGCCGGTGCACGCCCTCATAGCCGTCGTCGAAGGTGATCAGCACCGGCTTCGGCGGCAGCGCGGCGCTGGTGCGCCAGGCGGCGGCGAGCTGCTCCGCCGTCAGCGGGGTGAACCCGCGCTCGGCCAGCAGCCGCATCTGTCCCGCGAACGAGTCGGGGGACACCGACAGGCCGTACGTCGCCCGGGCGGGTGAGTCCGCCACGGCGTGGTACATCAGTATCGGCACCCGGTCCGCACTCATGCGCCGGCCTCCTCGGCGGGAGGGCCCGCTGCCGGGCCGTTCGGACCGTGTCCACCGTGCGGCTCCTCCGCCGCCGTGCCGCCCCCGGGCACCTCCGCGACCGCGAACCGGACCCCGCCGCGGCGCGCCCGGACGCTGCCGAGGGCATAGCCCCCCACCGTCGCCGCGAGCCCGGCCACGATCGCCCCGGCCCGGCCCGCGCCGCCCGGCCTGCCGAGCAGGGCGTCCCGCACACCGCGCGCGACGCCCGCGGGCAGCACGCGCGTGGTGTAGCGGCGCTCCGAGGACAGCCCCGACTGCGCCCCCACACTGCGGGTGACCAGGGCCTTGGACAGCCCCTCGGCATACGCCCGCGTACGGAAATAGCGGAAGCGCTCCCGCACGGCCGGCACCCGGTGGTGGATCACCGACCGGTCGTCGATCAGTAGCACCGCCTCCGGCATGGCCCGGGTCAGCCGGATGCACAGCTCCGTCTCCTCGCCCCCCAGCGGCAGCCGGTCGCCGTCCCGCCCGATGCCGCTGGCGAACCCGCCGGCCAGCGCGAACGCCGACCTGCGGAAGGAGGCGTTGCCGCCGAGGACGTTGCGCACTTGGACCCGGCCGGGCGGCAGGCCGCGATAGGAACAGCCCACCACCCAGTCGAACTCCTCGGGGAACCAGGCCGGCCTGCGCCGGGACTCCCACACCGGTTCCGTGCGGCCGCCGACCGCCATCACCCGGGGGTCGGCATAGGCCCGCGCGAAGTGGCGCAGCCACTCCCGCTCGGCGACCGCGTCGTCGTCCAGGAACGCGATCACCTCGCCGGAGGAGGCGGCGATGCCGGTGTTGCGGCCCGCCGACAGGCCGCGGGGGCCCGCGTTGGCGAGCACCCGCACCCCGGCCGTCGCACCGGCGCCGTCGTCGCCGTACCACTTGGCGAGGCGGCGGAGCAGCGCGGCGTTGTGATCCACGACGACCAGGGTCTCCAGGGCGGGCCAGGACTGGTCGCGCACCGAGGCCACCGCGGCGAGGATGTCGTCCCAGCGGTCCTCGGTGTAGACGCAGATGACCACCGAGACGTCCGGCACGCAGGCCGGGCGGTGGTCGGGTGGGCTGCTCAAGAGACTTCCCTGCGGTTGGCGGCCGGTGCGATGGCGAGGCGGTGCGGGCGCCGGCGGCGGGCGCCGTGTTCTTTGAGGATGACCTTCAGGACCCGCAGTCCGTCGCGCACGGCACGCAGATTGCTGGTGCCGTGGATGCGCACGAACTCATGGCTGGGGATCTCCTGGACCCGCAGGCCCGCCTTGACGACTCTGATGTTCATCAGGGTCTCGACCTCGAACCCGGCGCAGTCCAGGGCGATGTCGTCCAGGCAGTGCTTCCAGAAGGCGTTGTATCCGTAGCACAGGTCGGTGTAGCGGGCGCCGAACTTGTGGTTGACGAGGGAGCACAGGACGCGGTTGCCGAGCTTGCGGATGGGCGTCATGTCGTCGGTGCCGCCGCCGTTGGCGAAGCGGGACCCCTTGGCGAAGTCCGCGCCGCCGACGAGCGCGGAGACATAGCTGACGATCTCATTGCCGTCCGCGGAGCCGTCCGCGTCGACCATCACGATGATCTCGCCCGTGCAGGCCGCGAAACCCGTGATCAGTGCGTCGCCCTTGCCCTTGCCGCGCTGCTCGACGACCTTGACGTCGGGCCACAGCCCCCGGGCGACCGCGATGGTGTCATCGGTCGAATTGCCGTCCACGAGGACCACTTCGTGGATCCACCCCGGCAGCGTCTTGAACACGTACGGAAGGTTCTCCGCCTCGTTCATGGCCGGGATGACGACGCTCACCGGTGGCGCTATCGCGAGATGCGAGCTCACCGGGCGGTAATGGCCGGCCGGTGCCGGCTCCTGATCTGTCGCAGGGCGAAGGAAAGAACTCATGAGTCGGATTTCCCTCTCGTCCGGTGGACCGCCCCCCGGCGGTCCAGTGGCTTATCCGGTTCGAAAAGGGGGTACTCGCCTCGCCCGCCGATGCGTGAAGCACCGTACGGCCAGGGTGAGTTGACAGCGAAGACCGATCGCGCGGTACGCGACTCTGCGACCGTGACTACCGAACGCGGCACCCCCCACCGCGCCCCGCCCCGGACACCATCGCGGCGCTCGAGCCCTCCCCTTGAGCCGCTGAAACCGATGGGCCGATGCGGGTGGATGTACGACGGTATTGATGGTTGAGACTGTATGGCAAGAGCTGGTGCGGTGACTCCTCCTTTGGGTGTTTTTTGCGCCCGTTTCACACGTCCGGTTGACGAAGTGCGCCGTCGGCGGCGCACTTCGGGGGCGCACCCCCGCGCCTCAACTCCCCGCGCGGAACCGCCCCATGCGCTTGAGCAGCCGGTCCGCGCGCTCGAAGAGCTCCGGCCGCGCCAGCACCGTGTTGCGCAGGGCCCGCACCGGCGCGCGCCGGACCCGGTGCCCCAGCGCCACGGGGTGATGGCGCGTCACCCACCCTTCGGAGACGCTGAGTTCACGTGTCTTGAGGGAGTTCTTGTACGCCTTCTCGCCGCGGCCCAGGTCCAGGTAGGCCATCCCCGCGGCGGCGGCCCCCTCGGCCATCCGCAGGTGCAGCACCAGGCCCGGCGAGTACTTCGCGAACGCCGGGTCGTACGCCGGGAACCAGCAGGCGAGCACCGGACCCGAGCGCAGCCCGAAGTGCGCCGCGACCGGCCGGCCGCCGGCGTAGAGCACCGAGAGCAGCCCCGCGAACGACGCGCTGCGGGTGTGGAAGAGCTGCTCCACCAGATGCGAGATCCACGGCCGCGCGAAGCGGTCGCTGCGCCCCGTTCTTCGGTACTGCGCGGACTTCCAGCCGATCAGGGTGCGCAGCACCGCCGGGTCGCGCTCGTCGTGCACATAGCGCACCTCGCCGACGTCCCGGCCGAGCTTGCGCTCCTTGGCGAGGGTGGTGCGGGTGAACTTCGGCGACTGCTTGCGCAGCGCCGCCAGATAGGAGTCGAAGCCCTGCTCGACATCGACCACGGGCGAGCCGTACGACCCGGAGGCGCCCACCTCGAAGGGCTTCTGCCCCTCCACCAGGTGGTCGAACTCCCACACCGAGAGCCCGCACGCGAGCAGCAACTCCCGGGCGTCCCACTGGAATCCGGGGCGGTGGATCAGGCCCTGGGCGTCCGAGACGCCCAGGCCGATGGCCCGGCCCACCCCCATCGGCGACCGCTGGTAGGGGAAGAAGGCCACCGGCTCGCCCTCTTCCCGCACGACCGCGATCCGGGCCCCGTGCCGGCAGCGGCCGACGGCCAGGGCGAACTCCGGTGCGAGGAAGGGGTTCGCGAGCTGCGGCGAGCCGTCCTCGACGGCCCGCGACTGCAGGGCGGACCAGGCCGCCCGGTCGGCCGCGGTGAGCTCGCCGGGCCGGTACACGCTGATGTTCACCTCAGGAAGCCCGACTTTTCGCCGCGCGGCCCCGCCGCCGCGCGTGTGCCAGCAGGAACAGGAGGAGGCTGACGGCCGCGACGGCGGCGACGCCACCCCGCACTGTCCAGGTGTGCAGCGCGAGCATGACCTGTGCGATCAGCAGGTCGACGGCGACGGCGCCACCGGCCGCCACCACGGACCGGCTGAGCGGGTCGAGGCCGCGCAGCGCGGCTCCGATGGCACAGGCCGGCGCGACTATCAGGAAGAACAGGGTGAACGGCGCGCGCAGCGGCGAGCCGATGTCGGCGAGCGCGAGCGCGGCGCCCACCCCCGCGATGGTCGTGGCGGCTCCCGCGATCATGGGCAGGGAGTCCCCGGCCGACGGTATCCCGCCGGCGCCGGTGTACTCCTGGGCCGGGGCGGCCGCTTCGGCGGGCGCGCGGGGCCCGGCGGGTCCGACGGCGGACCCGGAGGACTCGTCAGGTTCGGAAAGCTCAGACAGATCGGTCAGCTCGCTCACGCCGGTTGGACCAGTTGGATCAGTGAGACCGGTGGGATCAGTGAAGCTCTGCATTGGCGACTTTGCCCCCCGAAGCGCCGGATGCCAAGTTTCAATGTCGCGCAATCGGCGGAGGCACGTCAAGATGTGAAGGCCGTGCAAACAGACTCCGGTTACGCCATAGGCGAGCGAACCGGAGTCTTTCCGTCAGGGCGGCTCCGAGCGGAATCTGTCGATCCGTCAGAAGATCTCCACGAGACGATCGTCAAGCATTCACCTTTTCCATGTTCTTGTCATGGACACTTCCGTCGCATGAGGGCGACTGCTACTACGGAGTAAGTAGCGCCCCTGGTAAAGGAGGTTCCATGAAGCTGAACAGAGTCGTGGGTTCCGTATCCGCGCTGGCGCTCACCGCCACCCTCGCCCTCCTCGGCGCAGGACCCGCCCAGTCCGCCGAGAAGGCAGCAACTACCGGCTATGTGGCGCTCGGTGACTCCTACTCGGCCGGTGTGGGAGCCGGCAGTTACGACTCCGGGAGCGGTTCCTGCAAGCGCAGCACCAAGGCGTACCCCGCGCTCTGGGCCGCCCAACACGCCCCCGCGAGCTTCGCGTTCACCGCTTGCTCGGGCGCCCGAACGGGTGATGTTCTCAATAGCCAGCTGGACCCGCTCAACTCGTCCACCGGGCTCGTCAGCATCACCATCGGCGGCAACGACGCGGGCTTCGCCGACACCATGACGACCTGCGTGTTCAGCAGCGACAGCGGCTGCCTGGACCGGATCGCCCAGGCCCGCGACTACATCGAGAACACGTTGCCCGGCCAGCTGGACGGCGTCTACTCCGCCATCAGCGACAGGGCGCCCTCCGCCCGCGTCGTCGTCATCGGCTACCCCCGTTTCTACAAACTCGACGGGAGTTGTTTCGGCGGCCTGAGCGAGGCCAAGAGATCCGCGATCAACGCCGCGGCCGACGACATCGACACCGTCATCGCCAAGCGCGCGGCCGACCACGGCTTCGCCTTCGCCGACGTCAACTCCACCTTCGGCGGCCACGAGCTCTGCTCCGGCAGCCCCTGGCTCCACAGCGTGACCCTGCCCGCCGACGAGTCCTACCACCCGACCGCCGCCGGCCAGGCGCAGGGCTATCTGCCGGTCTTCGCCTCAGCCGCCTGAGCCGTACGGAGCCGTCTCGCCGTACGTCCCGCCGTATCCGCCGCCGCCCGGGGTCGATCCGCCCGCCGAAGGTGACCGGCTCGGCGACCCCGAAGGGCTCGACGAGGCCGACGGGCCGCCCGTCGACGGCTTGTCGCAGCGCACCGTGAACGACACATGAGAGGAGGTCAGCTGCTGCGGGCTCTTCACCTCGACGGCGATCCAGTCGTCGCCCGCGTCCGACGGGTCGCGGTCCGACTCCACATGGCTCAGGGTCTGCGTGCGGGCCGAGGTGAAGTGGAGCGTCCGCCAGCCGCCGTCCGCGACTTTACCGCTGCCCGTCACCCAGCGGTAGACGACGTCCACCGGGGTGCGTCCCACGGCGACGTACGCCTTGAACGCCGGCGCGGACCCCGCCGGGGGCGGGCAGGCGCCGGTGTACTGGTCGCGCTGCGCGGTGACCGTGACGCGCACCCCGTAGCCGGCGGAGTCGCCGGGGGAGGCGGCGGAGCTCCCGGGGCCGGCGGCCGGCGGCGCGCCCGCGTCGTGGCCGTCGGCCGAGGAGGCCCCGCCGGCGGACGTCGCGCCGCCGGAGCCGCCGCCCTCGCGGGCGAGCGCCCACACCAGGCCGCCCACCAGCAGCGCGGCGACCAGGGCGGCGACGATCAGCACCGTGACGGTCCGCCGGTGCTGCCCGTCGGGCTCGGGCTCGGGCCCCGGCGGCGGACCGGAGGGCGCGGGGCCGAAGCCCTGGGGAGGGGTGTGGGCTCCTCCGGTGGCCGCGAGCGGCGCCGGTGCGGCCGGGCGCGCCGGGACCGTCGGCGCGTGGGAGACGGTGGGCGGGGCGCCCGCCCCCGCGGTGCCCTCCGCGACCGCGCGCAGCATCCGCTCCGCCTCGGCCGCGCCGAGCCGCCGCTCCGGCTCCTTGCGCAGCAGCCCTTCCAGTACGGGCGCGAGCGCGCCCGCGCCGCGCGGCGGCGGCAGCTCCTGGTCGACCACGGCCCGGATCGTGTTCAGCGGGGTGTCCTGGCGGAACGGCGAGAAGCCCTCCACCGCCGCATAGAGCGTCACCCCCAGCGACCAGAGGTCCGAGGCGGGGCCGGGCGGCCGCCCGAGCGCCCGCTCGGGGGCCAGGTACTCGGGCGAGCCCACCAGCTCACCGGTCCTCGTCAGCGCCGAACTGCCCGCGACCGTCGCGATCCCGAAGTCGGTGAGCACCACCCTGCCGTCGTTCGCCAGCAGCACGTTGCCCGGCTTCACGTCGCGGTGCAGCACCCCCACCTGATGCGCGGCCCGGAGCGCGGCGACCGTCTCCGCGCCGATGTGCGCCGCGCGCGCGGGCGTGACGCAGCCCTGTGCTTCCAGAACATCGGCGAAGGAAAGGCCCCGGATCAGCTCCATGACGATCCAGGGGCGGCCGTCCTCGGCCACCACGTCGTAGACGGTGACGACATTGGGGTGCGATATGCGGGCCGCCGCCCGGCCCTCGCGCTCCATCCGGGCGTAGAGCTGCCGCACCTCGTGGTCGAGCAGCCCGGCCGGGGCCCGCACCTCCTTCACGGCCACCTCGCGGTCCAGCACCTCGTCCCGCGCCCGCCACACCACGCCCATACCACCTTGGCCGAGCCGGTCCAGCAGCCGGTACCGGTCCGCCACCACCCGATCGCCCTGGTCGCCGTACCCGGCTCCGGAATTCCCGCTCATCGACGGGCCCCCTCCCGCAAGAGAGCAATTCGGGGTGAATGTACCGCAACGGAGCGTGATTGCCTCCCGTTCCGCGCATTCCGGCCCGGGTCAACTAGCGCCCAGTGACGGCAGGTTCACGCCAGGTTCGTCAACGCCCTTGACGGAGTGGTGAATACGGCCCGCCGATGCGCGGGTGACGGAATGGGGCGGTAGGGTTACTCTGCCTGGGCCGGGGTGCCTCGTACGGGTGGGGAGTTTCGATGGATCAGATAGCAATGCGCGGCAGGCCTCGAGTGCCTGCGATCAACTGCAACAGCGGTGCGACCAGTGCGCGCCTCGACCGCCATCTCGCGGTGCTGGGCGGACCCGCCCTGCCGCAGCGGGAGGTCGAGAACGCGACCCTGCTGATGCGGGAGCTGACCGCGCGCGACCGCGCGACGACCAGGCAGAGCAGGACCGCGAAGGTCTCGCTCCTGGCGCCGCTCAGACGCCTGCGCCGCTCGCTCTTCGGCAACCACGGCTGACCCGGACCCCGGCCCGGATCACAGAGCCGCCCACCACTCCGACCCGGCGCAGCGCCGTCGGCCGTACGCCCTCTCCCCAGGGCCGGCCGGACGGCGCTGTGGCTTGCCCGGAGCCGATGGCTCCCGGGGCCGTCCCGCGCGGCGCCCTCAGGCCGCATCGCGCCCGTACCGACGGACCGTCAGCGGCACGAAGACCGCCAGCAGGACCGCGGACCAGGCGAGCGACGCCGCGACGGGATGCGCCACCGGCCAGGACGCGTCGGGGGACGGCCCGCCGTTGCCGAAGAGGTCCCGCGCCGCGGTGACCACCGCGCTGACCGGATTCCACTCGGCCGCCGTGCGCAGCCAGCCGGGCATGCCGTCGGTCGGCACATAGGCGTTCGACAGCAGCGGGAGCATGAAGGTGGCGGCACCCAGCTGCCCCGCGGCCTCCTCGGTCCCCACCACCAGCCCGAGGTAGTGCCCCAGCCAGGCCGTGACCAGCCGGAAGAGCAGCAGCAGCGAGAAGGCGCCGACGCAACCGGCCACCCCGCCCTCGATGCGCCAGCCCACCGCGAGTCCGCACAGTGTCAGCGGCACCATGCCGACCGCGGCCAGCACGACGTCGGAGGCGGTCTGCCCGGCCGGGATCGCGAAGCGGCTCATCGGCAGGGTGCGGAAGCGGTCCATGACGCCCCGCTGGTGGTCCTGCGCGGAGGCCAGCATCGCGGTCATGACGCCGTTGACCGCGGTCGCGGCGAACAGCCCCGGCACCAGATAGGCCCGGTAGTTCCCGCTGCCGTCCAGCACCACCGCGCTGCCGAAGACGTAGCCGAAGAAGAGCAGCATCGTCACCGGCATGGTCATGGTGATGACGAACAGGCCGGGCGCGTGCCGCATCCGCTGGAGGTTGCGTCCGAGCATCGACCAGCTGTCGGACAGGGCGAGCGTGGTCATGCGAGAGCCTCCTCGGGGGCGGTGAGGCGCAGGAAGACCTCGTCCAGGGTGGGGCGGCGCAGGGTCGCGTCGACGACGGGCACGCCCGCGGCGTCGAGTTCGCGCACGATGCGCGGCAGGGTCAGGTCCGGGTCGGTGGTGGCGGCACCCGCCGCGCGGCGCCCGGCGTCGAGCGCCGCGGGCCGGCCGGTGAGGCGGCCCAGCACGAGCGCCGCGCCCGGCAGCGCCGCGTCGTCGGCGACGACGACCTCGGCGTACGCGCCGATCTCCGCCTTCAGCGCGGCCGGTGTGCCGCGGACGGTGACCCGGCCCCGGTCGATGAGCGCGATGTCGTCGGCCAGTTGGTCCGCCTCCTCCAGATACTGCGTGGTCAGCAGCACCGTGGTGCCCGCCAGGGTCAGCTCGCGTACGACGTCCCAGATCGCGGTGCGGCTGGCGGGGTCGAGGCCGGTCGTGGGCTCGTCGAGGAAGAGCACCCGCGGCCTGGTGAGCAGGCTCGCGGCGAGGTCGAGCCGCCGCCGCATCCCGCCGGAGTAGGTGCGGGCGGGCCGGTTCGCCGCGTCGCCGAGCGCGAAGCGGTCCAGCAGCACGTCGGCGCGGGCGCGCGCCACCGCGCCGCCCAGCCGGTGCAACCGGGCGAACAGCCGCAGGTTCTCCCGCCCCGTCAGATCCGTGTCCACCGAGGTGGACTGGCCGGTCACCCCGATGGCCCGGCGCACGGCGGCGGGGTCCCGCGCCACGTCGTGCCCGGCGACCTCGGCCCGGCCCGCGTCGGGTGCGAGCAGGGTGGTGAGCAGCCGGACCGCGGTCGTCTTGCCCGCGCCGTTGGGCCCGAGCAGCCCGCAGACGCTGCCCTCGGGCACGGCCAGGTCCAGCCCGCGCAGCGCGTGGACCTTCCCGAAGCGCTTCTCCAGATCTTCACTAAGTACAGCGTACGTAGTCATGAGGGTGACCATACTCCACTACGTACGCTGTACGTAACTACGATGGGGGGCGAGGTGATGATCAATGACAGCCAGCGGTCGCCCGTCCGGGCCCGAGGTGATCTGGGCGCGCCCCGAGCGCGCCGGCCGCGGCCCGCGCCCCGCGCACACCCGCGCCGAGATCGCGGCGGCGGCGGTGCGCGTCGCCGACGCGGAGGGGCTCGACGGCGTCTCCATGCGGCGCGTGGCGGCCGAGACCGGCTGCGGCACGATGTCGCTGTACAACTACGTGCCGCGCAAGGAGGACCTGTACGAGCTGATGGTCGACGCCGTCGTCGCCGAGTACGAGTTCCCCGACGCCCCCACGGGCGACTGGCGGGCCGACCTCAAGGCGCTCTGCCGGCAGACGCGCGGCATCATGCACCGCCACCCCTGGGTGCCCCGGCTGATGTCGCCCGTCTACGGCTTCAGCCCGAACGCGCTGCGCTACTTCGAATACGCCCTGTGGGCCATGGAGGGGCTGGACGTCGACAACGGCACCAAGGTCGAGCTGCTCGCCATGCTCAACGGCGTCATCACCGCCTATGTCTCCAACGAGCTGTCGACGGCCGAGCGCGCCCGCACCTCGCCGTACTCGCCCGAGCAGGAACAGGCCGCCCGCACGGCCTACATCATGCGGGTGCTGGCCGGCGGCGCGTACCCGCGCATGGCGAGGACGCTGACCGAGGGGCCGGGGGAGATCGACCTGGACGAGGTGTTCGCCCGCGCCGTCGACCGCATCCTGGACGGCTTTGAGGCCGAGGCCCGCCGCGGCTCATAGCAGCGCGAACTGCCCCTCCGGGCCTTCCTCCTGATGGCCCAGCACCGTCGCGGGCCGCCGGGACGCGGGCGGCGGCGGGAGCACGCCCGCCCGGCGCAGCCCCGCGGCGTCCGGCCCGCCGTCCGGCACCGGCAGCGGCCGCCGGACGGCCGGTTCCGCCAGCAGCGCCAGGATGGTGATCAGCTCCAGCAGCTCGGACGTCCACTCCGGCGGCCAGCCCGCGGGCCGCACGGCCTCCAGCGTCCCGGGCTCGCCCCGCTCCGTACGCTCGGCGAACCAGCTCTCCAGCACCCGCACCCCGCCCGCGCGGAACTCCCAGGCGCCCACCGGCACCGGCGAGATCCTGCCCGTCCCCAGCCGCAGCGTCTCCTCTGCCGGGTCGTACTCCAGGCTCCCGGGCAGCCCCGGTGCGAGAGCGGCACGGACGTACGGCCTTCGGCCACCCGGCAGCCGGGGGCGTTCCCCCGGCGCGGGGGCGCACCGCGCGCCCCGGGTGTGCAGCCACAGCGCGCGGCGGCCCAGCGCGACCCCCTCCTCCCACAGCCGGGGCGAGGCGGTCAGCGGCACGGTGGTGCCGGCGCGGGAGGGGCGGGCGACGGCGGCGGTCCAGGCGAGGAAGTCCTCGGCGGACACCGGCCGTCCGAGGCGGTCGGCGAGGTGGCCGAGGAGGCCGGGCGCGAGATTGGGCTCAAGGCCGCCGGGCCGCCGGTAGAGCGGCCGGATCCGGCCGGGCCTGCCGCCGGGGGAGTGCCCGTCGGGCAACAGGGCCGAGAAGGCCGGGCCGTCCGTGCCGGGCGCCGGGTCCAGCAGATGGATCTGGTGGCCGTCGGCCACCCGCCACAGCTCCGGCCGCGCCGCGTCGACGAGCCGGTGGTCGGGCAGCAACCACTGCTCGTCGTACGGCCCGTGGGCGATCCGCACCGGCTCGGGGCACGGCCCCACCTCGCGCGCCAGCCGTCCGGTCGGCGTCGCCTGGCCGGGCAGCTGCGGGACGGCGCTGTGCGGCGTGCGGGACCGGGTCGGGCAAAAGAGCGCCGCGCGGGTGGCGGGGTCGGCGCCCGCGAGCGCGGCCCAACGGGCCCTCAGCGCGCCGGGGTCGGGGGCCGCGATCCACGCGCGGCCGAGCCGCAGCGGCGCGACGGACCAGGGCATGAGGTCGTCCAGCAGCGGCGCGCCGTCGGGCCGAGGGGTGGTCACGGGCCTGCTCCTCCTCGATCCGCACGGTCGGGCCGGGGCATCGTAGCGGGGGCGGCCCGGGCGGCGGCTACGGCGCGTCCACCGTGACGGTGAAGGAGAAGCGGTCGCCCCGGTAGTGGATGCGGGCCACGTCCACCACCCGGCCGCCCTCGTCGTACGTGACCCCCGTGTAGTAGAGGATCGGGCTCAGCAGCGGCACCTGGAGCAGCCGCGCCGTCTCCGGGTCCGCGAGCCGGGCCTCGACCGTGTCCGTGATGCGGCTGATGCGCACGCCCACCGCGTCCCGCAGCACCTTGGTCATCGGCCAGCGCTCCAGATCGGCGAGCTCGATGCGCTCGGCGAGCTCGGGCCGGACGAGGTTCTCCGCCCAGTTGGTGGGCTCGCCGGTCCGCTCGTCGCAGCGCAGCCGCCGGTAGGCCACCGCCTCGTCGAGACCGGGGAAGTGCTCGGCCAGCTCGGCCGGCACCTTTTCCGGGCCGTGGCCGAGCACCTCCGTCCGCTCCCCGGACTGCTGCGCCACGATGGTGTCCACCGAGCCGAGCAGCCGCACCGGCGAACTCCGCCGCGCGCTCGGCTCGATGAAGGTGCCGCGCCGCCGGTGCCTGCTGATCAGCCCCTCCGTCTCCAGCTCCTTGAGCGCCTGCCGCATGGTGAGCACGCTGACGCCGTAGTGCGCGGCGAGCGCGTCCTCGGTGGGCAGCCGCAGCGGGTCGCCGGCGCGCCGCCCGAGTATCGAGGCGCGCAGTGACTGCGACACCTGATACCAGAGCGGCAGCTTCCGGTTGAGCGCGACGGAGTCGGGGGCGAAGGTGGTCACGGAGAACTCCGGGTTTACGGCTGCGGCGGCTGGTGGACCATCACCGGCGGTAATGGCGCTCCAGACCCTGCCACACGTCGTCGTAACCCGGCTGAAGGTGGTCCGCCGTCCTGGCCCGCTCCGTCGTCGTGACCGGCCAGCGCGTCTCGAACATGAAGGCCAGCCCGTCGTCCACCTTCTGCGGCCGGAGCTCCGCCGCGCTCGCCCGGTCGAAGGTCTCCCGGTCCGGCCCGTGCGCCGACATCATGTTGTGCAGCGACCCGCCGCCGGGCAGGAAGCCCTCCGCCTTCGCGTCGTACGCGCCCTCGATCAGCCCCATGTACTCGCTCATCACGTTCCGGTGGAAGTACGGCGGCCGGAAGGTGTCCTCGCCCACCAGCCAGCGCGGCGCGAAGACGACGAAGTCCACTGCCGCCAGGCCGGGGGTGTCCGACGGGGAGGTGAGCACGGTGAAGACCGACGGGTCCGGGTGGTCGTAGCTGATCGACCCGATCACATTGAAGCGCCGCAGGTCGTAGACGTACGGGACGAGGTTGCCGTGCCAGGCCACGACGTCCAGCGGGGAGTGGTCGTAGGTCGCCGACCAGAGGTTGCCGCAGAATTTGTTGACGACCTCCACGGGGCGCTCGACGTCCTCGTACGCGGCGACCGGCGCCAGGAAGTCCCGGGCGTTCGCCAGCCCGTTGGCGCCGATCGGCCCGAGCTCGGGGAGCGTGAACGGCTGCCCGTAGTTCTCGCAGACGTAACCGCGGGCCGTCCCTTCGAGGAGCTCCACCCGGAAGCGCACCCCGCGCGGGATGAGCGCCACATGGCCGGGCTCGGCGCGCAGCAGTCCGAACTCCGTCCGCAGCAGGAGCGCCCCGCGC
Source organism: Streptomyces blastmyceticus (assembly GCF_039521185.1). Lineage (NCBI taxonomy): Bacteria > Bacillati > Actinomycetota > Actinomycetes > Kitasatosporales > Streptomycetaceae > Streptomyces > Streptomyces blastmyceticus. The sequence continues at coordinate 170,728 of NZ_BAAABW010000039.1, read as the reverse complement.
TCGGGGACGATCAGCAGCTCGCCGTCCGCGTCGCTGAACACCCGGTCCGTCATGGAGGCGTTGGCGGCGTAGAGGTGCACGGCCATGCCGGTGCGCTGGGTGACGTCGCCGTTGCCGCCCAGCGTCCACAGCCCGGCGACGAAGTCGGTGCCCTCGGGGGGCTCGGGCAGCGGGCTCCAGCGCAGCCGGTTGGGGTCGGGCACGGAGTCGGTGAAGGGGGCACTGCTGATGTTGCCGTTGCCGGTCCGGGTGAACGGCGGGTGCGCCGCGGACGGCCGGACGCGGTAGAGCCACGAACGCCGGTTGGTGTGCCGGGGCTCGGTGAACGCGGTCCCGCTCAGCTGCTCCGCGTACAGCCCGAGCGGCGCCCGCTGCGGGGAGTTCCGCCCGTGCGGCAGCGCCCCGGGGACGGCCTCACTGCTGTGCTCGTTGCCGAAACCGGCCGAGTGGGCCAGTGCTTCGGCGGCCTTCCGGGTCTGCTCGTCAGCCGTATCGCTCATCGCGTGCTCCCCGCGCCGATGGATTCCTATGGGAGACCGTAGGATTCCGGGCCGGGTGCGTCAATGGATCAGGGCTGTCCGGCCTCCGTCAGCCCGTGTGGCCGACCATGCGCAGGACGAGGTCGGCGTAGAGCTCGCCCACCTCGTCCGGGGTGCGCTTGCCCTCCGCGTTGAACCAGCGGGCCACGTCGATGCACAGCGAGAGCACGGCGAGCGTCGTGCCGCGCACGTCGGGGACGTCGAAGTCGCCCGTCGCGACCCCGTCCTCGACGATCGCGCGGACCGCCGCGTCCGTGTCCCGGCGCAGCCCGATGATCTCGGCGTGGTGCTCCTCGCCGAGCGCCCCCAGCTCGTACTGCACCACGCGGGCGGTGGTGTGGTGCTCCGCGTGCCAGCGGACGAAGGCCCGTACGGCACGGGCGAGGCGCTCGGCGGGGGTGCCGTCGCGGTCCCGCTCCCGGCGCAGGATGTCGAGGGCGAGCCGGTGCCCGACGCTGCTGATGCGGTAGAGCAGCTCTTCCTTCGTCCGGTAGTGGATGTAGAGCGCGGCGGGGCTCATGCCCGCGCGGCCGGCGATGTCGCGGGTGGTGGTGGCGTGATAGCCGCGCTCGGCGAACGCGGCGACGGCGGCGGTCACCAGCCGGCGCGCGGCGTCGGGCGTGACCTCGGCCCACTCCTCGCTGTGCGTGTGCTTCGCGTCCATCCCGAGCCCCCGCTCTTCGGTGCGCCGCGGACTGCCCGGCGGCGAGACGAACACCATACCCTTGGGGCTGAGCAAGCGCTTAGGCTGTGGCCTGGGCGGCTCCCACGTCCCGCCGTTGCCGGGGCTGTGCCCCGGACCCCCGTTCGCGTGCGGCCCGGCGGGCTTCTTCCCTATCCCCGCCCCTTCCCGAAACTGGGGGGAGCCCCCCAGACCCCCGAAGCGGCTGCGCCGCTTGTCCTCAAACGCCGGACGGGCTGAAATCAGCCCGTCCGGCGTTTGAGGACGCGCCCGCAGGGCGCCCCCGCCGCAGGCGGCAACGGACCCGCGCTGTTCGCGTATACCGCCGATGACACGGGCATGCATCCCGCAGGGGCACGCACGCGCGCGAGGGTGGGAGACCCGCATGGCGAGCAAATGGCAAAGGCAGGCGCAGCGCGTCGGGACGCTTCAGGTCGCCGCGCTCGCGCTGACCGCGACCGTGGCGTTGTACATGGCACTCGTCGCCTTCGGCAACATCACCGACTTCGGCACCAACCGGGAGTTCGTCCGGCACGTCCTGGCGATGGACACGACGTTCAAGGACGACGACCTGATGTGGCGGGCGATCACCGACCACGCCCTGCAGGACATCGCCTATGTCGCCATCATCGTCTGGGAGACCGTCGCCGCCCTCGTGCTGATCACCGGCACCGCGCTCTGGGTGCGCGGCCCGGCGGCGTACAGGGTGGCCAGGCGCGTCACCACGGTCGGGCTCGTGATGGTCCTGCTGCTCTTCGGGATGGGCTTCATCGCGATCGGCGGCGAGTGGTTCGCGATGTGGCAGTCCGCCAAGTGGAACGGGCTCCAGGCCGCCGAGCGCAATTTCGTCGTGGCGGGCCTGGTGCTCGTGCTGATCCATCTGCCGGTGCGCGACGAGGCGTAAAGGCGGCGCGCTCCCCTGTTCACCCTTCCGGGAACACCACCAGCGACCGGCCGCCCTGCCCCGCCAGCATCGCGTCGAACGCCTCCGGGATGCCGTCCAGGCCGATGCGGTCGGTCACCATCGCGGACAGGTCGAACCGCCCTGCGCGCACATGCCCGGCGATCACCGGGAGGTCCTTCGCCGGGTCGCTGTTGCCGTAGACGCAGCCCGACAGCGTACGGCCGAAGTGGAACAGCTCCAGGGCCGTGAACGTCACCTGCTGGTCCTTGCCGCCGATGCCCACGACCGTGGTGCGCCCGCCCCGGCGCGTGGACGACCAGGCCGTACGGATCGCCTCGGCGCGGCCCGCGCACTCGACGGCCACGTCGGCGCCGTGGCCGCCGGTGAGTTCACGGATCCGCTTCGCCGTGCCGTCGTCGGCGACGAGGAAGTCCGTGGCACCGGCGGCGCGGGCCAGCTCCTCCTTCTCCGGGGACACGTCGACCGCCACGATCGTCCCCGCACCGGCGATCCGCGCCGCCTGGAGGGCGGCCAGGCCCACCCCGCCGACGCCGTGGACGGTGACGGACTCACCGGCGCGGACCCGCGCCGAGTGGTGCACCGCGCCGTAGCCGGTGAGCACCGCGCAGCCCAGCAGCGCCGCCTCCGCCAGCGGCACGCCCTCCGGCAGGGGGAGCGCGGCGCTCGCCCGGACGACCGTCTCCTCAGCGAAGACGGCGGTGCCGAGGCCCGGGTGGAGCGCGGTGCCGTCCTCGGCGAGCGTGGCGTACGGAACGGTGGCAGCCGCCCCCGCGCCCGCGCACAGCCAGGGCTCACCGAGCCCGCAGAAGTGGCAGGTGCCGCAGGAGGGCGCCCAGTTGAGCACCACCGCGTCACCGGGCGCCACGTGTGTGACGCCCTCGCCGACGGCGGTGACCGTGCCGGCGCCCTCGTGCCCGAGGACGGCGGGGACGGGCTGGCGGAGCGTGCCGTTGGAGAGGGACAGGTCGGAGTGGCAGACCCCGGCGGCGGCGAGCTTGATCCGCACCTGCCCCGGGGCGGGGGCGGGGAGGTCGATCTCGGCTATGCGCAGGGGAGTGCCGGTGGAGTGGAGAACGGCGGCGCGGACCATGGTTCGGGCTTCCTCTCGGTGGTGCGAGTCGCGGCGAAACCGGCAGGGACCTCCGACAGGGTCAGAACTGGAGGGACTTCGTCTGGAGGTATTCCGCCAGGCCGTGCGCGCCCAGTTCGCGGCCGACGCCCGACTGCTTGTAGCCGCCGAACGGCGCCAGGATGTTGAAGCGGCCGCCGTTGACCTCGACCTGCCCAGCCTCCAGGCGGCGCGCGAACGCCGCGGCCGCCTCCCCGTCCGCCGCCCAGACGGCCGCCGCGAGCCCGTACTCCGTGCCGTTGGCGATCCGCAGGGCCTCCTCCTCGTCCTCGTACTTGAGGAGCGAGAGCACCGGGCCGAAGATCTCCTCCCGGGCGATCGTCATCTCGGGGGTGACGTCCGCGAAGACCGTCGGGCGGACGAAGTAGCCCTTGTCCCGGCCCTCCGGCGCGTGGGAGCCGCCGGCGACGAGCCGGGCGCCCTCCTCGACGCCCTTGTCGATGTAGCCGCGGACGCGCGCGTGCTGCTTGGCGTTGACGACCGGGCCGACGCGCACCGCGGGGTCGGTCGGGTCACCGGGCACGAACGCGGCGACGGCGGCGGCCGCGAGGGAGACGGCCTCCTCGTAGCGGTCGGCGTGGACGAGCAGCCGGGTCAGGGCGTTGCAGGACTGCCCGGCGTTGCGGCACACGTCGGCGACATTGGCGGCGACGGCCTTCTCCAGGTCGGCGCCGGGGAGGACGACGTTCGCCGACTTGCCGCCCAGTTCGAGGGCGACGCGCTTGACGCCCGCGCCCGCGATCGCGCCGATCCGCTTGCCGACGGCGGTGGAGCCCGTGAAGGAGACCAGGTCGACGCCGGGGTGCTCGGCGAGCGCCTGGCCCGCGACCGGGCCGAGGCCGGTGACGAGGTTGAAGACGCCCGCCGGGATCTCCGCCGCGGCCACGCACTCCGCGAACAACTGCGCGGTGAGCGGCGTGTCCTCGGCGGGCTTCAGCACGATCGTGCAGCCCGCCGCGAGCGCGGGGGCCACCTTGTTGACGATCTGGTGCAGCGGGTAGTTCCAGGGCGTGATCGCGCCGACGACACCGACCGGTTCGTGGAGGACCGTGGAGTTGCCGATCCGCTCCTCGAAGGCGTACGTGCCGGCGAGCTCCGCGTAGGACCCGGCGACGGCGACCGGCACCCCGGCGTGCACCCGCGTGGCGAAGCCGATCGGCGAGCCGAGCTCCGCGGTGACCGTCGCGGCGATCTCGTCCTGCCGGGCGGCCAGCTGGTCGCGCAGCGCGGCGATGCGCTCGCCCCGCAGGGCGGGCGGGGTGGCGGCCCAGTCGGGCAGGGCGGCGCGGGCGGCGGCGACCGCGGCGTCGACGTCCTCGGCGGAACCCGCGGGCACACTGGCGATGACCTGCTCGTCCGCGGGGTTGACGACCTCGATGGTGCCGGTCCCGACGGCGGGCCGCCAGCTGCCACCGATGTACATACCGTCGTGCGCGATCACGGCCATCTCCCTGAGGTGTCGGTGTCTTGACGTTCCGTACGGAACGTCACCGTCCGACCTCAACCTAACGCCGCGGGATTCGGGGCACCAGAGCCCCCGGACGGCCCCTCACCACGTGAAGCGGCTCACCGACTCCGCCACGCACACCGGCTTGTCGCCGCCCTCGCGCTCGACCGTCACCGCCGTCGTCAGCTGCACGCCGCCCTCGACCTCGGACACCCCGGTGATCACCGCCCGCGCCCGCAGCCGCGAGCCGACCGGCACGGGAGCGGGGAAACGGACCCTGTTCAGCCCGTAGTTGATGCCCATCCGCACGGGCGAGATCCGCATCAGCAGCGGCACCAGCGACGGCAGCAGGGAGAGCGTGAGATAGCCGTGCGCGATCGTCGTGCCGAACGGGCCCTTTGCCGCGCGCTCCGGGTCCACGTGGATCCACTGGTGATCCCCGGTCGCCGCCGCGAAGAGGTCGATCCGCTTCTGGTCCACCTCCAGCCAGTCGCTCGGGCCGAGCTCCTCGCCGACCGCCGCCCGCAGCTCGTCGGACGAGGAGAAGATCCGGGGTTCCGCCATGCCGCTGCCTCCCGTGCACGACCGTCATTTCCAAGCGCTTGCTCAGAATGTTCGGCCCTCGTCGCGATGTCAACGCCCACCGCTGACGTAAGGTCGGACGCGTGCCGCAGATTCCTTTCGAGGTCCAAGAACTCACCGTCGGACAGCTGTCCGCGCGCAGCGGCGCGGCCGTCTCCGCGCTGCACTTCTACGAGACCAAGGGCCTGATCGACAGCCGCAGGACCGCGGGCAACCAACGGCGCTACGACCGTGACGCGCTGCGCCGCGTCGCCTTCATCCGGGCCGCGCAGCGCGTCGGCATCCCGCTCGCCACCATCCGCGAAGCGCTCGACGGGCTGCCCGACGGGCGCACCCCCAACCGGGAGGACTGGGCGCGGCTTTCGGAGCTGTGGCGCGAGGAGCTCGACCGGCGGATCGAGCAGCTCGGCCGGCTGCGGGACCACCTGGACGACTGCATCGGGTGCGGGTGCCTCTCGCTGAAGAGCTGTGTGCTCTCCAACCCTGACGACGCCATAGGAAAGCTCGGCAGCGGCTCACGCCTGCTGGTGGAGGGCAGGGCCCCGTCGGACGACTAGCGCCGACGGAGCCCCGGGCCGGGGGTCACCACATCGACGGCCGCCGCCCGGCCCACGGCTTCGCCGCTTCCAGCTGTGCCGACAGCGAGATCAGCGTCGCCTCGTCCCCGTACCGGCCCGCCAGCTGGATGCCGATCGGCAGGCCCTGCGCGGTCCAGTGCAGCGGCACGCTCACCGCGGGCTGCCCGGTCGCGTTGCACAGCGGGGTGAAGGGCGTGAAGGGGACCAGGCTCGCGAACTCCGCCTCCGGGTCCTCGTCGTTGCGCAGCGCCCCCACCGGCAACGGCGGCTGGGCGAGCGTCGGGGTGAGGATCACGTCGTAGCCGGTGCCCGGCGTCTGGAGGCCGTCGGCCACCAGCTGCGTGAACTGGCGCAGCGCGTACAGGGCCCGCGCCAGCTCCGGCCCGCCGACCCGCTCGCCGCGCTCGCGCAGATGCCGGGTGAGCGGCGTGAGCAGGTGGGCGCGGGCGTCCGGTACGGGCTGGACGGCCGCCAGCACCCCCCACACGCGCATGAACGACTCGGCGAGCGCCGGGTCGGCGGGCAGGTCCAGCTCCTCGACCTCGTGGCCGAGTTCCCGCAGCAGGGCGGCGGCCCCGTCCGCCGCGGCGCGGCAGTCGGGGTGCACCTCCACGCCCGGCACCGGGGGCCCCGCCAACTGCACCACCCGCAGCGGCCGCGGGGCGCGCCGCGCGTGGTCCGCGAAGGTCTCGCCCGCCGGCAGCGGGGGCACTCCGTACGGGTCGCCCGGCTCTGGGCCCGCGAGCACGTCGAGGAGCGCCGCCGCGTCGGCGACGGTGCGGGCCAGCGGCCCGGAGGTGGCGAGCCCGGTGACGTCGTGCAGCACGGGGCCGGAACTCACCCTGCCGCGGCTCGGCTTGATGCCGAAGAGCCCGCACACCGACGCCGGGATGCGGATCGAGCCACCGCCGTCGCTGGCGTGCGCGAGCGGCGCGAGCCCGGCCGCCACCGCGGCGGCCGCACCGCCGCTGGAGCCGCCCGCGGACCGGGTGAGGTCCCACGGGGTACGGGCGGGCGGCGCGATGTCGTTCTCCGTGTGGGACGGCAGGCCGAACTCCGGGGTGTTGGTCTTCCCCAGCAGGATCGTTCCGGCCGCGCGCAGCCGCGTCACCACGTGGTCGTCCACGGCCGGTATGTGGTCCGTCAGCGTCGCGGAACCCAGCGTGCACCGCACGCCCGCGACGAAGTTGAGGTCCTTCACCGGCACCGGCACCCCGTGCAGCGGGGACAGCGCGCGCCCCTCGCGGCGGGCGGCCGCCGCCTCGCTCTCGGCGTCGGCCGCCTGTTTCCGGGCGATCTCGGGGGTGACCGTGATGAACGCCCCCACCGACGCGTCCAGCCGGTCGACGCGCTCCAGGTAGTGCTCGGTCAGCTCGACGGGCGAGACCTGTCCCGCCCGTACCGCCGCACCCTGTTCCAACGCGGTCAGATCGTGCAGCTGCGCCATGCCGTCCGCCTTCTCGTCGCCCGGAAAAGCCGTGTGCGCCGCATCCTCGCACCACGGACGGCCGGCGGTCACCACCCCCTGACCCGCGCGGTCACACCGCCGCGTACCGGTCCTCGAACGCACGGCGCCGCGCGGCCGCCAGCGCCCCGGCGGTGAGCACGGGCACCGGCACCACGATGCCGCAGTCCGTGCAGACGGGTCCTTCCAGGGGGTAACGCTCCAGGTCGGAGCGCCATTCGAGCTGCTCCTGGCGGCACACCGGGCAGGCGTTCCCGGGGCCGGTCTCCATCGCGGCGATCACCCGGCGCAGGACGTCGGCGAGCCGCGGGGCGGGGTAGACCACGGGGCTGACACAGGGCACGACGTCACAGCCGCCCCAGGTGTTGCGGTGCCAGTCGTCCACCCCGCAGGGCTGGCGGATGCCGTCGTGCTTCTCGCGCTTGCGGCGGTCGGCGAAGGACGCCTCATGGGCCAGCCAGACCGCGCGGGCCTCCTCCAGTTCGGTCAGCGCCGCGATCAGCCGGGCCGGATCGGGGGCGCGGTCCTCGGGGTCGAGCCCCGCCAGGGCGCACAGGTGGTGCCAGGTCGCCCGGTGCCCGTAGGGGGCGAAGCGTTCGAGACATTTGCGCAGGGAGGTCCGTCGCAAGGCGATGGAATTCCGTGGATTGCGCACCTCTCGTGCGAGTGCTCTGAAACCGGCCACTGCATCCCACCTCCGACTGCGCGGACTCGGATCGACATGGAAGGGACGTAACGCGTCGCGATTCGGATCCATCGGACGTGCCACGCCGCCGACTCCGCTCTGCTACCCCGAAGTCGCGCACAGATGTGGGGCGGGTGGGAGATTGCGCGAAGGTGGCGGATCCGCGACCTCCGCGTGGTGGACGCCCTGTTCGGACGCGTACGGTCCCGGGGTTCCGGGGGCGCTCAGCGCGTGATGCCACCGGCCAGCAGGACCACGTGTGCCAGCTCCGCGTGACAGATGTCGCCGTGCGCGCCCGACGGCGGCCCGCCGTGCGCGACGACCGCCGAGGCGTCGACGTTCACACAGCCGTACGCCGGGAGCCCGCCGGCCAGCGCCCGCGCGAGGGAGATCCCGGCGCAGGCGTCCACGGCCTGCATGCCGTCGTGCCCCAGCGCGCCCCAGCGCGTGTCGTCCAGGCCCAGCACCGAGTCGTCGTCCCCACAGGCCAGGGACGCGATCGGGTACAGCACCCCGAGCGCCGTGTCGTGGCTCGAATAGCAGCACACCAACGGCCCGTTGACCCGGTCGTACAGCCCGCTCAGCGCGCCGCCCCGGTCGCTGGCGAACGGCAGGCTCGTCGCGAACGTGTAGTGCGAGAAGGCCCCCTGCAGCAGCGTGACGGAGAAGACCGGCGAGGCGCCGTCCGGCAGCCCGCTCAGCGCGAACGACACCAGCCGCGCGCCGAAGCTGTGCCCCACCAGATGCACCCGCACCCCCGTGCAGGAACCGGCCAGCAGGCCGAGGAAGGGGCCGAGCCCGTGCGCGCCGACGACGCCCGCGCGCCGCTTCATCGTGTAGTACGAGAGCTGCCGCAGCAGTTCGTACGCCCCGTGCCACAGCCGCTTCAGGCCGCTGCCGAGCAGCTCGGACGACAGGGCGCCCACGCTCGCCAGCGCGGCGGAGAAGCTCTCGCACACCGCCCGCGCGTCGGCCGTGAGGATCGCGGGCAGCGGGCCCGGCCCCAGGTCGGACACTCCCGGCGGCGGGTCGGCGACCAGCCCGCGGGCGGTGGAGACGAACTCCTCAAGCCGCGCCGGGTCCTCGGGCCGCTGCGCGAGCAGCTCCGACAGCCGGTCCACGACCGCCTGCTCGCACGGCAGGATGCGCACCAGCGCCTCCCGGGTGGCCGGATCGAGCCCGGCTCCGGGCGGGGCGGCGGCCGCCGACGGGAAGTGGGGGATCGGCTCGTCGGGGAAGTCCATCGACGGCCAGATCACCCCCGCGTAGCCGAGGCGCTTGCCGCCCGAGGCCCCGGCGAGCAGGCCGGGGAAGGGCGCGAAGAACCGGTCGTAGAGCCGGGTCGCCGTCGACCGCTCGTTGTTCCAGCCGTGCGCGAACACCACCAGGTCCGTGACGCCCGCCCGCGCGACCCCCTGCGTCAGGGCGTCCCGCTCGGCCGGATCCACGTCCCCGTCCTTGTCGAACGTCAGCTCCCAGTAAGGCTCCACACTCATGTCCGGCATGGCAGGTCCCCCTTGTGCGGCCAGATGCGCGGGCATCGTCCCGCTGTCAAGGGGGCCTGTCCAGCCGTGCGGCACGGTTTCACACTCCCGTGCCGCACGGGGCTCAGGGAGCCAGGAGGTCCGCCGCCCGGATGCGGTGGAGATGGATGAGAATGTCGTATGCGCGGCCCAGCGCGGTCTGGTACTCCGGCGTCGGATAGTCCGTGCCGATGTTGCGCGTCGGCCGTGCCACGTCCAGCCAGGCCCGCGCGGCGGCGGGTGCCGTCCGCATGTCGAGGACGTAGTTCCGGTGGGGCACCTTGTCGAGCGTGTACTCGTTGCTGCCGGGCGCGGCCGGTGGGACGGTGACGACGCGGGTGGGCTGCCCGTCCTGCATGGCGTTGAGGGAGCCCGCGTCGAAGGTGAGCCGCACGTTCACATAGCGCGGGCCCAGCCGGTCCCGCAGGAAGGCCCCTTGCACCTTGGGGTAGTTCTTCGGGTCGTCGGTCACGTAGGAGACGTGCGCGTTGTGCGCGGACAGCAGGATCCTGTCGCCCGTCCGCTCCTGCCACCAGGCGACGTTGGCCGCCATCGTCTCGTCCCGGTAGCGCATGCAGCCGGCGACCTGCTCGGGGTCGTTCAGGTCGAACGCGTACATCCCCGCCACCTGAGCGACGGCCCGCGCGTGCTGCACCGCCCATGCGAAGTCGTCCCGGCTTCCGGCCGGGCGCTGCCGCGACAGCAGGCCGAGGGCCTCGCGCGCGCTGTCGGCCATGGTGTGCCGTTCGCCCATCGGACGCTTGAGGTAGTCGTTCATGTAGCTGTCCACGCTGGTGCCGGGCGCGGGCCGCTGCATGCGGTACAGCTCGGTGAAGCGGGGCAGCAGCGCGGGGTGGTGGGCGCGGACGTAGTCGGTCACCTTGTCGAAGAGCGCGGGCCCCGCGTAGGCCGCGTCGTCCCCCATGAACCGGACCTTCTTCGCGTGGCTCGTGTTGTACGCGCGCATCCACTCGATCAGGTCGAGGTATTCGCGGGTGTTCCACATGCGGTACGAGTTCTGGAACTCCTCCCGCATGATCTGCCGCGCGTCGCCCTTGCCGTGCAGCACATAGTCGTCGAGCCGCACGCCCGCGCTCCAGTTCGCCTCCAGGGCGAAGGTGGTGAACCCCTTCTCCTCCACGAGGTAGCGGAAGACGCGGTGCTTGTTGGTGAAGAACTCGTGCGAGCCGTGCGTGGCCTCGCCCAGCCCCACCACCTTGGCGTCGCCCACCATGGCGCCCAGCGGCCGCAGGTCCCGCAGGTCACCCGTGGGGTCCGTGGTGCGCAGCGGACGCGCGGCGCGGGTCAGGGCGGACACCGGGTCGGCGGGAGCGGGCCGCGCGCCGGCGGGCCGCTCCGCCGCGACCGTGCCCAGAGCGGCCAGCAGCGGGAGGGCGAGCGCGGACCGGCGGGAAAGCCGTGCGGAAACCATGGGGAACACTCCAGGAGATCGATCGGAACTCTCCTGATCACCCTCCGTTCCGGCGCCCACCCGCCACCATCCTGTGCACCCCCCGTTCCCGGGTGGGGCCAGCCCCACCCCGCACCCGACGCCCCCTTCCGCCCTCACATACCGACTGGTTAGTCTGCCCGTGCAGCCGAGCGAGGGAGACGTCAGGGTGGGCACAGTGCGGGACGCGGGAGTTGTGGTCACCGGAGCGGGCGGCGGCATCGGCGCCGCGCTCGCCCGCAGGTTCGCCGCCGAGGGCGCCCGCGTCGTGGTCAACGACCTCGACGTCGACAAGGCCCGGGCGGTCGCCGAGGAGATCGGCGCGACCGCCGTCCCCGGCGACGCCTCCACCGTGGTCCCGGCCGCCCGCGAGGCGCTCGGCGGCCGGGTCGACATCTACTGCGCCAACGCGGGCGTCGCCCCCGCGGGCGGACCCGAGGCGGAGGAGGACCTGTGGGAAGCCGCCTGGGACGTCAACGTCATGGCGCACGTACGGGCGGCCCGCGAGCTGCTCCCCGAGTGGCTGGACCGCGGCAGCGGCCGGTTCGTCGCCACCGTCTCCGCCGCCGGGCTGCTCACCATGATCGGCTCGGCGCCGTACAGCGTCTCCAAGCACGCCGCCTTCGCCTTCGCCGAATGGCTCTCCCTCACCTACCGCCACTGCGGGATCGACGTCCACGCCATCTGCCCGCAGGGCGTGCGCACGGACATGCTGCGCGGCACCGGCGCGGCCGGTGAGCTGGTGCTCGTGCCCACCGCGATCGAGCCCGCACAGGTCGCGGACGCCCTCTTCGACGGCATGGCCGCGAACCGCTTCCTGATCCTCCCGCACCCGGAGGTCGCCGACTACTACGCGGCCCGCGCCACCGACCCCGACCGCTGGCTGCGCGGCATGAACCACCTCCAGCGCAGGCTCGAAGAGGTGCCCGGCCAGGGCCGGATGTAAGCCATGGCCCCCTCCTACCGGGACGCGCCCTGGCTCGCGCGCCTCAGCCCCGCCCAGCGGGTCACCGGCACCCCGCCGCCCACCGTCCTGCACGCCTTCCGCGCCACCGTGCGGCGCGCCCCGGACCGGTGTGCGCTCGCCTACTTCGACGGGCGGCTGACCTACCGGCAGACCGACGAGCTGTCCGGCGCGCTCGCGGGCCGGCTCGCGGCCTCCGGCTTCCGGCGCGGCGACCGGGCAGCGGTCATGCTCCAGAACACCCCGCACTTCGTGCTCGCCGTCCTCGCCGTGTGGAAGGCCGGCGGCACCGTCGTCCCCATGAACCCGATGTTCAAGGCGGGCGAGGTCCGGCACATCCTCGACGACTCCGGGGCCACCGCGCTGATCTGCGGGGACCGGGCCTGGGCGGACTTCCTGCGGGAGGCCGCGGCCGGCTCGGCCGTCCGCACCGCGCTCACCGCCTGCCCGTTCGGCCTCCAGACGCGCGACGACGCCCGGGTGCTGCGCGGCGAGCGCATGCCGCCGCCCGACGGCGCCGAGGACCTGCTGACCGTCGCGCGCTCCGGGGCCCGCCCGCCCGCCGACCCCGGCCTCGGCCCCCAGGACCCCGCCCTCATCAGCTACACCTCGGGCACCACCGGTGCCCCCAAGGGCGCCGTCAACACCCATGGCAACATCGCCCACAACGCCGAGCGGGCACGCATCGGCTCCGGACTGCCCGACGGATCCACCTACTTCGCGCTCGCCCCGCTCTTCCACATCACCGGCATGGTCGCCGAGCTCGGCTCCTGCCTGGTCAACGCGGGCACGCTCGCGCTCGCCCACCGCTTCGAGGCCGGCGTGGTGCTCGACGCGTTCCTGGAACACCGCCCCGCCTACACCATCGGCCCCGCCACCGCCTTCATGGCCCTCATGGCACAACCCGGCGCCGGCCGCGACCACTTCGCGTCCTTCCACCTGGTCTCCTCCGGCGGCGCGCCGCTGCCGCCCGCCCTGGTGGAACGGTTCCGCACCGCCTTCGGCCACTACCTCCACAACGGCTACGGCCTCACCGAGACCACCGCCACCACCGCCTCCGTCCCGCCCGGCACCGAGGCCCCGGTCGACCCCGCCTCCGGCACCCTGGCCGTCGGCGTGCCCGGTCCGGGGACACTCGTGCGCATCGTGGACGAGCGCGGCGCCGAGGTGCCCTTCGGCGGCCACGGCGAGATCGTGGTCAGCGGCCCCCAGGTCGTCCCCGGCTACTGGCGGCGCCCCGGCGCCACCGACGCCGCCCTCCCCGGCGGGGAACTGCGCACCGGCGACATCGGTTTCATGGACCCCGACGGCTGGCTGTACGTGGTCGACCGCAAGAAGGACATGATCAACGCCGCCGGGTTCAAGGTCTGGCCCCGCGAGGTCGAGGACATCCTCTACGCCCACCCCGCCGTCCGGGAGGCGGCCGTCGTCGGGGTGCCGGACGACTACCGCGGCGAGAGCGTCAGGGCGTACGTCAGCCTCCGCCCCGGCACCGCGCCGCAGGCGGCGGAACTGATCGCGCACTGCCGGGAGCGGCTCGCCGCGTACAAGGCCCCGCGCGAGGTGCGGATCCTGGCGGACCTGCCGAAGACGACCAGTGGCAAGATCCTCCGCCGGGAGCTGCGCGACGACGCCGCGGGCCGGGCACGACAAGGGAAGACAGGTGGCGGCGCATGACCAGGACGGTGACGGCCGGAACGACGGACGGCGGCGCGAGACCCGTGCCGCAGCGGCTGCTGGCCGCCGCCACCCGGCTCTTCGCGGACCAGGGCTACGACCGCACGTCCGTCCAGGAGATCGTCGAGGCGGCGGGCGTCACCAAGGGCGCCCTCTACCACTACTTCGGCTCCAAGGACGACCTGCTGCACGAGGTCTACGGCCGGGTGCTGCGCCTCCAGCAGGAGCGGCTCGACGCCTTCGCGTGCGCGGACGCGCCCGTGGAGCGCCGGCTGCGCGACGCCGCCGCGGACGTCGTGGTCACCACCATCGAGAACCTCGACGACACGAAGATCTTCTTCCGCTCGATGCACCACCTGGGCCCGGAGAAGCACAAGCAGGTACGGGCCGAACGGCGCCGCTACCACGAGCGCTTCCGCGCCCTGGTCGAGGAGGGCCAGCGCGTGGGCGTCTTCAGCGCGGCCACCCCCGCGGACCTCGTGGTCGACTACCACTTCGGCTCCGTCCACCACTTGGCGAACTGGTACCGCCCGGACGGCGCCCTGACCGCGGCCCAGGTGGCGGACCACCTGGCGGACCTGCTGCTGCGCGCCCTGCGCCCCTGAAGCGTGTCGTGCGGGGCCGGACGTCGTTGAGCGGACGAAGGGCTTTCGGCCCATTCGTCCGCTGTCGAGAAAAAGGATCAGGGATGCGCCTTTTCCGTCCTGTCGTCGTCGCCCTCGCGGGGCTCGCCCTCGCCCTGACCGTGCCCACGGGCCCGGCCGTCGCCTCGGAGGGCCAGTTCTCCTGGGTGGGCCCCAAGGGCAAGCCCTTCTTCGTCGATAACCCGCCGGACGGCAAGTGCCTGACGATGAGTCAGGAGGCCCGCAGCCCGTACAACGGGACGGCGGGCCCGGCCACCGTCTACGCCGGCAAGAAGTGCGACGGGACCTCGCACCGCCTCGCCCACGGCAAGCGGGCCGACGCGACGTTCTCCAGCGTGAGGTTCGGCGCGCACTGACGCTGTCGCCTCGGCCGCCGGGCGGGACGGTCCCGTCCCGTCCGGCGGCCGAGGAGCTCAGACGTACCGCTTCAACTCCCGCCGCGCCAGCGACCGCTGGTGGACCTCGTCCGGCCCGTCCGCCAGGCGCAGCGTCCGCGCCGCGGCCCACAGCTCCGCCAGCGGGAAGTCCTGGCTCACGCCGCCCGCCCCGTGCAGCTGGATCGCCCGGTCGATGATGCCCACCACCGTCCGCGGTGTCGCGATCTTGATGGCCTGGATCTCCGTGTGCGCGCCGCGGTTGCCGACCGTGTCCATCAGCCACGCCGTCTTGAGCACCAGCAGCCGCAGCTGCTCCACGGCGACCCGGGAGTCCGCGATCCACTCCTGGACGACGCCCTGCCGGGCGAGCGGCTCGCCGAAGGCCGTACGGGAGACCGCCCGCCGGCACATCAGCTCGATGGCGCGCTCGGCCATGCCGATCAGCCGCATGCAGTGGTGGATCCGGCCGGGGCCCAGGCGCGCCTGGGCGATGGCGAAGCCGCCGCCCTCCTCGCCGACGAGGTTCGCCGCGGGGACGCGCACGCCGTCGAGGACGATCTCCGCGTGGCCGCCGTGGGCGTGGTCCTCGAAGCCGTAGACCCGCATCGCGCGGCGGATCTCCAGGCCGGGCGCATCCCGGGGGACGAGGACCATCGACTGCTGGCGGCGCGGATCCGCGCCCTGCGGGTCCGTCTTCCCCATGACGATGAAGATCTCGCAACCGGGGTTCATGGCGCCGGAGATGTACCACTTGCGGCCGGTGATGACGTAGTCGTCGCCGTCCCGCTCGATCCGCGTCTCGATGTTCGTCGCATCCGAGGACGCCACCTCCGGCTCCGTCATCGCGAACGCCGACCGGATCTCGCCCGCGAGCAGCGGCTCCAGCCACCGCTTCTTCTGCTCCTCGGTGCCGAACTGGGCGAGCAGCTCCATGTTTCCCGTGTCGGGCGCGGCGCAGTTGAGCGCGGTCGGCGCGAGGTGCGGGCTGCGGCCGGTGATCTCGGCGAGCGGCGCGTACTGGAGGTTGGTCAGCCTCGCCCCGTACTCCGCGTCCGGCAGGCTGTGCTGGTTTACAAAGAACAGATTCCACAGTCCCCGCCGCCGCGCCTCCGCCTTCAGCTCCTCGACGACCGGGGGAGTGTCCCAGGGGGAGGCGAGCGCGGCCCGCTGCTCCTCGGCGGTCGCCTCCGCGGGGTGGACGTGCTCGTCCATGAAGGCCAGCAGCTCGCCGCGCAGCTCTTCCGTACGGGCGTCGAATGCGAAGTCCATGGTGCTCAGCCCTCCTGAAGGGTGGTGAGTCCGTTGTCGATGAAGAGCGGTACGAGCTGCCCGATCCGGTCGAAGCCCGGCCCGACGGTCTGCCCGAGGGTGTAGCGGTAGTGGATGCCTTCGAGGATCACGGCGAGCTTGAAATAGGCGAAGGCGGTGTACCAGGGCAGCGCCGAGACGTCGCGGCCCGACCCGGCCGCGTACCGCTCGACCAGCTCGGCCGGCTCCGGGTGGCCCGGGGCGTCGCGGGTGGTGGAGATGGGCGAGCCGGGCACGGGCCGCTGCTCGCTGTACATCACCAGCAGCCCGAGGTCGGTCAGCGGATCGCCGAGGGTGGACATCTCCCAGTCGAGTACCGCCCCGACGCTGTCGTCGGCGCCGACGAGGACGTTGTCGAGGCGGTAGTCGCCGTGCACGACCGTGGGTGCGGGCGAGGCGGGCAGCGCCTTGGCCAGCGCCGCGTGGAGCTCGTCGATGCCGGGCAGCTCGCGGCTGCGGGAGGCGTCGAGCTGCTTGCCCCAGCGCCGCAACTGCCGCTCCAGGAAGCCCTCCGGCCGCCCGAAGTCGCCGAGTCCGACCGCGGCCGGGTCGACGGCGTGCAGCTGTACGAGGGTGTCGGCGAGGCCCAGCACGACCCGTCGGGTCCGCTCCGGGCCGAGCGCGCCCAGCTGCCCGGCCGTGCGGTACGGCGTGCCGGTCACGAACTCCATGACATAGAACGGCGCTCCCACGACGCTCTCGTCCTCGCACAGCAGCAGCGCCCGCGGCACGGGCACGGGCGTCGGGTGCAGCGCGCTGATCACCCGGTGCTCGCGCCGCATGTCGTGGGCGGTGGCCAGCACGTGCCCGAGCGGTGGCCGGCGCACCACCCAGCGGCCGGTGCCGTCGGTGACGGCGTAGGTGAGGTTGGAGCGGCCCCCCTCGATCAGCTCGGCGCTCAGCGGCCCGCGCACCAGCCCCGGGAGCTCTCGCTCCAGGTGCCCGCGCAGCCGGTCCAGGTCGAGTCCTGGGGGATTGCCCTTGCTCATCGAGTGCTCCTCCATGGGGAATTGAGCCCGCGGACGCGTGAGGAGCCGGGGCCGCGGCGGGCGCGGCACCGGTCCGGGATCATCATGCCGACCGGTCGGTATGCCGTCCAGACCCCCTGGCGGCAAACCGCCACCGGGGTGCGGGTCAGGCGTGGCAGACGAGGGGCTGTCCGCCGTTCATCGTCCTCATGTCGCCGAGCACCAGGGGCAGGTCAAGCTGGGCCCCCAGCGGCAGGCCGTCGAGCTCGGCGTACGCGCGGTGCAGATTGCCCACCAGCCGCTCGCTCTCGTGCAGCTGCGCGAACTCGCCGAGGTCCGCGCGGCGGGCGGCCTCCAGGGGCGTGCGGCCGGCGGCGTGCTCGGTCGCGGCGAGGTCCTGGAGCCAGCGGAAGTAGCGTTCGAGCACGTCGTAGACGCCCGGGTCGGTGACCGGGCCGTGTCCCGGCACGACCGTCTCGGCGTCCAGGCCCCGCAGCAGCTCCAGGGCGCGCAGCGACCCGGCGAGGGAGCCCATCGGGATGAAGGGGGTGCCGCCGTTGAAGACGAGGTCGCCGGTGAAGACGATGCCCTGCTCGGGCAGGTGGACGACCGTGTCGCCGATGGTGTGCGCCGGGCCCGGGTGGATCAGCCGCGCCTCGATGTCACCGACGTGCAGGGTGAGCGAGTCGGCGTAGGTGACGAAGGCGGGGGTGATGGCGATGTCGCCGTAGTCGACCCAGGGCCACTGGCCGTGCAGCTGGAAGCCCACGGCCAGGGTCTCCTCGCGGCAGCCGGTGTGCCCGATGATCGTGGCCTCGGGGAAGACGCAGTTGCCGTAGGTGTGGTCGCCGTGGTGGTGGGTGTTGACGACGGTCGTGGGCGGCGCCGCGCCGTGCGCCGTGGCCGTGTCGCGGAGCAGCCGGGCGCGCCGCTCGGTCGCGGCCGTGTCGATCAGCGCCGTGCGGCCGCCGGAGCCGATGATCCCGGCGTTGTTGAGGCACCAGCCGCCGTCGGGCTGGACGAACGCGCGGACACCCGGGGCGAGATCGACGGTGTACGGCTCCGTCGCTTCGGTGCCGGTGGGCGACGCGGTGGTGTTGGTGGACATCGAAGGGCCTCCCCTCGCCGTCCGCGCGGGGTGCGCGGATCGGACTGCCCGTCAGAATACGGGCGCGAGGTGATCAAGGGTGCGGTTCAGCCCCGCCGCTCCATGCCCGGCCGGAGCCGCTCCAGCAGACCGTAGAGCGTCGTGCGCTCCTCCTCGTCCAGGGCGTCGAGGGCGGTGTGGGTGGCCTGCATCTCGGCCCGCACGCGGCGGATGGTCTCGTGGCCCTCGTCGGTGGCCACCACGTTCTTCACCCGCCGGTCGGCCGGGTCGGGCTCGCGGCGCACGAGCCCGCGCGCCTCGAGGCGGTCCACGATGCCGGTGACGTTGGAGGCGTCGCAGACCAGCAGGGTGGCCAGGCCGCGCATCGGGACCGGGCCCTTGAGCTGGGCGAGGAGCTTGGCCTGCACGGAGGTGAGGCCCTGGCGGGCCGCGGCGGTGGCGAAGTCCTGCCACTGGGCGGTGCCGAGCGCCGCCACCAGTTCCAGGAGCTGGGTCTTCGTCGGGGGCTGCGGGGAGGTGGCGGTCATGCCTCGAGTCTACTCAAGAGCTTGAGGTAATGAAACATTAACTTGACTACCTGAAGTATCTGGGCCTAGCCTTCCCTGGTTGCTTGACGATCTCAAGCATCAACGTCGTGAAGCAATCCGGAGGATTCCCCAGCATGAGCTCCCCAGCCCCCGCCACCGAGGGCGGAAGACGCAACGAGACGGTCATCGTCTTCGCCCTGAGCCTCGCCGCCATGGTCGTCTCGATGATGCAGACCCTGGTCGTGCCGATCCTCGGCCTCATCCAGAAGGACCTCGGCACGACCTCGGCCAACGTCAGCTGGGTCACGACCGCCACCCTGCTCTCCGCCGCCGTCTTCACCCCGCTGCTCGGCCGCTTCGGCGACCAGCACGGCAAGAAGAAGACGCTCGTCGGCGTGCTGATCGTGATGGTCGCGGGCTCCGTGCTCGCCGCCGTCACCCACTCCCTGCTGTGGCTGATCGTCGGCCGGGTGCTCCAGGGCGCCGCCACCGCGATCTTCCCGCTCGCGCTCTCCGTGCTGCGCGAGGAGGTGCGCCCGGCCAAGCTGCCCGGCGCCATGGCCATGGTCAGCGGCACCCTCGCCTTCGGCAGCGGCCTCGCGCTCGTCGCCACCGGCCTGCTCACCTCCGGCGACAACCCCGACTACCGCAGCGCCTTCTGGCTGGCCACCGGCCTCGCCGCGCTCGCCCTGATCGCCGTCGTCTTCCTCGTGCCCGCCACCCGGCAGACCACCGGCGGCCGCACCGACGTACTCGGCGCGCTCAGCCTCGCCGCCACGCTCGTCCTGCTCCTGCTGCCCATCACCCAGGGCCACGAGTGGGGCTGGTCCTCCGCCCGTACGATCGGCTGCTTCGTCGGCGCCGTCGTGATGGCCGCGGTGTGGACGCTCGTCGAGCGCAAGGTGAGCGAGCCGCTGGTCGACATGAAGATGTTCGCCCACCGCCCGGTGCTCTTCGCCAACCTCTCCGGCCTGCTCGTCGGCTTCGGCTCCTTCGCCCTCTTCATCGGCGTCTCCTACCTCGTGCAGATGCCCTCGAAGATCGCGGGCTACGGCTTCGACGCCAGCGTCCTGCGCGCCTCCGTCGAGTTCCTGCTGCCCAGCACCATCGTGTCGCTGCTCGCCGCCCCCGTCGGCGGCCAGCTCGTCCGCCACAAGGGCCCGCGCCTGGTCCTGCTGCTCGCCTCGCTCTTCGGCACCGCGGGCTTCGCGTGGATCACCCTCGACCACGACCACGCGTTCTCCGTCATCGCCGCCGGCATCCTCGTCGGCGCGGCCATCAGCTTCGGCTACGCCGCGATGCCCGCCGTGATCGTCTCCAGCGTGCCGCACCACCAGACCGGCATAGCCAACGGCATCAACTCCATCTCCCGCTCCACCGGCAGCGCCATCGGCAGCGCGATGATCACCACGGTGCTGGCCTCCAAGAGCATCGAGCACCTGCCGCCGGGCGCCCCCAAGCTGCCCGCCGAGAGCCAGTTCACGCTGACCTTCGTCATCGCGGGCGTGGCGCTCCTGCTGGTCGCCGTCGTCGCCGGGCTGGGGCTGCGCAAGATCCACACCCTGCGCTCCGAAGTGGCGGGCCACGCCCCCGCGAAGGACGCTGAGACCGCGCGCGCCACCGCCTGACCCGCCTCCCACACCCCCCGCAAGGAGCACCACCATGAAGGCCATCAGCTACCGGAGCTACGGAGGACCCGAGGTCCTGGAGTACGGCGAGCTGCCCGACCCCAAGGTCGGCCCCGACTCCGTCCTGGTCAAGGTCAAGGCCGCGGCCGTCAACCCCGTCGACTGGAAGGCGCAGGCCGGCTACCTCGACGGGGCCCTGGACGCCGTCTTCCCGGTCGTCCCCGGGTGGGACGTGTCCGGCGTGGTGGTGCAGCCCGGCGCCGACGTCCAGGAGTTCGCCGTCGGCGACGAGGTCATCGGCTACGTCCGCGAGGACTTCCTCTCCCGCGGCACCTTCGCGGAGTACGTCGCCGCACCTGTACGGACCCTCGCCCGCAAGCCCGCCAACCTGACCTTCGAGCAGGCCGCCGGCCTCCCGCTCGCCGGCCTCACCGCCTACCAGTCGCTGGTCAAGGCGCTCCGGGTCGCACAGGGGCAGACCGTGCTGATCCACGCGGCGGCCGGGGGCGTCGGCTCCATGGCCGTCCAGATCGCGAAGCACCTGGGCGCGCGGGTCATCGGCACCGCGAGCGAGCGCAACCACGACTACCTCCGCGGCCTCGGCGCGGAGCCGGTCGTCTACGGGGACGGGCTGGCCGACCGCGTACGGGCCCTGGCCCCGTCCGGCGTCGACGCCGTGCTCGACCTCGCGGGCGGCGAGGCCCTCACCGTCTCCCCGGGCCTCCTCGCCGAGGGCGGCCGCCTCGCCTCCATCGCCGACCCGTCCGTCCTCGGCCTCGGCGGCCGCTACGTCTTCGTCCGCCCCGACCCGTCCGACCTCACGGCCCTGACGGAACTGGCGGAGAGCGGCGCGCTCACGGTCGAGGTGGCGGAGGTCTTCCCCCTGGAGAAGACGGCCGCCGCGCAGCGGCTGAACGCGGAGGGACACACGCGGGGCAAGATCGTGGTGACGGTTCCGTAGCACGGCAGTGTGCGGACGGGGGACCCGTGTTCGGGTGCGGCCCGGCGGGTTTGTTTCCCCAGCCCCGCCCCTTCCCGGCTGCATCCGATATGCGGCTCCGCCGCGTGAGGGGCTCCGCCCCAGACCCCGAAGCACGCTTCGCGCGCTGTCCTCAAACGCCGGACGGGCTGAATTCAGCCCGTCCGGCGTTTGAGGACGCGGCCGCAGGCGGCAACGGCGAGTTGCCCTCCCGGTCAAAAACCCTCGCGCAGCAACCGATAAGCCGCCAAACCATCCGGCACCCAATCCCACTCCGCGAGCCGATCCTCCAGCTCCCCCTCGGAGAGAAACGTGTGCCACGCCACCTCGGCCACCTGGGGCGAGACGGCCGCCGCATCGCAGCGGACCTCGTACACCGCCGACCACCACGACTGCCCCGGCGCCTCGTAGAGGAAGCGGAAGAGCGGGGTCGGGGCGGGCAGGCCGCTGACGCCCAGTTCCTCCTCCGCCTCGCGGAGGGCCGCCTCGTCGTAGGACTCGCCCGCCCCGACGACGCCGCCCACGAACATGTCGTAGCAGGAGGGGAAGACGAGCTTGTGCGCGGTGCGGCGGTGGACGAAGATCCGGCCCTGCGCGTCCCGGGCCCGCACGAAGACGCAGCGGTGCCGCAGCCCCCGCGCGTACGCCTCGCCGCGCGGCGCCCGGCCCACCACCCGGTCCTGCTCGTCCACGATGTCCAGCACTTCGTCCGCGGGCTGCGGCTGCAGATCGGTCATGCGCATATCCAACCAGCGGCCGCGACGGGTTGGAATGCGCCCACATCAGCCATATCCAGCCCGTCCGGCGTTTGAGGACGCGCCCGCAGGGCGCTCCCGCCGCAGGCGGCAACGGACCCGCACCCGGAAACGAATCCGCCGGCAAAGCACAGCGGATCAGTGGGGCTGAAGATCCCGCACCCGATTCGGCTCCGCCGATCCGGACGGCATCGCCGGATGCCGTCCGATCAGCACGATGCCGACCACGATCGCGACCAGCCCCGCCGCCTGCCAGGCCAGCGCCCCCGGCGTCGTCCGCAGCCGGTCGCCCAGGAAGCCCACGCCGCAGGCGATGCCGGCCAGCGGCTGGGCCGCGGTCAGGGCGGGCAGCGACAGCCGCAGCGGCGCCGTCTCGAAGGCGCTCTGCACCAGGACCAGCGCCGTGACGCCGAGCACGAGCACCCCGTACGGCTGCCAGCTCACCAGCAGCGAGGTCCAGCCGTCGTGCGCGAGGCGCTGGCCGCTGACCCGGGTGAGGGCGTCCTGCACGCCGTAGAGCAGGCCCGCCGCCACCGCCAGCAGCGCCGCCTCCACGCTCATCCGCAGCCGCTTGGAGACCGTCGCGAGCAGCAGCGCCGAGCCCACCATCAGGCCGATGATCAGCCAGTGCCGCAGCGGGTCGGTGACCGTGTCGCCGCCGTGCGGGCGGCCCGCGACGATGAAGGCCGTCACCCCGCCGGCCAGCAGCCACAGCCCGCACCAGCCCGTGGCGCCCAGCGGCTGCCGGGTGCGCCAGCGCGACAGGGCCATGGCGAACAGCAGGTTCGTCGCCAGCAGCGGCTCCACCAGGGAGACCTCGCCCCGCCCCAGCGCGATCGCGCCGAGCACCATTCCGGCGATCATCAGTGCGATGCCGACCAGCCACTGCGGCATCCTGACCAGGTCGAGCAGCAGCCGGATGGAGAGGAAATCGCTCATCGGGGCCCGCTGCGCCGCGCTCTGCTGGTAGACGAAGCCGACCCCCAGGCAGCAGGCGGCACTCACGGCGAAGGCGAAGACCATCACGTCGCGCACCTCAAGACCACTGGGTCGTAGGGGACTTGACAGAAAAACGATAGCCGCCCCGTGGGCGGTGTGACGGCCGGGTACCCGTCTTTCGGCCGCTCATTCCCTCCCGCGTTCCCTCCAATGGCGTATAGAACGCATGTGCGAAAAATGCCCTTCCGGTCACGTCTCCACCGTACGTCCGGGCGGCCGCGGGCGTACCCTGATCCCGGCGAGCCGCCCGACCGCAACCCGATCTGACGGGGTGTGAGTTGAGGTGCTGTCAGTTCCAAGATCACCCTTGACTCGGAGCCGTGACTACCGCTTTGCTGTGCGTGACCGATGTGATGGGCCGGTGGCCGGCCGGTGATCGGTTCAGTGGTTGGTTCGCGGACGCCTCGCGCGGGCGCCGGGAGGGGACGCACGCCCGTGGAGGAAGCCCGCCGATGACGCCCCCACCCTTGGGCCGCCCCCGGAACAAGGACGGACCGGCTTTCGACCCCGCCCTGGACGACACCGAACTCGCCGCCGTGCGCGACGCCCTCGCCCGCGGCCGCTGGACCGAGGCCCGCAGGCTCCTCGCCGAGACCGGCGAGGACTGGGACCGCCGCGGCCACCGCCTCGTCGTCCTCGCCGAGGGCGCCGCCAGCAGCGCCTGGGCCCGGGAGTGGCAGCTCGCCGAGCCCGACAGCCCCGACGCCGCGGCCCTCCTCGCCTGCGCCACCGTCTGCCGGGCCGTCCGGGGTCAGGAGATCCCCGAGGTGGCGCGCGCCGCCTGCCTCACCGCGGCCAGGATGGCCCCCGCCGACCCCACCCCCTGGCTCGGCATCCTCATCCTCGCCCGCCGCACCGGCACCGACGACGAGCGCGTCCGCGCCTTCGACCAGGTGCGCGCCCGCCACCGGGACCACCACCACGCCCACCACCTCATGGCCGCCTGCCTCGCCGAACACCAGACGGGCGACCGCGACGACCCCCTCCACGAGGTCTACGACTTCGCCTCCTGGGCCGCGGAACAAGCCCCCGCCGACTCACCCCTGGCCGTGCTCCCCGTCGTCGCGCACGCCGAGCGCTACCGCGTACTCGCCCGCGCCGGCGTCGAACCCCACGACCCCGCGCGCTCCGGGCACTGGGCCACCCGCCGGGCCCGCCAGGTCATGAAGGCCGCCTTCGACTGGTGGCTCGAATGGGACGTCGACGACGGCACGGCCCACCCCCGCCGCAAGGTCGACCTCAACTACCTCGCCCACGCCAAGCTCCACGAAGGCCGCCCGGCCGAGGCGGCCGCCCTCCTCACCCGCATCGGCCCGCACGCCACCCAAGCCCCCTGGTCCTACCCCGACCAGGACGCGCGCAAGGCGTTCCGGGCCGCCCGCCGGGCCGCGCTCGGCTCGGCCTGAACCCCGCCGCGCACGACCCCGCTCACCTCCATGGGAAGGACGACCCCGCCATGCCGACGGGCACGACGAGCGAGATCAGCACATTCAAGGGCCAGGAGAGACGGCTGCGCGCCGACCGGATAGGGCTGGCCGGCCTCCTGCTGTCCGTGGTCGCCGCCAGCGCGCCCCTGATGGTGACGGCGGGCGTCATGCCCACCACGTACGGCACGATGGGCATCGTCGGCCAGCCCCTGCTCTTCGTCATCCTCGGCGTGGTGCTCACCCTCTTCAGCTTCGGCTATGCCGAGATGAGCCGCCACGTCCACAACGCCGGCGCCTTCTACGCCTACATCGCCCGCGGCCTCGGCGGCACCGCCGGAGCCGCCGCCTCCGTCGTCGCCCTGGTCGCCTACAGCGCCCTCCAGTTCGGCATCTACGGCATCTTCGGCTTCGAGCTCGCCGGCCTCCTCGACAAACACCTGGGCATCAGCATCGCCTGGTGGGTGCCCGCGCTCGCCGCCGTCCTCGCCGTCGGCGTCCTCGGCTGGCTGAAGATAGACCTCAACGCCAAGGTCCTCGGCGCCCTCCTGCTCGTCGAGTGCGTCATGGTCGTCGTCTTCGACTTCGCGGGCATCGCCAGCCCCGGCAAGGAAGGGGTCTCCTTCCACGCCTTCGACCCCACGACCCTCGGCGGCGGCGGCCTCGGCACCGCCCTCTGTTTCACCATCGCCGCCTTCGTCGGCTTCGAACAGGCCGCCGTCTACGCCGAGGAGACCAGCAGGCCGCAGGTCGTCGTCGCCCGCGTGACCTTCCTCGCCGTCGGCTTCGTCGCCCTCTTCTTCGCCGTCAGCTCCTGGGCGCTCAGCGTCGCCGCCGGACCCGGCAGCGTCGTCGGCCTCGCCCGTGAGCAGGGCCCGAACCTCCTCTTCGCCCTCACCGAGGACCGGCTCGGCGGCGCCGTCGCCGACGTCATGCACGTCTTCTACGTGACCGGCATGTTCGCCGCCATGCTCAGCTTCCACAACGTCGTCGCCCGCTACGCCTTCGCCATGGGCCGCGAGGGCCTGCTGCCCGCCGCCATGGGCCGCACGACCAAGGGCAGCGGCGCGCCCGCCCACGGCTCACTGCTCCAGAGCGCCGTCTCGGTCCTCGCCGTCGTGCTCTTCGCGGTCACCGACGGCCGGCCCAACGGCGACCCGACCGCCCCCATACAGCGCCTCTTCACCTGGACCGGCAACGTCGGCGCCCTCGGCGTCATCGTGCTGATGGCCGCCGCGTCCGCCGCCGTCATCGCCTTCTTCGTGCGCCGCGGCGCGGCCCGCGCCCAGGCCCCCCGCCTCATCGCCTCCGGGCTCGCGGGCCTCGCCCTGCTCGTCATCGGTTGCTACGCCGTCAAGGACTTCGACGTCCTCCTGGGCGCCGACCCCGGCTCGCCCCTGCGCTGGATCCTGCCGGGCATCATCGGCGCGGCGGTCGTCGTCGGCATCTGCTTCGGCGTCGTCCTCAAATACCTGCGCCCCGCCGTCCACGCCGGCATCGGCCTCGGCAACCAGGCGTTCCAGCTGGAGAAGGCGGCGGCTTCCGAGACCGGCTGAACGCGGCGGGGCTCTCCGTCAGGGAGCCTCAGCCCTCCAGCGCCTTGCCCACCCGCCGCGACGCGGTGAACTCGTACAGGTCCAGCACCCCCGGCGGGTCGGCCAGCCCCGGCCCGCCGGACCGCACCCACGCCGCTATGTCCGCCAGCGCGTCGTCGTCGTTGACCAGCCCCAGCCACACCGGCCGGCCCCCGGCCGCCCGGCCCGCCGCCGACGGCTGCACGACCATCACATTCGCCTGGTCGCAGACGTCGAGGCACTCCGATGCCCGCACCTGAGCCGCGTCCCCGACCGCCGCCCGCAGCCGGGCCGTCTGCCCCGCGTGGTCGACGCCGGGCACCTTCCGCGGATCGCCGCAGCAGCAGCCGCGGCACACGGTGATCCGGCAGGGAGCGGTTTCCGGGGCGGCACGGCGGGCACGTTTCGAGATCATCAGCCAGATGATACGCACGGCCACCGCGCACGGCCGCACCGCTCAACACCCGTGGAGAGGAAGCCCGCATGCCCGGCAGAACGGCCCTGATACGCCGCCCAGGCCCCCGCCTCGCCGACGGCCTGGTCACCCACATCGCACGCGCGCCCGTCGACACCGCGCTCGCCCTGCGGCAGTGGGAGGACTACTGCCGGGCGCTGCGCGACCACGGCTGGCGGACCGTCGAGGTCCCGCCCGCCGACGACTGCCCGGACGCGGTGTTCGTCGAGGACGCCATGGTCGTCTTCCGCACCGCTGCCCTCATCGCCCGCTCCGGCGCGCCCTCCCGCCGCCCCGAGACCGCCGGTGCCGAGGAGGCCGCCGAAGCGCTCGGCCTCACCGTCCACCGCGTCCGCGCCCCCGGCACGCTCGACGGGGGAGACGTCCTCAAGATCGGCGACACGGTCTACGTGGGCCGGAGCGGGCGCACCGACGCCGACGGGATCCGCCAACTGCGCGCCGCCTTCGAACCGCTGGGCGCGCGCGTGGTGCCCGTGCCGGTGGAGAAGGTCCTCCACCTGAAGTCCGCGGTCACCGCGCTGCCCGACGGCACGGTCCTCGGCCACCCGCCCCTCGTCGGCGAACCGCCGGCCTTCGTGTTCCCCCGCTTCCTCCCCGTACCCGAAGAACCCGGTGCCCACGTCGTCCTCCTGGGCGGCCCCCACGTCCTCCTCTCGGCCAACGCCCCCCGCACCGCCGCCCTCCTCGCCGCGCGCGGCCTCCACCCGGTCCCGGTGGACATCGGCGAATTCGAAAAACTGGAGGGCTGCGTCACGTGCCTGTCGGTACGCGTACGGGACCTGCCGGACGCCGCGGGCTGACCGCCGAATACAAGAAGGACCCCAGCTGAGCTGGGGTCCTTCTTTGTGGTGTCCGAGGGGGGACTTGAACCCCCACGCCCGATAAAGGGCACTAGCACCTCAAGCTAGCGCGTCTGCCATTCCGCCACCCGGACCAGGTGTTTTGTCTTCCGGGCTGTTCCCCTTCCGACGAGGAAAACAATACCAAAGATCTGGAGTGCTCGATCACGCGGTCGCTCGCGTACCCCGGGCGGTCGTGACGGGCGTATGTCGGCGGCATTGCGGCCTTGGGCTGCGGAGACGGGAGAGAGAGGATGGCGGAGGACCCACGCCGTGGGCCGCCCGGCAGCGGGCGGGACGCGGCAGCGAACCAGAGGAGGCAGCGTGAGCGAGTCGAAGCCGGTCGATGGCGGGCCGGGCAGGAGCGCCGAGGACGAGGTCGTCGATCTGTGCCGCGATCTGATCAGGATCGACACCAGCAACTACGGCGACCACTCCGGGCCGGGCGAGCGCGCCGCCGCCGAGTACGTCGCGGAGAAGCTCGCCGAGGTCGGGCTGGAGCCGCAGATCTTCGAGTCCCACAAGGGGCGGGCCTCGACCGTGGCCCGGATCGAGGGCGAGGACCCGTCGCGGCCCGCCCTGCTCATCCACGGCCACACCGACGTCGTGCCGGCCAACGCCGAGGACTGGACCCACCACCCCTTCGCGGGCGAGATCGCGGACGGCTGCCTGTGGGGGCGCGGCGCGGTCGACATGAAGGACATGGACGCGATGACGCTCGCGGTCGTCCGCGACCGGATGCGCTCCGGGCGCAAGCCCCCGCGGGACGTCGTGGTCGCCTTCCTCGCCGACGAGGAGGCCGGAGGTGTCTACGGCGCCCGCTATCTCGTGGACAAGCACCCCGGGCTCTTCGAGGGCGTCACCGAGGCGATCAGCGAGGTCGGCGGCTTCTCCTTCACGGTCAACGAGAACCTGCGCCTCTATCTCGTCGAGACCGCCCAGAAGGGCATGCACTGGATGCGGCTCACCGTGGACGGCACCGCCGGGCACGGTTCGATGACCAACAAGGACAACGCGATCACGGAGCTGTGCGAGGCCGTCGGGCGGCTGGGGCGGCACGAGTTCCCGGTTCGGGTGACCAAGACCGTGCGGTCCTTCCTCGACGAGCTGTCCGACGCGCTCGGCACCCCGCTCGACCCGGAGGACATGGAGGCCACGCTGGCCAAGCTCGGCGGCATCGCCAAGATGGTCGGCACGACCCTGCGGAACTCCGCTGCCCCGACGATGCTCGGCGCGGGCTACAAGGTCAACGTGATCCCGGGCCAGGCCACCGCGCACGTCGACGGGCGCTTCCTGCCGGGCTACGAGGAGGAGTTCCTCGCCGACCTCGACCGGATCCTCGGGCCGCGGGTCAGGCGTGAGGACGTGCACGCGGACAAGGCGCTGGAGACGAGCTTCGACGGCGCCCTGGTCGACGCCATGCAGACCGCGCTGCGCGCCCACGACCCGATCGCGCGTGCCGTTCCGTACATGCTCTCGGGCGGCACCGACGCCAAGTCGTTCGACGACCTCGGCATCCGGGGCTTCGGGTTCGCCCCGCTCCAGCTTCCGCCGGAGCTGGACTTCGCCGGAATGTTCCACGGCGTGGACGAGCGAGTGCCGCTGGAGGGCCTGAAATTCGGGGCACGGGTGCTCGACCGATTTCTCGATGAGAGCTGAAACCTCGCAAATCTGTGCTGAGTTAACCGAAAAGTGTGAACGATCATAGGGTTGCGTAGCCCGATTACCTCCTCGTCGTTACAGGTGTGCGGTCCGCGGCTGGGACCGCATTGCCAACAAGGAGGAACCAATGCTCAAGAAGGTTGCCGCTGCTGCGGCTGCCACCGGTGGTCTCGTGCTCGCGGGTGCGGGTATCGCCGCTGCCGACGCGGGTGCCCAGGGCGCTGCGGTGAACTCGCCCGGCGTCGTCTCCGGCAACGTGATCCAGGTCCCCGTTGAGGTCCCCGTGAACGTTTGCGGTGACTCGATCAACGTCGTCGGGCTGCTGAACCCCACCTTTGGCAACAAGTGCGTCAACGAGTGACGTTGTGCCTCAACCCGTAAGGGTGTGAAGGCGGCTCCGGAGTGCGCACGCCTGCGCTGCTCCGGGGCCGCTGGACTTTCGCGCGTGGGTATTGATCCCGTGCGCATCCCGCAAGAAGGTCTAGAGAGGCAGTACAGAACTCATGCGACACGTGACCAAAAAGAGCCTGATCAGTGTGGCGGCCGCCACCGGTGTCATCGCCATGACCGGTGGTATCGCCAGCGCGGATTCCGGCGCCCGTGGTGCCGCGGTGAACTCGCCGGGCGTCGCGTCCGGCAACACCGTGCAGGTCCCCGTGCACGTCCCGGTCAACGCCTGTGGCAACACCGTGACCGTGATCGGGGCCCTCAACCCGGCCGTGGGCAACCACTGCCTCAACGGCGGGGTCGGCCACGGCCACCAGGGCCACGGAGGCAGCGGCCACGGTGACCGTGACCACGACCACGGCAAGGGCGGGCACAACGGCCACGGTGGCTCGGGTGCCCAGGGCACGAGCGTCGGTTCGCCCGGCGTGATCTCCGGGAACACCGCGCAGGTGCCCGTGAACGTGCCGATCAACGCCTGTGGCAACAGCGTCAACGTCGCCGGCGTCGGCAACTCCGCCAGCGGCAACGACTGCGTCAACAACGGTGGCCACGACCACCGTGGGTGGGACAACGGCGGGGAGCACAAGCCGCCGCACGAGCCGGGCAAGCCGGGGGAGCACCAGCCCCCCTGCGACGACGACCACGGCCACAAGCCGCCGGCCGGTCACCACCCCGGGGACCACCACCCCGGTGACCACAAGCCGCCGGCCGACCACACGCCCGGCAGCCACAAGCCGGACGAGCACGGCCCGGCCCAGCACCCGGGCGGCCACAAGCCGACCGACGTGCACCCGGCGCACCTCACTCCGGCCGGTCACCACACCCCGGCCACCGCGGTGAAGCCGGTGCGCAAGGAGGCCGGCGTCCTCGACGTCGCCGCCGCCCCGGTCACCAAGGCCGCCCAGCTCGCGCACACCGGCGCGGGCCAGCTCGGGATGGCCGGTGCCGCCAGCGCCGGTCTGCTGCTCGGCGGCGCGGTGCTCTACCGCCGCGCGCGCTCCGCGCAGAACTGATCCGGGCACACAGCGCTGACCGCACCGTCAGCACGGAGCGGGCCCCGCAGCAGCGGGGCCCGCTCCGTTCGTGCCTTCACCACGTCGCGCGCAGTTGGCGGATGATCCGGCGGCGCAGCCGCACCTTGCGGCTGCCGTCGGGGTAGAGACGCAGTCGGTCCAACTCCCAGTGTCCGTACTCGGCGTGATCGGTCAGCAAGCGTGTGGTCGCCCCTCGGGAGACACCCCGCGGCACATACACATCACAGAATTCGTATTCCGGCATCGCATCTATTGTGCGGGAACCGGCCCGGTGCGGATAGCGTCTGCACTATGTCTGATGCTGCGCAGCCATCCGCTGCCGAGGTACGCGCCGCCGCCGAGGCGGTCAAAGCCGCGCTGGACCGTCACCTCGACGCCGTCGAACGCCGGTCCGGGGAGGACGACCCGGCCGTCTACGCCGCGTTCAACGAGCTGGCCGCGACAGCCGAGGCGTACGACGAGCTGCTCTACGACGTCTACGACGAGGTCACGCCCTTCGAGATCCCCGGCGACGACACCCTGCCGGCCTATGCCGGGCCGGAGGAGCCGAGTGCGCTGAGCGTCCTGATCCGCCGGGACTACGCGGTGGTCGAGCCCCCGCGGCTGCTCGCCCAGGCGCAGCGGGTCGCCGACCTGGATCCGGACGTCGACGCGGACGCCCCCGGCAGCACGGCGGGCGTCGTCGGCAGCAGCGTGCACGCCGCGCTCGGCGTGCTCTTCGGCGAGTACGAACCGGACGAGATCGCCTCCCGGCACAAGGAGTTCGGCCTGGAGGAGGGCGACTCCACGCTCTGGGTCGCCGCGGCCGACCGCCCCGCCGAACCGGGGGACTGGCTGGGCGCCCCCTTCGACCAGGCGGACCCCCAGCGGGTCATCTGCCGCTTCGACGTCAGTGCCGTCTTCGACGAGGAGACGGACCCCGACGAGGACGGCCTCGACGACGAGGACGCCCTGGACGAGGACGCCTTGGACGACGGCACCCTCGACGACGAGGGCGGCGGCGTACGGGGCCGGGGGACCGCGCCCCGGGGCTGAACCGCGGCCACCCCGCGTGCCGTACGGGTTCCGGGCACTCACCCGGAACCCGTACGCACGCCCTCGGTCAGGCGGGCTGGTTCTGGGCGCGCAGCAGGGACTTCAGCCGGGTCGTCCGCTCCTTCGCGGGGACCTCGGCCACGGCGCGGGGCAGGGCCTGGTCCACCCCCTGCACCACCGACAGGTGGCGCTCCGCCCTGCCGAAGGCCGTGTAGACCCACGACCTCGTCAGCGTCCGGGCGGCGTCGCCCGGCAGCACGACCACGGCCGCGGGCCACCGCATCCCGACCGCCTGGTGGGCGGTGACGGCCCAGCCGTGCCGCACGGCCCGGCCGACGAGCTCCTTGGGCACGACCACGGGCGTGCCCGCGCAGTCCAGGTGCAGCCCCTCGGCGTCCGCGGAGACCACCGTGCCGGGGAGCATGCGGCCGGGGGCCGGGACGTACGCCACGCGGTCGCCCGGGTCGAAGCCGCCGAACCGGCCGGGCCCGGGGTTGAGCCGCTCCTTCAGCGCCGCGTTGAGGGCGCGGGTGCCCGCGGGGCCGCCGTGGCCCGGCGTGATGACCTGGGTCTGCTCGGCCGGCACGCCGATGGCCCGGGGGACGGAGTCCGCGACGAGCTGCACCGTGCGGTGCACGGCCTCGCCCGGGTCCCGGACCGGGACGGTCACGACCTCCTTGCCGGGGGCCTCCACCTGGTTCAACTCGCCGATGCCGATGCCCGAGACGAGCTCGCCGATCGGGCCCGGGTCCGGGGTGCGGGAGACGACGGCGGGGCACGCCTGGGCGGCCACCACGTCGGCGAAGACCCGGCCCGGGCCCGCCGACCACAGCACGCCCGGGTCGCCGCTCAGCACCAGCCGGGTGCCGTCCGCCAGGGACTCCACGAGCATGGCCGCCGTCTCGACGTCGAGCTGGGGGGCGTCCAGAACGGCGAGCACATCGAGGGCGAGCGAGCCGTCGGCGTCACGGCCGGGACCCTCCAGGCCGGACAGCAGCCCCGCGACGGTCACCGCCGCGGCCTCACCGGGGCCGTGCGCCCGCTGCTTCCCGCTCTCGGCGTGCACGGCCACCCAGGCCCGCAGCCCGACGGCGCGCGCCGCGCCGGCCAGCGCGACGACCTCGGCGCGAGCGGCTTCCCCGCCGCTGTGCGTCACCAGCCCGGCACCCGCGACGGCCCGGATCAACTCCTTGGCGGAGGCCGAGGCGTCGGCGGACGACGCGGCGTCGGCGAGGGCCTCCCAGCGGTGGGCCGCGGCGGCGGGATCGGCCGCGGGCGTGGCACTGTCCGTACCGTCGGCTCCCTCGCTCTCGTCGGTGGCCCGGGCGGGCTCCTCCTCGGCGCCGGCTCCCTCCGGCCCGGAGCGCGGCCCGAACGTGCTGATCAGTCGCGTCAGGCCGTCGGCGAGGCTCTCCTCCGCCATCGCGCAGCGATCCAGCCCCAGGAGCACGCGGACCGGCGTCTCCGGCTCCTCGCCGTCCTCGGCGGCCCCCGCGCCCCGCGCACCGGTCGGCGGGGTCTCCAGCGCCTCCTGGAACACCAGCACCGCGCCCTCGGCGATGGCGCTCTGGAGCGCCTCGTCCGCATCCGGCACCGCGTGCCGGGAGAGGGCCTCGCGCAGGGTCGCCGCCTCCAGCACCGTGTGCCCTTCGAGCGCGGCGCGCTCCAGCAGCCAGACGGCCAGGGCCACGGCCCGGCGCTCGTCACCGGGGCCGCACTCCGCGCCCAGCAGCGCCCGTGCGAAGCCGTCGGCCTGCTCGGGGCGCACGCCCTGGACGGCCAGCAGCTGCCAGGGGTCCTCCCGCAGGACCGCGGCCGCCTGCTCACCCAGCGCGTCGACCGCCTGCGCGGCCAGCTGCTCCGGGGCGCCTCCGGCGGCGAGCACCTCCCGTACGCCACCGAGCCCTTCGGCGAGAGCGGCGTCCGACAGCGGACCGCGCGGGGCGGCGACGGTGGGCCGGACGACGGTGGGGCCCGCCGCGGGCGCGCCCGCGGCCGGTCCTGCGGGCTTGCGGGCGGCGGGCGCCGGGCGGCTCGGCGCGGTGAAATACGAGGCGGCCGACCGCTCGCCGCTCTCCACGGCCCGCACCGCGGCGGCCAGCGCCTCGGCGACGGCGGACCGCTTCCCCGGGTCGGCGGCAGGGCCACCCTGCGCCTCACCGGAGCCGGAACTGGGTCCGGAGCCGGAACTCTCGGTGGGCGACGCCTCGGCGGTGGCCGCATTGCCCTCGCCCGTCACCTCGGCGCCCTGTGCCGCGTCCCCCGGAGCTGCGTCCCCCGAACCCGCGTCAGCCGGAGCCGCGTCGGGTGACGGTGTGCCACGGGACCCCAGGGGCTCCTCCTCCTGGGGGTCCGGCGAGGCGGGGCGGGGGTCGGTGCTCACAGGGTGCTCCAGTCCTGATCGGGGTAGCGGTGCACAGGGGCCGACACGTCGTCGAGCGCCTGGCAGATCTCGTCCGGAAGCGTAAGCGCTTCCACTGACAATGCCGCTCTGAGCTGCTGCTCGTTGCGCGCGCCGACGATCGGGGCGACCACGCCGGGCCGGTCCCGCAGCCATGCCAGGGCCACCTTCAGGGGCGTCGTGGCGAGCCCGTCGGCCGCCGTGGCGACGGCGTCCACGACGCGCCCCGCGGGCTCGTCGAGATACGGGGCGACGAAGGGGGCCAGATGCTCGGACGCGCCCCGGGAGTCGGCGGGGGTCGCGTGGCGGTACTTGCCCGTCAGCACGCCCCGGCCGAGCGGAGAGGACGGCAGGATCCCGATGCCCAGGTCGAGCGCGGCGGGCAGCACCTCGCGCTCGATGCCCCGCTGGAGCAGCGAATACTCCATCTGTGTGCTGGCCAGCCGCGTCCGGACGCCGGGCGCGGCCAGCTGCCAGGTGGCCGCCTTGGCGAGCTGCCAGCCGCAGAAGCCCGAGACGCCGGCATAGCGGGCGCGCCCGCTGCTGACGGCCATGTCGAGCGCCTGCAGGCTCTCTTCGAGAGGGGTGTACGGGTCGAAGGCGTGGAGCTGCCACAGGTCGACGTGATCCGTGCCGAGCCGCTCCAAGGACGCGTCGAGCGCGTCGAGCAGATGGCCCCGCGAGCCGTCGAACCGCCGGTCGGCGTCGAGGACGCTGCCGGACTTGGTCGCGATGACCAGGTCGCGGCGCGGCACCAGATCCTCCATCAGCCGGCCGAGCAGATACTCGGCGCCGCCGTCCGCGTAGACGTCCGCGGTGTCGATGAGCGTGCCGCCCGCCTCCCAGAACGTCTTGAGCTGGTCGGCGGCGTCGGCCTCGCCGGTGTCCCGCCCCCAGGTGAGCGTGCCCAGCCCGATCCGGGATACCCGCAGGCCCGTGCGGCCCAGATGCCTTTGCTCCATGAGCGCTGAGGTTACTGGCCGCGGCGCGGCCCGTGTCCGCCTGTGGACAACTCCCGGCGGCTGCCTGTGGACAACTCACCGATGACGTAACCCGGGTCGGCGCGCTACAGTCCCCGGAACAACGACGTTACTGATGGGTAAGGGGATCGGCATGAGTCGAATGAGGCTCGGAATCAACCTCGGCTACTGGGGAGCCGGGATGGACGCCGACAACCTCGAGGTCGCCCGCGAGGCGGACCGCCTCGGCTACGCGGTCTGCTGGGCCGCCGAGGCGTACGGCTCCGACGCGCCCACCGTCCTGTCCTGGGTCGCGGCACAGACCGAGCGGATCGACATCGGTTCGGCGATCTTCCAGATCCCGGCCCGTACGCCCACGATGACCGCGATGACCGCCGCCACCCTCGACTCGCTCTCCGGCGGCCGGTTCCGGCTCGGCCTCGGCGTCTCCGGCCCGCAGGTCTCCGAGGGCTGGTACGGCGTGAAGTTCGACAAGCCGCTCGCCCGCACCCGCGAATACGTCGACATCGTCCGCAAGGCCATGTCCCGCGAGCGCGTCACCCACGACGGGGACCACTGGACCCTCCCGCTCCCCGGCGGCCCCGGCAAGCCCATCAAGCTCACGGTCCACCCCGTGCGCGAGCGCATCCCGCTCTACATCGCCGCCATCGGCCCCAAGAACCTCGAGCAGACCGGTGAGATCGCCGACGGAGCCCTCGTCGTCTTCTTCGCCCCCGAGCACGCCGAGGAGACCACCCTGGGCGCGCTGCGCGCGGGCCGCGCCAAGGTCGGCAAGGACCTCGACGGCTTCGACCTGGCCCCGACCGTCCCCATGGCCGTCGGCGACGACGTCGGTGCCCTCGCCGACCTCTTCCGCCCCTACACCGCCCTCTACGTCGGTGGCATGGGCAGCGCCAAGCAGAACTTCTACAACAAGCTTGCCCAGCGCATGGGTTACGAGAAGGCGGCCGCCGAGATCCAGGAGAAGTACCTCTCCGGGGACAAGGAGGGCGCCGCCGCGGCCGTACCGCGCGAGCTGATCGACTCCACCGCCCTGCTCGGGCCCGTCGAGCGCATCGCCGACCGCATGCAGGCCTACGCCGACGCCGGGGTGACCACCCTGTCGCTGGCCCCCGCGGGCTTCACCCTGGACGAGCGGATCGCGAGCCTGCGCGCCGGAGTCACCGCCCTGGAGCGGGCCGGACTGGCATAGCCGCGCGGGGGGTTGGAGGAATCGGAACTGCGGCCGTGGTGGGGGCTCGGGGTGTCTTCCCCGCCACGGCCGGTACAGAACACAACGCCCGTACGGGCGTTGTGGTTACGCGCCCCGGCCACCTTTGACGCGCCTTCGACACGCCGGGCCGCGCCGCACCCCTTGGGGGGCGATCCGGCGACGGGCCGTACGCGGCTCACAGCCAGCCGCGCCGCCTGAAGTACCGGTGCAGCCAGAACACCAGCCCGGCCATCAGCACGACCGCCGCCGGATACCCCCAGGGCTGCCGCAGCTCCGGCATGTGCGTGAAGTTCATCCCGTAGATACCGGCGATCATCGTCGGGACCGCCGCCATCGCCGCCCACGCCGAGATCTTGCGCATGTCGTCGTTCTGCTGGACGCCCATCTGCGCCAAGTGCGCGGACAGTATGTCCGTCAGCAGCCGGTCCAGCCCGTCCACGGACTCGTTCGCCCTCGTGAGGTGGTCGCTCACGTCGCGGAAGAACGGGCGCGAGGGCTCCGGCACGAACGGCACGCCCGCGCCCGTCAGCCGCGCCATCGGCTCCGCCAGCGGCCCCGACGCCCGCCGGAACTCCATGACCTGGCGCTTGAACGCGTAGATCCGCGACGCCGTGTTCTTGGTGTCCCGGCTCACCGGCGCGAACACCTCGGTCTCCAGCTCCTCCAGATCGGCCTGGAGCTCGGACGCCACCTCGGTGTACTGGTCGACGACCGCGTCGCTCACCGCGTACAGCACCGCCGCGGGCCCGTGCCGCAGCACCTCGGGCTCCTGCTCCAGCCGGTGGCGCACCTCCGCGAGCGGGCTGCCCTCGCCGTGCCGCACGGTCACCACGAAGGAGTCGCCGAGGAACAGCATCAGTTCGCTCGTGGTGACGATGTCCGCGTCGTCGTCATAGGTGACGGGCTTGAGCACGACGAACAGCGAGTCCTCGTAGACCTCCAGCTTCGGCCGCTGGTGCGCCTTCAACGCGTCCTCGACGGCCAGCGGGTGCAGCCCGAACTCGCTGGTCACCAGCTCGAACTCCCGCTCCGTGGGCTCGTGCAGCCCGATCCAGAGGAAGGAGTGCCCCTCCGCCCTCGCCTCGTCGAGGGCGTCGGAGAAGTCGGCGGGGCCCTCGGTGCGGCGTCCGTCCCGGTAGATAGCGCAGTCCACGATCACGCAAGGCATTGTGGTTGTTCGGCCCTGGAAGACCAAGCCCGTCCGGCGTCCGGGACCCGGCGCCGGACGACAACGGGCCCCCACCACGTGCCGCCCACCGCCTAAGGTGAACCGCATGCCCACGCTGATCCTGCTCCGGCACGGCCGGTCCACCGCCAACACCGGCGGAGTCCTCGCAGGGTGGACCCCCGGCGTCGCCCTGGACGAGCGCGGCGCCGCGCAGGCCGCCGCCCTCCCCGCCCGGCTCGCGGAACTCCCGCTCGCCGCCGTCGTCACCAGCCCGCTCCAGCGCTGCCGGGAGACCCTCGCGCCCCTGCACGCCGCCCGGCCCGCGCTGCCCCTGCACACCGACGACCGGATCGGCGAGTGCCACTACGGCGACTGGTCCGGCCGCAAGATCGCCGAACTCACCGGGGAACCCCTCTGGGAGGTCGTCCAGCGGCACCCCTCCGCCGCGGCCTTCCCCGGCGGCGAGTCCGTACGCGCCATGCAGGCACGGGCACTCGACGCCGTGCACGACTGGAACGCCCGCGTCGAGGAGGAGCACGGCCCCGACGCCGTCTACCTCATGTGCTCGCACGGTGACGTCATCAAGTCCCTCGTCGCCGACGCCCTCGGCACCCACCTCGACCTCTTCCAGCGGATCGCCGTCGACCCCTGCTCGGTCACCGCCATCCGCTACACCCGGCTGCGCCCCTTCCTGGTGCGCCTCGGCGACACCGGCGACCTGCGCGGCCTCGCACCGGCCGAGGAGGCACCCGCCGGGCCGGGAGCCGAGGAGGACGGCGTCGTGGGGGGCGGGGCGGGAGCACCGTGATCGTCGTGCGCAGTAGGGTGGTGACGCGGCCCCGGCCGCCTCTTCACCCGTGATCAGCACCCGGAAGTCCGGCCCCACGGCCGGTCCGACCGGCTGAGACCACCAGCCGACCACCCGAAGCAAATGGAGCAGGACGTTGTCCCGTCAGGTGTTCCTCTATGACCCGCCGGACCGTTTCGTCGCCGGTACGGTCGGGCTGCCGGGCCGCCGCACTTTCTTCCTCCAGGCCACCGCGGCCGGCCGGACCACCAGCGTCGCCCTGGAGAAGGCGCAGGTGGAGGCGCTCGCCGAGCGCATCGACGAGCTGCTGGACGAGGTCGTCCGGCGCACCGGAGGCAATGCCCCGGTGCCCGCCGTGGCCCCCGCCGAGCTCGCCGACACCGCGCCCCTGGAGTCCCCCGTCGAGGAGGAGTTCCGGGTCGGCACCATGGCCCTGGCCTGGGACGGCGAGGGCCAGCGGATGATCGTGGAGGCCCAGGCGCTCGTCGAGCTGGACGCGGACACCGACGAGGACCTCGCCGAGGCCGAGGAGCGCCTGCTCCAGGACGAGGCGAACGGCCCGCCCATGCTGCGCGTACGGCTCACCGGCACCATGGCCCGCTCCTTCGCCAAGCGCGCCCTGGAGGTCGTCAACGCCGGCCGCCCGCCCTGCCCCCTGTGCAGCCTGCCGCTCGACCCGGAGGGACACGTATGTCCGCGCCAGAACGGATACCGCCGCGGAGCGTGACCCCGCACGAGCTGCTCACCCTGGGCGAGCTCACGGTGCGCGGCCGGGTCCGCGAGGCGTCCAACGCCGTCCTGTACTGCACGGTCGAGTACGAGGGCGTGAGCGCCGCCTGTGTCTACAAGCCGGTCGCCGGGGAGCGCCCCCTGTGGGACTTCCCCGACGGCACCCTCGCCCAGCGCGAGGTGGCCGCCTACGAGCTCTCCGAGGCCATGGGGTGGGGGCTCGTCCCGCCCACGGTGCTGCGCGACGGCCCGTACGGCGAGGGCATGTGCCAGCTGTGGGTCGAGGCGTCCGAGGACGAGGCCGACGGCCGGCTCCTCGCCCTCGTCGACGGCGAGGAGCCCGGACAGGGCTGGAAGGCCGTGGGCTTCGCCGACGTGGGGGAGGAGCGCACCGCGCTGCTCGTGCACGCCGACGACGAACGGCTGCGCCGCCTCGCCGTGCTCGACGCGGTGATCAACAACGGCGACCGCAAGGGCGGCCACCTGCTGCCCGCCGCCGACGGCCGGCTCTACGCCATCGACCACGGTGTGACCTTCAACGCCGACGACAAGCTGCGCACGCTGCTGTGGGGCTGGGCGGGTGAACCGCTGCCCGAGGAGGCGATCGAGGCGCTGCGGCGACTTTCGGCCGAACTGGCCGAAGGGCGACCTCTCGCCGACCGCCTGGTGGAATTGATCACCCCTGCCGA
Organism: Streptomyces blastmyceticus; assembly: GCF_039521185.1. Classification (NCBI taxonomy): domain Bacteria; kingdom Bacillati; phylum Actinomycetota; class Actinomycetes; order Kitasatosporales; family Streptomycetaceae; genus Streptomyces; species Streptomyces blastmyceticus. The sequence continues at coordinate 131,311 of NZ_BAAABW010000039.1, read as the reverse complement.
GATCGACGCGCTGCGCGAACGGGTGGCGGACCTGCTCCGCACGGGCCGCCACCGCGAGCCCAGCGGCCAGTGGCCGGCCATCCCCTGGCCCCCGGTGTAACCCGCGCCCTGCGGGCTCTGTTCCCGTCGGCGCGGCGGAGCCCCGAAGCACACCTGCGGAGTCATGCGCAAGACGGTCTATTCGGCCAACAGCCGGATCCGGTTCGTATCCGGAACATGCGTCCGGTTACGCTCATGGCATGCATGCCTGGCCCGCTTCTGAGGTTCCCGCCCTGCCCGGCAGTGGCCGCGACCTCCGGATCCACGACACCGCGACCGGTGGACGGGTGACCCTCGTCCCCGGCCCCGTCGCCCGTATCTATGTGTGCGGCATCACGCCGTACGACGCGACCCACATGGGTCACGCGGCGACCTACAACGCGTTCGACCTCGTGCAGCGCGTGTGGCTCGACACCAAGCGGCAGGTTCATTACGTCCAGAACGTCACCGACATCGACGACCCGCTGCTGGAGCGGGCCGTGCGTGACGGTGAGGACTGGACGGCCCTCGCCGAGCGTGAGACCGCACTCTTCCGCGAGGACATGACCGCCCTGCGGATGCTCCCGCCCCGGCACTACGTCGGCGCCGTGGAGTCGATACCGAAGATCGTCCCCCTGGTGGAGCGGCTGCGCGACGCCGGGGCCGCCTACGAGCTCGAGGGCGACATCTACTTCTCCGTCGCCGCCGACCCCGCCTTCGGCAGTGTCTCCGGCCTCGACGCCGAGGCGATGCGGCTGCTGTCCGCCGAGCGCGGCGGCGACCCGGAGCGCCCCGGCAAGAAGAACCCCCTCGACCCGATGCTGTGGATGGCCGCCCGTCCGGGCGAGCCCAGCTGGGACGGGGCCTCCCTCGGCCCCGGCCGCCCCGGCTGGCACATCGAGTGCGTCGCCATCGCCCTCGACCACCTCGGCATGGGCTTCGACCTCCAGGGCGGCGGCTCCGACCTGGTCTTCCCGCACCACGAGATGGGCGCCTCGCACGCCCAGGCGCTGACCGGCGAACACCCCTACGCCCAGGCGTACGTCCACGCCGGCATGGTCGCCCTCGACGGTGAGAAGATGTCCAAATCCCGGGGCAACCTCGTCTTCGTCTCCGCGCTGCGCCGCCAGGGCGTCGACCCCGCCGCCATCCGGCTCTCCCTGCTCTCCCACCACTACCGCGCGGACTGGGAGTGGACCGACGACGTCCTGACCGAGGCGGTGGAGCGCCTCGCCCGCTGGCGCGCGGCCGTCTCGCGCCCCGACGGCCCGTCCGCGGACGCGCTGGTGGAAGAGGTCCGCGAGGCCCTCGCTGACGACCTCGACGCACCGCGCGCCCTCGCTGCCATCGACGCCTGGGCCGCGGCCCAGTCCGCCGACGGCGGCACGGACGAGGGAGCACCGGGCCTGGTCTCCCGCACGGCGGACGCCCTGCTGGGCGTGGCCCTATAGCCCAACCCTCCGCTCACGGGCGCTCCTCCGGCTTCGGCCTGGGGAGCGCCCCTTGCGTTTGCGATGCCTTGAGGCGCCCTACGGTGTCGCGTCCAGCGCGTCCAGCGCGCGGTGCCACGGGTACGTCTCCCGGCGGCCGTCGCCGGTGCCGGGCGGGTGGGGCGTCCACTCTCCCGGTCCGTGGAGCACCCGGACACCGGTGGCGCGCAGGGTGTCCACTGCGCGATGTGTCGCGGGATGGGCGTCCAGGGCCGTCGACCAGAACGGGAGGGCCACCACGGGCAGCCCCAGCCCCACGGCTTCGGCGACCACGCCGAGGGCGTACGTGTCGGCGATACCGGCGGCCCACTTGTTGACGGTGTTCATCGTCATCGGCGCCACGACGACAGCGTCCGCCGGAGGGTTGCGCCTCGCCTCGCCGACGCGACGCCACGCGCTCCGCACCGGCCGCCCGGACGCGGCCTCCAGCGCGGGCCGGTCGATGAATTCACCGTCGGTGGCGGCGGGGGTGGCGATGACGCAGACGTCCCAGCCGCGGTCGGTGGCGGCGGTCACCAGACACACGGCGTCGGCGGCGGGGCCTGCGGCGCAGATGATGACGTACAGGACTTTGGGGGCGCTCGTGCTCATCGGGGTCGGGTTTCATGTGCCGTGGCGATGCGATCGATCTCGTCATCCGGCAGCGGTTCGGGCTTCTCGGACACGTCATCCCTCTTCTTCGGCAATGGCGGCGTGCTCAGGCTGGTCGGACGGAGTCCGTACCTATCCTCAGCGTGCATGACGTGCCGCGCCTTCGGGCCGGTTGACGTCGACGGGCAGCCCGGCTCGACGTGCTTGCACGACCACATCCGCTGTGCCGCCGCCTTTGCCTGACGGGGGTTCATCGTTCCACACGGCGACGAGGCGATCCGCACCCCGGCTATCGCCTCCCGCCCGGCAGGTACCTGAGCAGCACGAAGATCGCCACCGCCAGCCCCAGGTGGAGCGCCGTCGCGCAGGCGAGCGCGTGGCCGTATGTCCCCGCGTCGCCGTGCGTGCCGCCCCCGAGCGTGCCGAAGTAGAGGACGCCTGCCACCGCCACCCCCACCGCGCCCCCGACCTGTTGGCCGGTGGAGAGGACGCCCGACGCCATGCCCGTCTCCGACGGTGCGATGCGCGAGAGCACCGCGCCGAGCAGTGGAGGGACGAGCAGGCCGTTGCCCGCGCCGATCAGGAGCAGGCACAGCGCCAGGTGCCAGGGGCGCAGCCCGTGCCCCGCGCCCGCGGCGACGGCGATGGTGGTCGCGTACCCGGCGGCGCCGACGAGCGCGCCCGCCCGCAGGACGCGCCGCCCGTGGTGGGCGAGGCGGCCGGCCAGGAGGTTGGTGGCGAAGAAGGCGACGGCGGAGGGGACGTAGGCGAAGGCGGCGCCCAGCGCGCTCGTGCCCAGCCCGTCCTGCAAGGTCAGCGACAGGACGAGGTAGTACGAGTTGATGCCCGCGTAGGCCAGGACGACCAGGGTCATGCCGATCACGAACGGCCGCTCGCGCAGCAGCCGTAGCCGTACGAGTGGCGCGCCGCCCCGGGCCTCGACCCTCCGTTCCACCGCGGCGAAGGCGGCGAACGCCAGGGCGCTTCCCGCAAGGCTGCACCACGTCCACACCGGCCAGCCGCGCTCGCGCCCCTCGATCAGCGGCACGACCAGCAGGAACAGCGCGACGGTCAGGACGGCCGCGCCGGGCAGGTCGAGCCGCCGGGCGCCGCTCACGCGCGACTCGGGGACGTACACGGCGGCGAGCACCAGGGTGAGCAGCCCGACCGGCACATTGACCCAGAAGACCGGCCGCCAGGAGGAGCCGAAGAGGTGCGCGGCGACGAGGACTCCGCCCAGCAGCTGCCCGATCGTGCCGGACACCCCGATGACGGCGCCCAGCGCGCTGAAGGCCTTCGGGCGCTGCGCGTCCGGGACCAGCACCTGGATCATCGACAGCACCTGCGGGAACATGACCGACGCGCTCAGCCCCTGCGCCAGCCGGGCGGCGATCAGGGCGTCCGCACTGCCGGCCAGCGCGCAGGCCACGGACGCCAGGGTGAACAGCGCCATGCCGGTCATGAACATCCGCTTGCGGCCGAGGAGGTCACCGAGGCGGGCGCCGGTGATCAGCCCGATGGCGTACGTGAGTTGATAGCCGGCCAGGATCAACTGGACGTCAGCGGCGGAGGCATGCAGTCCGCTACGGATCGCGGGCGCCGCGACGAGCACGATGAAGGTGTCGAGTACGGCCATGAACGCGCCGGACAGCACCACGGACAGGGCGCGCCAAGGGGTGGCCGTGCGGTCCGCGGCCGCCGCGTGCCGACGTGCCGGCGCGGTCTCCGACAAGGGGATCTGTGTCATGGTCACGATCCTCGGGCGGCCGGGTCCGGGCATACAGAGGCCACTTATGCTGGTACCCGTGCCACCCCTGTCGACGTCCGAGGACCACATACGCCGCCGCGCCCTCGCGGAGTTCCTGCGGTCGCGCCGGGAGCGGATCACCCCGCGTGACGCGGGCATCCCGGCCGGTCCCCGCCGCCGTACGCCGGGGCTGCGCCGCGAGGAGGTCGCGCAGCTCTCCGGTGTCAGCGTCACCTGGTACACCTGGCTGGAGCAGGCGCGCGACATCACCGTGAGCAGACAGGTCCTGGAGAGCCTGGCCCGCGCGCTGTCGCTGGACGCGGCCGAGCGGCGCCACCTGCTGGCCCTGGCCGGGGAACCCCCGCCCGAGCAGCCCCCGGCCGACGGGCCGGGCCCGGCGCTCCAGCAGCTGGTGGACGCCCTCGATCCGCACCCCGCGTACCTCCTCGACGCCCACTGGAACCTGGTGGCGTGGAACCGCGCCGAGGCCGGGCTGATCGGCGACCCGGCGCGGCTGCCGGTCGAGGAGCGCAATCTGCTGCGGCTGATGTTCACCGACCCCCTGCTCCGTACGCTCGTCGTCGACTGGCACGGGCAGGCGCGGCACCTCCTCGCCCAGTTCCGGGCGGACGCCGAAGGGCGCGTCGGCGACCCCGGCCTGGAACGGCTCACCCGTGAACTGCGGGCGGCGAGCCCCGAGTTCGACACCTGGTGGGCGGCGCACGACGTCGCCGGGTTCCACGCCAACCGGCGTGAGTTCCTGCATGCCCGCGTCGGCCTCCTGACCCTCGACTACGTCAAGCTGGCGGCCCTGGACGCCCCGGGCGTCAAGCTCTTCGCCTGCATGCCCGCGGACCCGGAGACGGCCCGAAAGCTGCCGGAGCTGGCCCGCCCCCTCGCGCCGTGACATCCCCCGTACGGAGCAACCGGCCGTGCGGGGACACCTCCCTCCCGGCGCAATGGGTAGGGAGATGTCCGAGCACGCGTGGGACCGGCGGCACTTCCTCGGCGCCGTCGCCGGGGCGGGAGCGGGCGCGCTCGTGGCCGGGTGCTCCGAAGGGCACGACCCGGGCCGGCAGCGGGCCGGTGACCCCTGGTCGGTCGCGGCGGAGAACGCGCTGCCGGGCGACCGCGATTGGGGCCTGCGGCGTCGCGGCGCGGACCGGGCGGTGGAGGGGTACGCGGACCGGGTGAGCGTGCTCCCCGGTGAGCCCCTGCGGCTGCATGTGTCCACCACGGCCGGGGAGTTCCGCGCCGAGGCGTTCCGGATGGGCTGGTACGGCGGCGCGCAGGCCCGCAAGGTGTGGTCCTCGGAGGCGATACGCGGCTCCGCACAGCCGCTTCCCCGCCCCACCGGCCCCACCCGCACCATCACCGCCGACTGGGGTCCGTCACTGGAGGTGCCCACGCGAGGCTGGCCGGAAGGCGCGTACCTGATCCGGCTCACCGCCGGTACGGGCGAGCAGCGCCACGTACCGCTGACCGTGCGCTCGACGCGCACGGAGGGGAAGCTGGTGCTGGTCAACGCGGTCGGCACCTGGCAGGCGTACAACACCTGGGGCGGCTACAGCCTCTACCACGGCCCCGGCGGCAAGGACGACGACGGCCGGCGGTCCCTCGCCGTGAGCTGCGACCGCCCGTACGACGGCGACGGCGCACCGCTGTTCACCACCTACGAGCAGCCCGCCGTCGCGCTCGCCGAGCGGCTCGGCCTGCCGCTGGCGTACGCGACCACCATGGACCTCGACCGGGACCCGGAACTGCTGCGGGGCGCACACGGGGTGGTCTCCCTGGGCCACGACGAATACTGGACCCCGGCCATGCGCGAGCACGTCACGGCGGCCCGGGACGCGGGCGCCAACGTCGCCTTCCTGGGCGCGAACGCCTGCTTCCGGCGCATCCGTCTGGAGCGTACGGCCACGGGCGACCGGCGCCTGGTCGTCTGCTACAAGACCGACTGGGCCCTCGACCCGGCGCTCGGCAAGGACGACGCGGCCGTCACCACGGACTGGCGCGAACCCCCGGCCGCCCGGCCCGAGAACGCGCTCACCGGCACGCTCTACGAATCGAACCCGACCACCGCCGACTACGTGGTGACCGAACCCGGCCACTGGCTCTTCGAAGGCACGGGCGCCGGCCGCGGCACGAGCTTCCGCAATCTCGTCGGCACGGAGTACGACCGGGTCAACTCCGGCGGCAACACGCCCCGCCCGATCGAGATCGTCGCCCACTCGCCGCTGATCTGCCGGGGCGTGCGGACGTTCGCCGACTCGGCGTACTACACGGCGCGCAGCGGGGCGGGGGTGTTCAACACCGGAACCATGCGGTGGGTGGAGTCCCTCACGGGGGACGGCGGCCACGGCATCCCACCGGACACGGCGCGCTTCACGTCGCGGGTCACCGAGAACGTGCTGCGCGCCTTCGCCGCGGGCCCGGCGGGGCGGGTGCACCCGGCGGCGGACAACGTGGAGGCCTACCACCCGTACGACGGGGACCCGATCTGGGCGGGGCGGGATCTTTGGTGAAGGCCCTACCCCCGGAACCGCACGCTCACTTCGCCGGCCCGAACCACCGAGTGAGAGCGTCGGTCAGGCCCGGCGTGTTCGTGGTGCCCGCCCAGCAGACGTAGCCGTCGGGGCGGATCAGCACCGACTCGCCCTCGTGCGGGGCGGAGACGTCGACGCGGTCGCGCCACGGGTGTACCGGGCGGTCGTCCGCCAGGAGGAGGCCGCGGCCGGACGGCAGGGGTGCCGGGAGGCGGGTGCCGAGGAGGGGGTGGGCGGGGGTGTCCGGCATGGGGTAGCGGATGTCGAGGCCGGAGATCATGCCCGCGATGCGCCGGTTCGCCTCGGGGGTCGCGAGGACGTCGGCCATGATGCCCCGCAGGGCGAGCACGTCGTCGTCCGGGACCAGCAGCACGCCCTGTGCCCGGGTGTTGCGCAGCACGGCGGCGCCGACGGGGTGCCGCTCCGTGTGGTAAGTCTCCAACAGGCCCTCGGAGGCCGCCCCCTTGACCTGGGCGGCGAGCTTCCAGCCGAGGTTGAAGGCGTCCTGCACGCCGAGGTTCAGGCCCTGCCCGCCGGCGGGGAAGTGGATGTGCGCGGCGTCCCCGGCCAGCAGCACTCGGCCGTTCACATACCGCTCGGCCTGCCGGGAGGCGTCGGTGAAGCGGGAGGCCCAGCGGACCTCGCGCAGCCGCGGGCGGAAGCCGTGGGCGGGGCGCAGGGCCGCGCGGATCTCGTCCTCGGTGACGGGGGAGTCCCGGTCGATCCCCTGCTGTTCGGGCCCGCCGAAGAGGAAGCGGAAGACGCCCTCGCCGAGTGGGACGAGGAAGAGCTCGCCGGCCCGGCCCGGCTCGACGGGCGGCAGTCGCCATGTGGTGGGCAGCGCCTCGTCGTCGGCGAGCACCACATCGGCGACGACCATGGAGACCCGGCCGTCCCGGCCCGGGAAGCCGACGCCGAGCCGCTTGCGCACCGTGCTGCGCCCGCCGTCGGCGCCCACCAGATACGCGGCCCGCAGGTCGTGGGTGCCGCGCGGTCCGGTGACGGTGGCCGTCACCCCGCCGGCGTCCTGGGCGAGGCCGGTCAGCTCGTGGCCGCGCAGCACCGGCGTGCCGTACGCGGCGAGCCGGTCCTCCAGGAACTCCTCGACCCGGGCCTGGGGGATGCCCACTTGATAGGGGAAGCGGGTGTCGAAGACGGAGTAGTCCAGCGGCATCCCGGCGAAGTGCCCGCCGGGCACGGCGGTGACGGCGCGGTCGAGGACCGGTTCCAGCCAGCCGCGCATCTGGAGCATCTCGGCGGTGCGCGGTTGCAGATTCAGCGCCTTGGACTGCCCGGTGCGCTCGGGCAGCCTCTCCAGAACGAGGGCGCGGACGCCCGCCAGGCCCAGTTCGTTCGCGAGCGTCAGGCCCGTGGGGCCCGCGCCGACGACGATGACGTCGGTGTCCATGGCCCCTAGACTTTCAGACCGCGCCGGGTGACGAACCGGTTGTGGAAGACGAGCAGCCCCGCCAGCACCACCAGCCACTGCGCCGTGCTCACGCCGGGGACCAGGTCGACGGGCAGCGTGCACGCGAGCACCACCCGGACCCCCGCGTCCAGGGTGAGCGCGGCCCCCCACACCGCGGTGATCACCCGGATGTCGTGGCGGAATCCGGGCTGGGTGTCCCAGCGGGACTCCCATGAACGCCAGCCGGTCTCCCCGGCCTTGGCGAGGACGACCGTCCGGGCCGCGGTCAGCATGAACGGCCGCCGGGTCGCCAGCGTGCCGAGCACCCACAGCCCGAACGTGGCGGTGAGCCAGCTGTCCCGGATGAGCAGCACCCGCGGATCGCCGGTGACCAGGGACATCAGCGCGCCCATGACCATCATCAGGAGCGTGAAGACCGGCATGGCCTCGATCTTGCGGCGCTTGACGATCCCGTACACGATCCACGGCAGCGCCAGCACGCTGCCCAGCGCCAGTGCCACCCACTGGCCGGCGCCCGCGGCCCGCAGGCCGTAGTAGCCGCCCAGTGGCACGGCCAGCTCGAAGAAGAGCTGCTGGACGACGAGTTTGCGTAAGGCGGCGGACTTGGCCCTGGCCGCCTGTTCCGGTGTCTCCTGTGCCGTCTCCGGGTCCGTGGCTGTCATCGGTCCGCCTTCCTGGTCGCGCGCTCGAAGAGGTCCGCCAGCTCGCGGCCGCAGACGTCGGGGTCGATACGGGGATCCTTGGCGGCGCGGGTCACCAATCCGTCGATGGCACCCCTGATGGCCATGACCATCACCCGGGGGTCGAACTCGCCGAACTCGCCCGCCTCCTGGGCCTCCCGCATGCGCTCCACCTGGAGGTCGACGACCGCCTCCATCGCGGCGGCGAACTCGCGCAGCGACGGGTCCTCGCCCCGGAGGTTGCCGAACACCTCCACCATCGCCGGAAGGTGGTTCGGGAACTCCTTGAGCAGTGCGATGTTCGACTCGATGTAGGCCCGCAGCCGGCCCGAGGCCGTCGCCTGGGCCTCGATCCTCGGCCGCATGTACGCGTCGGCGACGCGCAGCACCTCGCCGACGACCTCTCGCATCAGGTCGTCCTTGCCGGAGAAGTGGTACGAGATCATCCCGGTGCTGCTCAGCCCCGCCTGCTTGGCGATCCGGGTGAACGACGCCTTGGCGTAGCCGGATTCGGCTATGACCTCGATGGCCGCGCCCACGATCTGCGCCCGCCGGGCGGCCTCGGTGAACGTCCTGGAGGCTGACGCCCCGCCATCTTGCTTGAATGTGCTGTGACTTGCTTCCATGAGCAAAAGGTAGCGGGCTCTTGCTCGGGCGAGCAAGAGCCCGTTCGGTCAAGCAATCGTCAGGGATTCAGTTCCGCCCGGCCGCGCCCGCTCCCCGCAGCGCGACCGTGAAGCCCCGGTCCGTCGGCAGGGCGCCCGTCGTCACATGCACGACGCCGCCGCGGTCGGACGCGTCGTACCACCAGCCCTCGCCCCGGCCCGCCCCCGACAGGCGCGGCAGTGTCCGCCCGTCCAGAGCCACCGACTTCGGCGCCGCACCGCTGTGGACCGTGAAGTCGTACGGCCGCGCCGTCTGCTTGCCGCGGAAGTCGCCCTTGGACGCGCCGAGGTCCAGCGTGATGTCGCCCCGCCCCTCGCGCGGCGCGCGGACCGTCAGCTTCTGCTGGGCGTACGCGCCCGTGCGGTGGGCCCGGGTGACGCCGTCGTCCTCGTAGAGGGTGAAGGAGGAGGTGCCCTTGGGGTAGACGTCCCAGGCGAGCGGGGACGACGCCGTGCGGTCCTCGTACGAGCGGATCCCGGGCCACATCGGGATGTTCGCGCCCGCCTTCACGAACAGCGGCAGGGTGTCGAGCGGCGCGCGATAGCCGTCCAGGGTGCGCGGGCCCTCGTAGGTGCGGCCCGTCCAGTAGTCGGTCCAGGTGCCCTTCGGAAGATAGATGCCGTTGCGGACCTCGGAGTCCTCGTAGACCGGCGCCACCAGGAAGGACTCACCCGACAGGAACTCGTACTTGGCGGCGTCCGAGGCGGCCTCGGGATCGTCCGGGTACTCCAGCGCCAGCGGTCGCACCGGACCGACGCCCGTGCGGGTCGCCTCCGCCGCGTAGGAGTACATATAGGGCAGCAACGACTCCTTGAGCTTGAGGTACTTGCGGTTGACGGACGTGTACGGATCTCCGTAGCGATAGGGCTGCTTGTCGCTCGGCGCCCAGCCGTCCATCGTCATCACGGCCGGCAGGAAGGCCTTCCACTGGAGGTCGCGGACGTACGTCTTGGGGCTGCCGCCGAAGATGCCGTCCACGTCGCCCGTGGTGTACGCGAGCCCCGACATCGTCGCGCCCGCGTACGTGGGGATCTGCCAGCGGATGTACTCCCACGAGCCCTTCTGGTCGCCGGACCACTGCACCCCGCAGCGCTGCGCGCCCGACCAGCTCTCCGGCGCCCAGGTGAAGCCCCGGGCGTCGCTGTTGTCCTCGATGCCCTTGTAGGCGTCCTTGCAGCCGTCGAGGGCGAACTTGTAGCCGTCGCCGACCCAGGCGACGTCGAGCTTGGCGACCCGCTGGCCCGCCTTGACCTGGTCGGCGAGTTTCGCCAGGCCGTCCTGGGTCCACAGGCCCATCTTCATCTTGTGGTCGCCGAGGCCCTTGTTCACGTCCGGCAGGTTCTCGTAGCCGCAGCCGTAGCCGTCGTTGACGAGCATCCAGCCGCCCGGCATGTCGTTCGCGGTGTAGCCGTCGGCCACCTTCAGGGCGTCCAGGGTGTGCCGTTCACCGCGGTTGGCGTTGTGCAGATAGCAGTCGGAGTCGCCGATCTCCAGCCCGTACACCGGCGGCAGGAAGGGGCGGCCGGTCAGCTGCGTGTACTGCCCGATGACGTCCTTGGCTGTGGGCCCCGCGAAGTAGTACGCGTCGAAGCGCCGTTCCTTCTCCGTGGTCGTCACGGGGTCGCCGAAGGCGTACGTGCCGGGGGCGTAGGTGTTGCGGAAGACGCCGTAGCCGGCCGAGGAGAGGTAGTACGGCACCGAATTGGGGTGTCCGCCGTCGTCCCAGTTGTAGTCGACGCCCACCTCCACGGTCTTCCCGCGGTGCGAGGTGTTGCCGCGGCCGTTCTGCATCCCGGCGCCGTAGAACTGCTCGTTCGCGCCGCGGGCGAGCGTCTGGGCCGTGCTGTCCTTGTCCCAGCTCAGACCCTTGGCCTCGGACCAGACGCGGGTGCCGTCCGCGCGGTACAGCGCGAAGCGCAGCGGCGACTTGTACGCGCGCAGGGTGACGGCCGTCGTGGACAGCTCGTAGCGGTCGCCCCTGTCCTTCCAGCGGGTCCGGGGCGGGGGACCCTGCGGCAGGACGACGTCCTTGCCGGTGGGGTCGGTGAAGGTGCCGTCGGGGGCGAGTTCGATCCTGAACGTCCTGTCGGAGACGAAGGTGACGCGCACCCGCGCCGCACCGGCGGCCAGCCGGTACGCGGGGCCGTCGGCCGCGAAGCCGGTGACGTCGCCGACGGTCGTCCGGTCCGCCGCGGCGTGATCCGCGCCCGCGGCCGGGTCGCCGTGCGCGCTGCCCACGGGCCCGGCGAGCGCGGCCGCGAGCCCGAGGAGGGCGGCGGCGACGGCCACTCTCAGTCGTGTCGGTGTTCTCATGCCCGCGTGCTTAGCGACGCTGACGCGTACATGGCCATGGATTCTCGGCGCGGGTGCGTGGACTTCTGCCGGCCCGCGTCCGCGCAGGCCCGCCGCGCCAGAAATCGCGCATCGCCGGGACAGGACCGAAGATGGTCTGGGGGTCCTGCCGGGTCGCGTACCCGCGAGAGCGCTAGGAGAGCCCTGTGGCCGGTGTCCTGGACGGGAAGGTCGCCCTTGTGACCGGTGGTTCGGCGAACCTGGGCAAGGGCTTCGCCACCGCGCTGGCGCGGGACGGCGCCCATGTGATGGTGCACTACAACAGCGACGGCAAGCGCGACCAGGCCGAGCAGGTCGCGAAGGAGCTGGCCGGTCTGGGAGTGCGGGCCGTGACACGGCAGGCGGACCTGACCCGGGTCGACGAGGTGACCGGGCTGGTCGACGCGACGCTCGCGGAGTTCGGGCAGTGGGACATCCTGGTCAACACCGCGGGGATGATCGTCCGCAAGCCCATCGCGGAGTTCACCGAGGACGAATGGGACCGGATGTTCGCGATCAACGCGAAGATCCCGTTCTTCCTCATGCGGGAAGCCGCCACGAAGATGGCAGACAACGGCCGCATCCTCAACCTGATCACGACGATCGTGGCCGTCACGGCTCCCACCTACGGCGGCTACGCGGGCAGCAAGAGCCCGGTGGAGCACTACACGAAGTCGTTCGCCAAGGAGATCGGCGGGCGGGGCATCACCGTCAACTGCGTCGCCCCCGGGCCGCTGAAGACCAGCTTCTTCTATCCGGCCGAGACCGACGAGAACATCGCCTGGCTCAAGAGCATGAGCGTCAACGGCGACATCGGTGATCCGGCCGATGTCGTGCCGGTCGTGCGGTTCCTGGCCTCGCCCGAGGCCAAGTGGATCACCGCACAGACCGTCTTCGTCAACGGGGGACTGGTGGGGACCGCGAGCTGACCTGCGATCAGTCGCGCACGGTCCCCACGGCACCATGCTGACGCGCTACCGCGCGTTGAAGTACTTCGCCTCCGGGTGGTGGATGACGATCGCGTCCGTCGACTGCTCCGGGTGCAGCTGGAATTCCTCCGAGAGGTGGACGCCGATGCGCTCCGGCTCCAGGAGGGCGGCGATCTTCGCGCGGTCCTCCAGGTCGGGGCAGGCGCCGTAGCCCAGGGAGAATCGGGCGCCGCGGTACTGGAGGTCGAACATGCCCTCCACGTTCGCGGGGTCCTCGGCCGCGAAGCCGAGTTCGCCGCGGACGCGCGCGTGCCAGTACTCGGCGAGGGCCTCGGCCAGCTGGACGGACAGGCCGTGCAGTTCGAGGTAGTCGCGGTAGGAGTCGGCGGCGAAGAGCTCCGCCGTCGCCTCGCCGATGCGGGAGCCGACCGTGACGACCTGGAGGCCCACGACGTCCGTCTCGCCGGACTCCTCCGGGCGGAAGAAGTCCGCGAGGCACAGCCGGCGGCCGCGCCGCTGGCGCGGGAAGGTGAAGCGGGTGCGCTCGGTGCCGTCCTCGTGGAGCAGGATCAGGTCGTCGCCCTTGGAGACGCAGGGGAAGTAGCCGTAGACGACGGCCGCTTCGAGCAGATTCTCCGTGTGGAGCTTCTCCAGCCAGCCGCGCAGCCGCGGCCGGCCCTCGGTCTCGACGAGCTCCTCGTACGTCGGGCCGCCCGCGCGGGCCTGCTTGAGCCCCCACTGGCCCTTGAAGAGCGCGCCCTCGTCGAGCCAGGAGGCGTAGTCCTTCAGGCCGATGCCCTTGATGACCCGGGTGCCCCAGAACGGCGGTGCGGGCACGGGGTTGTCGGTGGAGACATCGGACCGTACGGCGCCTTCCGGCTCCGGGGCGGCCGCCACCGCGGCCTCCCGCTTGGGCACCCGCCGCTGCTTGAGCTCCGGCAGCGCCGCCCCCGGCACCCCGCGCTTGACCGCGATCAGCGCGTCCATCAGCCGCAGGCCCTCGAAGGCGTCACGGGCGTAGCGGACCTCGCCCTCGTAGATCTCGTGCAGGTCCTGCTCGACGTACGCGCGGGTGAGCGCCGCGCCGCCGAGGATCACCGGGTAGTCGGCCGCCAGCTTGCGCTGGTTCAGCTCCTCCAGGTTCTCCTTCATGATCACGGTGGATTTCACCAGGAGCCCGGACATGCCGATCACATCGGCCCGGTGCTCCTCGGCGGCCTCCAGGATCGCCGAGACGGGCTGCTTGATACCGAGGTTGACGACGTTGTAGCCGTTGTTGGAGAGGATGATGTCGACGAGGTTCTTGCCGATGTCGTGGACGTCGCCGCGGACGGTGGCCAGCACGATCGTGCCCTTGCCCTCGGCGTCGCTCTTCTCCATGTGCGGTTCGAGGTGCGCGACGGCCGACTTCATCACCTCGGCCGACTGGAGGACGAACGGCAGCTGCATCTGGCCCGAGCCGAACAGCTCGCCGACCACCTTCATGCCTTCGAGCAGGGTGTCGTTGACGATGTCGAGGGCGGGGCGGTCGCGCAGCGCCTCGTCCAGGTCGGCCTCCAGGCCGTTCTTCTCGCCGTCGATGATGCGGCGCTGGAGCCGCTCGTCCAAGGGCAGCGCGAGGAGCTCCTCGGCCTTGCCCGCCTTCATGGACTTCATGTTGACGCCCTCGAAGAGCTCCATGAGCTTCTGCAAGGGGTCGTAACCCTCGGCACGCCGGTCGTAGACGAGGTCGAGGGCGGTCTTGACCTGCTCCTCGTCGAGGCGCGCGATCGGCAGGATCTTGCTGGCGTGCACGATCGCCGAGTCCAGCCCGGCCTTGACGCACTCGTCGAGGAAGACGGAGTTCAGCACGACGCGGGCGGCCGGGTTGAGGCCGAAGGAGATGTTGGAGAGACCCAGTGTGGTCTGTACGTCCGGGTGGCGGCGCTTGAGCTCGCGGATCGCCTCGATGGTGGCGATGCCGTCCCCCCGGGACTCCTCCTGACCGGTGCAGATGGTGAAGGTCAGGGTGTCGATGAGGATGTCGCCCTCATGGATGCCCCAGTTGCCCGTCAGGTCCTCGATGAGCCGCTCGGCGATGGCGACCTTGTTCTCGACCGTGCGGGCCTGGCCCTCCTCGTCGATGGTGAGCGCGATCAGCGCGGCGCCGTGCTCGGCCGCCAGCCGGGTCACCTTCGCGAAGCGGGAGTCGGGGCCGTCGCCGTCCTCGTAGTTGACGGAGTTGATGACGGCGCGCCCGCCGAGCTTCTCGAGACCGGCGCGCAGCACGTCGACCTCGGTGGAGTCCAGCACGATCGGGAGGGTGGAGGCGGTGGCGAACCGGCCCGCGAGCTCCTCCATGTCGGCGACGCCGTCCCGGCCGACGTAGTCGACGCACAGGTCGAGCATGTGCGCGCCCTCGCGGATCTGGTCGCGGGCCATCTCCACGCAGTCGTCCCAGCGGCCCGCCAGCATGGCCTCGCGGAACTTCTTCGAGCCGTTGGCGTTGGTCCGCTCGCCGATGGCCAGGAACGAGGTGTCCTGCCGGAAGGGCACGGTCTGGTAGAGCGAGGCGGCACCGGGCTCGGGGCGCGGGCTGCGCGCGGTGGGCGCCATGCCGCGGACGCGTTCCACGACCTGGCGCAGGTGCTCGGGCGTCGTGCCGCAGCAGCCGCCGATCAGCGAAAGGCCGTACTCCCGGACGAACGTCTCGTGGGCGTCCGCCAGCTCGGCGGGGGTCAGCGGGTAGTGCGCGCCGTTCTTGCCCAGGACCGGCAGGCCGGCGTTGGGCATCGCGGAGACGCGGGTCCTGGCGTGCCGGGAGAGATAGCGCAGGTGCTCGCTCATCTCGGCGGGTCCTGTGGCGCAGTTCAGGCCGATCATGTCGATGCCCAGCGGCTCCAGGGCGGTGAGCGCGGCGCCGATCTCCGAGCCGAGGAGCATGGTGCCGGTGGTCTCGACGGTGACCTGGACCAGCAGCGGCAGGTCGGCCCCGGCGGCCTCCATGGCGCGGCGGGCGCCGACCACGGAGGCCTTGGTCTGGAGCAGGTCCTGGGTGGTCTCCACCAGGATGGCGTCGGCGCCGCCGGCGACGAGGCCCTCGACGTTCTGCTGGTAGGCGTCGCGGAGTTTGCCGTACGGGGCGTGGCCCAGGGTCGGCAGCTTGGTGCCGGGGCCGACCGAGCCGAGCACCCAGCGGGTCCGGCCGTCGCGGGCGGTGAAGTCGTCGGCGACCTCGCGGGCGATGCGCGCGCCCGCCTCGGAGAGTTCGAGGATGCGGTCGGCGACGTCGTACTCCCCGAGGGCGGCGAGGTTCGCGCCGAAGGTGTTGGTCTCCACGCAGTCGACGCCGACGGCGAAGTACTCCTCGTGGACGGAAGCCACGATGTCCGGGCGGGTGACGTTGAGGATCTCGTTGCAGCCTTCGAGCTGCTGGAAGTCGTCCAGCGTGGGGTCCTGCGCCTGGAGCATGGTGCCCATGGCTCCGTCGGCCACCACGACCCGGGAGGCGAGGGCCTCCCGGAGTTCGGAGGCTCGGGCGGTGCTTGCGGTCGATGGCGTGAACGAGGCCATGGAAGTGCTCCCGGGGTTGCGACGGCTGTCGGCTTTACGCCTTCCGGCAGAAGGCGCACGCCGTCAGCGTAGCCGCCGACTCGGCCGAAGGGAGGGGCGTCCCACCGCTTGATACGGGGACGACCACGGCCTGACCAGGGCATGCTTGCCCCTCGGCGATCATCGGACGAGCCGCTGCCAGCTACCTCTCGGTCGGCATCGGCCGATAGTGTTCAGCATTGCCGAACGGCATGTGGAGGAGGTTGCGCGATGGCACGGACCATCCAGTCGCTGGAACGAGCGGCGGCGATGCTACGGCTGCTCGCGGGGGGCGAGCGACGGCTGGGGCTTTCGGATGTGGCCTCCGCGCTGGGGCTCGCGAAGGGGACCGCGCACGGCATTCTGCGGACGCTCCAGCAGGAGGGCTTCGTGGAGCAGGACCCCGCGTCCGGGCGCTATCAGCTCGGCGCGGAGCTGCTGCGGCTGGGCAACAGCTATCTGGATGTGCACGAACTGCGGGCCCGGGCACTGGTCTGGGCGGACGACCTGGCGCGCTCCAGCGGCGAGAGCGTCTATCTGGGCGTGCTCCACCAGCAGGGCGTGCTGATCATCCATCACGTCTTCCGGCCCGACGACAGCAGACAGGTGCTGGAGGTCGGCGCGATGCAGCCGCTGCACAGCACCGCGCTGGGCAAGGTGCTCTCCGCCTACGACCCGGTGGCGCACAGTGAGGCGACGGAGTCGGACCGTGAGGCGTTCACCCCGCACACCGTGACCGGACTGGCCGATTTCGAGAGTGTGCTCGACCTCACCCGGGCCCGAGGATGGGCCTCGGACGTCGAGGAGACCTGGGCGGGTGTGGCGTCGGTCGCCGCCCCCATCCACGACCGGCGCCGGATGCCGGTGGGCGCGGTGGGCATCACCGGTGCCGTGGAGCGGGTCTGCGAGGACGGCGAGCTCAGGGCGCAGCTGGTCGCGGCCGTACGGGACTGCGCTCGCGCGGTCTCCCGTGACCTGGGTGCCGGGCGCTTCTAGCCCGGCGGACGGGGGTGGATCACGGCCTTAGGTCGCGGTTCGGTTACCGGCGGGTATCGATCGAATGTTTTCGGCCTGTTGGCCGGGACTTTTCGGTCACGAAACCCTTGACGCGCCCTTGACCGTGCAGAAAACTGCCGTTCATCGGTCGGCATTGTCGAACACCTAACGACAATATTCGCTATGGTGGGCTCTGCCGCGGGACCGATCACCGCCCTCTCGGAGGGCGCGGACCACCGGAGGGACCCGGGGTTCGCCTTTCCCCTGGACCAAGGACAAAGGAGTCGCGGGTGTCCAGCTCCGACATCTTCGCCGGCGAGACCATCGGTACCGCCGTGCTCATCCTGCTGGGCGGTGGCGTCTGCGCCGCCGTCACTCTGAAGCGCTCCAAGGCGCTCGACGCGGGCTGGCTCGCCATCACGTTCGGCTGGGGCTTCGCGGTCCTGACGGGTGCGTACATCGCCCACCCGTCCGGCGCGCACCTCAACCCCGCCGTGACGATCGGCCTCGCCATGGACGGCGTGACCAAGTGGAGCGACGTGCCGCTCTACATCGGCTCCCAGATGCTCGGCGCGGTGATCGGCGCCACGCTGGTGTGGGTCGCGTACTACGGTCAGTTCCGGGCCCACCTCACGGACCCGGAGATCGTCGCCGAGACCACGGGCCACGAGGGGATAGTGGACAAGTCCGCCTCGCCCCAGGCCGGTCCGGTGCTCGGTGTCTTCTCGACGGGCCCCGAGGTCCGCAACGTCGTGCAGAACCTCGCCACCGAGATCATCGCCACCGCGGTGCTCGTGCTCGCGATCCTCACCCAGGGCCTCACCAAGGGTCTGGCCGTCAGCGGCACCGGCGTGCTGATGACCGCCTTCGTCGTCGTGGGTATCGGCCTCTCGCTCGGCGGCCCGACGGGTTACGCGATCAACCCGGCCCGTGACCTCGGTCCGCGTATCGTGCACGCGCTGCTGCCGCTGCCGAACAAGGGCGGCTCCGACTGGGGCTACGCCTGGATCCCGGTGGTCGGCCCGCTCGTCGGTGCCGCGCTCGCCGCAGGCATCCACAAGCTCGCGTTCTGAGCACCCGCCGAGACCTTCAGACTTCCAGGAGCACACCAGACATGACCACCACCGGCACCCACGGCCAGGGCCCGTTCATCGCGGCGATCGACCAGGGCACCACCTCCTCCCGCTGCATCGTCTTCGACCGCGACGGACGCATCGTCTCCGTCGACCAGAAGGAGCACGAGCAGATCTTCCCGAAGCCGGGCTGGGTCGAGCACGACGCCACCGAGATCTGGACCAACGTCCAGCAGGTCGTGGCCGGCGCCGTCGAGAAGGCGGGCATCACCGCCGCCGACGTCAAGGCGATCGGCATCACCAACCAGCGTGAGACCACGCTGATGTGGGACAAGAACACCGGCGAGCCCGTCCACAACGCCATCGTCTGGCAGGACACCCGCACCGACGCCCTCTGCAAGGAGCTCGGCCGCAACGTCGGCCAGGACCGCTTCCGCCGCGAGACGGGCCTCCCGCTGGCCTCCTACTTCTCCGGCCCCAAGGTCCGCTGGCTGCTGGACAACGTCGAGGGCCTGCGCGAGCGCGCCGAGCGCGGCGACATCCTCTTCGGCACCATGGACTCCTGGGTCATCTGGAACCTCACCGGCGGTGTCGACGGCGGTGTCCACGTCACGGACGTCACCAACGCCTCCCGCACGATGCTGATGAACCTGCGCACCCTGGCCTGGGACGAGCGCATCCTCTCCTCCATCGAGATCCCGGCCGCCGTGCTGCCGGAGATCCGCTCCTCCGCCGAGGTCTACGGCCACGCCAAGGGCGGCGCCCTCGCCGGCGTCCCCGTCGCCTCCGCACTCGGCGACCAGCAGGCGGCCCTCTTCGGCCAGACCTGCTTCGAGCAGGGCGAGGCCAAGTCCACCTACGGCACCGGCACCTTCATGCTGATGAACACCGGTGACGAGCCCGTCCAGTCGTACAACGGCCTGCTGACCACCGTCGGCTACCGCATCGGCGAGCAGAAGCCCGTCTACGCCCTCGAGGGCTCCATCGCCGTCACCGGCTCCCTCGTGCAGTGGATGCGCGACCAGATGGGCCTGATCAAGAGCGCGGCCGAGATCGAGACGCTCGCCAGCTCCGTCGAGGACAACGGCGGCGCCTACTTCGTGCCGGCCTTCTCCGGCCTGTTCGCCCCCTACTGGCGCTCCGACGCGCGCGGTGTCATCGCGGGCCTGACCCGCTACGTCACCAAGGCGCACATCGCCCGCGCCGTGCTCGAGGCCACCGCCTGGCAGACCCGCGAGATCACCGACGCCATGACGAAGGACTCCGGCGTCGAGCTCACCGCGCTCAAGGTCGACGGCGGCATGACCTCCAACAACTTGCTGATGCAGACGCTCTCGGACTTCCTGGACGCCCCTGTGGTGCGCCCGATGGTCGCCGAGACCACCTGCCTCGGCGCCGCCTACGCCGCCGGCCTGGCCGTCGGCTTCTGGCCGGACACCGACGCCCTGCGCGCCAACTGGCGCCGGGCCGCCGAGTGGACCCCCCGCATGGACGCGGACACGCGTGACCGCGAGTACAAGAACTGGCTCAAGGCCGTCGAGCGGACCATGGGCTGGATCGAGGACGAGGAGTAATCATGACAACCCCGCAGAGCGTTCCGACCCTGGGAACGCACCCGGCCTCCGGTGCCAACCCGGGCCGCGCAGAGACCCGGGAACGGCTGTCCAACGCGACGTACGACCTCCTGGTGATCGGCGGCGGCATCCTGGGCACCTCGGTGGCCTGGCACGCAGCGCAGGCCGGACTGCGGGTCGCCATGGTGGACGCCGGCGACTTCGCCGGCGCCACCTCCTCCGCTTCCTCCAAGCTCGTCCACGGCGGTCTGCGCTACCTGCAGACCGGCGCGGTCAAGCTGGTCGCGGAGAACCACCACGAGCGCCGGGTGCTGGCCAAGGACGTGGCCCCGCACCTGGTCAACCCGCTGACCTTCTACCTGCCGGTCTACAAGGGCGGCCCGGTCGGCGCCGCCAAGCTCGGCGCCGGTGTCTTCGCCTACTCCGCGCTGTCCGCCTTCGGCGACGGCGTCGGCAAGGTGATCTCCCCGGCCAAGGCCAAGGCCGACAACCCCGGTCTGCGCACGGACAACCTCAAGGCCGTGGCGGTCTACTACGACCACCAGATGAACGACTCGCGCGTCGCCGTCATGACGGTCCGCGCGGCGGTCGAGTCCGGTGCCGTGGTCCTCAACCACGCCGAGGTCACCGGCCTGCGCTTCACCCACGGCAAGGTCACGGGCGCCGAGCTCAAGGACCGCCAGGACGGCACCGAGTTCGGTGTCGACGCGCGCGTCGTGCTCAACGCCACCGGCCCCTGGGTCGACCACCTCCGCAAGATGGAGGACAAGGGCGCGGACCCGTCGATCCGCCTCTCCAAGGGCGCGCACATCGTGATGAAGCGCAAGTCGCCCTGGAAGGCCGCCATGGCCACCCCGATCGACAAGTACCGCATCACCTTCGCCCTGCCGTGGGAGGACCAGCTCCTCCTCGGCACCACCGACACCCAGTACGAGGGCGACCCGGCGGACGTGCGCGCCACCGAGGCCGACATCCAGCAGATCCTGGACGAGGCGGCGTTCTCCATCCAGGACGCGGACCTCGACCGCGACCTGATGACGTACGCCTTCGCGGGCCTGCGCGTGCTGCCCGGCGGCCCCGGTGACGTCTCCCAGGCCAAGCGCGAGACCGTCGTCAGCGAGGGCAAGGGCGGCATGCTCTCCGTCGCCGGCGGCAAGTGGACCACCTACCGCCACATCGGCCGTACGGTCATGGCCAAGCTCGCCAAGCTGCCCGGCAGCCCGCTGACCGAGGACATGGAGCCCATCTCCAACCTCGTCCGCCGGACCCCGCTGCCCGGTGTCGCCAACCCCAACGCGGTCGCCCACCGACTGCTGGTGGACCGCGACCCCGGCGCCCGCATGGACCCGCTGACCGCCCGCCACCTGGCCTCGCACTACGGCTCGCTGTCCTTCGACATCGCGCGCCTGGTCAACGAGAACCCGGAGCTCGGCGAGCGCATCCACCCCGACGGCCCGGAGATCTGGGCCCAGGTCGTCTACGCCCGCGACCACGAGTGGGCCGAGACGGTGGACGACGTCCTGCGCCGCCGTACGACGCTGACGATCCGCGGCCTCGACACCGAGGACGTCCGGGCGCGCGTCAAGGGCATGCTGAACGACAAGGGCTGACGCCCACTGCCCGGTGAGGCCCGCTGAGGGGAGAGACGCCATCGGCCGTCTCTCCCCTCAGCGCTGCCCCGGCGGTGCAACTGACCCGGCGGGGACCGCGTCACTGTAGGAAAAAGGGGGGGCGATCTTCTCCATGCACCGGCCGGATGCCCGTGAACCGCTCACCGCGCTGCGCCGCCTGCGTCCCCGCAGGCGGCTGGTCGCGCGCCTGGCCGTCGTCCTGGCCCTGGTGCTCCTGGTGCCGCTCGTCCTGGCGGGGAGCGCGCTGCGGGCGGCCTATGCCGGGGCGCCCGCGGGGGACGCGGTCACCCGCGGCCGCGACGCGGTCTGGCTGGGCCACGCCTGGGTCGACGGCCGCAAGGGCGACGCGGACCTGGCCGCGCTGAAGCGCCGGATCGCGGGGACGGGCCTGCGCGACCTCTATGTGCACGCCGGGCCGCTGGAGCACGACGGCACGCTGCCCGCCTCGGCGTACCCCCGCGCCCGGTGGCTGGCCGACTCCGTGCACCGCGAGCTGCCGGGGGTGCGCGTACAGGCGTGGCTCGGCGACAAGCTGGTGCGCGCGGGCGAGGGCGGCGACGGGCTCCGGCTGGACTCGGCGCCCGCGCGCGACGCCGTGGTGGAGAGCTCCCGGCAGGTGATGCGGGCCGGATTCGACGGCGTCCACCTGGACGTCGAGCCCGTGCGCTCCGGCGACGGGTCCTTCCTCGCCCTGCTGGACGCCCTCCACCCCGCCGTCACCTCCGCGGGCGGCGTGCTCTCGGTCGCCGCGCAGCAGATCGACCCGCTGCCCTCGATGCACCGGGCCGCCCGCCTGATGGGCAGCCCCAAGTGGTGGACCCAGAAGTACTTCGGGCAGGTCGCGCGCCGCACCGACCAGATCGCGGTCATGTCGTACGACACCGCCCTGCCGGTCGAGAGCCTCTACGGCGGCTATGTGGCCCGGCAGACGGCGCTCGCCCTCCAGGCCACCCCCGCCGGGGTCGACCTGCTGATGGGCCTGCCCTTCTTCCACACCGACGAGATGGGCCACCACGGCCACGCGGAGACGGCAGCGGCCGCCGTGCGCGGCGCCCGGCTGGGCCTGACCCGCGAGGGCGGGGACCGGCAGCGGTTCGGGCTGGCGCTGTACGTGGACTTCGCGGCCACCGAGGGGGACTGGCGTGCCTACCGGCGCGACTGGGGTACGAGGGGGTGAGGAAGTGCCCGCACAGGGGCTGCGAACGGGGGGCGCGGAAGTCGTAGTCTTAGGGGTCGCACGACAGGGAAAACGCTGCGGGGGGCCGCTCCGGACGACACGGCACGCCCCTGCACGACACCGCGCGACACTGAACAACCCTGAACAACACTGCACGGAACTGCAACCGGTGGTACGGACCCGTCCGCCCCGGTCGGAAGGAGGCGCTGGGTGATCGAGCTTGAGGGGGTTCCCGAGCTGATCGACCCGGTCATGATCTGTGCCTTCGAGGGCTGGAACGACGCCGGTGACGCCGCTTCCAGCGCGGTCGCGCACCTGGACCGCGAGTGGAAGGGCGAGGTCTTCGGCGCGCTCGACGCCGAGGACTACTACGACTTCCAGGTCAACCGGCCCACGATCTGGCTGGACGGAGGGGTCCGCAAGGTCACCTGGCCGACCACCCGGCTGTCCGTGGTGCGCACGGGCGGGGCCGGCGGCAAGGGCGCCCCGCGCGACCTCGTCCTGGTGCGGGGCATCGAGCCGAGCATGCGCTGGCGCTCGTTCTGCAACGAGATCCTGGGCTTCGCCCACGAGCTGGGCGTGGAGCTCGTCGTGGTGCTGGGCTCGCTGCTCGGCGACACCCCGCACACCCGGCCGGTGCCGGTCAGCGGGGTCACCTCGGACCCGGACCTGGCGCGGACCATGGATCTGGAGGAGTCCCGCTACGAGGGCCCGACCGGGATCGTCGGCATTCTCCAGGAGGCCTGCGCGCACGCGGGCGTCCCGGCGGTGAGCCTGTGGGCGGCCGTGCCGCACTACGTCTCCCAGCCGCCGAACCCGAAGGCCACCCTGGCGCTCCTGAACCGCCTGGAGGACCTGATCGACCTGCGGATCCCGCTGGGCGACCTCCCGGAGGACGCTCGCGCCTGGCAGCTGGGCGTGGACCAGCTGGCGGCCGAGGACAGCGAGGTCGCGGAGTACGTCCAGTCGCTGGAGGAGGCGCGGGACACGGCCGACCTCCCGGAGGCGTCGGGCGAGGCGATCGCTCGTGAGTTCGAACGCTATCTGCGCCGCCGGGACGGCCAGCCGGGCGGCCTCGCGGCCGAGCCCGGGCTCGCGGACGGCTCCTACCTCCGTGACACCTCCAGCGGCCGTACGCGCCCGCCGCGGCCCCCGGCCAAGGACGGCGAGAACTCCGCCGCGGCGGAGGAGGAGCCGGAGGGGCCCGAGGGCGAGGGCTGAGGCCCGGCGCCGCGACGGCCGGTATCGGGCGGGCTCCCGGATATCGAAGCGACGCGGGAGACGGTCCGCCGTACACTTGTCGGTCCGGTGAAGGCCGGTCTCATCGCGTCCCTCACGGGTGCGGCGGGGCCGGCCTTCTCGTCCCCTCAGGAGGTGTGCCCGGATGACCAGCAGCATCCCCGCAGTCGAGACCCGTCCGGCCGCCGGATCGGCCCTGCAGGCCGTCCTCCTCGACATGGACGGCACCCTGGTCGACACCGAGGGCTTCTGGTGGGACGTCGAGGTCGCCGTCTTCGCCGAGCTCGGGCACCAGCTCCTGGAGGAGTACCGCGCGGTCGTCGTCGGCGGCCCCATGGCGCGCAGCGCCTCCTTCCTCATCCAGGCCACCGGCGCCAAGATCGCCCTGGCCGAGCTGACGGCCCTGCTCAACTCGCGCTTCTCCGAGATGATCGGGCACGGGGTGCCGCTGATGCCGGGCGCCCGCAGACTGCTCGCCGAGCTCGCCGCCCACTCCGTGCCGACCGCGCTGGTCTCCGCCTCGCACCGGCAGATCATCGACCGGGTGCTGCACACGCTGGGCGCGGAGAACTTCACGCTGACCGTCGCCGGTGACGAGATGGAGCGGACGAAGCCGCACCCCGACCCCTATCTGCTGGCGGCCGCCCGGCTCGGCGCGGACCCCGCGCGGTGCGCCGTCGTCGAGGACACCATGACGGGCGTGACGGCCGCGGAGGCGGCCGGCTGCCGGGTGGTGGCGGTGCCGTCGGTGGCCCCGATCCCGCCCGCCGCCGGGCGCATGGTCGTGGGCTCCCTGGAGGAAGTCGATCTCCGTTTTCTGCGCGGGCTGATGACAGGAAAGCACTGACGCGTGCACTGAGCGTGCCCCGGGGAATGCCGGCGGAACTCAGGGCGCCGGGGCGAATGTTTTCCGTGACGAATGCCGTGGCCGAATTCCCCTGGCCGCCGCGGAGTTCGCCGGAGTGAGTTTCGTCACCGGGTCAAGGGCCGTTGTGTGGGGTGTCGATCACTCTCCCGCACTCCGAACCGGGTTGAAGCGCACCGTTGTGTCCCGATTCATTGTCCGGTGTGCGAATCGTTCCGGCGTCCGGATATCGGTGAACTGCCGGTCGTTATCCCGGCGTGATATCGCGTCAACTTCCCCGCGTTCCGCCCGCCGGGGCCCCGCGCACTAATCTCTTCGCGAGAACTTCACGGCTGCCCATGGGCCGACGCAACCGCCGTCGGTATCGTCCCGGGAACCGATCGCATCACAGGGAGAACCCCGCACAATGAATCGCAAGACGTTGGTGCTGCCGACCGTGGCAGGCCTGCTGGCCCCCGTGCTCGTCGCCTGTGGCGGGAGTGCCGGAGCCGGAAAGGGCAACGGCGCCATCGTCATCGGCACGACCGACCGTTTCGAGGAGACGACGGACGCCCCGGCGCCCTTCGACCCGGCCGCCGCGTACGACATCAGCGCGTGGAACGTCCTGCACAGCACCTTCCAGACCCTGCTGCGCCTGCCCCGCTCCGGCGCCACCCCGGTCGGCGACGCGGCGGAGCGGTGCTCCTTCGGGGACCGCAAGAACGAGCAGTTCCGCTGCACGCTGCGCAGCGGGCTGAAATTCTCCAACGGGCACGCGCTCACCGCCGAGGACGTCAAGTTCTCCATCGAGCGCGCCCGCACCATCAACTTCGACAACGGCCCGGTGGGGCTGCTCAGCAACATCGACAAGGTCGAGACGCCGAGCGAGCTGGAGATCGTCTTCTCGCTGAAGACGCCCGACGCGACCTTCCCGCAGAAGCTCGCCACCCCGGCCGCGGCCATCGTCGACAGCGAGTCCTACTCCAAGAACGAGCTCAACAACGGCTTCAAGGTGGTCGGCTCCGGCCCGTACACCGTGAAGACCGACGAGAAGGACGGCCGGGTCGTCAAGGCCGTCTTCACCAAGAACTCCAACTACCAGGGTTCGGTGGAGCTCCAGAACGACAAGTTCGAGATGCGGTTCTACGACGACTCGAAGTCGATGGAGAAGGCGCTCAAGAGCGGCGACATCGACATCATGAACCGCACCCTCTCGCCCGAGCAGCTCGCCCGGATGGCAGGCGCCTCGGGCAACGGCGTCAAGCTGCTGGAGGCGCCCGGCCAGGAGATCAGCTTCCTCGCCTTCAACACCGAGGACCCGACGGTCAAGAACAAGGCCGTGCGCCAGGCCATGGCCCAGCTGATCGACCGCCAGGCGCTGGCCCGCGACGACTACCAGCGGACCAACGACCCGCTGTACTCGCTCGTCCCCAGCGGCATCACCGGCCATCAGAACTCCTTCTCCAACAAGTACGGGGACCCGAGCGTCGACAAGGCCCGCTCGATCCTGCGGGCCGCGAACATCACCACCCCGGTGCCGCTGACCCTCACCTACACCGAGGACCACTACGGTGAGGCCACGGGCAAGGCGTTCAAGACGCTCCAGAAGCAGCTCAACGACAGCCAGCTGTTCAGCGCCAAGATCCAGGGCGTGAAGTGGGCGGACTTCCGCCCGGAGGCCGCGAAGGGCAAGTACGCCGTCTACGGCATGGGCTGGTTCCCCGACTTCCCGGACCCGGACAACTTCGTCGCGCCGTTCTTCGGCAAGGACAACTTCCTCCGCTCCCCGTACCAGAACACCAAGATCACCAGCCAGCTGATCCCGGACTCCCGCGAGACCTCGCAGCGCGAGTCCGCGGCCAAGTTCTTCCAGCAGGCCCAGGACATCGTCGCCGACGATGTGCCGGTGCTGCCGCTGTGGCAGGGGAAGCAGTACGTGGCCGCCCGTGAGAGCGTCACGGGTGCCGAGTGGGCGCTCAACTCCGCCTCCGAGATGCAGCCCTGGGAGTTGGCCCGCGGCGTGTGAGGCAACAGGCTCGTCAGACCGGTTCTGCCGAAGATCTCTTCAGACGATCAAGGAAACTGTGAGGAACGTGCACGTGAGGAAACGTGACCAGTGGCTTGCCGCCCCGCTCGGCGCGGGGCTCGCCGCCGCCCTGCTCACCGGGTGCGGTTCGGAAGACGGCAAGGCGGGCGGCACCGGTGAGTCGGTGGTCATGGGGATGTCCGACGAAGTCGTGACCACCGACCCGGCATCCGGCTACGACCCGGGTTCCTGGCTGCTGTTCAACAACGTCTTCCAGTCGCTGCTGAGCTTCCCCAAGGGGAGCACCACCCCGCAGCCGGAAGCCGCCGACAGCTGCAAGTTCCAGGACGACACGAGCAAGACCTTCCAGTGCAAGCTGAAGGACGGTCTGAAGTTCAGCAACGGCCACGACCTCACCTCCGAGGACGTCGCCTTCTCCTTCCGCCGCACCCTGAAGATCCACGACAAGAAGGGTCCGGCGGACTCGCTGCTGTCCTCGATCCAGGACATCAAGACCCCGGACAAGTCCACGGTCGTCTTCAACCTGAACCGGTCCGACGCCACCTTCCCGCAGAAGATCGCCTCCGGTGCCGGCTCCATCGTCGACCACCAGGAATACCCGGCGGACCGGCTGCGGACCGACGGCAAGGCCGTCGGCTCGGGCGTCTACAAGCTCGACTCCTTCGACAAGAAGCAGGCCGTCTTCTCGGTCAACTCCTCGTACAAGGGCTCGGCCGGCACCGTGCAGAACCGCGGCGTCACGATGAAGTTCTTCCACGGCGACCAGGCGGAGCTGAAGACCGCCGTCCAGAAGGGCAGCATCGACCTCGCCTACCGAGGTCTGGCCATGAAGGACATCGCCGACCTGGACGCCGACGGCGGCGGCAAGCAGAAGCTCAAGGTCGTCGAGGGCACCAGTGCCGAGGTCCAGCACCTGGTCTTCAACACCAAGGACCCGGTGGTCGGCAAGCCCGGCGTCCGCAAGGCCATCGCCTACCTGATCGACCGCAGCGCGCTCGTGCGCGACGTCTACAAGCGCACGGCCGAGCCGCTGTACTCGATCGTTCCCACCGGCATCACCGGCCACAAGACCCCGTTCTTCGACACCTACGGCGACCGGCCGCAGCCCGACAAGGCCGCCGCCGCCCTCAGCGCCGCCGACATCAAGGGCAAGGTCAAGCTCACCCTCTGGGCCACGCCGATCCGCTACGGACCGGGCACCGTGCCGGAGTTCGAGGAGATCGCCAAGCAGCTCAACAAGAGCGGCCTCTTCGAGGCGGACGTGAAGAGCGTCCCGCAGGAGGAGTACGACAAGGGCATCGAGGCCGGCCAGTACGGCGTCTACGTCAAGGGCTGGGTCCCCGACTACCCGGACCCCGACAACTTCACCGCGCCGTTCTTCGGCGAGAACAACGTCCTGTCCAACAACTACGACTCCAAGGACATCAACAGCCGCATCCTGGCCACCGCCGCCGAGGGCAGCCGCACGGCGACCGTCGGGGACTTCGCCAAGGTGCAGACCGCCGTGGCCCAGGACCTGCCGATCCTGCCGCTGTGGCAGGGCAAGCAGTACGCGGTCGCGAGCGACCGGATCTCCGGCCTCCAGTGGACCCTCGACGCCTCCACCGTCTTCCGCTTCTGGGAGATCGCCAAGGCCGCCAAGGAATAACCGCCAAGGAGTAATCCGGGAGCGTCAACGAAACGCCGGACGGGCCGAACCCAGCCCGTCCGGCGTTCTGCCTACTGCGCTCCGGGGCGCACCAGACCGCTCTCGTACGCGTAGACCGCCGCCTGCACCCGGTCGCGCAGGCCCAGCTTCGTCAGCACGTGCCCCACATGCGTCTTGACCGTCGTCTCGCTGACGAACAGATCCGCCGCGATCTCCGCGTTCGACAGCCCCCGCGCCACCAGCTTGAGCACCTCGACCTCACGGTCGGTCAGCGTGTGCAGGGTGTCCGGCAGCGGCTCCTCGCCCGACGGCAGATGGCCCGCGTACTTGTCGAGCAGCCGCCGGGTGATGCTCGGCGCGAGCATCGCCTCGCCGCCCGCCACCACCCGGATCGCCTGCACCAGCTCATTGGCGGGCGCGTCCTTCAGCAGGAACCCGCTGGCCCCCGCCCGCAGCGCCTCCACCACATACTCGTCGAGGTCGAAGGTCGTCAGCACCAGCACCTTCGCCGGGCCGTTCCGCTCCGGGCCCGTGATCTGCCGGGTCGCCTCGACACCGTCCATCCGCGGCATCCGGATGTCCATCAGCACCACGTCGGGCTGCAGCGCCCGCACCTGGTCGAGAGCCTGAAGACCGTCCCCGGCCTCGCCGACGACCGCGAGGTCCGCCTCCGCCTCGAGGATCATCCGGAAGCCGGTGCGCAGCAGCGGCTGGTCATCGACCAGCAGGACGCGGATCGCCACGTGAACTCCTTCGTTAGACCGCGTCCATTCTGCCCTGAGCCGCCCCGGCGGGGGTCACCTGCCCGGCGCGCTGCGCCACGACCGGCAGCGGATACGGCGGGGGAGTGCCCCCGAACTCGGGGCAGACGGCCTGGTGATCGCACCAGCCGCACAGCTTGGTGGGCCGCGGCCGCCAGTCCCCGGTGTCCGTCGCCAGCTCGATGGCCTCCCACAGGGCGCGCAGCTTGCGCTCCACGGCCAGCAGCTCCGCCTCGGCCGGGTCGTACGTCAGGACGTCACCGCTGCCGAGGTAGACCAGCTGGAGCCGGCGCGGCATCCGGCCCCGCAGCCGCCACATCACCAGGGCGTAGAACGTCATCTGGAACAGGGCGCCGTCGCGGTACTGCGGGGCCGGGGCCTTGCCCGTCTTGTAGTCCACGATGCGGATGTCGCCGGTGGGCGCCACGTCGACCCGGTCGATGAAGCCCCGCAGCGTCAGCCCCGCGCCGTCGCCGCCCGCGCCCTCGATCACCGTCTCCACATAGAGCTCGCGGTCCGCGGGCTCCAGCCGCGTCGGGTCCTCCAGCGTGAACCAGCGCTCCACCAGCCGCTCGGCATCGGCCAGCCAGGTCGCCAGGCGGTCGCCGTCGTGCGAGCCGTCCTCCCGGCGGAACAGCTCCGCCAGCTGCGGCCGGGCCGCCAGCAGCTTCTCCCACTCGCCCGGCACCAGGCCCTTGGCCCGCGGCGCGGTGCGCTCGGCGGCCGGGGCGTCGAAGAGCCGCTCCAGCACGGAGTGCACCACCGTGCCGCGCGTCGCCGCGGCGCTCGGCTTCTCCGGCAGTTTGTCGATCACGCGGAAGCGGTAGAGCAGCGGACACTGCATGAAGTCGCCCGCGCGCGACGGCGACAGCGCGGCCGGACGCACGGCGCCGGACGGCCGCTCCGCGGCACCTTCCGGCGCCCGCGCGACCGGCCCGTCCGCACCGGCGGCGTTTTCCTCAGAGGCGATTCCCATGACAGGAACCCTACGGCCCGTGACTGACAGTCGGCCGCATACCATCGACTCAGAAGCCCTCGTACATGCATGATCGTGAGAACGCACCGCGGGTGCGGGGGCCGCATCCGACGAGGGGACACCGTGGACAACAGCGGGCAGGGCCGGTCCGGCAGCGGGGGCGCCGGGGCCGAGGGCGAGCCCGGGGACCGCACTCCCAAGCGCCCCCGCGAGAGCGGCGGCGGCATCCTCATGGGCCGCCCCTTCGGCGTGCCCGTCTACGTCGCCCCCAGCTGGTTCCTCGTCGCCGCCCTCATCACCTGGGTCTTCGGCGGCCAGCTCGACCGCGTCCTGCCCGAGCTCGGCCGGATCCGCTACCTCGTCTCGCTGTTCTTCGCCGTCGCCTTCTACGCCTCCGTGCTGGTGCACGAACTGGCGCACACGGTCGCGGCCCTGCGCTTCAAGCTCCCCGTGCGCCGGATCCAGCTCCAGTTCTTCGGCGGCGTCTCCGAGATCGAGAAGGAGACCGAGACCCCTGGCCGCGAATTCGTCCTCGCCTTCGTCGGGCCGCTGCTGTCCCTGGTCCTGGCCGGGCTGTTCTACCTCGGCATGCTGGCCGTCGAACCGGGCACCGTGCCCGGCGTCCTGCTGGCCGGCCTGATGATCTCCAACCTCCTGGTGGCGATCTTCAACCTGCTGCCCGGCCTCCCCCTCGACGGCGGGCGCATGCTCCGCGCCGTCGTCTGGAAGATCAGCGGCAAGCCCATGACCGGCACCATCGCCGCCGCGTGGATCGGCCGCGCCCTCGCCGTCGCCGTCCTCATCGGCCTCCCGCTGCTCACCCAGGCCGGACTCGGCGACGGGGCGACCGGCTTCGGCGGCGTCGACTCCCTCACCGACGCCCTGCTCGCCGCAATCCTCGCCGCCATCATCTGGACCGGCGCCGGGAACAGCCTGCGCATGGCCCGCCTCCGCGAGCGCCTCCCCGGCCTGCGGGCCCGCACCCTCACCCGCCGCGCCGTCCCCGTCGAGGCCGCCACCCCGCTCTCCGAGGCCCTCCGCCGCGCCAACGAGGCGGGTGCCCGCGCCCTCGTCGTCGTGGACGGCCAGGGCACCCCCACCGCCCTCGTCCGCGAGGCGGCCATCGTCTCCGTCCCCGAGCACCGCCGTCCCTGGGTCGCCGTCAGCACCCTCGCCCAGGACCTCAAGGACGGCATGCGCGTCGCCGCCGACCTCTCGGGCGAGGACCTCCTCGACATCCTGCGCGCCACCCCCGCCACCGAGTACCTGGTGGTCGAGGAGACCGGCGAGGTCTACGGCGTCCTCGCGACCTCCGACGTCGAACGCGCCTTCGTCGCCGCGATGGCCCGCACGCCCTCCTGACCCCTCCCGAGGCGGCCGTGTCCGTACCGCCGCCCGATCACGGGTAGGCTGGTCACATGTCCGAACCGACCGGTGCCGCCCGCCGTCGCGGGCCCTTCCAGGTCGGGGACCAGGTCCAGCTCACCGACCCCAAGGGACGCCACTACACCTTCACGCTCGAAGCCGGGAAGCAGTTCCACACCCACAAGGGTGCCTTCCCGCACGACGAGCTGATCGGTGCTCCCGAGGGCAGTGTTGTCCGTACCACGGGAAACGTCGCCTACCTCGCGCTGCGCCCCCTGCTCCCCGACTACGTCCTGTCCATGCCGCGCGGAGCCGCCGTGGTCTACCCGAAGGACGCGGGGCAGATCCTGGCCATGGCCGACATCTTCCCCGGCGCCCGCGTCGTGGAGGCCGGTGTCGGCTCCGGCTCCCTGAGCAGCTTCCTGCTGCGCGCCATCGGCGACCAGGGCATGCTGCACTCCTACGAGCGCCGCGCCGACTTCGCCGAGATCGCCACGCAGAACGTGGAGCGCTACTTCGGCGGTCCGCACCCCGCGTGGCAGCTGACCGTCGGCGACCTCCAGGACAACCTGTCCGACACGGACGTCGACCGCGTCATCCTCGACATGCTCGCCCCCTGGGAGTGCCTGGAGGCCGTGCGCAAGGCGCTCGTCCCCGGCGGCATCCTGTGCTGCTACGTGGCGACCACCACCCAGCTCGCGCGGACCGTCGAGTCCATCCGCGAGATCGGCTGCTTCGCCGAGCCGTCCGCCTGGGAGACCATGGTCCGCACCTGGCACGTGGAGGGTCTGGCCGTGCGCCCCGACCACCGCATGATCGGGCACACCGGATTCCTGCTCACCGCCCGCCGCCTCGCGGACGGCGTCGAGCCGCCGCTGCGCCGCCGTCGCCCCGCCAAGGGCGCGTACGGCGAGGACTACGCGGGCCCGGGCAGCCAGAGCGGCTCCGCCGAGCGCTGACCCGCGACTTCAACCACCACGGCGCCGCCGCCGGGAACCGCCTCACGCGGAACTCGGCGGCGGCGTCCGTTCGTTGGGCCCCCGCGAGCGCGGCACGGGCCCGAACCCCCTGTTCCCCGGCGCCCGGCGGTATGGCACGATGCGGATCATCCCCCGCAGCCCAGCTCACAGGAGTCGTCGCGCGTGCAGCCACCGGCAGGGCCCACCCCGTCCACGGCCTTCGAACCGCTCCCGCACCGCCGGTCGCGCCCCGCGCACTGGATGATCACCGCGGCGGCGCTGGCCGCCGTGGTCGCCTGCGCCTCCCTCGTGGGCCCGCGTGACGAGACCGCCGCCGCCTCCGTGCCGCGCACCACCGTCCCGGACGCCCGCGCCGCGCACTTCCCGCTCGACTGCGGCGGCCGGCCCGTCGACATCGTGCGCCAGGCCACCGCCGACCTCGACCACGACGGACGGCCCGAGACCGCCGTCGTCGTGCGCTGCGACTCCGGCGGCGGCACCCCGCCCAACGGGGTCTACGTCCTCGCCCCGCCGCCCGCCGAGGGCCGGCCGCCGCGCGTCCTGGCCACCTTGGTCGACCCCGCGGAGAAGATGAGCGTCGCGGGCCTGCGCGTGACGGGGGAGACCGTTTCGGCCACTCTGCTCGGCTACTCCACCGCGAGAGTGCCGCGTTGCTGCCCCGATCTGAGCCGCAATGTCGAATGGCGGTGGCGGGACGGCAAGTTCGCGCTCACCGCCCTGCCGGTCGCGGGGAGTGTCTGAGCCGTCACTCCGCGTCGGGGCCGTAGACCTCGACCTTGTCGGAGACGCGGCGGACGTGGATGCAGTCGCCCGGGCAGTCCTTCGCGGAGTCCCGCACGTCGGTCAGCAGCGGCAGCGGCACCGGCGTCGCCGCCCCCGGGTCCTGCAGCAGTCCGTCGTCGGCGCTCTTCACATACGCCAGGCCGTCGATGTCGAGCTCGAAGACGTCGGGGGCGTACTGCGCGCAGATGCCGTCCCCCGTACAGAGATCCTGGTCGATCCAGACCTCCAGCGGCTCCGCGCCCGCGGCCTGTGCCGTGGCGGCCACGGGCTCCCCGGGCAAGGTGGCTTCGGCGACCCCGGAGCCTCCGGGGGCACCGGCGCGGTCTTCGTTCTGCACGGTCATCTCGCCCTGCCGTTTCCTGCGTGTGTGAATCAATTGGAGCCAGCCCTGACGGGTGTTGACCGACTCGACGATACAACCGCCCGCTTTCCGATGTTGATGGGTGGGTATTCCCCTGCTGTGGGGACGTGCGCAAGGGTGAAGATCGGACACACTCCGACCGGGTTTGTGATCTAGGGGTTTCAACCTGCACCTGCCCAGGTAGGGTCAGGAAGCGTCCAGCTCCCCTTGGAGGAGGTGAGGACCGTGGCAGCCCACGACGACGACATGAACCGCGGCATCCGGCCGGGACGAGGGTCTGATGACCTCGCGAGCCAGGTTGCCTATTTCGAGCAGGAGATCGCCGTCCTGCGGCGCAAGCTCGCCGACTCTCCGCGTCACACGAGGATTCTCGAAGAGCGGATCGTCGAGCTCCAGACGAACCTGGCCGGGGTGTCCGCTCAGAACGAGCGGCTCGCCAATACCCTCCGCGAGGCCCGCGACCAGATCGTCGCGCTCAAGGAGGAAGTCGACCGGCTCGCACAGCCGCCGGCCGGCTTCGGGGTCTTTCTGCAGGCGAACGAGGACGGCACGGCGGACATCTTCACCGGAGGCCGCAAACTCCGGGTCAATGTCAGCCCCACCCTCGAGCTCGAGGACCTCCGGCGAGGCCAGGAGGTCATGCTCAACGAAGCGCTCAACGTGGTCGAGGCCATGGAGTACGAGCGGGCCGGGGACATCGTCACCCTCAAGGAGATCCTCGAGGACGGCGAGCGGGCCCTGGTCATCGGGCACACCGACGAGGAGCGGGTGGTGAGGCTCGCCGAGCCGCTGCTGGACATCACCATCCGCCCCGGCGACGCCCTGCTGCTCGAACCCCGGTCCGGCTACGTCTACGAGGTCATCCCGAAGAGCGAGGTCGAGGAGCTCGTCCTCGAAGAGGTCCCGGACATCGACTACACGAAGATCGGCGGACTGGGCAACCAGATCGAGCTGATCCGCGACGCGGTCGAGCTCCCCTACCTCTACCCCGACCTCTTCAAGGAGCACGAACTGCGGCCGCCCAAGGGCGTGCTGCTGTACGGCCCGCCCGGCTGCGGCAAGACGCTCATCGCCAAGGCCGTCGCCAACTCCCTTGCCAAGAAGGTCGCGGAGGTCACCGGCCAGCCCGCGGGGAAGAGCTTCTTCCTCAACATCAAGGGCCCCGAGCTGCTCAACAAGTACGTCGGCGAGACCGAGCGGCACATCCGGCTGATCTTCCAGCGGGCCCGGGAGAAGGCGAGCGAGGGCACGCCCGTCATCGTCTTCTTCGACGAGATGGACTCCCTCTTCCGCACCCGCGGCTCCGGGGTCAGCTCGGACGTGGAGAACACCATCGTCCCGCAGCTGCTCTCCGAGATCGACGGTGTGGAGGGCCTGGAGAACGTCATCGTCATCGGCGCCTCCAACCGCGAGGACATGATCGACCCCGCGATCCTGCGCCCCGGCCGCCTCGATGTGAAGATCAAGATCGAGCGCCCGGACGCGGAGGCCGCCAAGGACATCTTCTCGAAGTACCTGACCGCCACCCTGCCCATCCACACGGACGACCTCGCCGAGCACGGCGGCGACGCCAAGGCGGCCGTGGCCGGGATGATCCAGTCGGTGGTCGAGCAGATGTACGCGGAATCCGAGGAGAACCGCTTCCTGGAGGTCACCTACGCCAACGGCGACAAGGAAGTCCTCTACTTCAAGGACTTCAACTCCGGCGCCATGATCCAGAACATTGTGGACCGGGCCAAGAAAATGGCGATCAAGGCCTTCCTGGACCACAACCAGAAGGGTCTGCGCGTCTCCCACCTGCTCGCCGCCTGTGTGGACGAGTTCAAGGAGAACGAGGACCTGCCCAACACCACCAACCCGGACGACTGGGCCCGCATCTCCGGAAAGAAGGGCGAGCGGATCGTGTTCATCCGCACCCTCGTCACCGGAAAGCAGGGCGCCGACACCGGTCGCTCCATCGACACGGTGGCCAACACCGGTCAGTATCTGTAAAACCGTCGTCCGGCTGCGGATGTCCTTCCCCCCCCGCTTTTGGCGGGGGGACACCCAGGGCGTCCGTGGCCGGACGCGTTTTCCGCCGCAATTCCGGCGGGCCCCCGGTCTCCGCGAGATTTTCCGCCAGGTCTGCACCAGGTTTCCGCCACGACGGCGCCGATCGACCGGGTACGGCACGAACACGGGCAATGACTGTAATGATCTCCCCACCGCCGCAAAGCCGTTCTAGGCTCTTCGGTACCACCGCTCAGCGCGTGGGGGAGCACACGGACCGGAAGCGCAGCGGTACTTGAGCGCCGACCCCATTCCGGGGCGCCGCCGGGCAAGGAGGGCCGCATGACCGTACGGCGAGTAATGGGCATTGAGACGGAGTACGGGATCTCCGTCCCCGGTCACCCGAACGCCAATGCCATGCTCACCTCGTCCCAGATCGTCAACGCGTACGCGGCGGCGATGCACCGGGCGCGACGAGCCCGCTGGGACTTCGAGGAGGAGAATCCGCTGCGGGACGCACGAGGCTTCGACCTCGCCCGCGAGGCCGCCGACTCCAGCCAGCTCACGGACGAGGACATCGGCCTGGCCAATGTCATCCTCACCAACGGCGCGCGGCTGTACGTGGACCACGCGCACCCCGAGTACAGCTCCCCGGAGATCACCAACCCGCGTGACGCCGTCCTGTGGGACAAGGCGGGGGAGCGGATCATGGCCGAGGCCGCCGAGCGCGCCGCCCAGCTGCCCGGAGCCCAGCCGATCCACCTCTACAAGAACAACACCGACAACAAGGGCGCGTCCTACGGCACCCACGAGAACTACCTGATGAAGCGGGAGACCCCCTTCTCGGACATCGTGCGCCACCTGACGCCCTTCTTCGTCTCCCGGCAGGTGGTCACCGGAGCGGGCCGGGTGGGCATCGGGCAGGACGGCCGGGAGCACGGCTTCCAGCTCAGCCAGCGCGCGGACTACTTCGAGGTCGAGGTCGGCCTGGAGACCACGCTCAAGCGGCCCATCATCAACACCCGCGACGAGCCGCACGCCGACGCCGAGAAGTACCGCCGGCTGCATGTGATCATCGGCGACGCCAACCTCTCGGAGATCTCCACCTACCTCAAGCTCGGCACCACCGCCCTGGTGCTGTCGATGATCGAGGACCGGTTCATCACCTCCGACCTCGCCGTCGAGCAGCCCGTCCGCACCCTCCACCAGGTCAGCCACGACCCCACCCTGAAGCGCCTCGTCACGCTCCGTAGCGGTCGCACGCTCACGGCCGTCCAGCTCCAGATGGAGTACTTCGAGCTGGCCCGCAAGTATGTGGAGGACCGCTTCGGCGCCGACGCGGACGAGCAGACCAAGGACGTACTCGGCCGCTGGGAGGACGTGCTCGGCAGGCTGGAGCACGACCCGATGAGCCTCGCCGGAGAGCTGGACTGGGTGGCCAAGCGCGAGCTCCTGGAGGGCTACCGGCGCCGGGACGGCCTGGACTGGGACGCGGCCCGGCTGCACCTGGTGGACCTCCAGTACGCGGACGTACGGGCCGACAAGGGGCTCTACAACCGCCTCGCGGCCCGCGGCAGGATGAAGCGCCTGCTGGACGAGACCGAGGTCGAGCGCGCCCGCACGGCGCCGCCGGAGGACACCCGCGCGTACTTCCGCGGCCGCTGCCTAGAGCAGTACGCCGACGACGTGGCGGCCGCCTCCTGGGACTCGGTGATCTTCGATCTGCCGGGCCGTGACTCCCTCCAGCGGGTGCCCACCCTGGAGCCGCTGCGCGGCACGCGCAACCACGTCAAGGAGCTCCTCGACCGCTGTCGCACGGCCGAGGAGCTGGTGCGGGTGCTTTCGGGCGGCTGAGGGGTCTGAGAAGCAGGCGAACCGGGAATCATCACGGTGGTTCCGGGACGTTGTAGCAAGTACAGGGCCGATGTCGGACCCTGCTTGTAGGGTCTGAACGAGAACGTCCGATCTTGTACGTCGAACCGAGCGGGGTGAGGGATATGGCGACCAAGGACACCGGCGGCGGGCAGCAGAAGGCCACGCGATCCACTGAGGACGTGGAGGAGCAGGCGCAGGACGCGCAGGTCTCGGAGGATCTCAAGGAGCGGCAGGAGAAGCTGTCCGACGACGTCGACTCCGTGCTCGACGAGATCGACGACGTCCTCGAGGAGAACGCGGAGGACTTCGTGCGGTCCTTCGTCCAAAAGGGCGGCGAGTAGCCCGCCCTTCCCATCGCGAGTACGGCCTGGACCAGGCCGAGTTGCCCGCCCCGGCGGGGTCGCGGAGAGGCTGCCTGTGCGGCCTCTGCCGCTGCTCCGTCCGGGCGGGTGGATCGCGATCAAGGGACGGTAAGGTCCCATGCGTACTGTGCTTCAGCTGCAAGCGGTCCTGGGGCATCACGATAGGGCGGACGCCATGGGGCGGGCCGCCGCATATGTGGAAGGAAACGTGTGGAAGCCAACACTCGTAGCACCGGGCGTCTGCCGGCCGCCTTCCTGACACCCGGCTCCTCGTCGTTCATGGACTTCCTCGGCGCGCACTCGCCGGACCTGCTGCCGGGCAACCGCCCGCTGCCTCCGGCGGGCGCCATCGAGGCCCCGCACGGGACGACCATCGTCGCGGCGTCGTTCCCCGGCGGCGTGGTGCTGGCCGGTGACCGCAGGGCGACGATGGGCAATGTCATCGCGCAGCGCGACATCGAGAAGGTCTTCCCGGCCGACGAGTACTCCGCCGTCGGGATCGCGGGCACGGCGGGGCTGGCCGTGGAGATGGTCAAGCTCTTCCAGCTCGAACTGGAGCACTTCGAGAAGGTCGAGGGCGTCCAGCTCTCCCTGGAGGGCAAGGCCAACCGGCTGTCCACGATGATCCGCGGCAACCTCGGCATGGCCATGCAGGGCCTCGCCGTGGTTCCGCTCTTCGCCGGCTGGGACGTCGACCGGCAGAAGGGCCGCATCTTCTCCTACGACGTGACCGGCGGCCGCTCCGAGGAGCACGGTTTCGCCGCCACCGGCTCCGGTTCGGTCTTCGCGCGCGGCTCGCTGAAGAAGCTTTTCCGCGAGAATTTGACGGAGAGTCAGACCACCACGCTCGTCGTCCAGGCGCTGTACGACGCCGCCGACGACGACTCCGCGACGGGCGGGCCCGACCTCGCGCGCCGCATCTATCCGATCGTCACCGTCATCACCGACGAGGGCTTCCGGAAGCTGACCGAGGCGCAGTGTTCCGAGATCGTCCGTGCGATCCACGACCGGCGGCTCGAAGAGCCGGACGGGCCGCGCGCCGCACTGCTCTGAGGCCCCACGGAATGTACTCGTCATTGACAGAAAGGGACGGATAGCCGGTGTCGACGCCGTTCTATGTCTCACCCCAGCAGGCCATGGCCGACCGCGCCGAGTACGCCCGCAAGGGCATCGCGCGCGGCCGCAGCGTCGTCGTACTCCAGTACACCGACGGCGTCGTCTTCGTGGCCGAGAACCCGTCCCGCGCGCTGCACAAGGTCAGCGAGATCTACGACCGGATCGCCTTCGCGGCGGTGGGGAAGTACAACGAATTCGAGAACCTGCGGATCGGCGGGGTCCGCTACGCCGACCTGCGGGGCTATACCTACGACCGTGACGATGTCACCGCCCGTGGTCTCGCCAATGTCTACGCCCAGACGCTGGGCACCATCTTCTCCAGCGCCGCGGAGAAGCCGTACGAGGTCGAGCTGATCGTCGCCGAGGTCGGCGCGGGCCCCGAGGACGACCAGATCTACCGGCTGCCGCACGACGGTTCCATCGTCGACGAGCACGGCTCGGTCGCGGTCGGCGGCAACGCCGACCAGATCAGCAGCTATCTCGACCAGCGGCACCGGGACGGGATGACCCTGGCCGAGGCGCTCAAGCTCGCGGTCGAGTCCCTGACCCGGGACAACAACGGCGGGGAGCGCACGCTCACCGCCGAGCAGCTGGAGGTCGCGGTCCTGGACCGGACGCGGCCGCAGCAGCGCAAGTTCAAGCGGCTGTTGGGCCGTCAGCTGTCCCGCCTGCTCGACGGCGGGACGGTGCCGGCCGACTCCGAGGAGGACGCGGCGGGAGCCGACGCCGCCGACGAGACGGACTCCACGGAGAGCTAGCGGTCCCGTCGTCGAACTCCCCCGGCTGTCAGCCGGGGGAGTTCGACGTACTGCCCCGCACCACCAGCTCGACCGGCAGGGCGTGCGCGGCGGCGGGGCGGTCGTCCAGCACCGCCAGCAGCGCCCGCATGCCCGCCTCGCCGACGGCCTCCGCGGGCAGCCGGACGGTGGTCAGTTCGGGCTCGACGGCCGTGGCCAGGGAGAGGTCGTCGAAGCCGGTCACCGAGACGTCGTCGGGCACCCGCAGCCCGAGCCGCCGGGCGGCCTTGCACGCGCCCGCCGCCAGGATGTCGTCGTCGCAGATCAGCGCGGTCGGGCGGGCGCCGGGCCGGGTCAGGGCCCGCTCCGCGGCCCGCAGCCCGTCGGCGACGGCGAGCGCGGCGGGCTCGGTGTGCAGCTCGGTGCCGGGCACCCGGCGCAGCGCGTCGGCCAGCGCCCGGGCCCGCACGTGGAAGGTCCACGAATCCACGTCGGCCGCGAGGTGGGTGAAACGGCGGTGGCCGAGTGCGAGCAGGTGCTCGGTCACCTGGCGCATCCCCTCGGCGACATCGAAGTTGACGGTCGCCGCCGTCTCGGCGCGCTGCGGATCGCTGTCGAGCATGACCAGCGGCAGCCCGCCCTCGCGGATGGCGGCCAGGGCGTCCGCCGCCATGGAGGAGGCGATGATGCCGTCGAGCGTGGCGCGGGCCGAGGCGAAGGGGTCGCGCGCGGGGCCGACGCCCTCGGGGGAGGGGTAGAGGAGCACGCCGACGCCGTGTTCGGCGGCGACGCGGGCCGCGCCCGTGTGGACGCGGGCGAAGAACTCGTTGGTGAGCGCCGGGACGACCAGCAGTGCCGTCCGCGCCCGGCCGAGCCTCAGGTTGCGCGCGGCGAGGTTGGGGCGGTAGCCCAGGCTCCGGGCGGCGGACCGTACGGCCTCGGCGGTCCGCTCCGAGACCCGGCCGCGCCACTTCTCGCCCATGACGAGCGAAACGGTCGCCTGCGACACCCCGGCGACCCGCGCCACGTCCCGACTGGTGGCCCGCGCGCCGGTACGGGGGCCCCGGATGCTCGGCCAACGGCCGGTGGTGTGATCCCTGGACCCACCACCGGGGCCGTCTGCCGCCGCGTCGGCTTGTGGGACTGTGCCGGTACCGTTGTTGTTCCGCGCACGCGCGCGTTCCGCGCCCTGCCGGCCGGCGGTGGCCTCGTCGGGCGGGGTGCGGTCGGGATCGCCGTCGCGCTGCCGGGGCGCCCCGGAGTCGTCGTCCTGCGCACCCACGCGCC
This sequence comes from Streptomyces blastmyceticus, assembly GCF_039521185.1. Taxonomy (NCBI): domain Bacteria; kingdom Bacillati; phylum Actinomycetota; class Actinomycetes; order Kitasatosporales; family Streptomycetaceae; genus Streptomyces; species Streptomyces blastmyceticus. Next base: position 90,493 of record NZ_BAAABW010000039.1, on the reverse strand, counting down.
CCGCGGAGCGCCTCCGTAGGTCGTCCGTCCGTCGAGACTCACTCGACACTGGCAGCCTCCCCGATCGCTCGCCCGCCGCAGTCGGCCCGGTGGACCGGCGGACCGTCATCATGGTACGTATAACGTCAACAGTTATACGTAAAACCCGACGCTCGGGAAGAGAGTGGAGTCATCGATGGCGGCCGGTTACGGCGACATGCTCAGGACGCGGCACGCCGCGCGGCTGCTGACCGGCACCCTCGTGGGACGGCTGCCCAACGCGACTGCCGCCCTGGCGATCGTGCTGTTCGTGCGCGCCGAGGGCGGCAGCCTCGCGCTCGCCAGCGCCCTCTCGGCCGTCTACGGCGTGGCCAACGCCGTCGGCCAGCCGCTGCTCGGCCGGGCCGTCGACCTGTACGGCCAGCCCAGGGTGATGCTGCCCGCGGCCGTCCTGTCCGCGCTGGGCATGACCCTCTTCGCCGTCGTGGGCCTGGACCCGCTGCCGCTGCCCTATATCGGCATGGTCGTGTCCGGCTTCTTCACGCCGCCGCTGGAGGGCGGGCTGCGGGCCCTGTGGCCGTCCGTCCTCAAGGACGAGGGGCGCATCCACGCCGCGTACTCCCTCGACGCCATCGCGCAGGAGGTGATGTACGTCGTCGGGCCGCTGATCATCACCGGCTTCGTCGCCTTCTGGTCCCCGGCAGGCGCGCTGTACGTCATCAACCTGCTGGGCGTCATCGGTGCCCTCGCGGTCGTCACCTCGCCGCCGTCGCGGCAGTGGCGCAGCGAGCCGCGCGAGGCGCACTGGCTGGGCGCGCTGCGCTCGCGCGGGCTGCTGGTGCTGCTCGGGACGTTCTTCTGCATCGGCACGGCGCTGGGCTCGATCGCCCTGGCGGCGGTCGCCTACGGTGGCGATCACGGCGGCGACGGGGTCGCCGGCTACCTGCTCTCCGCCCTCGGCGTGGGCGCCCTCATCGGCGGCACGATCTACGGCGCCCGCCAGTGGCCCGGCACCCCGGAGCAGCGGCTTCGGGTGCTCGTGGCCGGGCTCGCGCTCTGCTACGTGCCGCTGCTGCTGGTCCCCGGCGTCGTCATGATGACCGTGCTCGCCGGTGTGGCCGGCATCTTCCTGGCTCCTTCGCTGGCCTGCGCGTTCGTCGTCGTCGACCGGCACGCGCTGCGCGGCACGGTCACCGAGGCCTTCTCCTGGCTGGTCACGTCCTTCGGCGTGGGCGCGGCCATGGGCACCGCCCTCGCGGGCCCGGCGGTCGAGGGCGGCGGTGTCGCGGCGGGATTCGTGGTCGCGGTCTGCGGCGGATTCGCGGCGCTGCTCGTGCTGGTCCTGGCCCGGCGCTCCCTGCGGGCCCCGGAGGCCGCGTCGACCGTCGTGGCGCGGTCGGAAAATGATCGGAACGGTGCGGTCGAACCCGGTTTCAGCACAGGGGTTCAGGCGTAATGTTCAGGCATGGACCGCCGCATTTTCGGGCTGGAGAACGAGTACGGCGTCACGTGCACCTTCAGGGGACAGCGTCGGCTGTCGCCTGACGAAGTGGCGCGCTACCTCTTCCGCCGTGTCGTTTCCTGGGGGCGCAGCAGCAATGTCTTCCTGCGCAACGGTGCTCGTCTCTACCTGGATGTGGGTTCGCACCCCGAGTACGCAACTCCGGAGTGCGACAGTGTGATCGAGCTGGTCACCCACGACAAGGCGGGCGAGCGCATTCTCGAAGGACTTCTCGTCGATGCAGAACGGCGCCTGCACGAGGAGGGGATCGCGGGCGACGTCTATCTCTTCAAGAACAACACCGACTCGGCCGGGAACTCCTACGGCTGTCACGAGAACTATCTCGTGGCCCGGCACGGGGAGTTCTCCCGGCTCGCGGACATCCTCATCCCCTTCCTCGTCACGCGGCAGCTGCTGTGCGGCGCGGGGAAGGTGCTCCAGACCCCGCGGGGCGCGGTCTACTGCGTGAGCCAGCGCGCGGAGCACATCTGGGAGGGCGTCAGCTCCGCGACGACGAGATCCCGCCCGATCATCAACACCCGGGACGAGCCGCACGCGGACGCGGAGCGCTACCGCCGCCTCCATGTGATCGTCGGCGACTCGAACATGTCCGAGACGACCATGCTGCTGAAGGTCGGCGCCACCGATCTCGTCCTGCGGATGATCGAGGCGGGGACGGTGATGCGCGACCTCACCCTGGAGAACCCGATCCGGGCGATCCGCGAGGTCAGCCACGACATCACCGGCCGTCGCAAGGTGCGGCTGGCCAGCGGCCGCGAGGCGTCCGCCCTGGAGGTCCAGCAGGAGTACTACGAGAAGGCCGTCGACTTCTGCGAGCGCCGCGGCATCCGCACGGGCACGGTCGAGCGGGTCCTGGAGCTGTGGGGCCGCACCCTGGAGGCGATCCGCGACGAGGACCTCGACCGGATCGACACCGAGATCGACTGGGTGATGAAGTACCGCCTCATCGAGCGCTACCGCGCGAAGAACAACATCACCATGTCGCACCCGCGGATCGCCCAGATAGATCTGGCGTACCACGACATCCACCGCCGCCGCGGGCTCTACTACCTCCTGGAGAAGCGCGGCCAGGCCGCCCGGGTGTGCAACGACCTGAAGATCTTCGAGGGCAAGTCGGTGCCCCCGCAGACCACGCGCGCCCGGCTGCGCGGTGACTTCATCCGGCGGGCCCAGGAGCAGCGCCGTGACTTCACCGTCGACTGGGTGCATCTGAAGCTCAATGACCAGGCGCAGCGCACGGTGTTGTGCAAGGACCCGTTCCGTTCGGTGGACGACCGGGTGGAGAAGCTGATCGCCGGGATGTAGGTGTTCCGTCGTTCGGGTGGGCGCGCGCCGGGGGTCCCTCCCGGCGCGTTGCCGTGTCGGGCAGCGGTTGATCCAGGTGGCTCAGGCCGTAGAGTGGCGGGCACTGCCCAGACCCCCCTAGCCCGAGTTGGACTGATGAACCTCACGAAGAACACGCGTCGCCTCGCTGCGGCGTTGGCCGTGCCTGTCCTGCTGTTCACTGCCGCGGCGTGCGGGTCCGACAGCGGCGGCGGCTCGTCCGACTCCAAGGTCAAGGTGGAGGGGAAGTTCGGGGACAAGCCCGACATCTCCGCACCGAAGGATGCCAAGGCCGGTGACAAGGTCGCCACGAAGACCCTGATCGAGGGCAAGGGCGACACGGTGGAGAAGGGCGCGTTCGTCCGGCTCGACTATGTCGGGCAGGCGATGAAGGCGGACAAGCCGCTCGTCAGCAGCTGGATGTCGCCGACCGGCGGCGCCGAGAAGGGCCCGCGCCGCCAGGCGGTGGCGCAGACCGGCCAGCCGGGCCGCGAGCTGCCCACGAAGGTGCTGGACGAGGTCGTCGGCAAGAAGGCCGGCAGCCGGATCGAGGTCGAGGGCACCGCCAAGGCGCTGGTCGGCGAGGAGCTCAACCCGCAGGCCGGGGTCACCCCGGAGGACGGCCTGGTGTGGGTCATCGACATCGTCGGGACGCAGAAGGTCGACCCGAAGAGCGAGGCCAAGGGCGAGCAGGCCAAGCCGGATGCGGGCATGCCCGAGGTGAAGGCCCCGTCGCAGAAGGCCGCGGAGATCACCATCCCCAAGGACGAGAAGGCGCCGACCGACCTCAAGCAGCAGCTGCTGATCAAGGGCAGCGGCCCGGAGATCAAGGCCGGTGACGGCCTGATCGCCCAGTACACCGGCGTGAAGTGGGAGGACGGCAAGAAGTTCGACTCCTCCTGGGACCACGGTGGCGCCATCGCCTTCCAGATCGGCACCGGCTCGGTCGTCCAGGGCTGGGACAAGGGCCTGGTCGGCAAGCACGTCGGCGACCGCGTCGAGCTGGTCATCCCGCCGAAGCTGGGTTACGAGGGCCAGGCGCAGAGCGGCCTCGACAAGAACACCCTCGTCTTCGTCGTGGACATCGTGGGCAAGGTCTGACCTCCGGTCGGCATCTGCCAGACTTGCCCGGTTGTCTGCACGATTCATCCGTAGGAGCACCCTCGTGAGCATCGACAAGCCTGAGATCGACTTCCCCGAAGGCCCGGTCCCGACCGACCTGGAGATCACCGAGGTCTGGGAGGGCGACGGCAAGGTCGCCAAGGCCGGCGACTTCGTCAAGGTCCACTACGTGGGCGTGGCGTTCTCCACCGGCGAGGAGTTCGACGCCAGCTGGAACCGCGGCAACCCGCTGGAGTTCAAGCTGGGCGCCGGCCAGGTCATCCAGGGCTGGGACCAGGGCATCCAGGGCATGAAGGTCGGTGGCCGCCGCAAGCTGGTCATCCCCGCCCACCTCGCCTACGGCGACCGCGGCGCCGGTGGCGGCGTGATCGCCCCGGGCGAGACGCTGATCTTCGTCTGTGACCTGATCGCGGTCTGACGCCGACCCGTCGGCGGGCCGAGGGCCCATGCTCCTTGGGGGCATGGGCCCTCGGCTTTTGTCGTACGACCGCTGGGCGGTACGGTCAACGGTTGAGAGCACAAGCAGAGAGGGCGTCGATGGCGATTGCCAAGGCCGAGCGGCTGATGAACCTGGCGCTGTGCCTGCTGGGCACGCGCCGCCCGCTCAGCAAGCGGGAGCTGCGGGCCTCGATCGAGGCCTACCTGGAGGCCTTCGGGCCGGGCCACGGTACGGGCTCCGGTCCCGGGCGGACCGCGGCCCCGGGCGGCGACGGCACCGGCAACGGCGGCGATGACGCCTTCAACCGCATGTTCGAGCGCGACAAGGACGACCTCCGCGAGCTCGGGCTGATCATCGAGACCGTGGAGAGCGTCGACGGCGAGACCGGCTACCTCGCCCGCCGCGACAGCAACCGGCTCCCTCCCGTCACCCTCGACGTCGAGGAGGCCGCCGCCCTGGGCCTGGCCGCCAAGGTCTGGCAGCAGGCCCGCCTCGCCGGTGCCGCCAGCGGCGCGCTCCAGAAGCTGCGCGCCGCGGGGATGCCGCTCGCGGAGGATCCGTACGAGGGCCACATGGCGCTCGAACCGCGCATCCCCGTCCACGAGGCCGCCTTCGAACCGCTGATGCTCGCCGCCCGCGACCGCCGCCCCGTCGTCTTCGACTACCGCAAGGCGAACGCCGCGCACCCCGAGCAGCGGCACGTCGAGCCCTGGACCCTGGAGTGCTGGCGCGGCCACTGGTATCTGGCGGGCTGGGACCGCGACCGGGGCGCCGAGCGGGTCTTCCGGCTCTCCCGGATCACCGGCCGGGTGCGCTCGCGCGGCATCCCCTTCACCGCCCCCGTGCCCGACCACGTGACGGTCCGCGGGACGGTCGAGAGCTGGGCGGGCGAGACCGCGACCGGCACCGCCCGGATCAAGGTGCGGGCGGGCCACGGCTATCCGCTGCGCGCCCGGGCGCTCTCCGCCCTGGACCTGGGCGACGGCTGGGACGAGCTGGAGATTCCGTACGGCCACGGGCTGGACGCCTGGCTGGTCGAGTTCGGCCCGGATGTGATCGTGCTGGAACCCGCCGAGCTGCGGGCCGACGTGCTCGACCGGTTGCGTGCCGTGGCCAAGGGCTGAGGCAGGAAAGGGAACGGGACCGACTTCTTATGGCCGGAAACGCCATTGACCAGACCCGGCGGATGCTGTCGCTGGTCACCTACCTGAGGGAGCGCCCCGGCGCCCGGGTCGCCGATGTCGCGCGCGCCTTCGGGATCACCGAGGACGAGCTGATCGGCGACCTCGACGTGCTGCCGATGTGCGGCACCAGCTTCCGCGGCGGTGACCTCCTCGACATCGACACCGACGGCGACCGCATCTGGTGGCACAACCCGGACGCCTCCGGCACGAGCACGGGCGAGCCGCTGCGGCTCGCCGCCGACGAGGCCACCGCGCTGCTGGTGGCCGCGCGCGCCGTCGCGACCCTGCCCGGTCTGCGCGAGGGCGACCGGCAGGCGCTGGTGCGCGCCACCGCCAAGATCGAGGCCGCGGCGGGCGAGGCGGCTGGCGCCAGCTCCCGTCTCTCGGTCACCTTCGAGTCCGAGGGCGGCGTCTTCGCCGATGTCGACCGGGCCATCGCAGGGCGCCGCAGGGTCTGGCTGCGCTACTACTCTCCCGCGCGGGACGAGCTCACCGAGCGCGAGGTCGACCCGATCCGGCTGTTCGCCGTGGGCCACACCTATATGGAGGCGTGGTGCCGGCTGTCGGAGGCGCGGCGCACGTTCCGCCTCGACCGGGTGGCCGAGATCAGGATCCTCGACGAGCCGTCCGACCCGCCGCCCGTGGAGCTGCGCGACCTCTCCGAGGGCCTGGTGCAGCCGGCGGCCGAGGACCCGGAGGTCGTCATCGAGGTCGGGCCGGGCGGCCGCTGGGTCGCCGAGTACTACCCGCACGACAGCGCCGAGGAGCTGCCCGAGGGCGGCCTGCGGATCACGCTGCGCACCCCCGACCCCGCGTCGCTGCGCCGGCTGGCGTTGCGGCTCGGCCGCGACGGGCGGATCGTCACCCCGCCGGAGCTGGCGGAGAGTGCCCGCGACGCGGCCCGCGAGGCCCTCGCGGTGTACGGCGAGTGACCACGGTGGCTTCGGGGAGAGGGGCGGGACGCATGGGCGGGGACGTTCGGGAGGCCGGAAGGGCTGTGGCCGCGATGTTCAGAGCGGCCTGCCCCGACTGCCGGGGGCGCTTCGAGCTGGCCGCCGAAGCGCTGCGGCTGGCGATCGGCGCGAGCCACCGTACGACCTTCTACTCCTTCACCTGCCCCGACTGCGGCGCCGCCGTCCGCAAGCCGGCGGGGGAGCGGATCATCGAGCTGCTCACGGGTGGCGGAGTGCGTACGCTCCGGTTGCACTCTTCGGTGTGACCCCCTGTGCGGCCCCGCCGCGACCGTCATTTTCGGCCATTCCGTACACCCCCGATAGGCTCGCTCCCATGTTCTGGCCCATGCTCGCCATCGCCCTCGCCTTCTGCGGCATCGCCGTGCTCGGCGTGCTCGCCGCCAAGGTTCTCGTCGAGGTGCGGCGCCTGGCCCGGCAGGTGTCCGAGAGCTCGGTCCGGATCACCCGCGCCGCCGAGGATCTCGAACGGGCGGCGACCCCGCTGGCCGGCCACGCGGCGCACACCTTCCGGCAGGACTGACCGGACCGGGCGGAAGCGTGACCGCGATGCCACAGTGACAGGGTCGGCCGCAGGGCCCTCCTGTGGCCCGGAAGCTGGCGGTACGCTGTTTCGGGTGACCCTGCTGACGAGGCGGAGGGTCGCAACCGGGCGTACGTGCGGGGATTGCCCAGCGTTTACCCCTGCGCGTTACGATCGCTGCCGTACCGCTGGTGGACAAATGTCCGATCGGTCGGCAGTACCCACCCCCATGCCGCTTCGGTGAGAAGGTAAACGCATATGTTCGGAAGGCTCGGCGCCCCCGAGATCATCCTCATCCTCGTCGTCGTTGTCCTGCTGTTCGGTGCGAAGAAGCTCCCGGACATGGCGCGCTCCCTCGGCAAGTCCGCCCGGATCCTCAAGAGCGAGGCCAAGGCGATGCGGTCGGAGGGCCAGGACAACGCCTCCGCCCCCGCCGACCCGCCCGCCGACACCCAGGCCCCCCGTACGATCAAGGCCGCACCCGGCGACGTCAGCGCCCGCCCGGTGAGCGAGCCCAGCGACCGTACGACGCAGCACTGATCCAGGGACGACTGGGACGGCCGCCCGTGGCGACCGTCTGCCGCACGAGATAGGGACGTGGGTTGCCCAAGCCTGCCCGCAAGAAGGAGAAGGACCCCGAGGGGCGGATGCCACTCGCGGACCACCTGCGTGAACTGCGCAACCGCCTGGCGAAGGCGGTGCTGGCCATCGTCGTGGTGGCCATCGTCGCCGCGTTCTACAACAAGCAGATCATGGACTTCCTGTCCAGTCCTGTGCCCAAGTGCCCCGGCCGCGACCTGGCCCAGAGCCATGGCGGCAACTGCGCGGTGCTGACGTTCAACACCCTGGCGTCGCCGTTCACGACCGTGGTGAAGGTGTGCCTGCTCGCGGGCGTCACCATCTCCTCCCCGGTCTGGCTCTACCAGCTGTGGGCGTTCCTCGCGCCCGGCCTGCACAAGAACGAGAAGAAGTACACGATCGCCTTCGTGGCGACCGCCGCACCGCTCTTCGTCGCCGGTGCCTACCTGGCCTACCTGATCATGCCCGCCAGCATGAGGGTGCTGCTCAGCGTCACCCCGGAGACCGCGGCCAACACACTCGGACTGAACGACATCCTGGACTTCACCGTCCGGATGATCCTCGTCTTCGGCCTCTCCTTCGAACTGCCGCTGATCCTGGTCATGATGAACCTGGTCGGCCTGGTCACGGGCAGGACCATGCTGAAGTGGTGGCGCGGTGTCGTCATGGGCACCTTCGTCTTCGGCGCCGTCGCGACCCCCAGCACCGACCCGTTCGGCATGTGCGTCCTCGCCATCCCGATCAGCATCCTCTACTTCGGTGCCGTCGGATTCGCGATCCTCAACGACAAGCGCCGGGCCCGCAGGAACCCCGACGCGCTCCTCGACGACGACGAGGCCGCGCCGCTGGACCTGACCCCGCAGCCCCTCGGCGACTCCGAGGCGATGCCCTCGCTGCCGGCGCACTCGGAGCCCGTCCGCCGCAACGGCTACGACGACGTCACCTGACGTCCCGCACCGGGCACGACAGACGCACGCACCCGAGGGGCGGCCGCTGACCCAGCGGCCGCCCCTCGGCGCACCCCGACCCGATAGGGTCCGGCGGGTGACCAGCGACATCACCCTTTTCGTGAACCCCACGGCGGGACGCGGGCGAGGCGCCAGGGCCACCCAGCCCGCGGCCCGGGTGCTCCGCGACGCCGGGTTCTCCGTCCGCACGGTGCTGGGCGAGGACGCCGCCGACGCCCTGACCCGGGCCCGGGCCGCGGTCGCCGGGGGCACCGGGGCGCTGATAGCCGTCGGCGGCGACGGAATCTGCTCCCTCGCGCTCCAGGCGGTCGCCGGGACCGCCACCCCGCTCGGCGTCGTCGCCGTCGGCACCGGCAACGACTTCGCCCGCGCGGCCGGCCTGCCTGTACGCGACCCGGCCGCCGCCGCCCGGGCCATCGCCGACTCCCTCAAGGGGGACGGCGGCGTCCCCGTGGACCTCGGGCGCGCCGGGGACACCTGGTTCGGCACCGTCCTCGCCTCCGGCTTCGACTCCCGCGTCAACGACCGCGGCAACCGGCTGCGGTTCCCCACCGGACGCCTGCGCTACGACGTCGCGCTCCTCGCGGAACTCGCCGCCCTGCGCCCCGTCCCCTACCGGATCACCCTCGACGACGGGCCCGCGCGGCAGGTCGACGCGACGCTCGTCGCGGTCGGCAACGGCGGCTCCTACGGCGGCGGGATGCGCATCTGCGCCGGCGCGCGGCTGGACGACGGGCTCTTCGACATCACGGTCGTCGGCCCGTGCAGCCGCTCCACGCTCCTGACCGTCTTCCCCAAGGTCTACAAGGGCACCCACCTCGGCCACCCCGAGGTCACCGTCCACCGCGCGGCCAAGGTGACCCTGGAGGCGCCCGGCACCACCGGGTACGCCGACGGCGAGCCGCTGGGCCCGCTGCCGCTCACCGCCACCACGGTGCGCGGCGCCGTCCGCCTCCTCGGAGCCCGTATCAGCGGCGCTCGATAAAGATCGGGTGGCTGTCAGGGGTCCCCGGTAGGCTCGTACACAAGATGACCGACGACATGTCCCCTGCTGAGCGCTACGCCCTGTCCCGGGTGCGCGCCGCCGAGCAGGCCACCGCGCTCGCCCCTTTCCGCGAGATGTACGAATTCGAGCTCGACCCCTTCCAGATAGAGGCGTGCAAGGCCCTGGAAGCGGGGAAGGGCGTGCTGGTCGCGGCCCCGACCGGCTCGGGCAAGACCATCGTGGGCGAGTTCGCCGTCCACCTGGCCCTCACCCAGGGCCGCAAGTGCTTCTACACCACGCCGATCAAGGCGCTCTCCAACCAGAAGTACAGCGACCTCGTCAAGCGCTACGGCGCCGCCAAGGTCGGCCTGCTGACCGGCGACAACAGCGTCAACGCCGACGCCCCGGTGCTCGTCATGACCACCGAAGTGCTGCGCAACATGCTCTACGCGGGCTCCCAGGCCCTGGACGGCCTCGGCTATGTCGTCATGGACGAGGTGCACTACCTCTCCGACCGCTTCCGCGGCGCCGTCTGGGAGGAGGTCATCATCCACCTGCCGGACTCGGTGACGCTGGTGTCCCTGTCGGCCACGGTCTCCAACGCCGAGGAGTTCGGCGACTGGCTGGACACCGTCCGCGGTGACACCGAAGTGATCGTCTCCGAGCACCGGCCCGTGCCGCTGTGGCAGCACGTGCTCGCCGGGCGGCGGATGTACGACCTCTTCGAGGAGAAGAACGGCCCCGGGGGCACCCCGGGCACCGGGCGCCGCGAGGTCAACCCCGACCTGGTGCGCCTGGCCCGGATGGAGAACAGCCGCCCCTTCGGCGGCCGCGACCGGCGCCGCGGGAACCTCCGCGAGGCCGACCGCGAGCGCGAGCGCCGCCAGCGCAGCCGCATCTGGACCCCCAGCCGCGTCGAGGTCATCGAGCGGCTCGACGCCGAGGGCCTGCTGCCCGCCATCACCTTCATCTTCAGCCGGGCCGGCTGCGAGGCCGCCGTGCAGCAGTGCATGTACGCCGGGCTGCGGCTCAACGACACCGAGGCGCGCGCCAGGGTCCGGGAGATCGTCGAGGAGCGCACCGCCTCGATCCCCGACGAGGACCTCCACGTCCTGGGCTACTTCGAGTGGCTGGAGGGCCTGGAGCGGGGCATCGCCGCGCACCACGCCGGAATGCTGCCCACATTCAAGGAGGTGGTGGAGGAGCTCTTCGTCAAGGGCCTGGTCAAGGCCGTCTTCGCCACCGAGACCCTCGCGCTGGGCATCAACATGCCCGCCCGCTCGGTCGTCCTGGAGAAGCTCGTCAAGTGGAACGGCGAGCAGCACGCCGACATCACCCCCGGTGAGTACACCCAGCTGACCGGCCGCGCGGGCCGGCGCGGCATCGACGTCGAGGGGCACGCGGTCGTCCTGTGGCAGCGGGCCATGGACCCCGGCGCGCTCGCCGGCCTGGCCGGCACCCGTACGTATCCGCTGCGGTCCAGCTTCAAGCCGTCGTACAACATGGCGGTCAACCTCGTCTCGCAGTTCGGCAGGCACCGCTCGCGGGAGCTCCTGGAGACCTCCTTCGCGCAGTTCCAGGCGGACAAGTCGGTCGTCGGCATCTCCCGCCAGGTGCAGAAGAACGAGGAGGGTCTCGCGGGCTACCGCGAGGCCGTCAACTGCCACCTCGGCGACTTCGAGGAGTACGCGCGGCTGCGCCGCGAGCTCAAGGACCGCGAGACCGAGCTGGCCAAGCAGGGCGCGACGCAGCGCCGGGCGGCCGCCGCCGCGGCGCTGGAGCGGCTCAAGCCCGGCGACGTCATCCACGTGCCCACCGGGAAGTACGCAGGTCTCGCCCTGGTCCTCGACCCCGGCCTGCCCGCGGGCCGCACCGACCGGCACCGCGGCCCCGACCCCTACGACGGGCCCCGCCCGCTGGTGCTCACCGCGGAGCGGCAGGTCAAGCGGCTGGCGCCGATCGACTTCCCGGTGCCCGTCGAGGCCTTGGAGCGGATGCGCATCCCCAAGTCCTTCAACGCCCGCAGCCCGCAGTCGCGGCGTGACCTCGCCTCGGCGCTGCGCACCAAGGCCGGGCACATCGTGCCCGACCGGCACCGCAAGCAGCGGGCCGCGGCCGCCGACGACACCGAGATCACCCGGCTGCGCACGGCCATCCGCGCGCACCCCTGCCACGGCTGCGACGAGCGCGAGGACCACGCCCGCTGGGCCGAGCGCTACCACCGGCTGCTGCGGGACACCCGCCAGCTGGAGCGGCGCATCGAGGGCCGGACGAACACCATCGCCCGCACCTTCGACCGCATCTGCGCGCTCCTGACCGACCTCGGCTATCTGCGCGCCGACGAGGTGACCGAGGACGGCCGGCGGCTGGCCCGGCTCTACGGCGAGCTGGACCTGCTGGCCTCCGAGTGCCTGCGCGACGGCGTCTGGGACGACCTGGGTCCCGCGGAGCTCGCGGCGTGCGCGTCGGCGCTGGTCTACGAGGCGCGGATGGCTGACGACGCGGCGCCGCCGAAGCTGCCCGCGGGCCCGGCACAGGCCGCGCTCGGCGAGATGATCCGCATCTGGGGCCGGCTGGACGCGCTGGAGGAGGCACACCGCATCAACCAGGCCGAGGGCGTCGGCCAGCGCGAACCGGACCTGGGCTTCGCCTGGGCCGCGTACCGCTGGGCGCAGGGCCACGGCCTGGACGAGGTGCTCCGCGACATCGAGATGCCGGCGGGCGACTTCGTCCGCTGGTGCAAGCAGCTGATCGACGTCCTCGGCCAGATCGCTGCGGCGGCACCGCAGGGCAGCCCTGTCGCGCGCAACGCGCGCAAGGCGGTTGATGGTTTGCTGCGGGGTGTGGTGGCGTACTCGTCGGTGGGCTGACATTCAGCCCGTCCGGCGTTTGAGGACAAGCGGCGCAGCCGCTTCAGGGGGTCCGGGGTCTCCCCGGTTTCGGGAAGGGGCGGGGCTGGGGAACAAGCCCGCCGGGCCGCACCCGACCGGGGTCCGGGGCGAAGCCCCGGTGGGTCACCAGGAGCCGTCCGGATCCTCCCGCTTCGCCAAGCGCGAGCGCCGCCGCACCAGCGCATACGTCCCCAGCGCCGTCAAAGCCGCCGCCACCACGGCGCTGCCCACGCTCACGGCGACGAGAGCGCCGGTGCTCATCCCGGAGGAGTCGGAGTCCTCGTCGTCCTGGAGCGCGGCCTCGCTCGTCTTGTCGACCGCGTCCTCGTAACTCTTCGGCCCCGCGCAGAAGTCACGGTTGCCGGGGTCCATCTCGGGCACCACGGTCAGCTCGACGGTCCGGACCGCCTTGCCCTCGCCGTGGTCCTTGAGGGCCACCGGATACGTACCGGGAGTGATGTCGCACAGCACCATGGCCGCGGCCATGGCGTAGTGCCTGGCGTCCTTGCCCTCCCGGAAGCGCTTCGCCTTGATCTTGACCGTCTTGGCGAAGGCGGGGGATTCCAGCGTCACATAGCCGTTGTTGTCGTCGAGCGTGCCGTCGTCCACCGTCACGGTGAACGTGGCCTCGCGGCCCCGCTGCGTGGGCTGCTGGCCGGTGACCGTCCAGGACGGGTCGGCGAAGGCGCCGGGGGCGGCTATGAGAACGAGCGCGGCCGCGGCCGCGCTCGTGAGGGCCATGCGGCCACGGGTCGTCATGGGGCGAGGATATCCAGGGCCGTTCGACCCGCAGGGGTCAGGCGGCCGGGGCGCCGTCCTGTTCGCGCTCCACCTGCTGGTTCCACTCCCGCTTGGACGCCTGCCAGCCGTCCTCGTCGTGGCCGCGGCGCCAGTAACCGGATATAGACAGCCGCTCGCGCGGCACCTCGCGCTCCACCCGCAGGAAGCGCCGGAGCTCCTTCACGAAGCCCGCCTCGCCGTGGACGAACGCCTGGACGTCCCCGGGCGGGAAGTCCAGCGAGCACACCGCCTTGACCAGCGCCTCGCCGACCGGAGCGCCGTCGCGGTGCAGCCAGACGACCTCGACGCCCTCGGGCAGCTCCAGCGGCTGCACCTCACGGGCGTCCGCGACCTCGACGAAGGCGTGCACGGGCACCCCGGCGGGGATCCGCTCCAGGGACGCGGCGATCGCGGGCAGCGCGCTCTCGTCGCCGGCCAGGAGGTGCCAGTCGGCGGCCGGGTCGGGGGAGTAGCCGCCACCGGGGCCGAGGAAGCGGATCTCCTCGCCCGGCTGCACGGAGGCCGCCCAGGGGCCGGCCAGCCCCTCGTCGCCGTGGACGACGAAGTCGATCACCAGCTCGCGCTTCTCGCGGTCGAAGGCACGCACGGTGTACGTCCGCGTGCTGGGCCACTGCTCGCGCGGCAGGTCCCGGCGGACGACCTCCATGTCGAACGGCTCCGGATAGACGGCACCGGGCACCGGGAAGAGCAGCTTGACGTAGTGGTCGGAGTGCTCGCCGGCCCCGAAGTCCGCGAGCCCCTCGCCGCCCAGGACCACCCGCACCATGTGCGGCGTCAGCCGCTCGGTGCGCAGCACGCGGGCGTGGCTGAGCTGCGGCTTCTTCCGGACGGGACGGTCTGCCATGGCTGTCTCCCCTGTACGCGCTGACGAGGACGCACGGAAAACGGGCATCCTTCTAAGTAAGGCACACCTAACTTAACAGCTCAGGCGGCGAGAACGGTCAGAAGTCGCTGGAGCGAACCGCCCAGCCCCCACTGCTCCGCGAGCGCCTCCAGCGCCATCGGGTCGTGCGGTTCACGAGGCAGCGCCGCGTCGAAGGTGGGCAGCGGGACGTCCGAGGCGACCCGCACCACCTTGGGCGCCACCGCCAGATACGGGCGGGCCTCCAGCAGTCGCTTGCGCTGCGTCGGGGTGAGCTTGGCCGCCGGATCCTCCGCCGCGGCCATGATCCCGGCGAGGTCGCCGTGGGCGGTCAGCAGCTTCGCCGCTGTCTTCTCGCCGATGCCCGGCACGCCCGGCAGGCCGTCGCTCGGGTCGCCCCGCAGCAGCGCCAGGTCGGCGTACCCGGCGCCGTCCACCCCGTACTTCTCGCGCAGCAGCGCCTCGTCGACCGTCTGGAGGGTGCCGACGCCCTTGAGCGGATACAGCACCCGCACCCCGCGCCGGTCGTCCACCAGCTGATAGAGGTCGCGGTCGCCGGTGACGATGTCGACCGGGCCCGGCGCCCGGACGGCGAGGGTGCCGATCACATCGTCCGCCTCGTACCCCGCGGCGCCGATCCGGGCGATGCCGACGGCGTCCAGCACGCTCTCGATCACCGGCACCTGCGGGGAGAGGGTGTCCGGGGTCTCCTCCTCGTCGGGGCCGCCCTCGACCTCCTCCGCGACCCGGTGCGCCTTGTACGAGGGGATCAGGTCGACCCGCCACTGCGGCCGCCAGTCGAAGTCCATGCAGGCCACCAGGTCGTCCGGCTGGTGGTCCTGGACCAGCCGGGCGATGAAGTCGAGCAGGCCGCGCACCGCGTTCACCGGGGTGCCGTCCGGGGCCCGCACGGTGTCCGGCACACCGAAATAGGCACGGAAATACAGGGAAGCGGTGTCGAGGAGCATCAGGCGTCGCGTCACGCCCCCGATCATGCCGCATCCCACTGACAGGACCCGGCGGACATGTGAAGTGGATCACTGTTCCGTTTGCCCCGAATGATCGAGGGCAGGCGCGGCACCGGAGCGGACCCCGCCACCGCGCACACGCGCCGCGGCGGGCACGCGGACCGAATCCGCACCGCTCCACGTCCCGGCCCGAAGGGGAGTGCCGGGGCAGCGCTGAGTTCGACCCGAGAGGTTTATGTGTCCAGGCTCCAGGCCGAGCACTTGTACAAAGTGTTCGGCACCCGACCCGAAGCCGCCGTCAAACGACTCGAAGGCGGCGCGGGCCGCGACGAGCTGCGCGCGGACGGCACCACCGCCGCGGTCATCGACGCCTCCTTCGAGGTCGAGGCCGGCCAGATCTTCGTGGTGATGGGTCTGTCCGGATCCGGCAAGTCCACGTTGCTGCGCATGCTCAACGGCCTGCTGGAACCCACCGCCGGACGCGTCCTCTACGACGGTCAGGACCTGACCGCCCTCTCCCCGCGCGAGCTGCGCGCCGTGCGCTCGCGCGGCATCAGCATGGTCTTCCAGCACTTCGCGCTGTTCCCGCACCGCAGCGTGCTGGAGAACGCCGGCTACGGCCTCGAAGTGCAGGGCGTACCGCGCGAGGAGCGCGAGCAGCGCGCCGCCGAGGCCCTGGAACTCGCCGGCCTGAAGGGCTGGGAGACCTCCTGGCCCGACGAGCTGTCCGGCGGCATGCAGCAGCGCGTCGGGCTCGCCCGCGCGCTCGCCACCGACGCCGACCTGCTGCTGATGGACGAGTCCTTCAGCGCGCTGGACCCGCTGATCCGCCGCGACATGCAGGACCAGCTGCTCGACCTCCAGACGCGGCTGAAGAAGACCATCGTCTTCATCACCCACGACCTCAACGAGGCCATGCGCCTCGGCGACCGCATCGCCGTCATGCGCGACGGCCGCATCGTGCAGAACGGCACCGCCGAGGACATCCTCCTGCGGCCCGCCAACGACTACGTCGCCTCCTTCATCCAGGACGTGGACCGCTCCCGGGTCCTCACCGCCGGATCGATCATGGTCGCGCCGGGCGGCGGCGACAGCGCGCGCGAGGTCCTCGCCGCCGCGCCCGCCACCGTCGGCGCCGCGACGCCCGTCGCCGAGCTGTTCGGCCCCTTCGCCCGCAGCGGCGCCCCCGTCGCCGTCGTCGACGAGCGCGGCGAGCTCGCCGGGATCGTCACCCGCGACCGCATGCTGGCCGCGCTGGGCGACGAGCCCGCCGCAGCGACCGCCGCCGAGCCCAAGGAAGCGGTGATCGCCGGTGCCTAGGATCCACTTCGGCCAGTGGGTCGAGTCGGCCGTCAACTGGCTCCAGACCCACCTCAACTGGCTGTTCGACGCCATCAGCGCCGTACTCACCGGTGCCTACGACGGTGTGAACGCCGTGCTCGGCGCCCCCAACCCGCTGCTGATGGCCGGCATCCTCGCCGTCGTCGCCTGGTGGCTGCGCGGCCTGGCGGCCGCCGTCGTCACCTACGCGGGCCTCGCGCTCATCGACTCCTTCGGCCTGTGGGACGCGGCGATGGCGACGCTGTCGCTCGTCCTCGTGGCCAGCGTGCTCACGCTCGCGATGGCCGTGCCCCTGGGCATCTGGGCGGCGCGCAGCCGCACCGTCAGCGGCGCGCTGCGGCCCGTACTGGACGTCATGCAGACGATGCCGGCCTTCGTCTACCTGATCCCCGGCGTGATGTTCTTCTCGATCGGGCCCATGCCCGGTCTGATCGCCACCGTCGTCTTCTCGATGCCGCCGGGCGTCCGGATGACCGAGCTGGGCATCCGCCAGGTCGACGGCGAACTCGTCGAGGCCGCGCGCGCCTTCGGCACCACGCCGCGCGACACCCTGGTCCGCGTCCAGCTGCCGCTGGCGCTGCCCACCATCATGGCGGGCGTCAACCAGGTCATCATGCTGGCCCTGTCCATGGTCGTCATCGCGGGCATGGCGGGCGCGGGCGGCCTCGGCGAGGCCGTGTACGCGGCCGTCACCCAGGTCGACATCGGCGGCGGCGTCGAGAGCGGCCTGGCCGTCGTCATCCTCGCCATCTACCTGGACCGGATGACCGGTTCCCTCAACGAGCGGGTCTCCCCGCTCGGCCGGCGCGCCCTGGCCAAGGCCGCGGCCACCGCCCGCGGCACCGCCTACGCCACCTTCCTGCGCTACCGCCCCGGCACGGCGGTCGCCACCGTCGGCGTCGTCGTCCTCGCGCTGATCGCGGGCGGCATGAACCTCACCGGGGGCGGCGGCAAGGAGACCGTGGCCGCCGGCAAGAACGTCGGCCAGGGCAAGCGGATCAAGCTCGGCTACTTCCCCTGGGACGAGGCCGTCGCCACCACCTACCTCTGGCAGAACATCCTGGAGGACCGCGGCTTCAAGCCCGACGTCAAGCAGCTCGACCCCGGGCCGCTGTACACCGCGCTCGCCCAGGGGCAGATGGACGTGCAGTTCGACTCCTGGCTGCCCACGACCCACAAGCGTTACTGGGAGCTCTACCGCGACCGGCTCACCGACCTGGGCACCTGGTACGGGCCCACGTCGCTGGAGCTGACCGTGCCCTCCTACATGAAGGACGTCAACTCCATCGACGACCTCAAGGGCAAGGGCGGGGAGTTCGGCGGCAAGGTCGTCGGCATCGAGTCGAGCGCCGGCAACATGGGCATCCTCAACAACAAGGTGCTCAAGGAGTACGGACTGGACGGCGAGTACAAGGTCGTCTCCTCCACCACCTCCACGATGCTCGCCGAGCTGGACCGCGCCTACAACAAGAAGGAACCGATCGTGGTTCCGCTGTGGTCGCCGCACTGGGCGTACGCCAAGTACGACCTGAAGAAGCTCAAGGACCCCAAGGGCGTCTGGGGCACCGGTGAGCAGATCCACACCATCGGCAAGAAGGACTTCGCCAAGGACTTCCCCAAGGTCGCCGGCTGGATGAAGGACTTCAAGATGTCCGAGCAGGAGCTCGCCTCCCTGGAGGCCGAACTCCAGAACGGCGGCAAGGGCAAGGAGAAGGAATCCGCCCGCCGCTGGCTGGACGCCCACCCGGGCGTGGAGGACAAGCTGGCGCCGGTGGCGTCGTAAGCGACGCGGTACGCCGGGCCGCGCTTTGCGCGGTGTCCTCACGCCGGACGGGCTGGTTTTTCCAGCCCGTGGGGGCACCTCCCAGCGGTAGCTGGGGGAGTTTGAGGACGTGCCCGCAGGGCACTCCCGCCGCAGGCGGCAACGGCGGGACAGCCGGGGGCCCGGGGCGGAGCCCCGGTTCGGGAAGGGGCGGGGTTGGGGAACGCCCCCCCCGAGCCACCCGCACGCTCACCCCCGCGTCAGCGACAGCAACTCACGTGCCGGGCCCGTCGGTCGTTGCCCCATCGGCCACACCGCCCGCAGATCGCGCCGCAGCCGCACCGCCACCGGAATCTCCACGAGCCGCCGGGCCGCGAGCTCCTCGCCCACGGCGAGCTCGCTCAGGACGGAGGGGCCCGCGCCGCTGACGACGGCCGCCTTCACCGCCGTCGTCGAGGAGAGTTCGAGCAGCGGGGCCGCCAGGCCGCCGTGGCCCGCCAGGGCCGCGTCGAGGACCTGCCGGGTGCCGGAGCCGCGCTCGCGGAGGATCAGCGGGGCGGCCGCCAGCTCCGCGGGGGAGAGCGGGGCGCGGCGGCGGGCCCACGCGTGGCCCGGGGCGACCACGACGGCCAGCCGGTCGTGGCCGATGACCGCGCCGTCCAGCCCCGCGGGCACGTCGAGGCCCTCGACGAAGCCGAGGTCGGCCTCGCCCGCGCGCAGCCGGTCCGCGACGGCCGCGGAGTTCCCGGCGAGCAGCGAGACGGCCGTACCGGGCAGCAGCCCGCGCAGCGCGATCAGCCAGCCCGGCAGCAGATACTCGGCGATGGTCATGCTCGCGGCCACCCGCAGCCGGGAGTCCCGGCGGCCGCGCAGCGCCTGCGTGCCCGCGTCGAACGCCTCGGCGGCCTCGACGACCCGCCGCGCCCAGTCGGTGACGAGCGCCCCCGCGTCGGTGAGCCGGGAACCGCGCGGTGAGCGCTCGACCAGGGCCACGCCGAGCATGCGCTCCATGCTGCGGATCCGGCTGCTGGCGGCGGGCTGGGTGATGCCCACCTCGCGGGCCGCCCGCCCCAGGCTGCCCAGCCGGGCCACGGCGAGCAGCAGCTCCAGCGCCCCGAGATCGGGCACCCGGTGCGCGAGCGGGCTCCTCGGCTCGTCGGAACTCCTCGGATCGCTCATAAACCCAGCTTATGCCCTCATAGACCGATGGCCTCTGGTCGCGCGGAGCGTCACGGGCGATCGTGGAGACATGACCACGCTCGTCCATCCCAGCCCCACCCCCCTCACGCGTCACCACTCGCGGCCCGGTGTCCGTCACCTCGGCCCGAACTGGTACGCCGCCGTGATGGGCACCGCCATCGTCGCGGGCGCAGGCAGCGCCCTCCCGCTGCGGGCGCCCGGGCTGCGCGGCGCGTACGAGGTCGTGTGGGCGCTGGCCGCCCTCGGGCTGCTCACCCTGCTGACCGCCCGCGCCGCGCACTGGCTGCGCCACCCCGACCAGGCCCGCCGCCACCTCGCCGACCCGATGGTCGCGCCGTTCTACGGCTGCCTGGCCATGGCCCTGCTGGCCGTCGGCAGCGTCACGCTCGGCGTGGGCTCGGACGTCATCGGCAAGGACACGGCCGTCGCCGCCGACGCCGTCCTCTGGGTGGCGGGCACGGTGATCGGTCTCGCGGCGGCCGCGGGCATCCCGTACCTGATGGTCACCCGGCACAGGATCGGGGTGGACGGCGCCTCGCCCGTCTGGCTCCTCCCGGTCGTCGCGCCCATGGTGTCCGCCGCGACCGGCCCGGCGCTGGTGGCGCACCTGCCGCACGGCCAGTGGCAGGAGGCCATGCTGCTCGGCTGCTACGCGCTGTTCGGCATGAGCCTGCTGGCCACGCTGGTCATCCTGCCGCTGGTGTTCGCCCGGCTGATCCACCACGGTGCGCTGCCCCTCGCGCTGACCCCGGCCCTCTTCCTCGTCCTCGGCCCGCTCGGGCAGTCGACCACGGCCGTCAACAACGTCGCCGACGCCGCGCACGGCACCGCCGCCGCCTCCTACACCCAGGCGATGACCGCCTTCGGCGTGCTCTACGGCACCCCCGTGATGGGCTTCGCGCTGCTGTGGCTGGCGCTGGCCACCGCCATGGTGGTGCGGGCCTTCCGGCGCGGCATGGGCTTCGCGATGACGTGGTGGGCCTTCACCTTCCCCATCGGCACCTGCGTCACCGGCGCCGCCGGGCTCGCCCGCCACACCGGTCTGCACGCCTTCAACGGCCTGGCCTACGGGCTCTACGCGCTGCTCGTCGCGGCCTGGCTGGTCGCCGCCGTGTGCACCCTGCGCGGCCTGGTCAGCGGCCGGCTGCTCGCAGCGCCGCGGCCAGCACCCGGGGCGCCTGCGTCAGCGAAGGCCCGTACCACGTGAGGTGACGGCCGCTGACGAGCGCGGACGGCAGCCCGGGGAACGCCTCCGGGCCGTCGTCCGCGGTGAAGCGGTACGGCTCGTCGGGCAGGACGACCAGTTCGGCGCCGCACGAGGTCAGCTCGTCGAGGGGCACGCGGGGATAGCGCTCCGCGTGCCCCGCGTGCGTATGGGCGACACCGAGCCGGGCGAGGACGTCCCCCGCGAAGGTGTCCCGGCCCAGGACCATCCACGGCCGCCGCCACACCGGCACCACCGCCCGCACGGCCGGGCCCGTCGGCCGCACCTCCCGCCACGCGTCCTCGGCCTCCGCCAGCCACCCGGGCCGCTCCAGCCCGCACCCCTCCACCAGCACCCGCTCCAGCTCCCCGAACGCCTGCTCCAGGGTGCGCACTTCGGTGACCAGCACCCGCAGGCCCGCCGCACGCAGCGCGGCGAGGTCGGGGGCGCGGTTCTCCTCCTCGTTGGCGAGGACGAGGTCGGGCGCGAGGGCGGCGATCCGGGCCACGTCGGGGTTCTTGGTGCCACCGATCCGGGTCACGTCGAGCCCGGCGGGGTGGTCGCACCAGTCGGTGGCGCCGACGAGCAGCCCGGGCGCGGTGACGGCCACGGCCTCGGTGAGCGAGGGGACGAGCGACACCACGCGCCGTACGGCAGTGCGAATGGCCATGATCACAGAGTACGCCCGGCCCGCAACTCCTGTGACTATGCTGGCCGGTGCAGCTGGTTCGCCCCGTCCGCCAGGCGGGAGCGTCGCAAGAGGGAATCCGGTGCGAATCCGGAACTGCCCCGCAGCGGTGAGTGGGAACGACCGCGGTCATGAGCACTGGACGACGTCCGGGAAGCGACCGCCAGTAGGTGCCCGGCCCTTCGACGAGGGACCGGAGCGCGCCCACGAGTCCGAAGACCTGCCACTGCCCGTACACCCGCACGGGGTACGGACCCACCGAACTCCGGAGGAGAGTTCCGTGAAGCAGACGCATGTCGCACGCGTACGCCCCACCCTGCACGGCTATCCGCGGCAAGGGCCGCGCCGCGAGCTGAAGAAGGCCACCGAGAGCTATTGGGCCGGCCACCTGGACGCCGGTCAGCTGCTGGAAACCGCCGCCGCGCTGCGGGCCGCGGCCCGCGAGGAGCTGCGCGAGGCGGGCATCACCGAGGTGGCCACCGGCGACTTCTCGCTCTACGACCACGTCCTGGACACGGCCTGGGCGGTCGGCGCGGTGCCGGAGCGGCACCGGGCGGCGGCCGGCACCGAGCTGGACGTCTACTTCGCCATGGCCCGCGGCACGGCACAGGTGCCGCCGCTGGAGATGACGAAGTGGTTCGACACCAATTACCACTATCTCGTACCCGAGTTGGGGCCGGACGCTGTGTTCGCCCCGGATTCCCGCAAGCAGGTCACCGAGTTCCGTGAGGCGCGAGAGGCGGGCTTCACGGCCCGGCCCGTGCTGCTGGGGCCGGTCAGCTTCCTGCTGCTGGCCAAGCCCGCGCCCGGCGCCGGGGCGGACTTCGAGCCGCTGACGCTCCTGGACCGGCTGCTGCCGGTGTACGCGTCGCTGCTCGCGGACCTGCGGGCGGCGGGGGCGGACTGGGTGCAGCTCGACGAGCCCGTGCTCGTGCAGGACCGGCCCCGGTCGGTGCTCGGCGCCACCGCCCGCGCCTACCGCGAGCTCGGCGCCGCGACCGACCGGCCGAAGCTGCTGGTCGCCTCCTACTTCGACCGGCTCGGCGACGCCCTGCCCGTGCTCGCACAGTCCCCCGTCGAGGGGCTCGCGATGGACTTCACCGGGCCCGCGGCCGCCAACCTCGACGCGCTCGCCGCCCTCGGCGGGCTGCCCGGCAAGCGGCTGATCGCGGGCGTCGTCGACGGCCGCAACGTCTGGGCCGCCGACCTGGAGCGGGCCCTGTCCACCCTGGCCACCCTGCTCGGCCTGGTCGAACGGCTCGACGTGGCGCCGTCCTGCTCCCTGCTGCACGTGCCGCTCGACGTCGCCGCGGAACGCGACCTCGACCCGCAGGTCGCCCGCTGGCTGTCCTTCGCCCGGCAGAAGACCGCCGAAGTCGCCACCCTGGCAAGGGCGCTGAGCGAGGGCCGCGAGGCGGTGGCACCGCAGCTCGCCGCCAACCGGGCCGCCCTCACGGCCCGCGCGGGCTCGGCGCTGACCCGCGACGCGGCCGTACGGGAGCGCTGTGCCGCCGTCACCGCCGCGGACGCGCGCCGACCGCAGCCGTACGCGGAGCGGACCGCCGCCCAGCGCGCCCGGCTCGGCCTGCCGCCGCTGCCGACCACCACCATCGGCTCCTTCCCGCAGACCGCCGAGCTGCGCCGCGCGCGGGCCGAGCTGCGCGCCGGGAAGCTGACCGCCGACGGCTACCGCGAGCGGATCGCCGCGGAGATCCGCGAGGTGATCGCCTTCCAGGAGAAGGCGGGCCTCGACGTGCTGGTGCACGGCGAACCCGAACGCAACGACATGGTCCAGCACTTCGCCGAGCGGCTGAACGGCTACCTCGCCACCCGGCACGGCTGGGTGCAGTCCTACGGCACGCGCTACGTCCGCCCGCCGATCCTCGCCGGTGACGTCTCGCGGCCCGCGCCCATGACCGTCGAATGGACGGGCTACGCCCAGTCGTTGACCCGGCGCCCCGTGAAGGGCATGCTCACCGGCCCCGTCACCATGCTGTCCTGGTCCTTCGTCCGGGACGACCAGCCGCTCGCCGAGACCGCCCGCCAAGTCGCGCTCGCGCTGCGCGACGAGGTCGCGGACCTGGAGGCGGCGGGCACCGCCGTGATCCAGGTGGACGAACCCGCCCTGCGCGAGCTGCTGCCGCTGCGCGCGCCCGCCCGGCCCGGTTATCTGGAGTGGGCGACCGAGGCGTTCCGCCTGGCGACGAGCGGGGTCCGCGCGGACACCCAGATCCACACGCACATGTGCTACGCCGAGTTCGGCGAGATCCTGCCCGGCATCGAGGCGCTGGACGCGGACGTCATCAGCCTGGAGGCGGCGCGCTCCCGGATGGCCGTCGCGGACGAACTCGCCACCGCCGGCTATCCGCGCGAGGCGGGCCCGGGGGTCTACGACATCCACTCGCCGCGCGTCCCCTCCGTCGAGGAGGTCGCTGCGCTGCTGCGGCACGCGCTGCGGGCCGTACCGGCGGAACGGCTGTGGGTGAACCCCGACTGCGGCCTGAAGACGAGGTCCCCGGAGGAAGCGGGGCCGGCGCTGGAGAACCTGGTCACCGCGGCCCGGCAGGTCCGCTCGACCCTGCCGCACTCCGGCTGAGGAGCCACCGTGGAAGCACCGCCCATCGACAAGGTCCCGGCCGACTCGTCCGTCACCCTTGCCCACATCATGAGCGAGCACGACACCAATCTGTACGGCACGGTGCACGGTGGCGCCGTGATGCGCCTCGTCGACGACGCCGCAGCGGCCGCGGCGGGCCGCCACGCGGGCTGCCCCGCCGTCACCGTCTCCGTGGACGCCATGTCCTTCCTCGCACCCGTACGCGCCGGGGACCTGCTCTCCGTACGGGCCCGCGTGGAGTGGGCGGGCCGCACGTCCATGGCCGTGGGCGTCGACGTCACGGCCGAACGCTGGAACTCCTCCGGCCCCACGGCCCAAGTGGCCACCGCCCGGCTGACGTTCGTGGCCATCGACGCGGACGGCGCGCCGCGGGTGGTTCCGGGGCTTTGTCCGGAAACCCCGGAGGAGCGGCGGCGCTTCGAGGAGGTGGCGGCGAAGCGGCTCCGCCGGTAGCCGCTGTACGACTCCCCGCCGCTCTTGAGGGAGAGCGGCGGGGTCCGGCGGGGCGAGCTGTGCGTTGCCTGCCTGCTCACCGTGCCCATGATCTACTGAAGGCCGGAGTGCCCCGCCGATCGGTGACCGTCATCCCTCCGACCTGCGGCGTAACGGGTGCTCGGACTTCCATGAGACTGCTCAAGGTTCGGTGCGACAGGACACCTGTGCCTGTGGTGTGGGCATCCGGGTCGGCCGGAACCGGCTGACCGGGAACCAAGCGACCGAACCTGACGGGGACATCCATCATGACCAGCAGTACTCAGCAGACGGCCGCGCCGACAGCCGGGGCACGCAACACTCCTGCCCGGATCGCCTTCTGGTCGGCTGCCTGTGGTGTCGGCCTGATCGTCGCGATCTTCGCGACACCGATGCTCTGGCTGCTGTACGCCCAGTACTACACGTTCTTCACGTTCGTGTTCGGTGCCGTCGCCATCCCGGCCGGACACCTCGGTCGGTTCCGGAGCAAGCGTCT
The DNA here is from genome assembly GCF_039521185.1 of Streptomyces blastmyceticus. NCBI lineage: Bacteria > Bacillati > Actinomycetota > Actinomycetes > Kitasatosporales > Streptomycetaceae > Streptomyces > Streptomyces blastmyceticus. Next base: position 65,597 of record NZ_BAAABW010000039.1, on the reverse strand, counting down.
GGGCGGTCGCGACCGCGGCCTGGCGCTGCTGGCCATCGTGACCGGCTGGCTGTTGCTCTTCTACGTACTGCTCGCGGTTCTGGCGTACGGCGGCCTGATCGTCGGACTCACGTTCCTGTTCGGTTCCGCGAAATGACGGCTGTGACTCCCCGCCGCTCTTGAGGGAGAGCGGCGGGGGCCGGCGCCTCAGCTGTTGGTCAGAGTGCGGCCGAGGAGGGGGAGCAGGCGGTCCCAGTGGTGCTGGAGTGCGGCGGGGTCGAAGGCCTCGGTGTCGGACATGGTGAAGCCGTGGACGGTGCCGGGGTAGACCTCGGTGGTGTAGTCGACACCCGCGGCGTCCAGGGCCCGGTTGAACTCGGCGAGTGTCTCGGGCGACATGTCGCCTTCGGCGAGGCCGAGGTGGACCTCGGCGGTGAGCCGGGGGACGAGGCGGTGCGGGCTGTCCGGCGCGTCGGTGACCAGGAAGCCGGGGTGGAATCCGGCGACGGCGGCCACCCGGTCGGGGTGCGCCGTCGCGGTGCGCACCGCCAAGGGCGCGCCCATGCAGTAGCCGATCGCCGCGACCGGCCCGGCGCCGACCTCGGGCTGAGCGGTGAGGAACTCGAGGTAAGCGTCGGCGTCGCTCAGGGCACGCTCGGTGGTGTGCTCCTTGATCAAGGGCATCAGCTTGGCGAAGACCGCGGGCCGGGCCTCTTCCCCGATGTGCTCGGGAAGCTCGACCACCGGCGCCGGCCCGTTCCGGTAGAGGACGTTGGGCACGAGCACGTAGTACCCGTGCCCGGCCAGCTCGCGGGCCATCTCCTCCAGCACGGGCCGCAGGCCGAAGGCGTCCATGTACAGCAGCACCCCGGGGTGCTGCTCGCCGTCGTCGGGGAAGGCGGCGAAGGCGTCGGCCTGGCCGTCCGGTGTGGGGATCTGCAATGTCTTGGTGGGCATGGAGGATCTTCCTTCCGTTGCTTCATAGTTGATCACCAAAGCAGGTCGGAAGTCATCCAACACGATGGCCTCAGGCCGAGCGGCCGATCCTCGCGGGCTCCACGGCGTCGGGCAGGGGATGTTCCCTGATCAGGAGGGCGAGTGCGAGGGCCAGCGCCATGAAGGGGATGGTCCAGGAAAAGACGGCTTGGAACGCCGCGATGCTCCCATGCGTGCCGGCCGTGAGGATCGCGCCGAACAGCGCGGCGCCGAATGCTCCGCCGAGGGAGCGGAAGAAGTTCAGCACGCCGGTTGCGGTACCGATGTGGTCCTGGCCCACGGCGTATTGGCCGACGAGGAGGCAGACCTGGACGAAGAAGCCGAGGCCGATGCCCGCGACGGCCAGCGGGACGATCAGGGCGACCGCGCCGGTGCCTTCGTCGGCACGGCCCAGCACCGCCATGGAGGCCGCGACGAGGATCGCGCCGGCGACGGGGTACGCCTTGTAGCGACCGGTGCGGGTGATGAGGAGCCCGGAGAGCACCGCGGCGGCGACCAGGCCGAGGAGCAGAGGGATGACGTACAGCCCGGCCGTGAAGGCGGACTTGCGCTGTACGGTCTGGAGGAACATCGGTACGTACAGCATGGCCGCCATCAGCACCAGGGACGCGAGCAGGAACTGGGCGGCGGCCAGGGCGAAGTCGGCGGAGCGGAACAGATGCGGCGGGGTGATCGGCTCGGCCGCCCGGTGCTCGACGACGAGGTAGCAGACCAGGGCGACCGCGCCGAGGGCGGCCAGGCCGAGGACGACCGGCGAGGACCAGGGGTGTTCGTGCCCGCCCCAGGTGGTCACGAGCACCACGGCGGTGGTGAACGTGGTGACGGTCACGGCGCCGAGGAGGTCGATCCGGCCTTCGACTGCGGCGGGGCCCGGCAGGTGGAGCTTCACGGCGACCGCGAGGAGGGCGAGGACGCCGATGGGCAGGTTGACGAAGAAGATCCAGCGCCAGGAAAGCCCGTCGGAGAACGCGCCGCCGCACAGCGGACCGGCGATGAGGGCGACGGCCGCGACCGCACCCAGGGCGGCCTGGAGCCGGGCGCGCCGGCGCGGGGACGCCAGGTCACCGGTGATGGCCATGACCAGGGACGTGATCGCGCCGCCGCCCACGCCCTGCAGGGCACGGGAGAAGGCCAGCACGGACAGGGTGCCGGCGAAGCCGCTGAGCAGCGAGCCCACCAGGAAGACGGTGACGGAGAGTTGGAGGATCCGCTTGCGGCCGTAGAGGTCGCCGAGTTTGCCGGAGAGGAGGGTGGAGACCGAGCCGGTGAGCAGATAGGCGCTCGCGATCCAGGAGACGCCGGTGCCGGCGTGGAGGTCCTTGCCGATGCTGGGGAGGGCGGTGGAGACGATCGTCTGGTCCAGGTTCGCCATGAACAGCGACAGCATCAGGGGGATCAGCAGCACCATGGGGCCACCTCATGACGGTGGGTAGAACTGGCGGACCCAGTGGCGGTAGAGGCCGATGGCCTCGTCGCCGACGGTGAGGCGAGGGCGGGGTTCATAACGCTTGGCGTTCCAGATCCGTACGTCGTCCTGGACCTTGCGGACCGAGATCCCCAGCATTCCCCGGGCCACGGCGCGGTGCAGGGAGCGGCGCATGAGCGGCGTTCCCGTGGCTCCCGGCCGGTGGATGTCCGCGCAGGCGACGGCGAGTTGCAGACGAGTGCCCGCCGGACCGGTCGGGGTGTGCAGGGCCCACAGGTAGATGACGAGGCCGATGTGGGGCAGAGGCTGCTCGATGCGCAGACAGCCCATCCCCGCCACCAGGAACGAGTGGTCCACCTGGAACCGTGTCAGCGGCCCGGGCCCGGCCGGTCCGAGCCTGAGCCTGCTGCGGATGTAGGGGCCTTTGGCGCGCGGTGGTTCGAGTTCTCGCAGCGTCACATGGTGCACGACCGACAGGTGTCGGTAGTCGAGGGTGTTCTCGGTGAGTTCCTGGACGTGGGCGCGGACCTCGGTGCCCCAGGAGGCGGTCGCCAAGACCCCCGCCGGAGCGGTTTCGGGGGCGTCCCAGGTGGGCGGTGAGCCGTCGGGCGCGTACCAGACGAAGACGAATCCATTGCGCTCGCGGACGGTGTGGTGCTCCAGCCGCGCCCGCGGAGGCCGGCCGTGGGGGACGGCGACGCAGGTGCCGTCGGGGGCGAAGGCGAAGTGGTGGAAGGGGCACACCAGATTCCGGCCCTCGACGGTGCCGCCGGAGCCGAGGTGGGCGCCGAGGTGCGGGCAGTAGGGACGCACTGCGTAGGGCTGTCCGTCGCCGGTGCGGTAGACGACCACGTCCTCGCCCGCCAGCCGCCGGGTCAGAACGCGCCCGGGCACCAGCTCGCGGGACAGCGCCAGGAAGAACCAGCTGCTCGGATAGGGGAGTTCCCGTTTCGGCTCGTCGCTCGTGCGGCGTCGGTCGCGCGATCCCGGCAGATCCGCCCCCATGGTCATGCCCGTAGGCAACCACGAGGAAGGCGTCGTTGCGGCCTCTGTTGGGAGTAATCACTCATATGAGTTGTGTTCTTGTTGTACCCCTTGTCGGGGTATCGCCCGTTGGTGCATTCACCGCCTCGGTACGGCAGCCAAGGGGGCGAGCCATGGCGGAGGTCATCGTCATCGGGGCCGGACTGTCCGGGGTGGCAGCCGTGATCGCCCTGCGGCGGGCCGGTATCGACGATGTCGTGGTCCTGGAGAAGTCCTCCGTGATCGGCGGGACATGGCGTGACAACAGTTACCGCTCCGAGCGGTTTGTCCGCCGGATCGCCGCTCGCCCCCACACCAGGGCACCGTCCACCGAGCTGCGCTCGACCGGACCGGCGAGGGTCGCGGTCGTCGGCGCCGGTGGCGGACAGGCTGCTCACGCTCACGTGCGGGTGACCCTCCCGCAGCGGTCGCTGGACCCCGCCTTACCGGATGTGCCTTCACCGGTTTCCAGATCGCGGCTGCGGTCGTACGGGTCGACGGCAGGGCCGGTCGGCTCCGTTGCTTCGGGACGGCTGGAGGGGAATTCGGGATGCAGGAAACCGTCGTGGGTGCTGCAAGCCGAGTTCGCGATGTCCACGTTGTAGGAGCGAAGGGTCAGTTTGTCCGGGGTGGCTTTGAAGCGGGCGGGATCGAGGACGCTGATATCCAGTACACGGCGCACGATGGTGCGGGCCACCTCTCGCGATCCTTGGGCTCGCTTTGTGAGCGGGTAGACGAAGGTGTAGTCCGTGTGAATGATCACGGAGCCGTCCGCGTCCCCCTTGAACGTCATGCGGCCCCGTGTCCTGACTGTCTCTCCCACCATGCGCACCTCGTTCTTGTCGAAGCGGCTGAAGAGCTTGAGGGGGTCGTGTTCCCGGTCGGGCTTGTCCAGGGCCGTCGTGACCATGGTGGATACGTCGTCCTGCTGTGGATCGAGCAGGGCCAGTGCCGCAGCAGGACGTTCGCCGCGGATGGTCGCCGGTTCGAGATTCGCCGCGACGAGGAAGTCCTTGGTCAGCTTCAGGGTGGTGGCGACCCGCTCCTTCGACATGGCGCCGGCGGCAGCGGCCTCGGGCACGACAATGCCGTTCGCACCGTCGGCGTACTGTTCTGCCGGCGATCCGGCGAAGGGACGGCTGAGGGACGGAGTGTCCGCGGGCGCTTCTCCGGGCGCTCCGCTGGGCCGCCCGGTCTCCGGAGGCAGGGGTGTCGGGCCTCCGCCGGAGGCTGCTTCCCCTCCGCCCGAGCGGCCAGGAAGCCAGGACAGAGCCTTGTCGGGGTTGAGCGCGATCAGCGCCATCGCTAAAGCGATCAAGACGCCGATACCGCCGAGGAACTGACGTCTACGGGTGGCCCGCCGTCCCGTCTCCTGCCAATCAGGGCCGGTGCGCCAGCCCTCAGGCCGGCGAGGATCGGCCTGTTCCCGGCGCCCTTTCGCACCTTTTAATCGGCGCTTGCCGTTCCGGCGGGCTGCTGCGGCAGCGCTCTCCTCCTCACGCCGCAGTCGCTCGGCCACCATGCGCGCCCGCGCCGACGGCTCCTTGGGAGCGGAGTCGCGGATCGCCCCCTCATGGTCCCGGGCAAACCGCTCCCAGACCTCGTCAGGCACGGAGGGGCCTCCTCCGTCATCGCCTGAGGAACTGCCGGGCTGAGGTCGTTCGACTGTCACTGAACCCTCGCTCGCATCAGCGGACTTTCCGCATCGGAGCGACAACTTTAGGGCCGCGTCGGTCTGGTCTCCACCGGCATCGGCAGCTCGGCCCGGACCACAGAGCCGATCCCCGGCGATGCGTGTGGGGACCCGCCCCGGGCCGGTCCCCACACCTGCGCCTGTGACCGGACACGTCAGCCGTTGTGCTCCACCCACGGATGGTCCGGATCGGGATGGGGGGCGCCCCCACACCAGGACGCCGCCCACAAGACCTGGCCTGGAGTCAGTGACAAGGCCCGGCGCTTCCAGGGCGTCGGGTGTCTCTTCCAGGTAGGTGGTCAGCGAGACGTACTTGATCCAGCGTTCCGCGTACCGGCTGAAATAGCCCAGTTCACCGGTAGCACCATCCAGATGCAAGCCGGAGCTACGGTCGTCGACCCCAGCTGTTAAAGATCAAGTTTGAGTCCCGTCGATGATCATGATCCGATTTGGCCGAGGCCTCGGCCAAATCGGGGATATGCCCGGCAAGGGCTGCCTCCATGACCAGTAAAAACCTCGTGAATAGGCCTCCGCAGCTCTCCACGCCGACGTCAAGGTCGCTGTCTGCGCAGGAGATCCTGGGCGGCCTTCCTTCGCCCCGGCTGATGCGGATCGATGAGAACACCGGCCCTACCGGGTGTGTAGTTCCAACTCCTGAACTTGTCTGCGACCTTGGCGAGTTGTGGGTTTCCAGGTGGTACATCGATGTAGAAGAGCGCTTCGTGCGGCGTCTTATCGTCCCCGCCCCACCGGATAACCCCCTCGCACTCTGCGAGGATGTCCCGAACAACTGCCTCCTGGTGGGGGAAGAACCCGCCCCGTACTCCGAGCGGGTACCCGCCGGAGCGGATAGCTACGGCTGTTCCGGAAGCCAGGTTGCTCTCCGGCAGCCCTTTCCGTACAGATCCCGGCGAACGCCAGCCGACGACGTCGCCCTTTCGAAGTTCGTCGATCTCGTAGTGGAAACGGCAGACGAGATGAACGAGAACGGTCTCGATATCTCCCATGCGCATTGCCACACCGTCCAGCGGTGTGCCGGGCACGGGGCGGGTATAGATGTTGCCGTGGTCATCCACGACCTTCTCCATCTCCCAGCCGTTCTTGGACGGGATGCCGGTCAGAACACGTTCGCTGCGATTCTGTGCCTTCTGGATTGCCTCACGGACCACGTTTGGGTCAGGGTTCTTACTTGCCGCATATCCGGGTGTGCCGAGTAATTGTGATCCGACAGCGGCACCTGCGGTTATGAAAGCAGTACGACGCAGAATGTCGCGCCGTGAAATGATCCTCGTCACTTCTTGGCCTCCTGATATTTCCTGATCGCGAATCCGGTGAGTATTACTGCACACGCTCCCAGCGCGGTCACCGCCGGATTGATATATTCAGGGATGATTGCTTCGACAATGCGACCCCCTTTGGTGCGGCACCCAAAATGCAGAGGGATGAATGTTGCTACGTAACCACTGAGTTGCCTCTTGCCGATCGCCGCATTGCATGCTTGAGCTTGATCCGTCTCGTTGAAGAAGAAAAGATGCAATATCCCCCAGGTGTACATACCAATCGCTGCGGCCCAGGCTAGGGTGGCAGTGGCCTTAAATGCGGCACCTGTTGTTCTTTCAGCCCGAGCGCGGACCAGCAGCACCACCCCGTAGGTGACGAGCCCTAGAACTGTGATGATGCCTGCGATGGACAGCAAGAGCACGGCGGCAGGATCGTGACCTGCATACGGTTCGTCTCCGGACACCGGTTGGCTCCTGTCAGAGGTTCCGGGAGATTGAGTTGTATTTCTCCATCACGTAATATAGTCCCAGCCGCTTCTTTGCTTCAGAGAATGCAGGCTCGGCAGGGCCTTGGTAGCGGCGCAGGATGTCATAGATCTCAGCTTCGGTGTAGTCCAGGCGTGGAGATCTCATAGCGGGAGAGTCATCGTCTCCGCCGGGCTTTCCGTCGATGTCCCACATGTGGACCACGCAGACGCTGGTGATGTCGAACTCCTCATCGTCATGCGCCTTTTTCCATATCGAGTACTTGTCATCGTCCTTGGAAACATCGAGGATCGGTCTACCTGAGACGTATCCTTTTCTGAGGCCGTTATTCCACGCGCCGACGAGGGTGACAGCGCGTTGCTTGGCGATTCCTGTGGACGTGTCCCTGATGTATTTGCCCGTCGTGTTGTATGCGGCGATCACGGCTACCCAGGCTGCTTCATCCAAAGGGTCAATATGCCGCATCTCCCAGTACGCCGATGTCTGGATCAGCGCCTTGCGCATGTTGTATTTGTTGGACAGGCTGGTGATTAGTTCGTCGTGGTCTACGATGGTTGACTGGAAGCACTTCCAGTGCTGATAGGTTCTCGTGCCGCCGTCTGATGGGTAGCCGAGGGACTCCATATACTTGCCGACGTCATCCATCATTGCTTTGAGGAACGAGGAGTCGAGGCGGGTGTCGGGCTTGGTGCCTCGCGGCCTGTCGAAGGAGCCCTGGCCTGTATCACGACCGGAGGCGACGTTGTTGTCGATCTCAATCTTGCCGTCTGCAGAGCCGATGGTGCGGGTGACTATCTGGTCGTACGCCCAGTCCTCGGGCAGTGGATAGCCGTAGTTGCCGGAGAAGCCGGAAGACATATCGGATACGAAACTTGCCGATGAATGCCCGGCTTCGGCGACCCGGGTACACACATTGCGTGGGCCGTACACGCCGATCTTGTACCGGTTCCCGTCGTCGGCAATCGCGTCCTGGATTCCCTTGAAGTGGGGCAGGACGTTGGAGGTGACCTCATGGTCGAGCGCGTCGAAGTCGACAGCGAAGAAGATCCGCGTCCCACTCTTGAACCCATGGTCCAGTGCCGCGTTGACCGCCGCCTGCCCGGCGGCCCGCCCGGCTATGTAATTGAAACCGTCGGCGTCCCGGCCGAATGTCTGGTAGATGGGAAAGCAGCGTAGGCCGGCGTCAGCTATGGTCTGGAGTTCGCCCGGCTGAATAGCCTTCTCCGGCAATGAGGTCGTGCTGGGGTTGATCAGGTAGCGGCCGACATACGTGATGCCTTCCGCCTTCAGCGCCGCTGCCCTCGCTGGCGTAATTCTCGTAACTCCGTCACACGCCTCGCCCTTCCGTGACTGGTCTCCGTAGGAGACGAGGAGGGACGCCCAGGTCGAGAAGTCGCCATTGCCGGTCACCGGGAGGTTGGCGAACCTCTGGAATTCGCGGACGACATTGCCGAGGGGGCCGTCGAATACTCCGTCAAAGGCAACTGGTCGCTTGTTCAGGGTCATGGCGGCCTGGAACAAGGACACCCAGGTGCCCTGTGATGGTGCAGACAGAGTATGGTCCCGCAGGCCCGCTTGGGTTCCCGAACCGAACACGCCGTTAGCGACACCGTCCGCCATACCCAACTCATATTGGACCGCGAACAGCATGGATTTCGATACATCGCGGGAGTTGTGGCCGTCGCACGGGATGATGAAGAAGTCCTTGCGCTTCACGTACCGGCCATTTAGCCATTGCTGTACACCACGGATCGCGTCGGACCCGGAATTGACGGTTACATAGGCATCCATGTTCAGCATAGCCTTGAGGGCTTTAGCGTCGATTACTGAACCGGTGCCGTAATAGTCAGTTACACCCATGTCCCCTTTAATCTTGCCTAGCGATGTCTGGGTGCGAGTGTTGAATTTCCCGTCGATATCCCCGCCGTCGTAGCCCTTGCAGTACAACGCCGACTGGATGATCTTGATCACGTTCTCAGGTAAGGAGATGGCATGGCTGATAGCAGGCCACTTCGCCGTGATTGCGGCCATGGTCCCAGGGCCAAACGTGTCGGACAGCGTGCTGATGCCCACCTCATATTGCAGGGCTCTGGTGAGGGCGAACATATTTGCCCAGCCGGGTTTCCCGTTCTCCTCGACTTTGGTGACGCCGGACACGTTCGCGTAGGTAGTGTTGATGAACTTCTGCGCTTTGCGGACCATCTCGTCGGCCATGCCGTGCGTCCTTTCGATGAGCGAGCTGAAGCCGCGTGGGCAGGACCAACGAGGTGATGCCCACGCGGCTTGGCGCTTGAGGAGCTAGCGCTCCTGTCGGCTACTGCTGGTGATTGTCGCCTTGAGTTTGCCCGACAGAGGATGGGCGGTGTCATCGGCATTGAGCTCGGTCGGCCACGTGGTACCTGGATAGACACCGGTTGTGCTGGTGTCCAGATACGCGGTGACGCTGGAGCCGTTGGACCCAGTGAGAGTGATGGTCACCTTGTAGAAGGCGCGTTTATCGCCGTGGTTGGTGACGGTTACCGGGATTCGAAGCAGGCCGTTTTCCTTCTTCGGCTCGTAGACCAGAACGTCACCGTTTTCAGCGCTGCCGCCCGGCTTGCCATAGCCATAGTCTTCCGGGGACGGGATTGTGGTCTTCCCTTCCACCGGATGCCCTTTGGGTACACTGGCCTTTCTTCGCTGCTGTTCCTCTTGCCGCGCATGGTCGCCTGACGCCACAGATGCTGTCGGCGAGCTAGAGGTGCCGCCCGTTTCAACTACCAGTGGCGTTGTGGTACTGGGTTGGTCGGATGGCTTCACTACCGCTTTAGCGGGCTCATGGTCAGTGCCGCATGCGGTGAGAAGGATTGCGGCCGCGGACACGGTCAGCGCGCTGACGACCTTAGTCGCAGAGGTAGGCATATTGAGTTTTGTAGTCGATGTACGGTGCGCCGCCGCCGGACCACATCTGTGCAGTCACGGTTGCGCACACGGGGTAGCCAGTGAAAACTGGGCCTGCGTACTGGCTGAAGTTACCCTCGTTGACGTCGCAATAGCGGCGTTGGCTGTCGCACACCGAGATCTTCATGTGCCGACTAGATCCGACGTTGTTGTCGAAAATAGAGCAACCGCCGTCGTTGCCATTTTTGGTGTAATTGAACAAGGTGGCGAGTCGCGACCTGGGGTCAGTGCCTTCGGGGAGCGGTATCGCTCTACTCAGGACATACCCAGGGCCGCACGCGGTGGCAGCCGCCGCGGCGGCCTGCGGGGCGGCCTGGATGACGGCCCGGGTTTGCGAGTCGGCGTTCTTCGCGACGCGTAGGCCCGGCTGCTCGGCCGCCACGGCCGGTGGGGCCACGAGCGCAGCGGCGGCTAACGCCGCCGCTGCGGCGATGCCCGCACGTAAGCCGGCTACAGATCTAGCCATGAACGTTCTCCTTTGATGAGTCGCGCTGCCACGTTGCGAGCTCAATCGCCCATCCCTCCATGAGACTTCGGCGTTGACGAGTTAGAGGAGGGGGTGACTGCGCGAAGCGGCACCATAGTCATGAAACGGTGTACGAGTCACGCGTATTGAGGGGCGGAAGTTACGGCGGCTAGCCCTGTGGTGACGTGCTGTTGTCAAGTCCGGTGGCCCTGTGGGTGGTTAGGTGCAGGTCGGAGTCTTTCTGTACATTCGGAACACTACCTTCAGTCATTGTGTGTTCCGTGTCACAGGTGGTGGCGTTGGGTCTGTGCGGACTAGCTGTGGCGCTGTCGGCCAAGAAGTGGGAGTGAGCGTAGGGGCGAGGCAGTGCGGCGTGAATTCTCCTTGTGTCCCGACCTTGAGTGCCTTCTGCATGAAGATCTGTCCCACTCCGCGGTCCGGCGACCTCGGGGTGGCAACGCTCTCGATTCTCGCGCGGCGACGAGAAAGCGATTCTCTCTGGCGAGGAGTAGGTCCCAGTGAACCTTCGCTGCGCCCTCGCGCCCGTCGTCGCCGTGACCGCACCCGGCGCCAAGGAAGCTGCGTGCAAGAAGCTGGACACCACCCCGGCCGCCCATGAGCAGGACTCCTGCCCGCTCTCGTGACGGCCGGTTGATCTGGGCGGTTCTAGACCACGGGGGCGCTGGTACGCTGCCCGTTCCGCGCCATCGCAGGGGCGCGAAAGATGCCAGCCACCACGTATCTCCAGCGGGGTGTGCGCGGCCATCCGCCACGTTCATCCCCAGGACTACGAGGAACTCACGGCATCGCGCCGGGAGAGCGCCGAGATGCAGATGAAGTCCCACCAGACGGCTGCCGTCGGCGTCGAACTCGGCATCGCCCCGCTCTCGTTGGCGCTATCGGCCGTCGCTGTCCCCGTCCAGCACACCGCCGCAGTTGCAGCACGGGAGCCACTCGCGGCTGATCCCGACGGTGCTGCACGCACACCAGGGCACCCTCAACCTCACCAACGGCGGCAACGTGGAGAACCTCTGGGCACACCTGGAGGACACCGCCAGCAATGCGGTCGAAGGTCGGCAGATCTACTTCGTGGACGACGGAGCCACCTCCTCGGCGCCGCCCGCACCAACAGCGACGCCGCCCTGCACGGCGCCGCTCTCAATGCCGGCCTCAACGTGCTGCAGCAGCTGACCGGCGGCTACAACGTGGAGTTCCGCGGCGGGGACGGGTACGCGCGCAGCTCCGACCACGCGGCGATCACCCTTGGGGCCGACAAGGCGCCGCAAGCCCATGCTGGCCTCGCCTTCCCCGGCGGGGCTGTTGCGCTTTGGTCAGGCGGAGAGGTCGCCGTTGGCGACGGCCGTGACGAAGGTTGACCAGGCGGTGGTGGTCGGGGTTATGGCGGGGCCGTCGGGGTTCTTGCTGTCCCGTATGGGTACGGTGCCGGGGAATTGACGGTCGGCGACTTCGACGCAGTCGTTTCCGTTGATGCTGCGGCTGCTCTTGCGCCACACGGCTATGGACAGGTCAGGTCGGACGGTGCGCACGGGTACTTCTCCTCAAGTGCTTTGCGAATCACAGCGATTGACTCATCGGACGATAGAGCGTCACGCCAAAGCTGATCGTATAGGGCTGAGTATTGGGCGACGTCCGACGGATTGGTGATGTAGATGCCGTGGATGGGATCTACTCGGTACACGATTCTGCGGCCGCCCTTGAACGTCATGATTTGGGTCGTGCCGAGATCGGGATTTACCCCGGTGACCGCGAACGGACTCACTCTCAGCTCGACGTTCGTGCGTGTCAGGGCGTCGAGCATGTGGAGAAGCTGCCCCCGCATGATGCTGGCGTCACCGACGATGTGGTCGAAGGCCGACTGGGCGATGACTGCCCTGAACGACGGCGGGTCGGGGCGGCGTTCGAGAATGGCGCGCCTGCGCTGGCGGTAGGCGACCTTCTCATCGAGGTCGCCGCCGAAGTAGGCCATGCCGCGCTGAAGGATTGCTCTGATGTAGTCGTCTGACTGCAGCAGGGCGGGCAAGCTGCTGGCGAGATGGTGGATCTCGATCGCCTTCGACTCGTACGCGAAGTACTTCTCGACCCACTTCGCCGCGGGGTCATCGTTGAGCTGATCCCAGATCTCGAACAGCTTTCTCTCTGCGTCGAGGGCCCTGTCGAGCGCCTCCGCGACCTGTCGGACGGGGAAGTTGCGCCCCGTCTCGAACTTCGAAATCGCCGTGTTCGACATCGAGACGGCCTGACCCAGCTCGGCCTGGGACCAGCCCTTGGACTCCCGCAGGCAGCGGATCGCCGCTCCGAGCCGGGCCACGCGGGACTGTGACGGGTCGAGTCGCTTGGGCGCAGGCATGGGTGTAACCCCCATTTGAATCTCTGGAGCGGCAAACTTTTAACCGGCCCGAGCGTAGGACGCCGGGCAGATACTGGGAACCGGAACTGATCGCCCAACTCCGTTGGTTTGACGCTGTGTTCGAATCAATTCGGTGATGCCCGCCGTGCGGCACCGCACACATCGTAGGGCTCGGTTCCGGCCCATGCGCTCAGCCCGAAGGAGATCGTCCCGCCATGCCCGTCTGGCCCGGTACCGCCGTCACCGCCGCAGGTCCCACCATCCCACCGCGAGCCGAAGGCGACGACGGCATCGAGTGGGCGATCAGGGCGATCCTGGACGCGCCCTCTCACATCTCGCCGCCGATGGGCAGGGTGTCCTCCTGCACGGTCGTCCTCCGCGCGTACATCAAGAAGACGGCTCAGGACGTACGGGACGCGGCCGGCGCCCTGCCCGCCGACGATCCGCGTCGCGCGGCCGCCGAGAGCAGCGCCGAGGAAGGACTCCACCGGGTCAACGAGCTCGGCCCCGGCAGCGGGCTCCGGTCCGCGTTCGACTACGCCCGGGGGTTGGCTCTGTCGGCCCAGGCACTCCGTGACCACAGGGCGGAGCTCGCACCGTGAACGCCCCGCGCTCCTGGCCCGCCGTCGTCCCGCTGCCCCACACTGGTGGCCCGCCCTGCACCCCGCGTCCGCAGATGCCCCCGTGCGGGGAATGCCGGCGCCTGGACACCGAGGGCTGGCGGGCCCTGTTCGCGGACGACCTCGATGAGCTGAAGGCCGTGAACGAGCGGCAAGCCCGCCACTACACCGAGGCCCACACGATGCGGGCAGCGGCGCGCTGAACTGATCCTTCAGGCCGATACCGCTCAACGACCTCGCCAGCGGCTTGGCACGCGGCCCCCGCCTCATCTGTCTGAGGTGGGGGTTTCCGCACGCCGTTGGAGTCCGGCAAAGCAGCGCGCACGTCGGCCGGTTGGTCATTGTCAGGCGGCTACGGTGGGCCTGGCGCGCACCTTCTGGTTTCGTCCGGGGGGATGGCGACGGCGGCGACTTCGGCGGCGGTGGGGTCTTGGGTGGGTAGGACGGAGGGCCTTGGGTCTGTCAGCCTGTGCGGTGGGCGGTTGCTCTGCCGCAGAGGCTTCCCCTACGGGGCGCCAGTCAAGTGAGATGAGAACGAGTTCCTGGTCAGACTTGATCTTCACGGGGCGCCGACTCTGGATAGGCAGTCTCGTGTCCAACCCGCCGATCTGGTGAATTTCCCCAGCTACGAGCAGGCCCCTTTTTGCAGGCTCCTGTCCCTCTGGCCGGATCTTGCGCATTCGTGGCCAACGAAAGCACTTGCGGCACTGCCACTCCGAGGTTACCGTCCATCCGTCAACCATCAACTTGCCCATGCGCTAAGCAAGTTGGCATACGTGCGCATGGGCATCGGGGGATCATGACGGGCTTAGGTGTCGCACGGCTTCGTTGTGCCGTGCTGGCCGTGGTTCTGGCCGCAGTTCTGACGGCGTGCCACTTGCAGTCGGAAGGCAATGGTGTTGTGCCCTCGGCCGGCGCCATGAAGGTCCGCGATGCATGGGCCCGGGTCCAGGCGCAGAGTGTGGGCGGCTGCACTCCCAGCCACTGCGCCGAGTACCTGACGGACACTCTGGGGGCCGTTGACGCCTTCCTCCTGGCTATGAAGGCCAGCCCCAACGGGGCGGGTCATTTCAATGAACCCATAGCGCTGATCGAAGACCTCCAAAAGAGGATTCCGCAGAGGTCCGCGCCTCAGCTGGAAAAGGACAGGCCTCTTATTGAATCCACCGTATCCCGGCTTCAGGCATTCATGAGTCGTCATCCCGACGACTACAGATAAGGGGAAGGGGAACAGAGATGGCATTCATGGGGATGAATCGCGTAGTCAAGACGGCGGCAGTCAGCGCGGCGGCCGTGGCCTTGTTCACGGCATTCCAGATTCCGGCACATGCTAACGGCAAGGACGGCAGATGTGAGTCCGGGGAGGTGTGCCTGTACGAGAACAGATCCTGGCAGGGAGGCCTGTTCGATGACGACGGGTGGCTGCAGGACTATGCGGGCTATACGTTCTCCCGCACCGGGGATCCTATCGATAACAACGTAGCCTCCGTCATCAACAACAACGGCAGCATGTACTGGCGGGGCTGGCAGTACAAGGGGAACTCAGGCTGGCACTTCGATGTCAACAAGCGCGGCCAGTGCGGTGAAGGCTGCGACCACTTCGACAGGTGGTCTGAACTTCCGGCAGGGATCAAGAATGCTCTCAGCTCCCACGAGTGGTACTACTGAGAAAGAGGCGTCCGATGAAGACAGTTAAGTATGCGGTTATCGGCGGTGCCATTGCGGCGATAACACTCGGAGTCTCCGGGTACTCCATCGCGCAGTCGTCGTCAGTGGGTGCGAGTAAATCCGACCAGGTCGGCATCACTTATCGGGCAACTCTGAATGGGTTCACCTTTCCTTTAGAGGAATACCGACTGTCCGACGCCGACCAGAGAAAGGTGAACGATGCTGTCGATGCCCTGACTGCCCGCTGTCTGCAAGGTTTTGAGATAAGTTACAGCCCGAGCCCCCGCAGCGATATTGCGGACACGCATAGCAGGATCTACGGCGTCACCGACGAAGCCCAGGCCAAGTCCTTCGGGTACCGCTCGCCGGCTGTTGTTCAGAAGGTGACGCCGCAGGCTGCGGTTGAGGCGCCCCAGCATGCGGCGGTACGGACCGGTGCCGTGCGCACATACAACAGCAAAGCTGTCCCCCGTGGTGGTTGCGTGGGTGAGGCCGGTCGTCAGATCTATCGAGGGCAGCATGCTGGCCTGCGAGGTCTGGCTGACGGGTTGATCTTCCAGGCCAGTGACCAAGCCCAGCGCGATGACCGGGTGCGAAAGGCCTTTGCCGACTGGAGCGGCTGCATGAAGGGCAAGGGATTCTCTTACGAGACTCCCATTGATGCGATGAGCGGCCTTGCAGCCAGCAATGGTGCTGCCGGAAAGGGCGAAAAGTCGGTCGCGGTCGCGGACGTGCAGTGCAAGAAGCAGAACAACGTCATCGGTGTCTGGTCTTCCGTTGAAGCCGGCTACCAGGACAAGGGGATCTCTGCCCATCGTTCCGACCTCAAAACGGTTCAGGAAGATTTGCAGAGCCTACTGGCCAATGCTGAGCGGGCCCTCGCAGCAGAAAAATCGGCTCGCTAGCATTCTTCTCATTCATCCGGGGTCGAGAAGGAGCCGCCTTCACGCTGATTTGGTGAAGGCGGCTCTGGGGTTGCCTGACAGGTGCAACTGCCCTACGTCGCTGACGGCATCGACTGAGGCAGCAATGCCTGGGTCGCCCTGCAGCGGGATGGCCGACGCTCAAGGAAACTTCGGAAGGATTGTTATGGCTGATGAAATGGTGTTACGCGCACAGAAGTTCGTGAACTCCGTCTACGGGACGCGGATCGGGATGCGAGTGACCGAAGACGGGAGGACGAGCTGGAACACCATGTTCGCCCTCACCCGCGCCCTCCAGTACGAGCTGGGCATCCCCGAGCTCTCCAACAGCTTCGGTTCGACCACTCTTTCCAAGATCGCGGAGAAATACGGCAAGCTCGACGAGACCACCATCCCGTCGGCGGACTTCTGCCGGATCATCCAGTCCGCCCTGTACTGCAAGGGTTACGACGGCGGCGACATCAATGGGACGTACCACTCCCGTGTCAAGGCCGCGGTGGCGAAGCTGAACCAGAATATGGGGGTCAGCGGTACCTACCCCGGCAGTTCCCTGTGGCCCAAGGTGGTCAAGGGCCTGTTCAACATGGACGCTTACGTCGCCGTCAGCAACGGCTCGGAGACGATCCGCTCCATCCAGCAGTGGCTGAACGGCCGGTACGTCCTCCGCAAGGACTACTACGTCATCCCCTGCGACGGCCATCACTCCCGTGATGTCGCGAAGTCGATGCTCTTTGCCATTCAGTACGAGCTGGGCATGGCCGACGGCGTCGCGAACGGAGCTTTCGGCCCCGGCACGCAGGCCGGCCTGAAGAGTCACACGCTGTCCACCGGCTCCTCCGGGGTGTGGGTGCAGCTTTTCACCGCGGCCATGGTGCTCAACAAGCGCCCGGTTTCCTTCTCGGACTCGTTCACCTCCTCGCTGGCCGACAGCGTCACTGCGTTCCAGGCATTCATGAACCTCGCCGTCAACGGGCAGGCCGACTTCCAGACATGGTCCTCCCTGCTGGTCTCCTACGGCGACCAGACCCGTCAAGGCGCGGCGTGTGACGGCATCACCAAAATCACCCCCGCCCGCGCGCAGGCACTCAAGGACGCCGGCTACAAGTACATCGGCCGCTACCTGTACAACCCCTCCACCACTAGCCTCCCGGAGAAGGAGATCCAGCCGGGAGAGCTCGAGACCATTCAGCAGTACGGACTGCGCTGCTTCCCGATCTACCAGACGTGGGCCCGCTCGGTGGACTACTACAGCGTCGCGCAGGGCGTCGCGGACTGTATGAACGCGGCGTTCAAGGCGGAGGAGCACGGATTCAAGCCTGGCTCACGCATCTACTTCGCGGTGGACTACGACGCGGTGGACGACGAGGTGACCTCGTACATCCTGCCGTACTTCCGGAGTATCAGGGACGAGATGGTTAAGCTGGGCAGCCCCTACAAGATTGGGGTCTACGGCCCGCGCAACGCGTGCTCCCGGATCTCCGCGGAAGGTTACGCAGACACCAGTTTCGTCTCCGACATGTCGTCAGGCTTCTCCGGAAACCTCGGCTACACGATGCCGGAGAACTGGGCCTTCGACCAGATCGTCACCAAGTCGATCGGTTCCGGCGACAGCAAGATCGAGATCGACAACAACATCGCCTCCGGACGAGACACGGGACAGGGCGACTTCTACCCCGCGCCGTCCCAGAAGCTCGACATCGGCTTCAGCATGAACTACTGGGCCGCCCTGCTCAAGGAGGCCGACGAGTACATGGCATCGATCGGCAGACCCGGGGGTACGGGCTACGTCTACACCCGGCAGCAGTGCCTCGAAACGATCATGACCGCTGACGCGGCCATCTCCTCGGCGTCCCGCAGGTACCGCATGCGTAAGGCTCTCATCCAGACGTCGGCGTTCTGGGAGTTCTGCCACTACAGCACCAAAGATGTAGCCGAGGACGCGGGGGTGGTGTTGTACCACACCGGCCTCATCCCCGACTGGGGCAAAGGCCTGCCCGTCGTCAACAGGCTCGTCGACAGCAGCACCGGTGTCGCCAAGGTGTCGGGGCGCACGTGCATCCTGTCGCGGAACAACTCGATCCGTGCAGGGCTCCTGGAGGGCGACATCCTCGACGCAACCTCCGAAGGCGACAGATGGGCAATGTGGCAGAAGGTCAACCAGGACAACGTATTCAATCTGACCACCGTCCCGCACCTGCACATCTGGGCAGCCGACGGCAAGGCGGGCGACCATGCCGAGACCCCCATACGCCGCCCCGCACTCGACTACACCGACACCGAGACCTTCGAGATCCTCCGTCGCTACCAGGGCTTCGGTGACCAGGCGGTCTCCGACGCGAAGCTGCGGATGCCCCTTTACGCCATCTTTGAGAAGTACAACCGCATCATTCGCGAGTCCTGACAGATCATGATCACGGCATCCAACCCCTGGCAAGGGCATAACTTCGCGGACCTGCTCGCCATCCTGATCGTCGGCGCGGCGACCCTGCTGGGCCTCATCGGGTACCTGTGCTCGCGGCTCACCCGACAGGCCCGCCGGGGATACACCCCCTTCCGCCTGTGGCGGGACCTTTCCCTGCTGACGGCCGCCGCTGCGCTCGCCGTCTACTTGTGGGGATGTCTCCACCTCCTCTTCCTCGAAGACCAGGAACTGGCCGAGAGATGCGAGCGGCAGCGCCCCGCGGGAACACCGACCTTGGTCGGCCGCAGAGGCGACTTCATCCCGCTGCGTCTCGTATGTGAGGCATCGAACGGTCACGACTACTCCATTGTCATCCCCGGCTACATCAACCCAGTCGTCGCTTTCCTGCTGCTGCTCACGCTCACCTGTGCCCTCGCCTCCGTCGTTCTCCACTGCAAGCAGCGCACGACAACACGGAAGAAAGGCTGACCCGTTGAGCCCCACCGACATAACCCGCAGACAGGCTCTCACCGTCGCGGCCGGTCTCACCGCCGCCGCAAGCCTCGCCTCCACCGGACTCCTCGCCACCCCGGCCGTCGCCGCACCGCAGCCCCTCAAGGACGACAAACTGAAGGAGGCCCTGCGCCGCGTCGAAGCCCGGCGCCGCCGGCTTCTCACCAGCCGACCGTCCGCCAATGGATGGGAGATGCAGAAGGCCGTCGACGACGGGGGTGACATCGTGACCCGTCACGTGGCGGGCACCGGTCTGAACGTCTCCATGCGCATGGGAGATCCCGAGACGGTTCTGGTTCATGTGATCCGCCGCTTCCACTACGAGGTCGACACGCTCGGCCTGCCCGGCGAGCCGAACCCGGTCGAGGGCTGGGTGGCACCGTCGGTGGCCCGCGACAGCCGGCTCCCGGAGTCGAATCAGGCTTCCGGCACAGCTGTCGTCGTTCGTCCGGACTTCTACCCGCCTGGCGTACGAGGCGGATTCACCACGGCGCAGCAGCTGATCATCCGTGACATCGTCGCTGACACCGAAGGTGTCGTCCGCTGGGGTGGCGACGACCGCCGCCCCTACGAGGGTCTGTTCTACCTCGCCGTGCGTCCGGGCGACGCACGTCTGGCGCGGGTCGCGGCCGAGATCCGGACCTGGGACGAAACTCCGGGCTCGGGGGCCGGGGTGATACCCGACGTGACGGAGCCTTCCCGGCGCCGCAAGGCCGCCCGCTACCGCTGAGCGATCCGACACCTGACGGCGTCATCACGTTATGGGGAGTGACTGGGATTGGGGGCGCGTGTCGGACGTGTCGCTCACGTTCGCCGGCTGCCGTCAGAGGGCTGCGGGGCAGCCGGTGACCTGTCTCCAGGAGGTCGGCGTCTCCGCCGCCAACACCCACGACAGCCAAGCCCTGAGCTTATGGTCGAGGGTCACGTGGGAAGCGCATCGGCGTGTGCATCGCGTGCAAGGGCATCGACCACCGCTATGAACGCGCTCCCGCAACTATCTGGCTTTTCTCGGGCTCGCAGTCGCGATCTGCTGCTATAAACGACTCGTCCGCCTCACCACATAGGACACACCCTAAGCGAGCCCGCCGTACCTCACGGTCTGACCCGGCGCCAGCTTGCGGGCGACCCGTTCGGTCAGTTCCTCACCGCGACGGTCCAGTTCCCTGCGGCGGGCATCGTCCTTTTCCTTGTCACGCTCCTCCAAGTACAGGTTCACATTGGCGTTGAAGTCCGCCGACCACTTGTACAAGTCGTCGACCAGGTCGCCGGAGAGCCCGAGGGCGGCAGCTGGATCGTCCGGCGTGAAATCGCCGAACCCCTCCGCACGGAGCGGACCCCACTTGTACTCGCCTTCGACGACGATGTGGAGGGGGTGCGGCGGACTGCCGTGTGCGTCGAGGGTCCAGTGCAGGCGTTGGCATCCCCAGCACACGAACTTTGCTGAGCCGTGTTGTTCGTCCCAGTAGCGCACGACCCACGTGGGGCCCAAGTGCTTCGCCAGCGTCTGGGCGAGTTCCAGGCCCTTCTTGACGTGCTTGCGCAGCGGGGGCCGGGAGGCAAAACCTTCCGGTGGGCGGGCTGTGGACCAGGAGATCAGGCCGTGCGCCAAGTCTCCGGGGAGCCTCAGGTCGGGATCGTCGACCGGAACACCGCTGGTGAAGTCGTCGGGGTCCGCATGGAACCCCGCATCCGACGTGTACAGGGGTGACCGGTCTCCTCGTGCACGCACGAGAAGATGGCGGGGTTCGTCCTGGTGGTTCATGCAGGGTTCGCTTCTACGGTGAAGCTCTTGTCGCCCACGGCTCAGCCGTTGTGGACGTTGAGGTTGTCGTCCACGAGGAACTCCGGGTAACCGAAGCGTTCGCCAAGGGCGGTGAACGCCTCGCAGCGTTCTTCGTTGATCTCCACGAAGTAAGCCTTCATGGCTCGTAGGAACAGCCGGTAGCCGAGGTCCGCACACGCTTCGCCGACAACCTGCTCCAGTGCAGGCACCACACCTGGCACAGAATCCTTCAAGGCCGCCTGCTCAAGTTCGCCTGCGACGGAACGCATCTGTTCCAGAACAGCCCTCCGCAGGTCGGCATCGGTCACCGGATGCGCCGGGGGCGGAACGAACGCCGCATCCACCCGGCGGATGCTCCTGGTCCACACCTGTTCGATCCGGCGCATCCAGTCCCGCCCGGTCATCCCGTGCTCCGCGGGGTCGAAGTACGAATTCGTGACACCGAGCCACACAGTGCGGATCACCTCGTCCGGCAGCGAAGAACCCAACAGCCTCCGCACGTCTTCGCCGATCTGCATGACAGACGTACGGTTGAACTTGGTAATGGCCTGGTCTGCGATGCTGAGCTGCACATCCACGGGCCCACTTTTCGGAACGAACCGGTCGTAGTCCTCCTTGGACAGCCACACCGGGTACTCCGACTTCGATGCCATCCAGCTCAGTCCGATGTCCAGGATGAACTCCTGGAACTCCTCCCCGTCGTCGTCCTCGCTCTGTTCTGCCATCGGGTTCCTCCTCGGCGGTGATCCCGTACACCCTACGAGGTGTCAGGCCAGGCCGGTCGCGAGCAGTTTCGGGCGGCGGTCGAGGTGCCGTGAACGAGCGGAAAGCCCGCCATTGCGTAAAAGCGCACCTGACGCACTCAAATCGCGCGCCCCGAATCCGGGGTAAACAATTGCTCAACGCCCGCCGTGCCGCGCAGCCCGCCAGGAGATTCCAGCCGACCTCCCGGCGGCGAACCATGGCGCCGCACCCGCCGCCGCAAGTCGAGCGCGTCGCGCGGCGACAGCGATACCGTGCGAATCGCCCAGAACGGGCATCAAGCGTGTGGCAGGCCTCACGGCGGGATCAGGACCACGGTGGCGCGCGGCCCTACGGGGCCGGCGGGGGATGGGCGGGAATTCCGCATGAGGTGCCAGGCGGCCGCGCAGGGGAAAAGCCGTGGAGAGCCGCCACCCCGCGCGGCCGTTCCGCTGGGTCGGCAGCAGCGGTCGGGCGCTGTCAAGAGGGCCCTCGGGTCAGTAGCCGATAAACGGCGCAAAACAAGCACGTTGGCGCTTATTCGCCCCGGCGACCGAAAAAACCGGCCGCGCTCCGGGGGCGGTCAATACTTCTGCTGGCTCGCCAAGTGCCCCACGAGCAGCGTCCGTCGTGACCTCTGCGGTGAACACAGTTGCTGGTGTGACACGAGAGGTAGTTGAACGGGCGCTACACCCTGTGTGGCCGGTGGCCGAGATCAATTTCCGTGCAATTGACGGCCCTTCCGGAGAAGTATTGAATTGCCGCTCACTGCCCCGGAGTCGGGCACACTCCCGCAAACCGTATGCGAAAGCACGTCGATCCCAATCCCTTGACCCTCGAAGAGGAGAGAAATCCGCATGAGCTTGACCGTAATACCCGCCGAGGCCGTGACCGCGGACCCCGAATGGACCGGCATCCGCACCCTCGGCCATGCCAACCGGTTCGCCACCTGGGACAGTGAGTTCCGCTACGACGGCCGCATCCGGGTCCCGATGGGAGTGAAGATCAAGGAGGTCCGGTACTCCTACACCGGCAACGGCCAGGCGGACATGAACACCGTCGAGGTCAAGCGCGGGCGCGGCGGCATCGACCAGGAGTTCGAGGTCATCGACCTCACCTTCCTCGACGACTCCGACCTCATCACCTTCACCCTGCGCGGCGACCTCAACGTCGACGCCGATCCGCGTCCGGCCTTCAGCCGTAAGTACCCGATCCGTGTCGACGTCGTCCTCGACAGCGGGGACGTCCGTACGGCGAACCCGGAGATCGAGGTGCTCGCCGGGGCCTGGGCCAAGACCGACCCTGAGAAGGTCGGCCGGCCGTTCGTGCGGCTGCCCTACGACACCGCCTGGGGCGGCACGCCCAACAGCCAGGCCGGATTCGGATTCGTCGCGGACAACGGCCGCATCCCCGGGGACAAGTTCATCATCGACCTGGTCAACCTGCGGCAGGGCGAGCAGGGCGTGGCGGGGAACAACAGCGACCACGTCTACTACCAGCTGGTGCACGAGGACGGCACGCCGTCCCACTACACCCCCACCCCGCAGCTCCAGAAGGCCGAGGGTCACAAGGACTCCGGTGTGGGCCTCAAGGTGACCCTGCCCGCCATCGACCTGCGGCAGTTGGGGGACAAGCCGGGGTACTACCGCTTCCTGGTCTGGCCCCAGGCCCTCAACCCCGACGGCTCGCCGAGCGCCATCGGCTGGGACCCGGCCAAGCTGGAGGACGCCTTCCAGCTCGGCAGCGTCTACTACCGCTACACCGCGCCCCGCAGCATCGACCCGGGGCTGCGCGCCACCGTCAAGACGGTGCGGCTGGAGGCGACCGCGGGGCAGGACCGCTGGGTCTACCCGCCGTTCGTCGTCCGCAACACCGGTCAGCGCACCATCGGCACGGTCAAGGCCGTCTTCACCGCCCCCGAGGGCGCGCGCTTCACCGAGGACCACGTGGCCTTCACCCGCTGGACGGACGAGAGCCGGGAGGTCGTCGCCCAGGGCGTGCTGTCGGCCGACCAGCGCACCCTGACGTGCCCCGCCGTCGCGCTGAACCTGGAGCCGAGCGGCCCCGGCAAGGACGCCTGGGTGTCGCTGTACCCGGCCCTGCAGATCGAGGGCACCGCCCACGGTCAGCTCCAGGTCGGCATCCAGCTGGGCGAGCCGGTCTTCGTCACGGCCAGCGACACGATCGACGTCAAGCCCGCGAAGTGACCGGCCGGTTGGCCGGCCGACCGGAGTGACACAGGGGGCGCGGCACCCACCGCGTGCCGTGCCCCCGCCCGCCGGGCCCCGCCAGGACGACGGCAACCACCCACAGCATCACCGCGACAACGGTTCCAGGAGTGCACCCTCATGCGAAGGCCGCGCATCGCCCGCAGAGCCCGCCGCGTCCCCGTCCCCGAACGGCAGGACGACACCGGCCCCGGGCCCCGCATCGTGGCGCTGATCCCCGCCCACAACGAGGCTCAGCGCATCGCCGCGTCGATCGCGGCCCTGCACCGTCAGGAACGCCCGCCGCACCGCGTCGTCGTGGTGGCCGACAACTGCACCGACGACACCCCGGCGATAGCCCGGGCCAACGGCGCGACCGTCATCGCCTCGCAGGCCAATCGGCACAAGAAGGCCGGCGCCCTCAACCAGGCCCTGGACAGCCTCCTGCACGAGCTCGCGGCCGGTGACTTCGTCCTCGTCCAGGACGCCGACACCGTCCTGCGGCCCGCCTTCCTCACCAGCGCCATCGAGGCCATGGACCGCACGGTCGGGGCCGTCGGCGGCATCTTCTACGGGGAGCGCGGCGGCGGCCTCCTCGGTGCCCTCCAGCGCATCGAGTTCCACCGGTACGCCCGCGAGATCGCCCGCCGCGACTACCGCGCCGACGTCCTCACGGGCACCGCCACCCTCTTCCGCGTCCGTACGCTGCGGGAGGTCAAGGCCGCCCGGCTCGCCGGGCGCATCGGCGGCGGCTCCTCCTACTACTCCCTCGCCTCGCTCACCGAGGACGACGAGATCACCAAGGCCGTCCGGACGCTGGGCTACCGCACCGTCTCCCCGCCGGGCTGCGCGGTCGTCACCGAGGTCATGACCAGCCTGCCCGCCCTCTGGCACCAGCGGCTGCGCTGGCAGCGCGGGGCCCTGGAGAACCTGCGCGACTACGGCTGGACCCGGGTCACCGCCCCGTACATCATCCGCCAGGGCTTCATGGGCCTGTCCGTGCTCTTCCTCGCCCTCTACCTCTTCTTCACCGGCTGGATGCTCAAGCGCGGGCGCCCGGAGTTCACGCCTTTCTGGATAGCCGTCGGCCTGGTCTTCGTCGCCGAGAAGACCGTCACCGCTCGCGGCGCCGGCTGGAAGTCGCAGCTGCTCGCGGGCACGCTCGCCGTCGAACTCGGCTACGACATGTTCCAGCACGCCGTCTACCTGCGCTCCTTGTGGGACATGGCCCACCGGCGCGAGGAACGCTGGTGCGCCACATGATGTACGGAGCCCTGCCGCCCCTCGGCGCGGTCGGCGCCGCCGGGGTCTCCGCCCTCTCCTCCAGGAGGCCGGGTTCCGGCTTCCAGGCCCTCGCCACCGTGGTCGCCGCGACCACCTTGGTCATGGCCGGGACCTCGCTCGTCAAACTCCTGCCGCCCCGGCGCCGGTTCATCGAGGGCGCCGTGGCCTGGCGCACGCCTTCGCGGACCGCCGCACACGACCGGATCCGGCAGGACGGCACCGCGTGGATCGCGGTGCCGTGACCGAACCCCACCACCAAGAGAAGGAGAACGCTGCGATGACCGAGGACGCAACCGGCGAGCCCCAGCCGTCGGACGACTCCGAGACCGTCGAGGCCCAACTGCCGGACGGCTTCGAGATCCCGGACGACTCCGAAGTGAAGGTCGAGGCGGTCAATCCGCAGGGCAGGAGCTTATGGATCCCGCTCCCGTGGATCCCCGTGCCCACGACGGCGCGGCCGACGCCTCCGCCGACGACGCGCCCGCCGGTCACCACCACGCGCCCGCCGGTGACGACGACGCGTCCACCGGTGACGACGACACGTCCGCCCGTGACCACGACCCGTCCACCGGTCACCACGACGCCGCCGCCCGTGACCACGACCCCGCCTCCCGTCACCACCACGCCCCCGCCCCTCACCGCCACCATCGCGGAACGGTCCCCGCAACAGGGCGGCCCGGGTTCCCAGGTGATCGCCTCGGTGCTGGTGACGAACACCGGGGCCACCCCGATCGGCGTCCAGACGGTGGTGCTCACGGCCCCGGCGGGGACGCGGCTCCTCAACGGATACCTGGGCACCTGGCGGGAACCGGATGTGGAGGACAACTACCCGGGCACGCTCTCCTCGGACGGGACCACGTCGACCTGCTCCGGCGTCCCCGTGAACCTCGACCCCGGCCAGTGGGCCGTCTTCTACACCGCCGTCATCGTCGACGCCGGTGCCACGCCCGGCCCCGCGCCCGTCACCTTCGCCATCGGAACGCCCGCCTTCGCCACCGGCACCGGAAGCGTCACCGTCATCTGAGCCCCGGCACCGCCGGCGCCCACTCCGCGGACGCGGAGTGGGCGCCACCCGCGCACAGCCACCACCCCACCGGAAAGGGCACGTCGATCTCCGCAGAACACCACGACCCCGAACCCGTCATGGTGGCCTACCGCCTGCCGGACACCCCGGACATGCCCATCGTCCCCGCCCCCGCCCAGCGGGACTGGCTGGACCGGGCCACCCTCCGCCACACGTACCGCTGCCTGCCCCTGCGCGTCGCCAACCAGAACGGCTGGTGGATCCTCAACAACAGCACCTTCACCGTGCGTTGGAACGGCGGGGACGCGACGGAGGACCTGACCGTCCGCTACGCCGACGAGGACGCCCCCGCACCGGCGATGAGCCACTTCGGCCACGGCATCCTGACCTTCCACATCCCCTATCTGATCCGGACGCCGCCCGGCTGGAACCTGCTCGTCCGCGGCCCCGCCAACGCCCCCAAGGACGGGGCGCACCCGCTCGAAGGGCTGGTGGAGGCCGACTGGGCCGTCGCCACGTTCACCATGAACTGGAAGATCACCCGGCCCGGCGCCGACATCACCTTCGCGGCGGGCGAACCCGCCCTCATGCTCGTCCCCCAGCGGCGCGGGGACCTGGAGAGCATCCGGCCACGGAGCGCCCCGCTCGCCCGCATGCCGGACGCCGACGACCACCGGGCGTGGAGCCGGAGCCGCATCGACTTCGCCCAGGCCTTCGTGGCGGGCGACCCGTCCGCCGCGGACGGCTGGCAGCGCCACTACATGCGGGGCACGCACCCGGCCGCGACCCGGGCCTTCCCCGACCACCAGCGGGTCCTGCGGCTGCGCGGCTTCGCCGAAGACCCCGCAGAGGAAACCGCCGACGAAGGGAGCGCGTCATGAGCCGGATCACCGTCGGCATGGCGACCTACGACGACTACGACGGCGTGTACTTCACGCTCCAGGCGCTCCGGCTCTCCCATGCCCCGGAACTGGCCGACGCGCAGTTCGTCGTGGTGGACAACAACCCCTCCGGGCCGGTCGCGCCCGCGCTGCGCGCCCTCGCGGACCGCAT
The DNA here is from genome assembly GCF_039521185.1 of Streptomyces blastmyceticus. NCBI lineage: Bacteria > Bacillati > Actinomycetota > Actinomycetes > Kitasatosporales > Streptomycetaceae > Streptomyces > Streptomyces blastmyceticus. Next base: position 38,723 of record NZ_BAAABW010000039.1, on the reverse strand, counting down.
ACCGGGCTATCGCTACCTGCCCTTCGGACAGTACGCGAGCACCGCCGTTCGCGACCTCGTCTTCCGGGTGGCGGAGTCGCCCGTCACCCTGTGCCTGGACTCCCACGTCCTGCTCGCCCCGGGGGCCGTGCGCGCGGTGCTCGACCACTTCGAGCAGCGCCCGGACAGCCGCGACCTGCTCCAAGGGCCCATGATCGCGGACGGTCTCGACGACGGCCGCGAGCCGCCGTCCACCCACCTGGCGCCCGAGTGGGGCGACGGAATGTTCGGCGTGTGGCGGACCGACCCGCGGGGCGCCGACCCCCGAGGGAAGCCGTTCGAGGTGGGCATGCAGGGCCTCGGCCTGTTCGCCTGCCGCACCGACGCCTGGCCCGGCATCAACCCGCGCTTCCGCGCCCACGGCGGGGAGGAGGGCTACCTCCACGAGAAGATCCGGCGCGGCGGCGGCCGAGTGCTGTGCCACCCGGGCGTCCGCTGGCTGCACCGCTTCACCCGGCCGCAGGGGCCGACCTTCCCCCTCACCCTGCTCGAACGCGTACGCAACTACCTCATCGGTCACCGTGAACTCGGCCTCGCCGCCGACGGTCTGACGGAACACCTGCGCGGCCTGGTCGGCGACGACCACACGCGGGACGTCCTCGACCGGGCGCGCAGGCAACTCGACAGCCCCCTCGCCCACTTCGACGCCGTCGTCTGCCTGCTCGCCGACGGCTCCCGGGAGACCTGGGAGGACGCCCGGCGGGTCCTCGACGACCTCGACATCGGCTGGCTCGCCGAATGGCTGGTGCCCGCCCCGGACACCGCGGGATGCCACCGGGAGGCGGCGCTCCGGCAGATCGTGACGGACGCCGCCACCAGAGGACTCGACCGCGTCCTCGTCCTCGACGCCGCCTCCCTGTGCGCGCCGGGAGCCGCGGAACACCTCCGCCGGGCCGTGGAGCCGCTGCGGACCGTCGGTTGGTGCGTCCGGCCGTTGGCGGCATCCGGACTCGCCGTGCAGCGCGGAGCGTTCGGCCCGATCGGGCGGGGGGAGCCGACGGCCCTGGCCGCCGCCGCGCCCTGGCTCGGCTGATGCCCGCGGGGGCGGTGCGGCCGGTAGCGGGTCACCCGTGACGACGGCCGGGCCTTCGGATCCCGGGCCGTGGGCCGATGCGGACGAGATTTCGATCCCATCGTCCTGATGAGCGGGATCATGGTTCAATGCCGTCCGTGATACCGCCCGCAACCCCTGGCAGATTCGAGTAGCGCATGGTCGAGCCCCTGGGCCCCGGAGACCCCCGGCGTGTCGGCCCGTACCAACTGGAGGGCCGGCTGGGCGCGGGCGGCATGGGCCAGGTCTACCTCGCCGCCTCGCCGGGTGGGCGCAAGGTCGCGGTGAAGGTGATCCGGCCGGAGCTTGCCGCGACCCCGCAGTTCAGGGCTCGTTTCGCCCGTGAGGTCGATGCCGCGCGTCAGGTCGGCGGCTTCCACACCGCCCAGGTCGTCGACGCCGACCCCGGTGCCGAATCCCCGTGGCTCGTCACCGCCTACATCCCCGGCGCCACGCTCCAACAGGTCGTCGCCGAGCGTGGCCCCCTCGCCCCCGAGGTCGTCCTCCGCCTGGGCGCGGGTCTGGCCGAAGGACTGGCCGCCATCCACAACTGCGGCCTCGTCCACCGCGATCTCAAGCCCGGCAACGTCATCCTCGCCGAGGACGGGCCGCGCATCATCGACTTCGGCATCGCGCACGACCAGGGCGCCGAGACGATGACCCGCACCGGCGCGGTCATCGGCACGTACGCCTATATGTCGCCGGAGCAGATACGCGCCGACCGGGCCGGTCCCGCGAGCGACGTGTTCGCGCTCGGCTCGGTCCTGGCCTTCGCCGCCACCGGCCGCAGCCCCTTCGACGCGACGACCGTGCCGGCCATCGTCCACCGCGTCACCAGCGAACCTCCCCGGCTCGACGGCCTCTTCGGCGGCCTTCGCGACCTCGTCACCGCGTGCCTGGCCAAGGACCCCGCCGAGCGGCCCTCCACCGCCGACGTCCTGACCCGCCTCTCGGTCACCGGCGCCGGCGCCCCGCCCGCCGTCGCGTTCAACGACCTGCCCACCGCACCGGGCGCCGCCCCCACCGCACCGGCCGCCGCGCCCACCACCTCGCCCGCCGCCCCCGCCAAGGCACTTCCCCGGCGCACGCTGTTGTTCGGCGGGATGGCCGCCACCGCGACGGCGGCGGCCGCCGTCCCCGCGTACTTCCTCTGGCGGGCGTCCGGCACGGACGCGGACCCCACCAAACCCGTCACGCGCCTCAGCGGCCACACCTCCGAGATCGACTGCCTCGCCTTCGCCCCGGACGGCAAGACCCTGGCCAGCGGCGGCTACGACAACACGGTGCGGCTGTGGGACGTCGCCACCGGCCGGACGATCACGACGTACCAGGGGCACACCTCCAACGTCATGTCCCTGGCCTTCAGCCCGGACGGCCACACCTTGTACTCCGGTGCCTTCGACAAGACGCTGCGGCGCTGGGACCTGCGCACCGGCAGACCGATGAGCGTCGCCGCCTCGTACGACGGGCAGAACGACTACGTCAACTGCCTGGCGTCCAGCCCGGACGGCGCGACGCTCGCGGTGGGTGTCGGCAGCCGGGTCGAGCTCATGACGCAGTCCACCGGTCGCGTCTTCGCCACCCTCACCGGTCACACCGGCAGCATGAACCACATCGCGTTCAGCCCGGACGGCAGGACCGTGGCCAGCGTGGCCTCCGAAGCCGCGGGCGGCAGGATCTGGCTCTGGGCCGCCGACACCGGCCGCCACCTCAAGACCCTCACCATCGAGGGCAGGGACCACTTCAACTGGGTGATGTTCAGCCCGGACGGGAAAACCGTGGCCGGCGCGGGCCCCGGCGTCCACCTGTGGGACCTGGCCAGTGAGCGCCACACGGCGACGCTCACCGACGCCCACCCGTACGTCCACACGGCGGCGTACCGCCCGGGCAAGGCGATGATCGCGGGTGCCGGAGGCGTGCGCGAGCCCAACACCCACGACAACACCGGCAAGACCGTCAGCCTCTGGGACCTGTCCACCGGGCGCGTCACCACGACCCTGACCGGCACCATGCCCGAGTCCAGGATGGACACCTCGATCTCGGCGCTGGCCATCAGCCCGGACGGCGGGACCCTCGCGGCCGCCCTCAACCAGGTCGGCGCGACCGTGGAGTCCGCCGTCTCGATCCAGCTCTGGAAGCTTCCCTAGCGACTCCGCTTCTCAAGGCGGACACCCCTACATCGACAACGGACGGTATGCATGGACGCGTTGCGGCCCGACGATCCCCAGCGGGTCGGCCCCTATCGGCTGGACGGCCGGCTGGGCGCGGGCGGCATGGGGAACGTCTACCTCGCCACCTCGCCGGGCGGCCGCAAGGTCGCGGTCAAGGTGATCCGGCCCGAACTGGCCGCCACCCCGCAGTTCCGGGTCCGTTTCGCCCGTGAGGTGGATGCCGCGCGGCAGGTCGGCGGCTTCCACACCGCCCAGGTCGTCGACGCCGACCCCGACGCCCCTTCGCCCTGGCTCGTCACCGCGTACATCCCCGGCCCGACGTTGCAGCAGGTCGTCGCCGACCGAGGGCCTCTCGCCCCCGACGCCGTCCTCCGCCTCGGTGCGGGCCTCGCCGAGGGGCTCGCGGCGATCCACCGGTGCGGCCTCGTGCACCGCGATCTCAAGCCCGGCAACGTCATCCTCGCCGAGGACGGGCCCCGCATCATCGACTTCGGCATCGCCCGTGCCGTGGACGCCAGTTCGCTCACCGCCACCGGTGCGGTCATCGGCACGTACGCCTTCATGTCGCCGGAGCAGATACGCGCCGACCGGGCCGGTCCCGCGAGCGATGTGTTCGCGCTCGGCTCCGTCCTGGCCTTCGCCGCCACCGGACGCAGCCCCTTCGACGCACCCACCCTCCTGACGGTCGTCCAGCGGATCCTGGACGAACCGCCCGCGCTCGACGGCCTCGACGGCGAGCTGCTGCGCCTCCTGACCTCCTGCCTGGCCAAGGACCCGGCCGACCGGCCCGCCGTCGCCGACCTCCCTGCCCGCTTCGCGGAAGCCCCCGCGAGCGGGGCGCCTCTCCCTGAGCAGACGGTGGTCCTGACCCCGGCGCGGCACACACCGCCGCCTCAGCCCGTTGCTCAACAGATGCGGCCCGCGACGGTGCTGGACCCGGGCCCGAATCCGTACGCCGCCACGCAGACCGGCCCCGTTCAGCCAATGCCCGTCCCGCCGGTGCCGCCCGTCCCGGAACCGGCCGGGCCACGGGTGTCACGGCGCGCGCTGATCTTCGGCGGCCTCGGGGTCGCCGCGGTCGCGGCGGTCGGAGTCCCCTTCCTGCTGAGCCAGGACGACGGCAACTCCCTTAAGGGACCCGACGGCGCCGAGGGCCTCGCCTTCAGCGCGGACGGCAGAACGCTGGCCGCCGCCAGCCCGGACGGCACGATCTGGCGGTGGGACATGTCCACCCGGCACAGCACCGTCACGCACATCGAGATCGCCAAATACAGCCAGCCCAACGTGTTCAGCAGGGATCTCGGACTCCTGGCCAGGGCGATGGAGAACAAGGTCGAGCTCTGGGACGTGGGCACCGGCCGCGCCGGCGCCACCCTCACCGGGTCCACGTCGTACCAGCTCCAGGACGGCTTCTTCGACTCCGTCGGCCTCAGCCCGGACGGCAGGACGCTGGCCGCGAGCAGCGCCAAGGGGCTGTACGTGTGGGACGTGCCCTCGGGCCGCACCCTCGCCGTCCACGAGGATTCGAAGACCGGGCCGACGGCGTTCAGCCCGGACGGCACCCTGCTGGCCGCCGGTGATCCCTTCCAGCTGCGGCAGATGCCCGCCGATCAGGTCGTGACCACCGTCGGCGACGGCAAGAGCAAGTTCTGGAGGCTCGCGGTGTTCAGCCCGGACGGCCAGATCCTGGCCGTCGCGCAGACGGGTTACACGGTGCTGCTGTGGAACGCCGGTACCCGCAAGGACATGGCCGTCCTGGACCGCCACAAGGCCACGATCCAGGCGCTCGCGTTCCACCCCGGCAGCCGGTTGCTGGCCAGCGCCGACAGGGACGGGACCGCTTTCGTATGGGACACGGCCTCGGGCTCGGTCACCGCCACCTTCACCGGCGGCAGCGCCATCCAGCAGTTGGCGTTCAGCCCGGACGGGAAGACCCTCGCGGCAGGACTCGAAAGCGGCACCGTCCGCCTCTGGGCCGTTCCTTGAGGGTCGCTCGGCGGCGGTCAGTCCCGGGAAGCCGTCACCAGGGCGCGCGTCAACCGTAGGTCCGACCGCACCTCCGGGTGCCACTGGACCCCCAGAGCGAAGGCCGCGCGGCCCTCGTACTCCAGCGCCTCGACCGTGCCGTCCTCCGCGTACGCCGAGACCACCAGGCCCTCGCCCAGCCGGTCCACGCCCTGGTGGTGGTGCGTCGCCACGTCGCACGGCTCGGGCAGCAGCTCGCCCAGGCGCGTCGACGGGAGCGGCTTGACCAGGTGGTCGGAGAAGGCGCCGGCGACCGGGTTGTGGTCCTCGTGGCCGACCACGTCCGGCAGGTGCTGCACGAGCGTGCCTCCCGCGTGCACGTTCATCAGTTGCATGCCGCGGCAGACGCCGAGCAGGGGCAGCTCCTGCCGCAACGCCTCTGCGAGCAGGGCCAGTTCCCAGCGGTCGCGCTCCGGGACGGGGGCTCCCGCGCGGGGGTGCCGTTCCTGTCCGTACAGCGCCGGGTCCAGGTCGTCGCCGCCCGCGAGGACCAGGCCGTCCAGGCGCCGGACCGTGGCCGCCGCCGTCGCCGGGGCGTCCGGCGGGAGCAGGACGGCCATGCCGCCCGCGCGCTGGACGTGCTCCGCGTACGCGGCGGGGAGCACGGCGGCCCGCGTGTCCCACGCGACGCCCCAGCGGGCCCGCGTGAGGTAGGTGGTGATGCCGATCAACGGCTGTGCGTCCATGCGTGCTTGTCCTTCCGGGTCGGTCGTGTGTCAGCCATGTGCGAGCTCGGCCTCCGCCGCGGCGAGTGCCGCGAACTCCTCCTCCGGCGCGCTCGCCACCAGCCGGTGCCTGCTGTAGAGGGCGAAGTACGCGGCGGCGACCGCGTAGACGCCCAGGGCGATCATCGCAGCCGCCGTGTCCACCAGGAATGTCGCGACCAGGGCGGCGCACGCGAGCACGAAGGCGACGACCGAGGTCACCACGCCGCCCGGCGTGCGGTACGGCCGCTCCAGCCCCGGCTCGCGGCGGCGCAGCACGATGTGGGAGAGCGACATCAGGGCGTAGGAGATGGTGGCGCCGAACACCGCGACGTTCAGCATGCGCGCCCCGTCGCCGGTCGCCGCGGCGAGGGTGAAGCCGAGCGCGCCGGGCACCAGCAGCCCGAGGTAGGGGGCCTTGCGGCGGCTGGTGAGGGAGAGCAGGCGCGGGAGGTAGCCGGCCCGGGAGAGGGCGAAGAGCTGGCGCGAGCCGGCGTAGATGAGGGAGAAGAAGGAGGCCACCAGGCCCGCGAGCCCGGCGTAGTTGACGATCCGGCCGAGCACGGTCGCGTGCCCGTCGCTCTGCACCGCCGCGACCAGCGGGTTGCCCGCGTCCTTCAGGGCGTCGGCGCCGCCCGCGCCGGTGGCGGCGAGGAACGTGCCGAGGGCCAGGACGAGCAGGATGCCCATGGAGGTCGCCATGGCCTTCGGCAGCGAGCGCGCCGGGTCCTTGGTCTCCTCGGCGGCCAGCGGCACGCCCTCGACGCCGAGGAAGAACCACATGCCGAAGGGGAACGACGCCCAGATGCCCAGCACCCCGAACGGCAGCCAGGACGTGGCGCCGAGGGCGCCGTGGTCGACGGGGATGTCCCGCAGCCGTCCCGCGTCGAAGTCCGTGAACGCCCCCACCGCGAAGATCAGCAGTGCGGCGACCGCCACCCCCGTCACGACGAAGCTGAACTTCAGCGCCTCGCCCACGCCCCACAGGTGGATGCCGATGAAGACGGCGAAGCAGGCCAGGTAGACCGGCCAGGACGAGGTGAGCCCGAAGAGGTGCAGCGACTCGACGTAGTCGCCGATGAAGACGGAGATCGCCGCGGGCGCGAGGACGTACTCGATGAGGATGGCGGTGCCGGTGAGGAAGCCGCCCCAGGGGCCGAGCGCGCGGCGCGCGAAGCCGTAGCCGCCGCCCGCCGTAGGCAGCACGGAGGCCAGCTCGGCGAGCGCGAAGACCATGCACGTGTACATCAGGCCCATGAGGGCGGCGGCGACGGCGAGCCCGCCGAAACCGCCGTGCGCGAGGCCGAAGTTCCAGCCGGAGTAGTCGCCGGAGACGACGTACGCCACGCCCAGGCCGGTCAGCAGGAGCGGACCGGCGCTGCCCCGGCGCAGCGTGCGCTTCTCCAGATAGCCGGCCGGGTCCGCGTGGGGAGCGGGTGGTGCGGGCGTTACGGGGGGTGCCTCCGTGCGATCGGCCATGAGCCGCTCCTGCCCTCGGGGTAAAGGTTTCGCGCCATACCTTTGCCTTGGTGTGGCGCGAAAGGCAACCCCCTTGCGTAAAACCCTGGTTACCGATGCCCCTCCCGGTGTCTGTCCCGGCGCCCGTCAGGACAGGAAGCCGCGCAGCAGCGCCGCCGTGCCGCAGCAGTGCTCGCGCATCACCTCGCGCGCGGCGTCCGCGTCCCCGGCCAGCACGGCGTCGACCAGCGCGGTGTGCTGGAGCTGCGAGTGTTCGAGGTTGCGGACCAGCAGGGGGATGCGGTCGAGCAGCTCGTTGACCGTCGCCCGGACCGCCGCGTACTGCGCGGCCAGCGTCGGCGACCCCGACAGCTCCGCCAGCGTCAGGTGGAACAGCGTGTCCAGGCGCCGGTATTCGGCCAGGGGCGCGTCGTGCGTGGCGTCCAGCGCCGCCCGCAGCCGGGCCGCCTGCTCCGTATCGAGGCCGTGGGCGGCGCACAGCCCCGCCGCGCCCACCTCCAGCACCTCCCGGAAGCGCAGCGTGTCCTCGACGTCGACCTCCGCCCGGGCCCCGGCCGCCGCGGCGGGGCGGGCGCGCACGAACGTCCCCCCGTACCGCCCGCGCCTGCTCTCCACCAGCCCCTGGTCCTGGAGCACCTTCAGCGCCTCGCGCAGCGTGACCCGGCTGATCCGCAGCCGCTCCGCCAACTCGCGCTCGGAGGGGAGCCGTTCCCCCTCCGGTACCAGACCCAGGCGGACGATCTGGAGTATCTGCTCCAGCGCCTCCTCGAAACCGTTGCCCGCGCGGACCGGCCGCAGCACCGGCGCCAGCCGGTCCGCTGAACTCCCGTCCATCGAGACCCCTTCCCAATCAATGGTCTACGGGCCTACCTTAAGACCTCCCGGCCGGACCGACAGGAGGCAAAACCGTGGCAGACCGCACGCCCCCGCTCGCCGTCGAGGAGCTGCGCAGGCTCGTGGACTCCGGGGAGATCGACACCGTCGTCCTCGCCTTCACCGATATGCAGGGAAGGCTCCAGGGCAAGCGGTTCGCGGCCCGCTACTTCCTCGAACAGGTCCTGGAGGGCGGCACGGAGGGCTGCAACTACCTCCTCGCCGTGGACGTCGACCTCAACACCGTGCCCGGCTACGCCATGTCGTCGTGGGAGCGCGGCTACGGCGACTTCGCCATGCACGCCGACCCCGCCACCCTGCGCCGCGCCCCCTGGCACCCCGGCACCGCCCTGATCACCGCGGACCTCGCCTGGCACGACGGCTCGCCCGTCCTCGCCTCCCCGCGGCAGATCCTGCGCGGCCAGCTCGACCGGCTCGCCGAGCACGGCTGGACCGCCTACGCGGGCACCGAGCTGGAGTTCATGGTCTTCAAGGACACCTACGAGGAGGCGTGGGGCCGCGCCTACCGCGGCATGACCCCCGCCAACCAGTACAACAGCGACTACTCCGTCCTCGGCACCGGCCGCGTCGAACCGCTGCTGCGCCGCATCCGCAACGAGATGGGCGCGGCCGGGCTCACCGTCGAGTCCGCCAAGGGCGAGTGCAACCTCGGCCAGCACGAGATCGTGTTCGTCTACGACGAGGCGCTGACCACCTGCGACCAGCACTCCGTCTACAAGACGGGCGCCAAGGAGATCGCCGCCCAGGAGGGCATGGCCCTCACCTTCATGGCGAAGTACGACGAGCGCGAGGGCAACTCCTGCCACATCCACCTCTCGCTGCGCGACGAGGCCGGACGGCCCGTGCTCGCCGACGACGACGGCCCGTACGGCATGTCGAGGACGATGCAGCACTTCCTCGCCGGACAGCTCGCCGCGCTGCGGGACTTCACCCTGCTCTACGCGCCGAACATCAACTCCTACAAGCGGTTCCGCCCCGGCTCCTTCGCCCCCACCGCCGTCGCCTGGGGGCCGGACAACCGCACCTGCGCCCTGCGCGTCGTCGGCCACGGCCCCGCGCACCGCTTCGAGAACCGCCTGCCCGGCGGCGACGTGAACCCCTACCTCGCCGTCGCGGGCATGGTCGCCGCCGGACTCCACGGCATCGAGCAGGAGCTGGAGCTGGCCGAGCCCTGTACGGGCAACGCGTACGCGGGCGACGCCGCCCACGTGCCGACGACGCTGCGCGAGGCGGCGGACCTGTGGGAGGCGAGCCCCATCGCGCGCGCGGCCTTCGGCGACGAAGTCGTCGAGCACTACCTCCACATGGCGCGCGTCGAGCAGACCGCGTACGACACGGCCGTCACGGACTGGGAGCGGTTCCGTTCCTTCGAGCGCATGTAAGGACATCGCGTTGCACGAGATCATCAACCCCGCGACCGAAGAGGTCGTCGCCACCGTCCCCGCCTCGACACGGCAGGACGTCGACGCCGCCGTCGTACGCGCCGCCCGGGCACAGACCGGCTGGGCGGCCCTCGCCCCCGGCGACCGCGCCCGCCACCTGCGCCGCTTCGCCGCCGCGGTCGACGCGCACCTGGAGGAGCTGGCCCTGCTGGAGGTCCGCGAGGCCGGGCACCCCATCGGCAACGCCCGCTGGGAGGCGGGCAACGCCCGCGACCTGCTCGACTACGCGGCCTCCGGCGTCGAACGCCTCACCGGCAGCCAGATCCCCGTCGCCGGGGGACTGAACGTCACCTTCCACGAACCGCTCGGCGTCGTCGCCGTCATCGCCCCGTGGAACTTCCCGATGCCCATCGCCGCCTGGGGCCTCGCCCCCGCGCTCGCCGCGGGCAACGCCGTCCTCCTCAAGCCCGCCGAGACCACCCCTCTCACCGCGCTGCGGCTCGCCGAACTCGCCCTGGAGGCCGGGCTCCCCGAAGGGCTCTTCCAGGTGCTCCCCGGCGACGGGCCCGTCGCGGGCGACGCCCTCGTCGAACACCCCGGCGTCGCCAAGGTCGTCTTCACCGGCTCCACCGCCGTCGGCAAACAGATCATGGCCAAGTGCGCCGCGCACGTGAAGCGCGTGACCCTCGAACTCGGCGGCAAGAGCCCCAACATCGTCTTCGCCGACGCCGACGTCGAGCGGGCCGCCGCGGCCGCCCCCGGCTCCTTCCTCGACAACACCGGCCAGGACTGCTGCGCCCGCAGCCGCATCCTGGTCCAACGGAGCGTCTACGACCGCTTCATGGAGCTCCTGGAGCCCGCCGTCCGCGCCTTCACCGTGGGCGACCCGACGGACCCCGCGACCCGGATGGGCCCGCTGATCTCCGCCGCGCACCGGGAGCGCGTACGGGCGTACGTCCGCGAGGACGCCCCGGCCGCCATCCGCGGCGAGGCCCCCGCGGGCAAGGGCTTCTGGTACCCCGCGACCGTCCTGGAGGCCGCGCCGGACGACCGCACGGCCACGGAGGAGATCTTCGGCCCGGTCGCCGTCGTCATCCCCTTCGAGGACGAGGCCGAGGCGGTGCGGATCGCCAACGCCACCGACTACGGCCTGTCCGGGTCGATCTGGACCCGGGACGTCGGCCGGGCGATCCGCGTCTCCCGCGCCGTCGCCGCGGGAAACCTCTCCGTCAACTCCCACAGCAGCGTCCGCTACTGGACCCCCTTCGGGGGCTTCAAACGGTCCGGCCTGGGCCGCGAACTCGGCCCCGGCGCACTCGCCGCGTTCACCGAGACCAAGAACGTGTTCATCAGCACCGAGGAGACCCTGTGACCGACCAGAACCCCGTCTGCCGCCGCCTCGTCGGACGCACCGCCGTGATCACCGGAGCCGGCAGCGGCATCGGCCTGGCGACCGCCCGGCGGTTCGCCTCCGAGGGCGCGAACGTCGTCTGCGCGGACATCTCCGAGAGCGCCGGCAAGGCCGCCGCCGAGGAGGTCGGCGGGCTCTTCGTCCAGGTCGACGTCACCGACCCCGAGCAGGTCGAGGCCCTCTTCAAGACCGCCTACGACACCTACGGCTCGGTCGACGTCGCCTTCAACAACGCCGGGATCTCCCCGCCCGACGACGACTCCATCCTCACCACAGGACTCGACGCCTGGAAGCGCGTCCAGGAGGTCAACCTCACCTCCGTCTACCTCTGCTGCAAGGCCGCCCTCCCCTACATGCGGGAGCAGCGCCGGGGCTCCATCATCAACACCGCCTCCTTCGTCGCCGTGATGGGCGCCGCCACCTCGCAGATCAGCTACACCGCCTCCAAGGGCGGCGTGCTGGCCATGTCGCGCGAGCTGGGCGTGCAGTTCGCCCGCGAGGGCATCCGCGTCAACGCCCTGTGCCCGGGGCCGGTGAACACCCCGCTCCTGAAGGAGCTCTTCGCCAAGGACCCGGAGCGCGCCGCCCGCCGCCTGGTGCACGTGCCCGTGGGCCGCTTCGCCGAGCCCGAGGAGATCGCGGCCGCCGTCGCCTTCCTCGCCAGCGACGACTCCTCGTTCGTCAACGCCGCCGAATTCCTGGTGGACGGTGGCATCGCGGGCGCCTATGTAACTCCTGTGTAACCCCTGTGTAAGGTCCATGATCAAACGCCGGGGCCGGCCACCTGCCGGCCCCGGTGTACGTCCTGCCCCTCACGCACGTAAGAGATCGCATGCGCAAGAAGCCCGCCATCGTCGTCGGCCTCCTGGCCGCCGCGGCCCTCTCCTCCTCGGTGCCCGCCCAGGCCGCGCCCGCCCACGCGGCCCGCGCCGCCGCCAAGTGCCCCCAGCTCGACAAGAAGCTCACGTGGTTCGGCGACAACCGCGCCAAGCTCCAGAAGATGATCGACGAGCGGGGCACCTGTTCCGGCAAGGGCGGACCCCGCCCCGTCGCCGCCTTCGACTGGGACAACACCGTCGTCAAGAACGACATCACCGACGCCACGCTCGCCTGGGCCCTCAACCACGACAAGATCCTGCGGCCCAAGAGCTGGCGCGACACCAGCACCTGGCTGACCCCGGCCGCCGACCGCGCCCTCACCAAGGCGTGCGGCACCTCCGTGCCCGCCGGCCGCCCGCTGCCCACCTCGAAGAACACCGCCTGCGCCGACGAGATCTTCGAGATCCGCGAGAAGTCGCAGACCATGAGCGGCGAGGCCGCCTTCGCGGGGGAGTGGAACCACCGCCGCACCGTGCCCGGCTACGCCTGGATACCCCAGCTCTTCGCCGGCCGCACCCCCGCCACCGTCACCGCGTACGCCGAGCGGGCGCGCGCCGAGCAGCTCGCCGCGCCCATCGGCCGCAAGCAGACCGTGGGCACGCACAGCATCGCCGGGTACATCCGCTACTACGACCAGCAGAAGGACCTGATCCGCACGCTCAAGGCCGCGGGCTTCGACGTCTACATCGTCTCCGCCTCCTCCGAGCCGATCGCCGAGGCGTGGTCCGGCGGCGTCGGTCTCGACCGCAAGCACACCATCGGCATCCGCAACGTCCTCGACCGCCACGGCCGCCTCACCACCGGCATCAAGGGCTGCGGCGGCGTCGCGGACGGCCCCGGCGGGGCCCTGCCGTACATGGACGGCAAGCGCTGCATGATCAACCAGGAGATCTTCAAGATCAAGGGCGCGGCCGCCTGGAAGCAGCAGGACCCGGCGCACCGCATCGCCCTCGGCGCGGGCGACGCGGACACCGACGTGACCTTCGTGAACGACGCGACCGGCGCCCACGTCGCGATCAACCGCAACAAGGCCGAGCTGATGTGCCGCGCCTTCGACGACGCGGACGGCCGCTGGGTCGCCAACCCGATGTTCATCGACCCGATGCCGCACAAGCCGGGCGCCTACCCGTGCGCGACCACCGGCGCCACGCTGCCCGACGGCAGCCACGCCCCGGTCCGCCGCGCCGACGGCTCGATCATCCCGGACCAGCTGGATCTGGCTTCCTGAACCACGAAGCGGCTGCGCCGCTTGTCCTCAAACGCCGGACGGGCTGAATTCAGCCCGTCCGGCGCTTGAGGACACCGCGCCGGTCACAGAAACGTGCGGCCCTCGCCCCGATACGTCGGTACCGTCCGAACCACCCGGTCGCCCTCGATCAGCCGCAGCGCGTCGAAGCGTTCGCAGAGCTCACCCGCCTTCGCATGCCGGAACCACACCTTGTCACCCACCAGCAGATCGTCGGCCGGCCGGCCGAGCAGCGGCGTCTGCACCTCGCCCGCACCCTCGCGCACGTCGTGGCGCAGGCCGGCCGGGAGGTACGGCACCGGCAGCCGGTCGCGGCCCGCCGCGCCCGACGCCGGATAGCCGCCGCCCGCCACGGTCACCACCCCCACCCCCGGGCGCCGCACCACGGGCAGGGCGAAGAGCGCCGCCGGGCGGCCCCGGAACGAGCTGTAGTGGTCGAACAGCCGCGGCACGAACAGCCCCGACCCCGCGGCCACCTCCGTGACCGCCTCCTCCGCCGCGGTGGTGGAGACGCTCCCCGTGCCGCCGCCGTTGACGAACTCCAGCTCCGCCACCGCCCGTACGGCCCGTACCGCCTCGGCCCGGCGTGCCGCGAGCTCCTGGCGGGCCACGGACTGCATCAGCCGTACGGCCCGGGACCGCACCGGATGCCCCGCCACCGCATCACCCACGCCCGCCACATGAGCCTCGTACGCCATCAGCCCCACCAGCCGGAAACCCGGACGGCGGTCGATCGCCCGCGCCACCTCCGCCAGCCGCACCGGATCGCGCAGCGGCGAGCGCAGCGCGCCGATCCGCACCCGGCCGCCCAGCAGCCGCAGCGAGGTGTCCATCTCCAGGCAGACCCGGACCTCTTCGGAGCGCCGGCCTCCGGCACGCGTGGCGTCGATCAGCGCGAGCTGCGCCGGATCGTCCACCACCACCGTGACCGCCGCCGCCAGCTTGGGGTCCGACGTCAGCTCGGCGAAACCCGCGCGGTCCGCCGACGGATACGCCAGCAGGACGTCCGGGAAGCCCGAACGCGCCAGCCACAGCGACTCCGCGAGCGAGAAGCTCATCACCCCCGAGAACCCGTCCCGCGCCAGCACCCGCTCCAACAGCGCCCGGCAGCGCACCGACTTGCTCGCCACCCGCACCGGCTTGCCGCCCGCCCGCCGCACCAGATCCCGGGCATTGGCGTCGAACGCCTGGAGGTCGACCACCGCCAGGGGCGCGTCGAGAGATGCGGTGGCCCGGTCGTAACGGGCCCGATCGGCGGGGGAACCGGCGATGCGAGGCGGCATGCGCGCAGCTTGCCAGAGGGAGTTCACCGCTGAACAGAGGCCGGACAGCGGCCGTACAGCGGCCGGATGGCGATGGCAGAGGCCACCACCGTCCCCGTAGAGTGACGGGCACGCCGCGGGCGCACACCGCCGGTGGCGGCATGTCCGGAACCGAACCGGCGAGCCGGCTCGCGAGGGGGAGAGCGCAGGTTGACCACGGAAGCGGAGCCACCTCCGACGGGGGTGCGCCCGAATCCCGCCCCGACCGAGCTCCCGGTACGCTCCAGACCCGGCGCGGGCCCGACGCCGTCCGTGCCCCGGCCCCGCCTGCCGGAGCGGCCGTACCCGCCGTGCCCGTCCACGCCGCCGCGCGTCCCGGGCGAGCCGGGCCGTCCCGTACGGAACGCGGAGACGCCCGCCGAAGGCCCGGCGGAGCCGCACCCGGCCCGCCGGACCGTCGCGGCGGCGACCTGCCTCGTCCTCGGCATCGGCCTCATCGGCGGCGCCGCGGCCGGAAGTTGGCTCACCGGGGAGCGGGGGCGGCGGTCCGCCGCGGAACGCTCCTTCGAGCGCGGCCGCACCCTCTGGCACACCGTCCCCGTCGACGACCTCTTCCCCCGCACGCTCCACGACGACTCCGCGGGCCCCGGCGGAGCGGCCCGCGACTGGACCCGCGTCGGCGTCGCCCCCGACGGCGACTGCGCGGGTGCCTTCGACCCCCTTCTCGCCAAGGCGCTCGCGCCGGTGGGCTGCGAGCGGCTGCTCCGGGCCACGTACACGGACGCGACCGCCACCCGCGTCACCACCGTCGGCCTCGTCGTCACGGCCGCCGACGGCACCGGGATGCGCGCCCTGCGCAAGCGCTTCTCCGACGAACGGCTCGACGAACGCGCCGATCTGATGCCCCGCCCGTACGCGCCCAAGGACACCGCCGCCGAACGCTTCGGCGACGCGCAGCGCGCCAGCTGGCACATCGGCGTCCTGACCGACCTGCCCGCCGTCGTCTACACGGTGTCCGGGTTCGCCGACGCCCGTACGGGCACGCCCCCGCAGCCCGCCGACCGGGCGGTCGGCCCAGGCGCCACCACCGCGGCCGCCCAGGCCGGGCTCGGCCACGACGCGATCGCCCTGGCCGACCACCTGGAACAAGGGCTCCACCGGGCCCTGCGCACCACCGCCAAGGAGGCCCGGGGATGAGGGCGTTCACCGGCGCCGCGGGCAGCCGGGTCACCGCGGCGATCACCGTCGCCGTCGCCTGCGCCGTGCTGCCCGCCGGGCCCGCGCGCGCGGACGCCATACGCGCACAGGAATGGGCCCTCGACGCCCTGCACACGGAGGACGCCTGGCGCACCACCAAGGGCGCCGGGGTGACCGTCGCCGTCCTCGACACCGGGGTCGACGACGGGCACCCCGACCTCCGCGGGCAGGTGCTGCCGGGCAAGGACCTCGTCGGCTTCGGCGCCGGACCCGGCGACCGCTCCTGGGCGCGGCACGGCACCGCGATGGCCGGGATCATCGCCGGGCGCGGGCACGGCTCCGACGGCTCCGACGGCGTGCTCGGCATCGCGCCCGAGGCGAGGATCCTGCCGGTGCGGGTGATCCTGGAGGACGGCGACCCGGCCCGGCCCAAGGCCCGCGGCGCCCGCGGCAGCGCCCTCGCGGACGGCATCCGCTGGGCCGCCGACCACGGTGCCGACGTCATCAACCTGTCCCTCGGCGACGACAGCGCCACCGCGCACCCCGAACCGCGCGAGGACGCGGCCGTGCAGTACGCGCTGAGCAAGGGCGCCGTCGTCGTCGCCTCGGCCGGCAACGGCGGCGAGCAGGGCGACCACGTCTCCTACCCCGCCGCGTACCCGGGCGTCATCGCCGTCACCGCCGTCGACCGCTACGGCAACCGCGCGCCGTTCTCCACCCGCCGCTGGTACGCGGCCGTCAGCGCGCCCGGCGTCGACGTGGTGATCGCGGACCCCGACCGGCGCTACTACGAGGGGTGGGGGACGAGCGCGGCCTCCGCCTTCGTCTCGGGCGCGGTGGCGCTGGTGCGCGCCGCGCATCCCGGGCTGACCCCGGCGCAGGTCCGTGAGCTGATCGTGGACACGGCGAGCGGCGCCCCGCCGGGCGGGCGGGACGACGCGCTCGGCGCGGGGCTCGTGGACCCGGCGGCGGCGATCGCCCGCGGCGCGGCCGTACGCCCGCTCCGGGCGCAGGGCCCTCCGCCGCGCTTCTTCGGGCCTGCTGTTGAGGAGGCGTCGCCCGAGCGTGCGACGTTTCTCAGCCCGGTGGCGCTGGGTGCGGCGTCGCTGGGGGCCCTCTTCTTGATCGCGTCAGCGGCTCTTTGGCGGCGGCGCACGCTGTGATGGACCGTGCTCGGGTGCGGGAAATCAGCCCGTCCGGCGTTTGAGGACGCGCCCGCAGGGCGCCCCCGCCGCAGGCGGCAACGGACCCGCAGCCGGGGGTCCGGGGCACGAGCCCCGGTTTCGGGAAGGGGCGGGGCTGGGGAACAAGCCCGCCGCAGGCGGCAACGGGCCCGCACCCGGCAACGGCGGGCCCACAGGCCCCCGCACAGGCGAGTCACGGCACCCCGATAGGGTCGGCGCGTGGCTCTCAAGAACATTCCCGACCCCGGGTTCTCCGACGACAACGGCGCAGCCGACCCCGAGCTGACGGCGGCCCTCGCCGCCTGGGCGGACGACCCCACCGCCGAGCCGGCCGTGCTCGCCGCCCTGCCGGGAGCACGCCTGCTCGTCCCCGTCGTCGCCGTGCTCGGCGAGGTGGAGACCGGCCCGGACGGGCTGAAGCGCGAGAAGACCAGCGACATGGCCGTACCCACCCTCCAGGCCCCGGACGGCCGCAAGGCGCTGCCCGCGTTCACGTCGATCGAGAGCCTCGCCCGGTGGCGCGCGGACGCGCGGCCCGTGGCCGTACCCCTGCACCAGGCGCTGCAGGCCGCCGCGCACGAGAAGGCGGACACGGTCGTCATCGACCTCGCGGGCCCGGTGCCGTACCAGCTGACGGGCCCCGCCCTGCTGGCCCTCGCGGAGGGACGGCGGAGCGCGGATCCGCTGGCGGACCCGTCGGTCACGGACGCCCTGCGGGCCGTCGTGGCGGCGCAGCCGGGCGTGCTGCGCGCCCACCTGGTGCCGTCCGGGGACGGGGACGCGGACGGCACGCTGGCGCTGGAACCCGCCCCGGGCACGGCGCCCGCCGAGGTCGCCCGGCGGATCGCCGAGGCGCTGGCCGCCGACGAGGTCCTGCGCGCGCGGCTGGTGCGCGGCCTGGACCTGGCGCTGCTGCCGCCGGGCGCGGACGTCCCGGGGGAGCCCCTCTTCACCCGCTGATCGTCCAACAGGCGGCTTGTCCTGGATCGTCCGACAATGCGAAGACAGTCCACGATCCTCTGGAGGACGCCATGGACGCCGTCAAGCTGGGGTCGGTGACTCTCGATCCCGTGCAGACGAGAACCGTCGCGGCCGAATTCCTCGGCACCGCGCTGCTGGTTTTCTTCGCTGTCGGGTCAGCGGTTCTCGCGGCCGACTACATCGGCGTGCTCGGTATCGCGCTGGCCTTCGGGTTCACCCTGCTGGCCCTCGCGTACGCGCTGGGTCCGGTCTCGGGCTGCCACGTCAACCCGGCGGTGACGCTCGGCCTGCTCGTGGAGGGCCGCATCACGCTCCGTACGGCCATCGAGTACTGGATCGCCCAGCTGCTCGGCGGCATCGTGGGCGCGGCGATCCTGTTCCTGCTGGCCAAGCAGGTGCCGGGGCTCAAGACCCACGGCGCTTTCGGCAGCAACGGCTTCGCGGACCGCTCGGCCGTGCACCTCAACACCGGCGGCGCGTTCCTCGCGGAGGTCGTCATGACCTTCCTGCTGGTCTTCGTCTACCTCGCGGTGACGCACAAGATCGCCGTGGTCGGCTTCGACGGGCTGCCCATCGGCCTGACGCTCGCGGTGATCCACCTGGTAGGCATCCCGCTGACGGGCACGTCCGTGAACCCGGCCCGGAGCATCGGCCCGGCGCTCTTCGCGGGCGGCGGCGCGCTGTCCCAGCTGTGGCTGTTCATCGTCGCCCCGCTGGTCGGCGGCGCGCTGGCGGCCCTGGCGCACCAGGTCACCCACCCCCGTCAGGGGCCCGCGATCCTCGCGGACGAGCTGTCGACGGCGCCGCGCCCGGACACCGGGCCGAAGAGCCGCGACGCCGGGCCGGAGCCCGGCGCCTGACGGGACGCGGGAGCGCGGCGGCTCAGCCGAAGACGGGGCCGGTGAACTTCTCGCCCGGCCCCTGGCCCGGCTCGTCCGGGACGAGCGACGCCTCGCGGAAGGCCAGCTGGAGCGACTTCAGGCCGTCGCGCAGCGGGGCCGCGTGGAAGTTGCTGATCTCGGTGGCGCCCGCGGTGACCAGGCCGGCGAGCGCGGTGATCAGCTTGCGGGCCTCGTCCAGGTCCTTGTGGGCCTCGCCGTCCTCGGCGAGGCCGAGGTTGACCGCCGCCGAGCTCATCAGGTGCACCGCGACCGTGGTGATCACCTCGACCGCGGGCACGTCCGCGATGTCACGGGTCATGGTGTCGAAGTCCGGCGCCTCCTCGGAGGGGGCCGGCGTGGACTCGGGGGTGGCGTCGCTCATCGTTGCTCTTCCGCTTGTGTGGGGTCTCCCGCCGCGCGCGGGCGGCGGAACAGTGCCCCAGCCTAGGGCCCCGGTGCGCACGGGTGGGGACCGGGCCGGGTCGCTGGTATGCTGGACAACGACCGGCTGGTCACTAGCGTGCCCGGCCCACAAGTGGAGGCTCCTCGACTCTCCCACCTGACCGACTCACGGGTCGGCAGGTCTCCGGTCAGGCGGCGCCCATCGTTCCGTACGGACGATGGAGCTGCCCGATAGATGCGCCCCGCGGCCAGCCGTGGCGGTGTTCCGGTTTCATGGAGCCCCGCCTGTGTCCCGTCCGGGGCGTTTTTCATGTGTCCGGCGCGGTTGGTCTTACGAAAAGACGTTACGTGGCTGTCCGCCAGGCGGCCGCGTGGTGCTACCGAGGAGGATCCATCAGCGCCGAGCCCCGCATCAACGACCGGATTCGAGTCCCCGAGGTGCGACTTGTCGGTCCCAGTGGCGAGCAGGTCGGCATTGTGCCGCTTGCCAAGGCCCTGGAGCTTGCGCAGGAGTACGACCTCGACCTCGTCGAGGTGGCGGCGAACGCCCGTCCGCCGGTCTGCAAGCTCATGGACTACGGGAAGTTCAAGTACGAGTCGGCCATGAAGGCCCGTGAGGCGCGCAAGAACCAGGCGCACACGGTCATCAAGGAGATGAAGCTCCGGCCGAAGATCGACCCGCACGACTATGACACCAAGAAGGGTCACGTCGTCCGGTTCCTCAAGCAGGGCGACAAGGTCAAGATCACGATCATGTTCCGTGGTCGCGAGCAGTCCCGGCCGGAGCTCGGCTACCGACTGCTGCAGCGTCTGGCGGAAGACGTCCAGGACCTCGGTTTCGTCGAGTCGAACCCGAAGCAGGACGGCCGAAACATGATCATGGTCCTCGGTCCGCACAAGAAGAAGACCGAGGCGATGGCCGAAGCCCGCGAGGCGCAGGCCGCTCGCAAGGCGGAGCGCCAGGGCGTTCCCGCCGAGCAGGAGCAGCCCGCCGAGGAGCCCGCAGAGGCGTGATCCATGGGGCCTGACGGCCCCGAGGACCACCCCCGGGGCCCGCCGGCCCCGGACAGCAACCGAACACAGCTGACGCTCCCGTGCGCCCGGTACCGGGCTAGGGGGAGCGCCACCGACGAGGAGATACGGCGCGATGCCGAAGAACAAGACGCACTCCGGTGCCAGCAAGCGCTTCAAGATCACTGGCTCCGGCAAGGTCATGCGCGAGCGCGCCGGCAAGCGCCACCTGCTCGAGCACAAGTCGTCCAAGCTGACGCGTCGCCTCACCGGCAACGCCGAGATGGCCCCGGGCGACGCCAAGAAGATCAAGAAGCTTCTCGGCAAGTGACGCTCCGCGCCCCGTCCACACGGGGTGCGCGTCGGACCGGGACCCATTCGAATTCGGGCCGCGTGAGAATGCACCGCGGCCCCGCTACAAGGAGTTAACAAGTGGCACGCGTCAAGCGCGCAGTCAACGCGCACAAGAAGCGTCGGGCGATCCTCGAGGCGGCCAAGGGCTACCGCGGCCAGCGGTCGCGCCTGTACCGCAAGGCCAAGGAGCAGGTCACCCACTCCCTGGTCTACAACTACAACGACCGCAAGAAGCGCAAGGGCGACTTCCGTCAGCTGTGGATCCAGCGCATCAACGCCGCTGCCCGCCAGAACGGCATGACGTACAACCGCCTCATCCAGGGTCTGAAGGCCGCCAACATCGAGGTGGACCGCAAGATCCTGGCCGAGCTCGCGGTCAACGACATGAACGCGTTCGCCGCGCTCGTCGAGGTGGCCCAGAAGGCGCTGCCGGCCGACGTCAACGCGCCGAAGGCCGCCGCCTGATTCTCGGGCGCCGCAAGGCAGACGACCGGACCCGCAGGCTTCTGGCCTGCGGGTCCGATCGCGTCCGGGCCCGAGACGACGGCCCGGTCCGTACCACCCCGCAACCGAAAGTGAGCCCATGGCGGCCCCCGAGCTGACCTCCCTGCGATCGCCCCGTGTCGTCGCGGCCCGTCGGCTGACCAAGCGCAGCTTCCGCGGCAAGGAGCGCCGCTTCCTCGCGGAGGGCCCGCAGTCCGTCCGCGAGGCCGTCGAGCACCTGGTCGAGGTGTATGTCACACCGGACGCCGCCGAGCGCCACGCCGACATCGTCGCCGCCTCCCGGGCCGCCGGCGTGCCGGTACTGATCGCGACGGACGAGGTCATCGCCGCGATGTCCGACACCGTGACCCCCCAGGGCATCGTCGGGCTGTGCCGCTTCCTCGACTCGCCCTTCGAGGAGATCCTCGCCGCCCGGCCCAAGCTGGTCGCCGTCCTCGCGCACGTACGCGACCCCGGCAACGCCGGTACGGTCCTGCGCTGCGCGGACGCCGCGGGCGCGGACGCCGTGGTGCTCACCGACGCCTCCGTGGACCTCTACAACCCCAAGTCCGTACGGGCCTCGGTCGGTTCCCTCTTCCACCTGCCGGTCGCCGTGGGCGTCCCCGTGGAGCAGGCGGTGCGCGGCCTGAAGGACGCCGGGGTGCGCATCCTGGCCGCCGACGGCGCGGGCGAGCGGGACCTGGACGCGGAGCTGGACCAGGGCACCATGGGCGGGCCCACCGCCTGGGTCTTCGGCAACGAGGCCTGGGGCCTGCCCGAGGAGACGCGCGCCCTGGCCGACGAGGTCGTGCGGGTCCCGATCCACGGAAAGGCCGAGAGCCTGAACCTCGCGACGGCCGCCGCCGTGTGCCTCTACGCCTCCGCCCGTGCGCAGCGTGCACCCGGAGGGTGCCGCTCCGTGACCTTCAGCTAGTAGGGTTGCCCCCCGGGGGTTCGGGAGGGGGTGGGTGATGAACGTCAGGACTTCCGGGAGTGTGGCCGACGCGCGTCCGGCCGCGGTGCACGGATCCCAAGGTGCCGGTGGTGCCCGTGACGCGCCCGCGCACGGCCTGGACGGCCTCGGGCTGGACCCCGACGACCTCCCCGACGGCCTGGTGGTCGCCGACGAGAACGGCCGGGTGACCTGCTTCAACGCCGCTGCCGCCCGGATCACGGCGGTCTCGCCCCGCGAGGCGATGGGCCGGCCGCTGGAGAGCGCCCTGCCCCTGGAGGATCTGGAGGGCCGCCGCTGGTGGCCCCTGACCGATCCCTACGGCGGCCTCGCCATCCGGGTCGGGCAGCCCGAGCGCAATCTGCTGCTGCCCGGCGGCCGTGAGGTGCTCGTCTCCGTCCGCTATGTGCGCGAGAGCCCCGGCGGGCCCGTGCGCCGCCTGGTCGTCCAGCTGCGCGGCACCGACGCCCGCCGCCGCACCGAGCGCAGCCACGCCGAGCTGATCGCCACCGTCGCCCACGAGCTGCGCTCGCCGCTGACCTCGGTCAAGGGCTTCACGGCGACCCTGCTGGCCAAGTGGGAGCGCTTCACCGACGACCAGAAGCGGCTGATGCTGGAGACCGTCGACGCCGACGCCGACCGCGTCACCCGGCTGATCGCCGAGCTGCTCGACATCTCCCGGATCGACTCCGGGCGGCTGGAGGTGCGCCGCCAGCCCGTCGACATCGTCGCCGCGGTCCGCCGGCACGTCCAGGCGCACACCGCGGCCGGGCAGCCCGAGGACCGCTTCGCGGTCAAGGTCGTGGGGCCGCTGCCCGAGCTCTGGGCGGATCCGGACAAGATCGACCAGGTGCTGGGCAACCTCCTGGAAAATGCGGTGCGCCACGGCGAGGGACTCGTCACGATAGCGGTGTCACCGGCGCTGACCAAGGCCCGGGCAGAGGGTACGGCGGTCACCGTGAGCGATGAGGGGCCCGGCATTCCGGAGGAGTCGATGGGCCGCGTCTTCACCCGCTTCTGGCGGGGCAGCAAGCGCGGTGGCACCGGCCTCGGCCTGTATATCGTCAAGGGCATCGTCGAGGCGCACGGCGGCGCCATCACCGTCGACCGGGCCCCCCGCGGCGGCGCCCGGTTCCGCTTCACCCTGCCCGTGGGCGCGCCGGCCTTTCTCTCCCAGGGGTGAGCGCAGGGGTGAGCCGGGCGTGAGTGCGAGGGGGCCGAGCACCGGCCCGCGGGCCCACCCCACCACACGCGCCCTTTAGACTCGACCTTTGGCACCTTTGGCACGACCTTGGCACCAACACAGTCGGGCAGAGCCGCGCGCGAAGGCGATGCCTGGGGGGCACCTCCCAGCGGTAGCTGGGGGACAATCGGAAGCACGGGAAGAGATGTCCGCACCCAATAAGTCGTACGACCCTGTCGAGGTCGAGGCACTGAAACCGGAAGAGATCGAGCGCATGCGGAGCGAGGCGCTCGCCGCTTTTGCCGCCGCCGGTGACCTCGAGGCCCTCCACGAGGCGAAGATCGCCCACACCGGGCCGACCTCGCCGCTGTCCCTCGCCAACCGTGAGATCGGCGCCCTGCCCCCGCAGGCCAAGGCCGAGGCCGGCAAGCGCGTGGGCATGGCCCGCGGCGCCGTGAACAAGGCCCTCGCCGCCCGCCAGGCCGAGCTGGAGGCCGAGCGCGACGCCCGGGTGCTGGTCGAGGAGGCGGTGGACGTCACCGTGCCGTACGACCGCGTACCGGCCGGCGCCCGCCACCCGCTGACCACGCTCTCCGAGCGCATCGAGGACGTCTTCGTCGCGATGGGCTATGAGGTCGCGGAGGGCCCCGAGGTCGAGGCGGAGTGGTTCAACTTCGACGCCCTGAACTTCGAGCCCGACCACCCGGCCCGCGCCATGCAGGACACCTTCTTCGTCCAGGGCCGGGGCACCAAGGACGACGAGTCCGGTGTCGTGCTGCGCACCCACACCTCCCCGGTGCAGGTCCGCTCGATGCTCGACCGCGAGCCCCCCATCTATGTGGTCTGCCCGGGCCGCGTCTACCGCACCGACGAGCTGGACGCCACCCACACCCCGGTCTTCACCCAGGTCGAGCTCCTCGCCATCGACGAGGGCCTGACCATGGCCGACCTCAAGGGCACCATCGAGCACATGGTGCGCTCGCTGTTCGGCGAGGGCCTCACGACGCGGCTGCGCCCCAACTACTTCCCCTTCACCGAGCCCTCCGCCGAGCTGGACATGCAGTGCTATGTCTGCCGCGGCGAGTCGGTCGGCAACCCCGAGGCGCCCTGCCGCACCTGCTCCAGCGAGGGCTGGATCGAGCTGGGCGGCTGCGGCATGGTCAACCCCCGGGTGCTGGTCGCCGCGGGCATCGACCCGGAGAAGTACAGCGGATTCGCCTTCGGGTTCGGCATCGAACGGATGCTGATGTTCCGCCACAACGTCGAAGACATGCGAGACATGGTCGAGGGTGACGTGCGCTTCACCCGGCCGTTCGGGATGGAGATCTGATGCGGGTCCCGCTTTCTTGGCTGCGGGAGTACGTCGACCTGCCGGCCGGTACCACCGGCCGCGACGTGCAGGCCAAACTCGTCGCCGCCGGCCTCGAGGTCGAGCGCGTCGAGCAGCTCGGCACGGGCCTGACGGGCCCCCTCGTCGTCGGCCAGGTCCTCACGATCGAGGAGCTGGAGGGCTTCAAGAAGCCCATCCGCTTCTGCACCGTCGACGTCGGCGCCGCCAACGGCACGGGCGAGCCGCAGGAGATCGTCTGCGGCGCCCGCAACTTCTCCGTGGGCGACAAGGTCGTCGTCGTGCTGCCCGGCGCCGTCCTGCCCGGCGACTTCGCGATCGCCGCGCGCAAGACGTACGGCCGCACCTCGCACGGCATGATCTGCTCCGGCGACGAGCTGGGCATGGGCGACGACGGCACGCACGGCATCATCGTGCTGCCGCAGGAGTACGAGCCCGGCACCGACGCCATCGAGCTGCTGGAGCTCGTCGACGAGGTCCTCGACATCGCCGTCACCCCCGACCGGGGCTACTGCCTGTCGATGCGCGGCGTCGCCCGCGAGGCCGCCACCGCCTACGGCCTGCCGCTGCGCGACCCGGCCCTGCTGGACGTGCCCGCGCCCAACAGCTACGGCTACCCCGTCCGGGTCGCCGACCCGGCCGGCTGCGACCGCTTCACCGCCCGTACGGTGACCGGTCTCTCGCCCGAGGCGCGCTCGCCGATCTGGCTCCAGCGCCGCCTGCAGAAGGCCGGCATGCGCACGGTCTCGCTCGCCGTCGACGTCACCAACTACGTGATGCTCGAGCTCGGCCAGCCGCTGCACGCCTACGACCGGTCCCGCGTCGACGGGCCGATCGGCGTGCGCCGCGCCGAGGCGGGCGAGAAGCTCACCACCCTCGACGGGGTCAAGCGGGCCCTGCACCCCGAGGACCTCGTCATCACCGACAACCGCGGCCCCATCGGCCTCGCGGGTGTCATGGGCGGTGCCGACACCGAGATCGCCGACCACGCGGCAGGCCAGGGCTCCACCGAGATCGTCGTCGAGGCCGCGCACTTCGACGCCATCTCCGTCGCCCGCGCGGCCCGCCGTCACAAGCTGTCCACCGAGGCGTCCAAGCGCTTCGAGCGCGGCGTCGACCCGCAGGCCGCCTCCGCGGCGGCCCAGCGCACCGTCGACCTGATGGTGCTGCTGGCGGGCGGTACCGCCGAGGCCGGGGTCACCGAGATCGTCGCCCCCAGCGGGCCGCGCACGATCGCGATGAGCGCCGACCACCCGGACCGCGTCGCCGGTGTCGAGTACGGCCGCGAGACCGTCGTCCGCCGCCTCCAGGAGGTCGGCTGCGACGTCTACGGGCAGGACGAGCTGATCGTCACCGTGCCCAGCTGGCGCCCCGACCTCACCGACCCCAACGACCTCGCAGAAGAGGTCATCCGGCTGGAGGGCTACGAGAACCTGCCCTCCACCCTGCCGCAGCCGCCCGCCGGCCGCGGGCTGACCGAGCGGCAGCGCCTGCACCGCCGCGTCGGCCGCGCCCTCGCCGGCGCCGGCTATGTCGAGGCCCCCAGCTACCCCTTCCTCGGGGAGGCCGCCCTCGACCAGCTCGGCCTGGAGGCCGACGACCCGCGCCGCCTCGTGGTGCGCCTGGTCAACCCGCTCTCCGACACCGAGCCCGCGCTGCGCACGACCCTGCTGCCGGGGCTCTTCGCCGCCCTGCGCCGCAACGACGGCCGCGGTGAGCACGAGCTCGCGCTGTTCGAGACCGGGCTGGTCTTCCGGCCGACCGGCGCCGAGCGCCCGGCGGTCCGGCTGCCCGTCGACCGCCGTCCCACCGACGAGGAGATCGCCGGCCTGAACGCCGCGCTGCCCCGGCAGCCGCGCCGCGCGGCCGTCGTCCTCGCCGGGGCGCGCGAGCAGGCCGGCTGGTGGGGCAAGGGCCGCCCGTCGACCTGGGCGGACGCCATCGAGGCCGGCCGTGCGGTCGCCCGTGCGGCGGGCGTCGAGCTGATTGTCCGTCAGGACCAGACGGCGCCGTACCACCCGGGCCGCTGCGCCGCGCTGCTCGCCCTGATCGACGGCGAGGAGGTGCTCGTCGGCAACGCCGGTGAGCTCCACCCGCGCGTCACCAAGGCGTTCGGCCTGCCGGAGCGCACCTGCGCCATGGAGATCGAGCTCGACCTCCTGGAGCGGGCCGGCACCGGCGCCGTCGAGGCCCCGCACGTGTCCGCCTTCCCGGTGGCCACGCAGGACGTCGCGCTGGTCGTGGACGCCTCCGTCCCCGCCGCCGAGGTCGAGGCCGCACTGCGGGCCGGCGCCGGTGAACTCCTGGAGTCGCTGCGCCTGTTCGACATCTTCACCGGCGAGCAGCTCGGCGAGGGCAAGAAGTCGCTGGCGTACGCGCTGCGCTTCCGCGCCGCCGACCGCACCCTGACCGCCGACGAGGCAACTGCCGCGCGCGACGCGGCCGTTGCCTCGGCCGTCGAGAGCACGGGCGCGGTGCTGCGCGGCGCGTGACGCCCGCAGGGCGCGGGGCCTGACCCCGCGCCGACCGCCCGGCGGTGAAAGTCGCTGAACAGCAGAGGGGCGCACCCGGAGCACCGGGTGCGCCCCTCATGCGTGCCATCGTTCCTGAGTGTCCGAATATCACTCAATAGGGTGGAAATGAAGGCCCTGGTCGTTACTTGGCGCTGAGCACTCGCGAGAATCAAGCGCGTCATTGCTGCTAGGGGGGCCGAGGGCATGATCCGGACAAGGGCGGTGCACTGGCGGAGGAGGGTCGTGCTCGCCCTCCCCGGACTGTGGATCCTGGGAGTCCTGGCGTGGGAGCTCATCGCCCCCCACGGCACCCAGGTCGTCCAACTGCTCGCGGCCGCGCCCGTCATCGCCTGCGCGGGCAGCGGCCGGCGCCAGTGCGTCGTGCTCGCCGGCCTCTGCGCGGTGTTCGCGCTCGCCCCCTTCGGCCCCGTGGCCCGGCTGGATCACGGCGCCAGGCTGGGCACGTGCTGCGCCATCGTCGCCGTCGCCGGGGCCAGTTACTCCATCACCCGGCGCCGGCGCCGTCTCGTGCGCGATCTGGAGCGCGCCCGCGAGATCGCCGACACCGCCCAGCGGCTGCTGCTGCGCCCCCTGCCGCCGCGGCTCGACGGGATGACGCTCGCGGGCGGCCACCTCTCGGTCAGCGAGGGCACGCTCGTCGGCGGCGATCTCTACGAGGCCCTCGCCACCCCGCACGGCGTCCGCGTCGTCATAGGCGATGTGCGCGGCCACGGCTTCGCGGCGATCGCCACCGTCGCCGCCGTGCTCGGCAGCTTCCGCGAGGCGGCGTACGACGAACCGCGGCTGGCGGACGTGCTGCGCCGACTGGAGCGGGCCCTGCAGCGGCACTTGGGGGAGCGGGCCGCGGCCGAGGGGAAGGACGCCAAGGAGCGGCCGCCCGGCGAGGAGTTCGTCACCATCCTCCTGCTGGAGGTGTGCGCCGACGGCGTCGTCATGGCCCTCAACTGCGGCCACCCCTGGCCGTACCGCCTCTCCGGCGCCTCCGGCCGCCGGGCCAGGGCCGCCCCCGTGGGCCGGGGCGACCCGATGCCCCCGCTCGGGCTCTTCCCCCTGCCGCCCGAGTTGCCCGTGGCCCGGCTGACCCGGCTGCACCCCGGCGACGCCCTGGTGCTGCACACGGACGGCGCCGAGGACGCGCGGGACGCGGCGGGCGCCTTCTTCCCGCTCGCGCGGGCCCTCGCCGAGGCCGCCGCCCACGGTGCGCCCATCGTCCCCGCCGCCGTGATCGAGCGCGTCCAGGCCGCCCTGCTGCGGCACACCGGCGGCCGCCTCTCCGACGACATCGCCCTCCTGGTGCTGCGCAACGACCGGCAGCGCGCCCCCTCCCCGTCGCCCGCCGCCCGACTGGCCCGCTCCGGCAGCGGGCCGCGCAGGCAAGGAGCCGCTTCGTGACAGAGCCCCAAGGCCACCCCGGTGCCGTACGCAGCCTCATCCCCGCCCGGATCGACCGGCTGCCCTGGTCCGGCTTCCACACCAGGATGGTGGTGGCGCTCGGCGTCGCCTGGATCCTGGACGGCCTGGAGATCACGGTCGCGGGCGCGGTGGCGGCCGTCCTCACCCGCGAGGACACCCTCCGCCTCTCCTCGGGCGAGGCCGGGCTGATCGCCACGGTCTATCTCGTCGGACAGGTGGCAGGCGCGCTGTTCTTCGGGCGGCTCGCGGACCGGCTCGGCCGGCGCAAGCTCTTCCTGCTCACCTTCGGCGTCTATCTCTTCGGCAGCGGCCTGACGGCCCTGACCCTCGGCCAGGGCACCGGCTGGTACGCCTTCCTCTGCTTCACCCGCTTCCTCGCCGGTACGGGCATCGGCGGCGAGTACTCCGCGATCAACTCCGCGATCCAGGAGATGGTGCCCGCCCGCCACCGCGGCCGCGTCGACCTCCTGGTCAACGGCACCTACTGGGCGGGCGCGATCCTCGGCACCGTGGCCGAACTCTGGCTCCTCCAGGTGCTCCCCGACCACCTCGCCTGGCGGGTGGGCTTCCTCCTCGGCCCGCTCCTCGGCCTCGCCGTCTTCCTGATCCGCCGTCATCTGCCGGAGAGCCCGCGCTGGCTGGCCATGCACGGCAGGCAGGCGGAGGCCGAGGAGGCCATCGCCCGCATCGAGAGCGAGGTCGAGCGCGCCGGGCACGTCCTCGCCCCCGTGGACGACAGCAGGGCGATCCTGCTGACGGAGGCGCCGCGGGCCGGCTATCCGACCCTGCTGCGGCTGCTGTTCAAGCGCTACCCCGGCCGCTCCGTGCTCGGCTCGACCCTGCTGATCACCCAGTCCTTCCTCTACAACTCGATCTTCTTCACCTACACCCTCGTCCTGACCAAGTTCTACGGCGTCCACGAGAACCGCGCCCCGCTCTACCTCATCGCCTTCGCCGCCGGGAACCTCCTCGGGCCCGTCCTCCTCGGCCCGCTCTTCGACACCGTCGGCCGCCGCCGCATGATCAGCGGCACCTACCTCTTCTCCGGCTGCGCCCTGGCCGTCACCGCCGCGCTGTTCCAGGCCGACCTGCTGACCGCGGCGAGCCAGACCACCGCCTGGTGCGTGATCTTCTTCTTCGCCTCGGCCGGGGCGTCCGCCGGATATCTGACGGTCGGTGAGATCTTCCCGCTGGAGGTGCGGGGCCAGGCCATCGCCGTCTTCTTCGCCCTCGCCCAGTGCGTGGGCGCCGCCGGCCCCTATCTCTACGGCCGGCTGATCGGCGACGGCAGCGACCGCACCCTGCTCTTCCTCGGCTATCTCCTGGGCGCGGCCGTCATGGTGATCGGCGGCCTCACCGAGCACTTCCTGGGCATCGACGCCGAGGGCAAATCCCTGGAGGAGATCGCCACCCCGCTCTCGGCCGCACCGCCCCCGCCCGGCGAGGAGGCGCGGGAACGGCCGGAAGCCACCGGTGGCCCCAACTCCCGAGGCCCTGCTTCCGTTTGACGCTCCGCGACGTCCGGTTCACACCCCGTGCGAAGCGATCTCCATTACGCTGATCCCACCGAGCACCTCGGAGGGCAGGATGGAGCCCAACACACTCCTTGACGCCATCCTCGACGAAGCGGGGATCTCCCACGCCGGACTGGCGGCCCACATCAACGCGGCGGGCCGAGCCCGGGGACTGGCACTGCGGTACGAACACACCGCCGTCGCACGCTGGTTGCGCGGCCAGCGCCCGCGCGGCCAGGTGCCGGACCTCATCTGCGAGGTGCTCGGCGAGCGACTGCACCGCGCGCTGACCCTGGACGACATCGGCCTGGGCACCCCCGGCAGCCCCCGCCTGCCCAACACCCCGCTCTCCGGCTTCGTGGAGCGCGCCACCGCCCTGTGGCGCTCCGACGAACAGCAGCGGGAGCACGTCGTCACCGCCCCCGCCGTGACCGGGACGCCCGCCGTCATCCCGGTCTGGGAGTGGGAGAACCCGCCCGAGGACGCCGATGTCTCCCGGCGCGGCCTCACCCGCGTCTCCATGGACGACATCGAGATGCTCCGCGCCGCCCGCACCCACTACGAGCAGATGTACCGCAAGGCGGGCGGCATCGCGACCCGTGCCCGCGTCGTCGGCTTCCTCAACGCCGAGACCGCGCCCCTGCTCCGGGGCAGCTACACCGACGCGACCGGCCGCCAACTGCACCGCGCCACCGGAGGGCTGGTCGCCGTCGCCGGGATCTGCGCGTACGACTCCGACGCGCACGGGCTCGCCCAGCGCTATTTCCACCAGGCGCTGCGGCTGGCCAAGGCCAGCGGGGACCGGGGCCTCGGCGCGTATGTCATCGCCCTCCTCGTCAACCAGTCGCTCTTCATGCGGGAGTACCGGCAGGCGGTCGCGTTCGCCGAGTCGGCGCTGCGGGCCGCGGGCCCGGAGCTCACCCCCGCCCTCGCCGCCGATCTCTACGCCATGCAGGCCAAGGCGTACGCCCGGCTCGGCGACGGCGTCGGCGCGCTCGCCTGCATCCGCCGCGCCGAGAGCGCGGCCGAGCGCATCCGCCGCGGCCAGGAGCCGGCCGAGACCGGCTATGTGCAGCCGGGCCTGGTGAATGTGCAGGTGGCGGAGGCGCTGCTGAGCCTCGGCGATCTCGGACCCGCCCGTGAGCACGCGGACCGGGCCGTCGACACCCCCGCCCACGACCGGGGGCGTGTCCACCGGCTCGCCATGCTCACGCACATCGAGCTGCGTCAAGGAGACGCGGACAAGGCGGTGGCCACCGCACGGGAGATGACCGAGCAGGCGAGAGGCATGGAATCGCAGCGCTTACGGGATCGGCTCCGGGCGGTGCGCGAGCACCTGATCGAGAGTGGGTGTGCGGCCACTGCCGAGGCCGCCGAGATGATCGACGGGGCGTTGCGCGTGCCCTTGTGAGGAAAGCGCCCGGGGAGGTGGCCACCTCGGCGGAAGGTGGCAACACGTGCGTTGGAAGAATCTCAGGGAACGGACCGTCTACTCGAACCGCTGGTTCCGGGTCAATCTCGCAGACGTCCAACTCCCCGACGGCCGCCACCTCGACCACTTCCTCATCAGGCTGCGGCCCGTCGCCGTGGCCACGGTGGTCAATGAGGCCAATGAGGTCCTGCTGCTGTGGCGGCATCGCTTCATCACCGACAACTGGGGCTGGGAACTGGCCGCGGGCGTCGTCGAGGACGGTGAGGACCTGGCCTTCGCGGCGGCCCGTGAGATGGAGGAGGAGACCGGGTGGCGGCCCGGCCCCCTGCGGCACCTGATGTCCGTGGAACCGTCCAACGGTCTCACCGACGCCCGCCATCACATCTACTGGTCCGACGAGGCCGAGTACATCGGTGAGCCGGAGGACGACTTCGAGTCGGACCGCCGCGAGTGGGTGCCGCTCAAGCTGGTGCCCGACATGATCGGCCGCGGCGAGGTGCCGGCCGCCAACATGGCGGCCGCGCTGCTGCTGCTGCACCACATCCGGCTCGGCTGAACCTCCGTACGGCGAGCGGATTCACGCACACCCCGCGCTCATCGGCCTGTCGCCTGCCAGATGGCGAGTGCCAGGGCGGCGACGCCGGTGAGCGCGGCTATCGACGGCAGGGGCCAGGTGCCGTGTTCCAGGGCCCGTACGCGCTCGCCCAGCTCGGCGATCTCGTGCTCCGTCTGGTCGCCGCGCTGGGTGAGGAGGGCGAGATGCCCGTCGATCCGGACGACGCCGACATCGAGGCTCCGCCTGAGCTCCGCGAGCTCGGCCGATTTGACGGCGTGCTCGGGATGGCTGGTCACGGTCCGTACTCCTTCCGGAAGATGCTGTCTGCACCAACGGAAGCGAGTCAACCGCGCCGGGCCGCTGAGCGGGAGCGTGTGCGGGGGGTATATGCGAGTCACCGCCGCACACCCCGTGCGAACACGGGTGTGCGGCGGTGACTTTGCGTAGTGGTCGGGCCTTGGGTGGGCTCAGTACGAGTAGAAGCCCGAGCCCGTCTTGCGGCCGAGGCGGCCCGCGTCGACCATGCGCTGGAGCAGCGGGGGAGCGGCGTAGAGCGGCTCCTTGAACTCCTCGTACATGCTGTTCGCCACCGACGCGACCGTGTCCAGGCCGATCAGGTCGGAGAGCTTCAGCGGGCCCATGGGGTGGGCGCAGCCGAGCTCCATGCCGTTGTCGATGTCCTCGCGGCTGGCGATGCCCGACTCGAACATCCGGATGGCGGAGAGCAGATACGGGATGAGCAGGGCGTTGACGACGAAGCCCGAGCGGTCCTGGGCGCGGATCGCGTGCTTGCCCAGGAGCTGCGCGACCAGGGCCTCGGCGCGCTTGATGGTCTCCTCGCCGGTGGTGAGCGCGGGGATCAGCTCGACGAGCTTCTGCACCGGGGCCGGGTTGAAGAAGTGGATGCCGATGACCTGGTCCGGGCGGGAGGTCGCCACGGCCAGCTTCACCAGCGGGATGGAGGAGGTGTTGGAGGCCAGGATCGCGTCCGGGCGGGTGACGACCTGGTCGAGGACCTGGAAGATCTCGGTCTTGATCTGCTCGTTCTCGACGACGGCCTCGATGACGAGGTCGCGGTCGGCGAACTCGCCCAGGTCGGTGGTGAAGCTCAGCCGGGCGAGCGTGGCGTCGCGCTCGGCCTCGGTGATCTTGCCGCGCTCGGCGGCCTTGCCGAGGGAGTTGGTGAGCCGGGTGCGGCCCAGCTCCAGGGCCTCGCCGGTGGTCTCCGCGACCATGACGTCCAGGCCGGAACGGGCGCACACCTCGGCGATGCCCGCGCCCATCTGGCCGCAGCCCACTACTCCGACGCGTGCGATGTCGGTCGTCACATCGTGCCTTTCGCTGTTCTCGGTCGTCCGGCGGCGGCCGTACCCGGCGCCGGGTCCCGGCGCGCGGGACCCCCGGTCCCCGCCTCGTTCCAGACGTTACTCCGCGCCGTGCGGTGCCGAGGGTGCCGGGGCGGGCATGCTCTGTCCGTATGGTGTGACCGATCCGACAAGGAGTGGCCCGCATATGGGGCGTATGAGCCGAAGAGGGTTCACCGTGGCGGCCGCGGGCGTGATGTCCGCGATGCTGGCCACGGGTGAGGCGGGTGCGCTCGGTGATGCCGACCCGAGCGGCGCTCGCCGGAAGCGCGAGTTCCGCGGCCTGTGGGTCGCCACCGTCGGCAACATCGACTGGCCGTCCGCGCCGGGTCTCGACCCCGGCCGGCAGCAGGCCGAGCTGCTGGACCTCCTCGACGCCGCGGCGGAGTGCCGGCTCAACGCCGTGCTCCTCCAGCTCCGGCCCACCGCCGACGCGTTCTGGCCCTCGCCGTACGAGCCGTGGTCGGAGTATCTGACGGGGACTCAGGGCAGGGACCCGGGCTGGGATCCGCTGGCCTTCGCGGTGCGCGCGGCGCACGAGCGCCGCCTGGAACTGCACGGCTGGTTCAACCCCTACCGCATCGCCAACCACACCGACCCCGGCCGGCTGATCCCCACCCACCCGGCGAGGCTGCACCCCGACTGGGTGGTGCCGTACGGCGGGAAGCTCTACTACAACCCGGGCCTGCCCGAGGTGCGGCGCTTCGTCCAGGACGCGATGCTCGACCCCGTCGCCCGCTACGACCTCGACGGCGTGCACTTCGACGACTACTTCTACCCCTACCCGGTGGCCGGGCAGCGGTTCGACGACGACGCGGCCTACGAGCGCTACGGCACGGGCCACCCCGACCGGGCGGCCTGGCGGCGCGACAACATCGACCTGCTCGTACGGGAGACGGGCCGGCGCATCAAGCGGCGCAAGCGTCATGTGCGGTTCGGGGTCAGCCCGTTCGCCGTCTGGCGCAACAGGACGACGGACCCACGGGGCTCGGACACCCGGGCCGGGGTGCAGACATATGACGACCTGTGCGCCGACACCCGCAAGTGGGTGCGCGAGGAGTGGATCGACTACATCGTCCCCCAGGTCTACTGGCCCATCGGCTTCCCGGACGCGGACTACGCCGAGCTCGTGCCGTGGTGGGCGCGGACCGTGCGGGGCACCGGCGTGCACCTCTACGTCGGCGAGGCGCTCTACCGCGCGGGGGACCCCGCACAGCCCGCACCCTGGCAGGACCCGGCCGAGCTCTCCCGTCACCTCACGCTGTGCGGCGCACACCGCGAGGTGCTCGGGAACGTCTACTTCTCGGCGAAACCGCTGCTCGCCGACCGGATCGGGGCGATGGAACGCGTGGTCCACGACCACTATCCGCGCAGGGTGCGCCCACCGCGGTGAGGGCTGCGCGGCGCGGCGCGCTAGACGCCGTCCGTCGCCTTGCGGTGCTCCACCACGCTGTCCGGACCCGGCGACATGATCGTCTCGTGGCCGTTCTCCGCGCGGACGCGATACGGGGGCGAACCCTTCGACCCCAGCACCTCGACGATCTCCACGACGTGGTCCTGTTGCCCGACGGTCCGGCCATGCACTACCAGGCGGTCGCCCTTGCTCGCATGCATCGGCGGTGATCCTTCCGATCGAGGTTCCACTGGTGCGCTCGGGTGCCGTCAATTCTACGGCGATCGGGGGCATATGGCCCGCTCTACGGCGCATTCGGGGGAGCGCCGACCGCGCCGCGCTACCCGCGCGTGCGCTGGGTCACCGCGATGCAGACGAGCACCGCGACCGCGGCGACGGGCGCGGCCGGGGTCAGCCGCTCGCCGAGCAGCGACACGGACCACACCAGGGTCAGCAGCGGCTGCGCGAGCTGGAGCTGGCTCGCCCTGGCCACACCGATGGCGGCCATGCCGCGGTACCACACCAGCATGCCCAGGAACTGCGACCCCGCCGCCAGCCACAGCAGCCCGGCGACGGCGTGCCCGGTGAGATGCGCGGGCTCGGCGTACAGGGCCGCCGCCGCACCCGCCACGGCCACCGGCAGGCAGCCGACGAGCGCCCAGCCGATCACCTGCCACCCCGGCATCTCCCGCGCCAGCCTGCCGCCCTCCGCGTAGCCCACCGCGCACACCAGCAGGGCGGCGAACAGATACAGGTCGCCGAGCGTCGGCGTGCCACCGCTCTGTTGCAGGGCGAAGCCGATGACCACCGCCGCCCCCGCCAGCGCCGCCGCCCAGAAGGTGCGCGAGTGCCGGGTACGGGTGCGCACCGCCGCGTACGCGGCCGTGGTCAGCGGCAGCAGACCCACGACCACCGCGGCGTGCGAGGTCGTGGACGTCCGCAGGGCCAGCGTCGTCAGCAGCGGGAATCCGACGACGGTGCCACCGGCGACCGCGAGCAGCCCCGGCCAGTGGCGCCGCGCGGGCGGCGGCACGCGCCCCGCCAGCAGGAAACCGGCCGCGATCAGCCCGGCCAGCACCATCCGGCACGTGGTGACGGACCACGGGCCGAGCCCCTCCAGCGCCCAGGCGGTCGCGGGAAACGTCAAGGAGAACGCGGCCACCCCGACGGCGGCGAGCAGGGTGCCCCCGGTGGCGGGGCCGGACCGGCGCGTACGACCGGAGGGGTGCGCGGAGCCGTTCCCCGCCTCGCCCCCGGCGGCCGGGCCGCTCACTGCTATCGCCGCGGTGCGAGTAGCGCTATCTTTCACTCTCATGCATGAGCGTAACAGCGTCGCGGAACTGGCAGGAGTCCTGCGCGGGGAACTCGACCGCTACTCTCCAGGTGAGAAGCTGCCCTCCAGCCGAGCCCTCGTCGAGCGCTTCCGGGTCAGCCCCGTCACCGTCTCGCGGGCCCTCGCCGCCCTGGCCGCGGAGGGCCTGGTCGTCACCCGCCCCGGCGCGGGCGCCTTCCGGGCCGCGCCGCACGCCGCGCCCGCCCGCCTCGGCGACACGTCCTGGCAGGAGGTCGCCCTCAGCGTCGAGGCGGCAGGGGACGCCGTCCCCCGCACCGTCGACGCCACCGGGGTGCTGACCACCCTCGCCGAACCGCCGCCCGGCGTCATCGAGCTCAACGGCGGCTACCTCCACCACACCCTCCAGCCCGAACGCGCCCTCGCCGCCGCCCTCGCCCGGGCCGGCCGCCGCCCCGGCGCCTGGGGCCGCCCGCCCCTCGAAGGGGTCGCCGAGCTCCGCGCGTGGTTCGCCCGCGAGATCGGCGGCCCGGCGGGCACGGTCGCCCCTTCCGACGTGCTGATCACCGCGGGCGGCCAGAGCGCGCTCACCACCGCCCTGCGCGCCCTCGCCCCGCCCGGCGCCCCTGTGCTCGTCGAGTCCCCGACCTACCCCGGCATGATCGCCGCGGCGCGCGCCTCCGGGCTGCGGCTCGTGCCCGTGCCGACGGACGCGCGGGGCGTGCGCACCGATCTGCTCGCCGCGGCCTTCCGGGCGAGCGGCGCCCGCGTCTTCGCCTGCCAGCCGCTCTTCCAGAACCCCACCGGAGCCGTCCTGGCCGACGACCGGCGCCGCGAGGTCGTCCGCGTCGCCCGCGAGGCCGGTGCCTTCGTCATCGAGGACGACTTCGCCCGCCGCCTCGCCCACGAGGACGCGCCGCCGCTGCCGCCCACGCTCGCCGCGCAGGACCCCGACGGCATCGTCGTCCACGTCTGCTCCCTGACCAAGGCCACCTCGCCCAGCCTGCGCGTCGGCGCCCTCGCCGCCCGGGGCCCGGTGCTGGAACGGCTGCGCGCCATCCAGGTCGTCGACAGCTTCTTCGTGCCCCGCCCGCTCCAGGAGGCCGCGCTCGAACTCGTCGGCTCGCCCGCCTGGCCCCGCCACCACCGCACGGTCGCGGCCGAGCTGCGCACCCGGCGCGAGGCGCTGCTCACCGCCCTGCACCGGGAACTCCCCGAGCTGGAGGTGGAGTTCACCCCGCCCGGCGGCTTCCACGTCTGGGCCCGGCTGCCGGACGGCACGGACGAAGCCGCGCTGGCGGCCGCGGCACTGCGCGCGGGCGTCGCGGTCGTCCCCGGGCGCCCCTACCACGCCGCCGAGTCCGCCGCCCCGCACCTGCGCCTCAGCTTCGCCGCGGTGGCCGGCACGGCCGAACTCGCCGAAGGCGTGAGCCGGCTGGCCTCGGCCTGCCGCGAGGTGCTGTCGTGAGCCGAGCCGTGACATCACGCGCGCCCGGCCGCCGGTACTAGAGTCGGGGCATGGCTTCAGACGAGGAGACCGGGACCGTACGGGTCGACAGCTGGATCTGGTCCGTACGGCTGACGAAGACGCGCTCCCAGGCCGCGACCGCCTGCCGCGCGGGCCACGTCCGCGTCAACGGCGAACGCGCCAAACCGGCCCAGACCGTGCGCCCCGGCGACGAGGTGCGGCTCCGGCTGGCCGGGCTCGAGCGGATCGTCGTCGTCTCCCGGATCATCCGCAAGCGGGTCGGCGCCCCCGTGGCGACCGAGTGCTACGTCGACAACAGCCCGCCCCCGCCGCCGCCCACCGCACTCCCGGCGGTACCCGTCCGCGACCGCGGCGCGGGCCGCCCCACCAAGCGGGACCGCCGGGAACTGGAGCGCCTGCAGGGCCTCTGAGGGCATCACGCCTGGATATGCCGAAGGGCGGCGGCACCGGTGTGGTGCTGCCGCCCTTGGGGCGTATGGGGTTCTTGCTGTGCGTCAGTATGCGGAGTTGACGTTGTCCATGGAGCCGTAGGTCTTGGCGGCGTAGTTGCAGGAGGCGACGATGTTGGCGACCGGGTCGTAGATGTCCCAGGACGTGCCCTCGACGTGGAACGCCTTGAACGTCGGGTCGATGATCTGCAGCAGGCCCTTGGAGGGGATGCCGGCGACGGCGTTGGAGTCCCAGTTGTTGATGGCCTGGGGGTTGCCGGTGGACTCGCGCATGATGTTGCGCTTGAGGCCGTCGTAGGTGCCGGGGATGCCCTTGGTGTGCATGATGTCCAGGGCCTGGTTGATCCAGCCGTCGAGGTTGTCGCCGTAGGCCTTCGCGGGCGCCGCGGCCGGGGCCGGGGCGGGGGCCTCCTGGGCGGGGGCCGTCTGCTCGACCGGCTTGCGGTCCTGGGAGCGGCTGGCGGTTTCCTTGGCGGCGCGGTCCTGCTCGGCCTTCGCCTTCGCCTGGGCGGCGGCGTCGGTGGCGGTCCTGTGCTGCGCTGCGGCTTCGGTCTTCGCCTGGCCGGCTGCCTGGCCGGTGACCTGGGTGAGGCGCTCCTGCTGCTCCTGGTCGCTGGTGCCGGCGTCGTGGGTGGTCCAGGCGACGGGCTTGACGTCGATGGACTGCGCGGCGGTGGCCTGGCCGGGGATCGCGGCAAGCGCCAGGGCGGTGAGGCCCGCGGCGGTCAGGCCGGCGGCGGAGAGCTTGTGGGCGGCGGTCAGGCGGTGG